>NZ_JALKIL010000047.1 GCF_023051105.1 Anaerobiospirillum sp. NML120449 | reverse complement strand
ACTTTGTTAATGTCTTAAAAACAGATACGAACTATAGCGACAGCTCAATAAAAAGGCTCGTTGTGCGTCTGGCTGACGATGCTCAGCTGCTAAATGCAGTAGGCATAATTGCTGCCGCTTTAGAGCTGAGAAAAGCCGCTTAGCACGTATCATGCGTACGCCCTGCGGTAAAGAGGGCAGAACAAGCGGACATCATAAGGTGTGTGTTCTTACATAATCAGCTTCCGTACCGTCCTGAAACACAGTAAGCCATTAAACAGACATAGCGCTCAGGCTGCACACGCCAGCTGGCGCCCCGGCACAGGCCATCAGGCTAAGGCCATAAGGAACAGGCCGTCTGCTCCATGATATCAGGCTCAGCCCATAGACTCATGACATAAGACACAGGCCGTCTGCTCCATGACATCAGGCTCAGCCCATAGACTCATGACATCAGACACAGGCCATCATGCCCAGTCCATCAGGCTCATGACATCAGCCCCTCTGACCTGGTAACTGCCGAAGAATTATTTATCAATCAGACAAACATACAAACGAACAACACTTTCGCAGACGTATGGTCTTTTCACACAGACATAATGAGGGCATACGACCTCACCCAGTCAGGATTATGCGTCTGAGCAGCGTTTAGTGAATTAATCAGACAGCCCCCATGCCCATGCGTAAGCCAACCAGCTGTGGAGCGGACCGGGAACCATATCGGCAACCGCGCTGCGCTTGAAGCCGCATTAAAGTCATCAGCCGATGCACAGATCAGGGAGCCAAACGACATCAACCGGATTTCGTATATCCAAGGACACGATCATGCGCAACTTTTTTTCTTGCCTTTCTAACTCTGTCTCTGGCCAGGACCAGGAGCGCAACCATGCCCGCTCAGCCAGCATGAGCTCTCGCCTGATGCGCCCGGTATGTGCCTTTGCTCTTGGTGCAACAGCCATGTTTGCTGCTCCGTCAGCTCTGTCTGGTGAACTGAGCAATCAAACCCTGTCAGTGTCCTTTGCTGTAGCCCCACCATTTGTCACCTTAAAGAAGAATGTCAAAACTCCTGAAGGTGTGGACGTATCCCTGGTCAAGGAGCTGCAGCGTCGTACCGGCTTCAGACTTGATGCTGACGGCTACGACCTGACCAGCTTCACCTCCATGATGGAACTGGGCCGTTCCGGTCATTCTGATATCGTTGCTGGTGCTATCAGCGCTACCCCTGAGCGCGCCAGGTACTATCTCATCAGCAAGCCATATGTCTATAACAGCGCCGTTATCGTAAGCCGTCAAGGTGATAATATTGTGGATCTGGACGCCCTGTCCGGCCGTACCCTGGCTGTTCAGACCGGCTCCAACATGGGAGCCATGATTGGCAACCGCGGCATCAATACCTATGAGGCTCCAACCAATTTCATGGTTTTCTACGCCGTATCCCGTGGCCTTGCTGACGCCCTGATAGTAGATGAGATCATCGCCCGCGAATACCTGGCTATATGGCCGGAGGCCAATCTCCAGGTTTCAGGTCACATCGAGGGCAGCGAAAGCGGTATGGCCCTGTTCTTCAAGAAGGACAGCCCACGCTCTGAGGTGCTTTACAAAACTTTCAATGAGATGATTGATGACGGTACTGTTGCCCGTATTGTCCGTAATGAGCTGCACAACTACTTTGAGGCCGAGGAAGGTCACGAGGATGAGCAGCACGCTCACGGTGCCGGCCCTAAGCTGTCCATGTCTAACTGATAAAGAATACCTTTTCTAAAAACTCTGTCCGGAGGCATCCGGATGTTTCAGGCGGCATTCTCCCGGATGCCGCTTTTCTTTTTCCTTTCCCACGCACCTGACCGACCAGTCCCGCCCGCCCCACGACCACCAGTGCAAGCCTTACCCCGGTAACTCACGCTCGCCCTACGTCTGCCAGAGCCCGCCTTACCCCAGAAACTCACGCCAGCTGCGCATAATGCCAGCTATCCCCGATCCAGTCGCACAATCAGGTCGAACTCCACTGCAGCGCCCGCTCAGCTGCAGCCAGCATAATCACAGCCCGACCAGCCGGCCATGGCAAATACGCTGCCCCGTCCCTGTGCAGCCTCCCGGCAAATCCCATGCTCCTGCGCTGCATGCGGGCAAATCTCAGACACCCCATAGATCAGCTGCATCCCATTGAGCAGCATGGACAGCTCCTTACAGAAAGCAGCTACCGCTCAGCGCGCATTATGACCAGCTCCCTATAGACAGCTGCTCCCGCTCAGCGCGCAGCATGGACAGCTCCCTACAGACAGCCGCACCCGCTCAGCGCGCATTATGACCAGCTCCCTACAGACAGCTGCTCCCGCTCAGCGCGCATTATGACCAGCTCCCTACAGACAGTCGCCCCCGCTCAACGCGCTGCATGGACAGCTCCTTACAGACAGCCGCTCCTGCTCAGAGCTCATTGTGGCCGTATTTTTACAGACAGCTGCCCCATGCCCTGGAAAGCTGAATTTCAGGCATGACAAAGTGCACCTGGCTGCTCTGTTCATGCAAGTGTCTGTGTTCGGGCTGGGCGGTAATTATGAGGGTGGGGAGGTAAGAGTACATCCTGCGCTTGAGGATATTGTGAGTACACAATGTTATGACTGTAAGCTCACGAGGTTATGAGCTCAGGGCGTCATGAGCGCAGGATGTAATGAATGCAGGTGGTAATGAGCGTGGGACAGCTTATCTGAATGGGAAAAAGAAAAAGCTGCGGCGCATCTCGCGTATCATGCGCTTGCGGGCATTTATTGGTGCGTTGCGGGCACGGCGCTTGTCCTCTCTGTCCTTTAAGGTCAGATAGCGCTGGGCACGCCATGCATTGAGGTCAGCCTCGCGTGACTCAATAGCCTGCATGGCTTCGATCCAGCTGCACCAGAGCATGAGCTTTTTCTCGTCGCAATGGTGCTTTTTGCACATTTCCTTGACCAGAGGCTTGATGAACTTGAAGGACTTCAGATAGCTGTACAGGCCCATAGCCTGTGAAGAGTTGAGAGGCTCAGGCAGCTCAGGCTCCACCAGATTGCCCTCACTGTCGACAATTATGCCTTGAGGGGCCCAGGTGCTGTCGGCAATATTTTTGGAATTTGCAAGTTCAATCAGGCGATCATCGCTGGCCCACTTGCGCACTGTAGAATCAGAAACTCCATAGTATGCCGCCGCCTCAGGAGCTGATAATTCACCACTGTGCATACGGCGCACTGCCTCTGCCTTGAGAGTTATGTCTTTAACTGCCATCTCGTTCTCCTTAATTAAACATCAAATCAGACCCCGGACCCATGCCTCATAGCCATGCCGCATGGCCCATATCCATGCCCAGTATACATGGCCCATGCCCAATGTCACATGGTACATGTGCATGGTCCACATCACATGGTCCACGCCCTCATGGCAACGACCTGCCTTGCCCTGATCCCCATAAGGTCATCAAATGCAGAGCTGATACAGCCATCTGGTCCTGAAGACCCAGCCGGCCACTGCCGGATCTGAGGCTCTGCCGGGCCGACAGGACATTGAAAATGCATGACCAGCCGGGCAGTGCCGGACCTTGATGACCAGCAGGCCGAAGTAATGTCAGCTGTCGGTCTGACCTGATGATGCAGCTGACAGCCGGGGCGGTCAAATGGGCGGGCAGCAGGGCGGTCAAATGGGCTTACTGCCTGGTATGCAGGCCGATGTGAGAGCTGGCCATGCCTGCACTGTATACCAGCTGTTATAACTCCCACTCCTGGTACTTGTGGGTGAACCAGTAAATCGTCTTATTGTTGTTCATTGCGCTGAAGCGCGCTACCAGATCACTGTCGAGCTTTTGGTTGCTGGCTGCTGACAGTTTTGCCGCCACTTTGTCCATGCCCTTTACGGCATCAATCAGCAGCGGCGGCAGAGGAATGCGTGTCAGTATCATATGATCATCTCTAACCCTGTCTGCTTTCATGAGCCGCCCTTTTAGTTCTTCTTTATCAAAACTCTTAAACCTGATGAGATATGGCTTATCTTTTGCCCATTTCTTGTTGCGAGAAGATATTGAATAATATACATATGTGAGAACAAGGTATTCGTATTTTTCGATTGCCGGGGTAATATCAAGCCTGGTCATATCCACTTCCCACCACTGAGGCATGCTGTCATCCATTACCTTGATTACAGTCATGACCGACCTCATAAAGCTGGCCAGCAGCTGCAGCAGCGAGGCGTCGTCCTCATTGAGCATATGGCGGTCAACCTTGCGGCGGATTATGGCTACCATGAGGCTGAACTTGTAGATAATGTCATCGAGCATGTGCACACGTGCCACAGTGTCAGCCAGGAACTCCATTTTTGCGGCTGTATCAATCTTGTTGTTCTTGATAAGTACTGAGGCCAGCAGCAGATGGTCAGAATTATGAAAACCAAAGAGCTCTACAAAATGACAAAGATGGTCCATTATCTTGTTATGTACTACGGACTCATTACCTTTGCCCTTTCTGAGCTTATCGGGATTTTCAATCTCCGGAGCTCCGATCATCCTGAGCATGGCATTGCTGTCAGGCTCCCGGTCCAGCATGGCTTTGAGCTCCTCAGTGCTGACGTGCTCCATGATCTCAAGTACATCAAGTTCTTCAAGGCTCTTGAGATAGCGGTCAATCAATTTAACGTTATCCACTTTCCTTTCCTCTCAATAAGGCACATTCAGGAGCACTCAGACTCATACAGGCCCTTTCAGGCAAATTCAAACTCTCAGAGACTCATTGAGGATCATTGAGGCCCCTACAGGCTTATCAGGGCCGTTGAGAACATAAGATTCATTGAGGCACATTCAGGCTTATTCAGGCCCATTGAGGTAATTCAGGCTCATAAAGGTCAGTCCAGGAGCACCAGCCAGCTCCAGAACACTGCATAATACTGTACAAAACTTAAAACACAGTGCCTCATCCAGATTAATCCTGGACATGGCTGGCCAAAGCAGAGCAGGACAGTACAGGCCAGGCCAGTACAGGCCCGGCCTTGCCCTGACAGGCCATGCTGCAGCCAGTGCTCAATGGCAGCCCGGGCCTTATGGGAAGGGCCTGACTTACATGACGGACTGGCCGGACCATCCTGTATGCCGCCTGTTAATTGTTGAACTCGTCGTAATTGTGGGCCAGCCAGTAAAACTTCATATTGTTGTTCATTGCCTTGAAGCGCTCTGCCAGCTCCCTGTTGACCTTTTTGCTGGTGGCTGCCGGCAGCCTGGCTGCCATTTTCTCCATGCCCTCAACGGCATCAATCAGTACCGGAGGCAGAGCAATTCGTGTGAGGGCATCATGAGCGTTTATCACCTGTTTTATTGTTGATCTCATTTTCGATATTTCTTCCACAGTGAACTCCTTGTACTTTCTGATATATGGATCGTCCTCTACACCAATGTCTTTGTCTATAGTAAAGACATCCAGAGCCATAGCGCGCAGAACTACAAATTCGTAATTATCAATAGCAGGAGTAATATCAAGCCTGGTCATACCAACTGACCACCACTGAGGCATACTGTCATCCAGGGCCTTCATGACATTCAGAAATGTTCTCATAAAGAGGCCCAGCAGCTGCAGCAGCGAAGCTTCGGCCTCAGTAAGCTTAAAGTAGTTTACATTGCTGCGGATAAGGGACACCATGAGGTAGAACCTGTGGATAAACTGGTCCAGAAAGTGGACGCGTGCCACAGTGTCGGCAAGGAGCTCCTCCTTTTGTGCAGTATTAATCTTTTTGTTCTTGATGAGTACTGCAGCAAGAAGCATGTGGTCAGAAACATGTAAACCAAAGACCTCAATGAAATAAGCCATAAAGTCCATTATGGTTGAAGGCATGCCAGGAAATATTACTCTGCCCTGTCTGACTTCATCTGGATTTTCAATTTCCGGAGCTCCAAGCATCCTGAGCATGGCCACGCAGTCAAGCTCTCTGTCGAGCATGGCCTCGAGCTCCTCAGTGCTGATATGCTCCATGATCTCAAGGATATCAGCCTCATCAAGACTCTTAAAATAGTTGTAAATTAATTTAACATTATCCACTTTTCTTTCCTCTCAGTAAGGCGCATTCAGTCGTATTCAGTGCCGCTGGGGTCATCAGATTCACAGAGGCCCTTTCAGCCCCATTCAGGACCATTCAGGCCCATTCAGGCCCATTGATGTCCCTCAGGCTCATAAAGGGCAGCCATGGAACTCCAGCCAGCACCAGAACACTGCGCGTTACTATATAAAACTTAAAACAGAGTGCATCATCCAGATTAATCCCGGGCAGGGCAGTACAAAGCAGGGCCGGCCGGTACAGGCCAGAGCAAACAGGATATGGCCCAGGCACTGCCCCTGACAGACCAGGCCATGCCCTGCCATGACAGGACGTGCTGCCGCCAGTGCTCAATGGCAGCCCGGGCCTTATGGGAAGAACAGGGCCCCAGCATGACGGTCTGGCAGGCCATACTGTATGCCGCCTGTTAATTGTCGAGCTCGTTGTAATGGTGGATCAACCAGTAAAACTTCATATTATTGTTCATTGCCTTGAAGCGCTCCAGCAGCTCCCTGTTAACCTTTTTGCTGGTGGCTGCCGGCAGCCTGGCTGCCATTTTCTCCATACCTTTAACGGCATCGATCAGTACCGGAGGCAGAGCAATTCGTGTGAGGGCATCATGAGCGTGTATCACCTGTTTTATTGATGCTCCCATTTTCAACATTTCTTCCTCAGTGTACTCCTCGTACTTTATGATATACGGATCGTCCTCTACACCATTGTCTTTGTCTACAGTAAAGATATCCAGAGCCAAAGTGCGCAGAACTAAAAATTCGAAATTATCAATGGCAGGAGTAATATCAAGCCTGGTCATACCAACTGACCACCACTGAGGCATGCTGTCATCCAGGGTCTTCATGACATTCAGAACTGTTCTCATAAATAAGCCCAGCAGCTGCAGCAGCGAAGCTTCAGCCTCAGTAAGCTCAAAGTAGTTTACATTGCTGCGGATAAGGGTCACCATGATGTAGAACCTGTGGATAAACTGGTCCAGAAAGTGGACGCGTGCCACAGTGTCGGCCAAGAGCTCCTCCTTTTGGGCAGTATTAATCTTTTTGTTCTTGATGAGTACTGCAGCAAGAAGGATGTGGTCCGAAACATGTAACCCAAAGACCTCAATGAAATAAGCCATAAAGTCCATTATGGTTGAAGGCATGTCAAAAAATACTACTCTGCCCTGTCTGACCTCATCTGGATTTTCAATTTCCGGAGCTCCGAGCATCCTGAGCATAGCCACGCTGTCGAGATCTCTGCCAAACATGTACATGAGCTCTTCAGTGCTTATATGCTCCATAATCTCAAGAATATCAGCCTCATCAAGACTCTTGTAATAGTTGTCAATTAATTTAACATTATCCACTTGCCTCTCCTAATCTGTAAAATCTATTAAGATCCGTCAAAGTCAGTCCAAAGCCACATACCAACCCCCTGGCATTGGGCACGACAACACAAAACTGCAAAAGCATAAGGTCTTTGCAGACAGGACCACAGCATGGCAAAGACCCGCAATGCCCCGGCAATGCCGGTCAAATCCCAGGCACATCCCATGTCTGCAACCATGGCAGGACCAACAAAAGGTAAAGCATACCACGCCGGCCTGAGCCCGGCTACAGTGCAGAGCTGACTGCCACACCTGTTTTAGAAAAGAGAGTCCCTCTGACGCCGCCAGACCCTGTGACAGCCCTGCAGCCAGGTACTCAGTCAGCCGGGCCATGATCCCCTGACTGACCTGGTCCACTCCATACCTGCGGCCCAGACCTCTGTAAGACCATGACCGCAACACCCTGCATAACATTGAGCCTGCTCTTGAGTTGCCAGACTGCCCGGCAGCCGACCGCCATACAATACACGGCCGGACCTGATATCGGCTTTCCTTATTACTGCACCCTGTACACGCTTGCTGTCCACTGGTCAGAGCATCCTGTCCTTATACCTGATCTATTTCTAACCGTCCCTGTTCACACGTACTGTTCACACGTACTGTCCACTCGTCAGAACGTCCGGTCCTGAAGGCGATCTGGGACTGAAGGCGATGCAGTATGAGCAGAGGTGAGCTGAACTGTTCTGAGCTCAGGTGTACTGCATGTCAGAAAAATAAAGGCTGCACTTGATTTTTTAAGTTTGTCCACAGGTGGCGTATACTTTACATATCAGGGCTGTTTTCCGTGCTTTTATACAGATAATAAGTGACAAATAACATCAATATATTTTGATATTTCTACTCTTATTACAGCACATAGTGTCGTGATTTTGGGCATATTTTCATATGATGCGTAATTTGAAATGTTAACCAGTAACATTTTGCCTGTGGTAACATTACAATAAGGCACATGCCTTAACTCGCCCAAAAGGCACGCCCGTGCTGTATGAAAGCTGACTGTGACGGACTCAACATCTGCTGCAGCTGCAAATTGCTGATTACTGTCATACAAGTTTTCACGAATCTATGTTTTTCAAACATATTCTCTTTAGTATGATTATCGCGCTCTGCAGTTATTGCCTGCTCAAGGGCAAAATAAACAAAAGGTGTTGTGGTCAATTGCCTTTACAGGAGAAAAGTCCTGTCAGACATACAAAGGTCCTGCAGGTGTTGCAGTATCAGACTGCAGTAATGTCACATGCATTCCCGCTTTTGCCACATAAACAGCTTTATTAACACAACGTGAGACCAGACTGAACGCCAGGCTTCCAGAGCGGAGCGGCTCACAGCATACAGATCGGTCCATGCTGCTCAGGCAACTGCAGCAGCTCAAAGCGATCTGAGTGCTGTTTGACAGGTAAGAGCATCAATCACCGTCTGACACATCTCACAATCTGCAAACTGAAAGACATCAGGTATTACATCAAACAGGACTTTCAAACCAGCACTCATATAAATGTGCCAGCGCTGTAATTAAGCATGGCCGCCATAACTGTCATACTTTCAGTACATCTTATTCTGCCGCCTGCCTGCTGCGCGCAGAATACATGCTAACCTGCCCTTCCAATCTCACATCCCGCCTTATAACTGGCAGCGGGCCATGGGCAGGATATGGGGCCGTCCCGGCGCCATAACCATGCCAGTTTATATCCCCAGGTATTTATCACTCTGCCTGATATGCAGCTCAAGAGGACCTGCTCGCTCAGGACCTGTTGGGGCCACACAAAATCCTGGCAGGCTCTGCAGTCCATCAATGCGCTATATGGCTGATGCGGTCTGCTGCGGATGATGGAGTCTGCTGCGGCTAATGCGGTCTGATGCGCCATGCGGAGCCCTCAGGCGATGCAACCTGCTGAGCCATGCGGCGCCAGGCGGCGGCCATCATGTGATGGTCCATGCAGCATCTCCATGGGATGCACCATACTGCATATCTGTAAGGCCTGCGCTATCGGACCAGTTGATCTGCAGGACATCAGCCTGTAACTGCTGACAGGTACCATGAACAGGTTCATGGCTGAACACGAAAGTGCATCGATGCATACTGATGCAGTCAAAGACACAAGGTTTGCCTGCCATAATCGCACAGGCTCAGTGGAAATTACCTGAAAACTCTATTGTTTATTCCTCTAAGACAGCCATATCCGGGCTGTCCTGGACACTACTGTCTGTCATTTTCCGTATCACGCGGCAACACCAGGAGAATCACATATGTATAACACCAGGGATTTTGCGGGTTTATTCAAGCGCAGCTTTAACAGCATTGCCGGCACCATCGCCGACGCAGCCAGACTGTACGGTCGAAAATCTGCCCTGGTGGCAGCTGCATTTGCCGTAGCTGCAGGCTCTTTGCCAGCAGCTCATGCTGCTGACAGTAATGATGACATCAACCTGAGCAACGAGAACCTGATTGTTATCCTGGCTGCCGCTCATCCTTTTGTAACAATCAAAGACAGTTTTCATCACCTGGGCGGTCTGGATGTAGCACTTATTAAAGAGCTGCAGAGACGTACCGGCTTTAAGAATAAGAGCGGCAAGTATGAAATCATGAGCTTTGGCGAAATGATTCAGCTGGGCCGTGCCGGACTGGCCGATGTTGTTGCCGGCGCCATTACATCTACTGAAGAGCGTGGCAAGTACTACACCATTGCCGAGCCTTACGTCTACAACTCTGTAGTAATCGTCACCCGTGCCGGTGATCGCATCAAAAGCACCGAGGACCTCAATGGCCGTACCCTCGCCATTCAGACCGGAACCAACATCTCAGGTCTGACCTCCAAATACCCAAATATCAAAACCTATGAAACCCCGTCCACTTTCATGACTTTCTACGCCGTATCACGTGGTCTTGCTGACGCTCTGATCATCGACGAGATCATTGCCCGTGAGTACATCGGTTCCTGGCCTGACTGCGGCCTTGATGTTTCGGCCAAGCTCCCTGACAGTGAAAGTGGCATGGCCCTGCTCTTCAAGAAAGACAGCCCTTACACAGCCAAGCTCATGAAGGCTTACCAGCAGATGATTGATGACGGCACAGTCAAGAAGCTGGTTGAACAAGAGCTCAGGGTCTACTTCAGTAATCATATGTAATCTTATTAACTGCAGTCACATCAGCCCACCAGGCTCCACATGAGAAAAAGGCCCAGTGCCCCAGGCTAAGATTAAAGCCTGAATGCAAAACAGCCATGGACAGCGCCCTTATCCGTCATGCTTAAGCCTTGCTGCAACAGCAAGGCTGTACAGCAGTACTGCTCATAAGTGGAAAGCGGATAAGACCAGCACGCCCGGCAGTATCAGGACCTGTACCAGGAGCTGTAGCATGCCTGTTTATGGCATGACACTTTACATAATGTAAAAGAATGTGACCTGTATACATTTACCGGTTCTTCTATAATGATTCAATCTGGCAGCTGTCTCCGACCGCTGCCATTTTTTTCATCACCTCAACCAATCTGCCCCAATCGTTCATCCAGCCACCAGTCCAGCCCCAGCCAAATCTCCAGCCCTCCAGGCCGCCTGAACTACCGCCTCTCCTTATACAGGGCTGCCAGGGCGGGCTCCAGCCAGACTGGCTGCATGACAGTCGACCTGCATTCACGCTAACCCTTATATCTGTCTTCCTGGACGGTTGCCTGGCAGAGTGCCAGACGGGGTGGGCTCAGGTCTGTCTTTCTGGCAGTATTGCCCGGCTACAGTACTTTTGTTCAGCATTCATCATTGCCATGGAAACCCCGGGCATCAAGTGCCTCTAAGGCATATTACCTGGCTGGTAATTGAACAGAGCTCCCTCGTTCGGAGCTGTCAGAGCTGTGAAACTGCTGGTCCGCGACTGCCTCTGTTCATACTCAATAAAGGAGGCTGCTTGCCGGGGTAAGAGCATCTGAATATGTGTTTATCACTGGGCAGCAGGGGCCTGTGTCCTGGAGTCTGTATGGTCAGCTTTGTTACTATATCTGATTAAGTGGCTATTGTACTGTGATACAGATTGGATAATTACTTGTTCAATAACAGGATAATTTGGGGTTTTTCTGGTACTTTTGGATGGGATTAGCTGCATTGATCTGATTAGACAACAGCAGTTTTTTACCATTGGTAATACAAGTCAGAGCTGGAATTTTTGTCTGAACCCCTGCAGCATTTTACTGTGCACTTTCCTCAGCGATATTCAATGTAAATGCTTTATTTATCGCATTTTATTGCTGACGACAGCTACAGACACGGCCCGAAATCGAGCTTTTGTTGCTGGCAAACAAACAGGAAACTTGCATTTGAAAAGAATTTATCAAGAAAACTGTTTGGTAGATACTACAAACTTGATTATACTATGCTCACTTTCCGATGGTTCTTATGCAATACATGTGAGACTAATCACATAAACTCTGAACCAGCTGAAATACGAAACGAAAAACTGGCCGCCAGAATTTTTGCTTGTTGTTTCTGCGGTCTAGCTGTCGGTGAGCAAATCAGGCTCAGTTGTCTTGCTGGCCTGCTCATTTTCCGACTCATAATAATTATGCTGTAGATCCTGTCTGTCATTATGGCTTTTACGACCTGCAGAAAGCGAATCTCATCCTGCTTCCTGCCCTTGCCTGTGACAGAAAAGTAATATTTATTGTTATCGCAGCCCATTAATATCAGGGCCAGTATCAGAATTACATTTAAGGACCTCAATTGAGAAAGGCAGATTCTACGCTCTGAACTTTCTCCACAAATGGAGCACCAGTCATGCCCCATAAGCTGCTCAGCACAGTTACAGTTGCTTTCTAAAACGAAAAGACATGCATCAGACAGCAAAGAGCTTTTTGTTCTGCAGATCTGTACTTGCCGCAGCAAGGCTCAGGCTACACCCTTGATGTTGCCTCAGTAAAAGCAAATCCATAATCGTGAACTCAGGTACAGACCGGAACGGTGAGCGCTTTGGGACTTTTTGTCCAGCACCGGAAACGCTTACACAGCTTCAGGACCGAGCCTGAACCTGCCCCATTTAACAGGCAGAATAAGGGCAAAAGCTGAGTGTATACCCTGCAGTGGATGTGCTTTTTCAAATGAGCCTTACGCAAGCCTGTATATAAAGTCGTATCCAATGCTTATCCACCTTTTATTTCTGAAGCTCAGCTTCATGGGATCAGCATTGTGCGCTTTTTATTCAGGCTGGTACTGAGGTCTTACTTAAAAAGCTCATGTGTCCGCAGATGTGACAGCCAAAGCTGCTGCTCTGCAGGCACTTTAGAGTTTAAATCACGACAAACCAGCAACTGACAAAATTTGGAGATTATCATGAATACCAGCGCTCAATACCTGTCTCAGACAGTTGAGTCCTCTGCTCAGTCAGATGACTATCAGTTATCAGCCATTACTGTGAAGAGCGCTGATGGTTCTGACACTTGCAATACTGTACAAAAGACAGAAGATATTGCATCAGGCAACACTGGTAATGGCATGACCTCCGGTATTTTTGAGCGTTTGCTTCCAGCTGTTAAAAAGAGCACAGCTGCTCTTGCTGCTGTAGCTGCCCTGATGGCTCAGTTCATGGCTGCACCATCTGCGATGGCTGAAGGTGAGCTTTCAGGTCAGCAACTGGTAGTTGCCATGTCAGTTGCTCCTCCTTTCGTCACCATGAAGGGCGATTTTGCCCATCCTGATGGCCTCGATATTCAGATCATCAAGGAGCTGCAGCGCCGTACCGGCTTTAATACCGGAACTCAGGGTTATGAGTTTATGAGCTTTGATCAGCTGGTTCAGTATGCCCGTTCTGGCCAGAGCGATATCGCAGGCGGCGGTGTAACCTACAGCGATGCTCGCACCAGATTCTACGATATCACCAAACCTTATCTCTACAACAATCTGTGCATTGTTACCCGCAATAACATGAACATCAGCGGTATCAAGGATCTTCAGGGCAAGTCCATTGCCGTTCAGAACGGTATCGATCCTGCCATGATTACAGGCGGTCAGAGCGGCATCACCATCAAGCACACTCCTACCATTTTCATGACCTTCTACATGGTTGATCACGAGCAGGCTGACGCTCTGATCATCGATGAGATTATTGCCCGTGACTACCTGGAAATGTGGCCACACGGCACCTTAAAGGTTGCTGCAGTCCTGCCTAATACCGAAAGCGGCATGGCCCTGTTCTTAAAGAAGGGCTCACCAAGAAATAAGATACTGATGGCTGCTTATGACGACATGATGCGAGACGGCACAATGGATAGCATTATCAATCAGTACATCAGTGATCGTCACATCGATCTCAAGTACAGACTTGGCTCCCTGCGCCACTTTGGCAGCCAGCTGCCTGGCACAGCTACAGCCTCAAACGTATCTCAGTCCTCTAACGACAACAGCAATGGGGCTTCATCAGAGCACAGCGTACAGGTCAACATGTAGGATCTGACTGGCATCAGTGACATATAATACCCGGCACTGTCAGTGCTGCCATATGAGCTCTGACACCTTGCGGTTAAAGCCTGCAGACGGTCTAATTTCCGGACTCACCTATTCAGAGGAGTACTGCAGATACAAGGACCGTACGAACAGCTGCAGACAGGGAGGGCCACAGGGACATAAGCTGCCCTGAGCTCCAATAGACCCGAAAGCACCTGGTCCACGTCAGTAACTCAAATGTCTTCCTTGCTGTTGCCATGATTCAATTATCATGGCTTAGCACTGAAGCTCAGCCTGCACAAAGATTTTGCCAGCTGCTATAAAACTGCCTGATGCGGCTTCAAAATGAAGCACACCGGACGCTAAGGCGTTTAAGCAGCGGAGCTATCCAAACACTGTTAATCAGTCCTGAAAAGGCCGTTTCTCTCGCTTTATCTACGGCATCTTTTCAGTGGCGACCTGCACTGTCGCCGACAAAATCGCTCAAGGCCCCTGCCTCACCAGCAGGGGCTTTTCCTTTTTCAGCCACCACAGCTCCATGATAACAGCCGCAGGCAAGCAGCACAGGGTGGCCTCATAAAAACCCCGCCAGGTCACAAAAGAAAATCAAACGCTATTGTGATCATGTAAGCCGATACCAGCCCCTGAAAGCCTTATCCAACGTATGGCTGCCTTATCCAACGTATGGCCGCATTTTGCAGCGTAAGGCTGCCTTATGCAAGGTATGGCTTCCTTACTCCTCCCCTGCGGTACTCATCCCATCTACAGCACGAAGTCAGCCTCCATCCTGCACACGCAGCCACAGCAATCATAAGTGCAAGGCACAAGACAAGGCAGCAAGAGCAACTCCTTGCTTCGTAGTCCATGCTCAAAGGTTCATTGCTCCTGGTTTACTGGCCATGGCCCAGGTAATGGTCCATTGTCCACAGCTCCTGACTACTGTTCATGCTCTGTGGTCAATGCTCTGTGGTCAATGCTCCCGATTCTCATGGGCGGCAACAGAGCACAGTCTTATGCAATCTTTGCTCGTCTTCCTTTTGGCTTAGCTGCCCATATTCAAACGCTCTTCTATGCTGTCAGCGCCAGGCATTACATTAATACCTGCCCCGGCAGCTGCGAGTCTTTCAGCAATGCGTCAACACTGCCGCCTTCCTTAAGCATTAGTGCTGCTCCTTGTCCTGCTCCATAAATCGTGCACCGTGGCAGCCACATTTGCATATAACATGTCAGTGCGCTGTGAGCAGCACATCTGGCCTGTCTGTCCGGATGCACCAGCAATGCAGCCTGGCAGCAAGGCAGCAAGGCTGATGTACTGACTGGTTAGCTGCTCCTGTGCAATGTTGCTGGCTTTTACCTGCTGTTTGGTCTGGGCAACTGTCACTGGGGCATCGGGGCTGTGGAGGTAATACCAGGAGATCGGACGGGGCGTGGCATGCACGCCATGCCCCTATGTCGGTCAGATTAGGGCAAATCCCTGTTTAAATCAGCTTGGAAACAGGGGACAGGGCGGCTGGACAATGGCAGTGCTGGCAGCCGGGGACTTTTACGGTCCAGTAGCCTTTGTAAGATGAAGGCATGGACAAAACTGTGGGTAAAGGTGAAAAACCATGCACCGCAGAGCATCGATATAGATGCAAAATTATCACATCATAATGTTCTGGCACGATTATTGAGGCCTGATAAACAGGCCAATGACAACGATTACACAAGCATAGATGAGTTGCATGACTATGTTAACAAAATCATAAAATCCATGATGTTATGTATAAAATGTTACCGGGCATCAAAGGCTGTATCTCCGGGATTTCGATGGCTCTCTACCACGTAAATAAATGCACATTTATTCTGTAAAAATTATAACTAGGGAGACATTTTTACGATCGCTTTTGGTGCGGATGATTCTTATGATAACAATTATCAAAAGCTACTGATATGGGAGTGAAAACCGCCTGGTTTTCAGCACTGATGCGCCTCTACGGAGTACATGGATCTCCTTAATACAGTTTTCCTGATTAAGCCTTTGTCACGTTTTTGGAATTTTCTCCGTGCACTCTATTGAACACGGGTAATAAACGCGTATTATGCACACTAAACGCGGATCACGTTGTTACCTGCATGACCAGGCAAGGTTTTTGTCTTTCCTGATCAAAAAGCACGGTTACAGATGTGCTCCCCGGCCGGCCTGGTCGAATTGCTCCCGGGCTGCGCTATTCAAAACACTTCAATCTCTGTTAGTTAAACAGTTTTCCTGACAAAGCACGCACGCTCCGGCATGCTGCCACTGTCAGAGCCGCTGAGGTTTCAGCTTTGGCGGTCAGATTTTCACAGATACAGGACAGCACCTGTCCCTGACTGCAGCCAGTAGCGCCATGCAATGGCTGATGCTCAACTGCAGCAGACGGTGACTTCAAGTTCCGGATGAGTGAGAACACCAGAATGTATCTCAAGGCATGCCTGATGTGCTAATCGGCAGCCAGTGAAAAGAAAACTGTTTTTCTGCTGTAGCAAACAGGTTAGCAGGCTTTCCGGATGGACAATTGCAATGGGCCTTGCCCAGAGCAGTTTCCACACTGACGGAGAGTTAGTTCTCCGCAGATCACCCGGTCAGGGGTGACGGCAGGCTTTTCTCTAGAAGATCGCCTGGAATTTATATGACATCGATGTTCCAGAAGAGGTAACCGGCACCATTATCAGGTCCGTTCCTCAGGGGCAGCGAGGTCCGGCTTTTTTCCTGAAGATGCAGGGCAACACGTGAGTGTCCCTATAAATCCAGACTACGCATCAGGTTGATAACAGCAACTGTCCTTCCGCCAGGATGGAGGCTCTAAGGTACAGTGGCCTGCGAAGGCCCGTACTGGTGAGTACTGTGACAGGACCAGCAGCTGCTGTAATCATGCATATAAGGGATAAAATTCAGAGATTGCCAAGAGGTAACAATCAAATAAACATAAGGAAGAAAATCCCGGCAGCGTTGCCAGGAATTCGTGCCGTTCCTTGTCCGGCATATTTTTTCTGACTTCGGTCAGATCGGAAACATATGGAAGAATGCTGAAAGAGCTCAATCAGGCCCGATCAGCAATATAAGTTATGATTTATGAGGGCATCCTGACGTACCCGGCCTGTATACTTCAAACACGTACAGTCCATTAAGGTCGTTATTTGATGACCCTTTTTGCAGACAGGTCAACGGGCAACACCTCCCGCTGTCTGTATATTGGTAAGTAAGCAGTACAGTCGTTACATGCTTTGACTGTATTTGCAGGAGTAAAGCTACGATCCCTGTCAGGTCGTGCAGGCAACATAAGGCATTTCAGCCAGGCTTAATTAAGACTGTGACCTGTTCACAGCCTGTAAAACTACTGTCTGTTTCAGGCCACTGCAGCTCTGTGATGCTGCAGCGGCCTGCTCAGAGCTCTCAGCTCAGCTGCAGGTAAGGCGCTGTGCCTTAGCGGTAGCTGAGAAATGTGGCGCCCTGTAAACACCATATTCGTCTGTTCGGGTATTATTCCGCAGGTGTCAGAGTATACTGCCGGCAAGTAGCTCCCCGTGAGCAATCCTGCCTGGCGTGTGCCACGAGACCAGGGGAACAAGTCCGCAATCAAGCGCTTATGGCTGCTGCGCAATACAGATACTTACTTAACAGCCAGTAAGGCAGCAGGTGCAGCTGCAAAGAAGCATCTGCCGCCTGAACAAACATTCACGTCGTAACCGGCTCTTTTTGGAGCATTATGACGAATTTTAGGTTGTCACCTGTCTGGCATCTGGCCCGGGTCTCACCCCGGACCAGATGTCTTAATCCCATCTCAGTGCACTCGCACACCACTCCCCAAACAAAAACATCATCTTCAATAACCAAAGCAACATATTCTGCCCAATCATATTGATGTATATCAATCAATAAAAATCATCTGTAATATTCATGCCCTTTGCCAGAGAACATAAATTTTTCATAACAAGCGCCAAGATTCCATCCCGTCTGGACAGACTTGCGACCTTGCGCCCTGAATCATCACCATCAATACCGGCCCTTCATGCTGCATTAACCATGTACCTGTCCCCAGTACCCATGCCAGATGAGCATCCGACCAGTAAAGCCCTCACCGTGGCCTGCAAAGCCGGGCAGGGCATAGCAGGAAGGCCATGCCTGAGCTATGACCTTCCCCGGTGCAGGACGCGGTAGGCAAAGACGCCCGGACCAGGCTCAGGCTGCCAATGTAAGCAAGACCATGGTACAGCTGGCCATGGAAGCTTGAACATGACACGGCTGGCCATGGAACCATGACCATGACAGGTATGCCCAAAGCTGTCCTGCTGCAGCCCAGCCCGCAACAGCATAAGTACCAGGGGAGACAAGCCGCATCAATCTCAAGTCAAGAAGACCAGGCAGAGCTCAGAGCCAACAGTCTGGCTCGTGTATGTGGTCAGATTAATAGCTTTTGCTTTAAGCCGGCTGGCGTTCGGACAGAGGGCATTGAGGCGACTGGAACTGGGACAGCGGGCATTGAGGCAGCTGGCACTGGGACAGTGGGCATTGAGGGGGCTGGCACTGGGACAGCTGGCATTGAGGTGGCTTGCACTGGGGCAGCTGGCATTGAGGCGGCTGGCACTGGGACACCGGGCATTTAAAAGGTTGGTGTTCGGAGATTGAGCATTAAGAAAGCTGCGCTCGATATTCGGCATTGAGGAGGCCATGGTACAGGCCAGACAGTACAGCTGCTGTGGTCAAGTAAAGCTGCGACCGGGCCGTGGATGTATTAATAAACATGAGGTGGCTTTGGGCTTTTGCCTGGGCAGGGCAGTGCCTGTGCTGGCATTGAGCTGTGGTGACTCGTGCCTTTCAAGCCTGTCAGGTAGACTTACAGGTACCTCTGAGAAGGCAGCAGCTGATATCGATAGAAGCACGATGCTGGATCTGGTGACCGTGAAAAGGCCTGCTCAGAACAGGACGCAAGGAAAAGTACTGTTACATATGCCTATATGGCGAACAGGGAAGAGACAGAATGGCAACGAGCTATATCTGGTGGCAGTGATATGCCTGATGACCTGCAACAGTAAAGGCAGGCAAGGAAAAGTTGCTGTGTTATCGGCGGTCTGTCTGTACTTCTGGCTGCGAAGTGACTGGCCTGATGCGACGCATTCCTGGCTGCTGTTGGCTGCGAAGTGGCTGGCAGGATGCGGCGCATTCCTGGCTGCTGTCGTAAACGCTTGCCAGTGAACAGACAGAGGCAGACGCTTTTATCATTATGGAGGGATCACGGCTTTTTAATGGACGCGACTGCTGCGGGCTTTATGACCTTGCTGGACGGGCTGATGCTCGATTTGTAGTTCTTCAATCCGGTCAGCGTGCCTTAGTGTGCACTGTAACTCTGGGCAGGAAGATGTCGGTTCTCCGCCTTTTCAGAGCTGTGTTTTACATTCAAAGGCTGTGCTTTGCATTGGATTTACATAACGTTGTGAACGTTTAGATCCATAAACACTCACCAATGCATGCATATAGAACGGTTTTTTACGGAAACTTGTGAACTTCCGACTTTCTGCCTTTTGCATAAAAATGCAACGTTTTGCATTCGTTGTATCATGTTGTTACAGCAAAATACTGCAAAATTTTGCATTGATTGTTTACACAGGGTCGCATTGATACAACTTGTATACCAATTTCAAAGGGCTTTTCGCTTGAATGTTTTTTAACAAAGCACCCCTCAGGAGCTCCCGTTGAGTGTTTTTGAGCCATGATCGTCACATCAAAGTTAACATTCAATCTGCACTATAATGAATGTCCAATATAGATTGTCATACATGCTTTCCCGTGTGAAAAATTTTTTACATTTCTCAAGTAAATGGGATTCAGACCTGTTTGCGGTGTAAAATATTGCTTCGTAACCATCAAAATTTACTCATGATTTCAATGGCTTATACAAGCCATTTGTGAGCCAGGTCAAATTTTTAATGTGACTGGGAACAGGGGCGGAATTTTTTCACTCAAATTTTGTTTAGTGAATTTTCTTTCCTGTGTACTGAATATCAGTGATTTTATCCTTGACACTTGCGCTTTTTTGCATATTATTTACACTTACTAATTGCAAACAAGCCATATTATTTTGCTGAAAAACGATATGCCGTATGCATTTATATGAATGGCACGTCAGTTCCTCCCAGGGCGCTGTTAACTTACAGCAAACACTTGCGTGACTTTTTATGCTCGTGCAGCACAGTGGATACTGCCACCTGCCACCTGCAGCCTGGTGTACTGCTTCATATAAGCACAGTAAACATATCCATGTACTGTAATGTGCTCGGCCTTGCAGACTGCACAGCAGACACAGACAAGGACTGCAGTATCAGCAGAGGCAAGCCTGATCTTACGGAAGTAAAGTAAGGAATAAGGACGAATCCGGCGTATTAAAACGTCGGCAAACATGCAGAAGCTCATGCTGATGCTAATGCATCATAAGCATCAGGAGAGAAAGAAGCCCACTTTCGTTACAGCTGGTTTTACCAGCACATGACCTGCCTGCGCAGCATTCCGCATTAAACTTCATATAAAGCTCATATAAAACACAGTGGACCCGGCCAACAAGCAACACTCAGATGAGATTTTCCGGACACCCAAAGAGCTGCCGTTTGTTTGTATATATTTTTTAAGGTGAGATTCCGTCAGGCGCTCACTAAGCCATGGGTATAGACGCCCCCAGGAATTATTTACAGGTCATCTGACCTTAGTACATGTACATCAGTGCGTAACCTCAAGCGCGTGCTCATGTAGGTTACCTCCCGTCATATACAGCTGTACCTCCGTATGTGCTGCACATATTCACCCTCAGGCATACCGGTCTGCACGGATGTAGCGCAGGAGGGCACAGGCTAATGTGTCCATGCAGCTTAGCTTTTAGCAATGACATAAATTACGGGTTTTGCAGACCTGCAGAGCATCAGACGCCTGAGGTCAATGATTTCCCACAGTGCAGCATGACTGCAGTAAAACGATTTTTTCTTTGTGGCGCTGTCCTGCCGTGGAGCCGTGAGGCTGGGTGGTAAGGACAGTTTGTTAATAACTTGTACCTAAATCTGCTTACAAGGTGTATTCCTGCGTACAGCATGCCCTGTCAGCTCCTGCCGCTCCCTGCCCGCTTTCCGGTGCACGGCACCGGGAGCTCAGGTGATGGCGGCAGGCTGGGCGAATCACCTCCGGCAAAGTTCATAGCCAAACATGCCTGTTGCCCCGTACGGGGCAGTTAACGGTATGTGAAGATGTGAATGCCGGTACGGTGAGTTCAGGCAGACAGCTGTAGCGGATGTGGCTGGTCTATCATTATGAGCTTTTTTGCATCATCATCAATTAAAACAAAGCTTCTTTCCTGCTTCGTTATTATTCTGATCCTCTCCTGCCTGGTATCAGGACTGTCCATCAAAGCCATGTACAGCTCCATCAATATCGCAACCGACCTGCAGGATAAGATTTCCGTCGGTTTCCGCCGCGTCACAGCAGTATCCAATGCACTGGAAAACTCCAACGAGTACATGGTGTCCTATCTGACTCCTAACAACCAGAGCGACTCCAACCGTGCCCGTCTGGAAAGCTCCATCGAGGAGCTCAACCGTGCAGTTGCCGGTCTGCATGCTGATGATGAAATCCGTGTTGCTGTTGATCAGATCAGAGCTCAGACCTCCAAGTACATTCAGCACTACAACAATGATGTTGTTTCCCTGATTAAGGCTCACCGTCCATATGAGGCTCTTGAGGTATACCTCAACGTCATCGCCCCGCTGACCAGCGAAATGAAGGAAAACATCACCAAGATTACTGCTGTACGCTTTGGCTACATTGAGACTCAGTCTGCTGACCTCATCCAGACCACCAGCCTGATGTTTGTTATTGGTCTGACCTTTGTTCAGATCATTCTGAGCATTGTAATTGCCATTTCCATCGCTTCCTCAATTCAGCGTTCCATCAAGGTACAGTGTGACGCCGCTCAGGCCCTTTCAAATGGTGACTTCACCTATCACTTCCCACCTTCATCCCAGGATGAGTTCGGCGTTCTGAACAACGCCATGGTATCCATGGCTACCAAGCTGCGTGAGACCATTTCCCATGTTGTTACTCTCTCCAACGAGATCAACGAGTCCATGAAAAGTGTTGAGGAGGCCTCCTCAAACATCTGCGACGCCATGTCCCGCACTGAGAGCCAGGCCATTACCGTTGCCGCCTCTGCCGACGAGATGGTCGCCACCACCTCCAACATTGCCAAGAACTGTGTTGAGGCTGCCAAGTCATCTCAGGATTCCTCCGAACTTACCCACCAGGGTATGGACAGCGTAAACGAGTCCGCCAGCTCCATCATGTCTCAGTACGAGCAGATGAAGCACAACGCCACCACCATCCAGTCCCTGGTTGACCAGGCTCAGAAGATCGGCTCCATCGTCGGTACCATTGACGAAATCGCCGCTCAGACCAACCTGCTGGCTCTTAACGCCGCCATTGAGGCTGCCCGTGCCGGTGAGGCAGGCCGTGGCTTTGCCGTGGTAGCTGACGAAGTTCGTGCCCTTGCTACCCGTACCACCTCCTCCACTCAGGAAATCCGTGGCATGGTGGACCGCATCCAGGCTGAAACCACTCACGCTACCGAGGCTATGCAGGCCAACCTCGACAACATGTCTGAAGTTGCTTCCAATACCTCTCACGTTCAGGAGACTCTGTCTAACGCTCTGAACTACGTAAATGAGGTAAACGCCCAGATTACTCAGATTGCTACCGCTGCCGAGCAGCAGACCTCTGCAACCTCTGAAATCTCCAACAATATGCAGAACATCACCCATGCTTCAGCTGAAGTATCCCGTGTTGCTCAGGATGCCCGTCATATCTCCGTATCTACTTCCGAGCGTCTGCATGATCTGATTCATAACCTCAAGTTCTTCAAGATCTAACCCTCAAGGAAAACCTCCGTTTTCCATAGAAAAGAGCCATGAGCCTCCCGGCCCATGGCTCTTTTCATTTCCGCACAATCTGCAACCCTCCCTTTGGCCAATCTGAACCGCCCTCCGGCCCCGCGCTTGTGCGTAGCTCCCTTACCCTGCCCTGCTGACCTGACTATCATCCACGCTCGCGACCACTCCCAACCTGCCCGCCCCAGACCGTGCCCTGCTGACCTGACGGTCATCAACGCGCGCGACCACTCCCAACCTGCCCGCCCCAGACCGTGCCCTGCTGACCTGACGGTCATCAAAGCGCGCGACCACTCCCAACCTGCCCGCCCCAGACCGTGCCGCTTCTTCGCCATCCGGCCGCCTTGCCATCCGGCCGCCTTGCCATCCGAGCAGCCCCGACCAGGCCACTTCTTCGCCATCAGGCCGCCTTGCCATCCGGCCGCCTTGCCACCTGAGCTGTCCGCCGTCAGGCTGCCTGACCAGGCCTGACCTGCCGCGCGGCTCCACCATGCCAGGCAGCAATATGAGCCGTTATCCTCAATTGGCAACTGCGCCGCGTATCTTTCTCGACCCCAACAGTATCCACGTGTCTCGAACTGTCCTGGTGTAAAACTCCGGTCATGACAGTCTCTGACATCCTCCTGACCGCTCTGAGCAGTATGCACCTGGATTTCCCGATACCATCGGCTCTGAATGTATATGTGACAGGGGTGCTTGCCGCTGTATTCAACAACCTTATTCCCATGACATGGATCTTATAAGATACATATGCCCATCAATGTATATAAGCAAATCAGGGATGTTCATGCTAATGGAACCGGTACATTCTGGTCTGGAATCTCCGTGCGATGTAACAGAGCTATTGCAAAGCCGCCTGATATGGATAATATAAATAAGACAAGTGTGTACATGAATACTGCATTTATCTCTATTAATATAAATATGTCTATATATATGAATAGAGATGTTTGAGAAGCTTAACACTGCGCTTAGCTCTCATCTATGTATTACGGCATGCCCCTGTGCATGAGCATTTGCTTTCTCATGCTTTAACAGGAGCTTTCAAATGCAAAAGTGTCAGCCGTCATACCAGTGCAGTTACCACCGGGAGTGCACTCATGTCACTACTAACCAGATGATAATTTGTTGCATCTACATGTGTATGTAAAAGGTGAAAGGCAGGTCAGATTATACTGACCATTTGATCTGCGCGATAATTGCCGTCCATTTTTGCGTCAATATCGCACCAGAATCAATGACTTGCTTACTGAAGGAGTTTTGTGAAAAGGTTTGTGGCAGGAACAATCAAACGTTCGTAAACCTGTCAATATCCTGCTGCCTGTAGTCACGTTAACCATATCTGTTAATTCGTCCAGAATCACACACTGTCGCCTGGATGCCCCAGGTTTTCCTTTGAAAGTCTTATGTCATCTGCAACACTATCTCTGTCAGATGCAGGACTTACCAAAAACCTGGATTTCTTTATTCATATCTGAGCATTGAACCGTGAGGCTGTAATGCTCAGAACCGCCGTGTTTATTCACTCGTACCTGAATCTGCTTACAAAGTCTTTACCTGCATGCAGTCTGTCTGTAACTTCGCATCCCCTGCCATGTCCGCTTTGCAGTACATGGTCATGGGCGCAAAGTTATGAAGAAGGACTGAACGTAACCCGGTCAGAAGTCGGCCCTGTGCTCATGGCTAAAGCCATGGTCCTGAGGCGGACTCCTGCAGGTCAGGAGGACATCTGTAGCATATGAGGCTGGTCTATAATTATGAGCTTTCTTGCATCATCATCAATTAAAACAAAGCTTCTTTCCTGCTTTGGTATTATCCTCTTCCTGTCCTGCGTGGTTTCTGGTCTGTCGATTTACTCCATGTACAGGTCAATAACCATTGCTGCTGACCTTGAAGAAATGATTACCGGACCTTTCCGTCGCATTTCCGCTGTGTCTAACACTATGGATACTACCAACCAGCATATGGTTGCCTATCTGACTCCAAACCAGCAGACAGAAGCCAATCGTACCCGCCTGATGAAATCGCTGGACGAGTTTAACACTGCCGTAATTGCAATGAGGACCGTGCCTGAAATCGAGCAGCTTGTTGCTACAGTAAGATCTCAGACAGTAGTCTACCTGGATGTCTTTAACAAAGAGGTAGTCTCTCTTATCAACAACAACCGTCCATATGAGGCGCTTGAAGTCTATCTCAATGTTATTGCGCCTCTTACCAGTGAAATGAAAAGCAATATGGCGAAAGTTTCTGCCATTCGCTTTGACCAGATTGTCAGAATGACAAAAGATCTGGTGCAGACCAAATCCCTGGGCGTCGTTCTGGCCATTACTGTGGTACAGGTTATTATGAGCATTATCATTGCCTTTGCCATAGCCTCATCTATTCAACGCTCAATCAAGGTACAGTGTGATGCTGCCCTGGCCTTGTCCAAGGGTGACTTTACCTACAAATTTCCGCCAGCATCCAAGGATGAGTTCGGTATTCTTAACAGCTCCATGACCGCAATGGCGACCAAACTGCGCCAGACCATCTCAGAGGTTGTAACTCTCTCCAACGAGATCAGTCAGTCCATGAGGAAAGTTGAGAACGCCTCCTCAGACATCTGTGACGCTATGTCACGCACCGAGAACCAGGCAATAACTGTAGCGGCATCAGCAGATGAAATGGTTGCTACCACCTCCAACATTGCCAAGAACTGTGTTGAAGCCGCCAAGTCCTCTCAGGATTCCTCAGAGCTCACTCACCAGGGCATGGAAAGTGTTAATGCATCAGCCAGCTCCATCATGTCTCAGTACGAGCAGATGAAGCAGAACGCCACTACCATCCAGTCTCTGGTTGATCAGGCACAGAAGATTGGCTCCATCGTTGGTACCATTGACGAAATCGCCGCTCAGACCAACCTGCTGGCTCTTAACGCCGCCATCGAGGCTGCCCGTGCTGGTGAAGCAGGTCGTGGCTTTGCCGTGGTAGCAGACGAAGTTCGTGCCCTGGCCACACGTACTACCTCCTCAACTCAGGAGATCCGTGGCATGGTGGACCGCATCCAGGCAGAAACCACTCACGCTACCGAGGCCATGCAGGCCAACCTCGACAACATGTCTGAAGTTGCCGCCAATACCTCTACCGTTCAGGAGACACTGTCTAACGCTCTGAACTATGTAAATGAGGTAAATGCCCAGATCACCCAGATTGCAACCGCTGCAGAGCAGCAGACCTCTGCAACCTCTGAGATCTCCAACAATATGCAGAACATCACTCACGCTTCAGCTGAGGTATCTCGTGTTGCTCAGGATGCCCGTCAAATCTCAGTATCCACCTCCGAGCGTCTGCATGATCTGAATGAGAACCTTAAGTTCTTCAAGATTTAAGACTTCAGTTTAAACCCGGAAACAGGCAGCAACTTAAGCACCGCATAAGCTCAGGTTGCGAACCTGCTCAAAGGAGCCATGCCCCTCACGGGACATGGCTCTTTTTATTTCCGGAAAAATCAACCCCTGCACCCCATCTCTAACCTGGCCGCAGCCACGGCCTTTGCCCGTCGCCACGGCTTTTGCCCGCTGCCACAGCCTTTGCCCGTATTCAGGCTCCTTCAACCGCCTCCAGGTTCATGCGCGCGTCGCCCCAGTCTTTGCCAGCCACCAGACTCGATGCTCATCCCTAACACACCTGATTCCTTTGACCGCTGCCGTGCCCAGGCATTTTAGCGGCTGGTGGTTATTCCGGTATTGCCCCGTCTGTTACTGTCAATGGCGTAATTCTATCCCCCTGCTTTGAATTATAATCATTCGCAGTAACCTTACATACGCCCTGTTTAGCAATGATGTCAGTTACAGCCCAGTATTTTTAACTGTGTAATGATCGAGGAGCATTTTCACAAGTAAAATGGCATTACTACCTGTTTTGACTTTATTTAAGTCATGATATGAGTTTATTATGTGTGCTGTGACTGCAAGTCTCCTGTATTCAGTCACATCCAGTCAGCTGCCTGAAGCGGCCACAGGCTTCAGATGCCTTCAGTAAGCACAGGGCAACTGATGCTCTACAGTAGTTTGGGGCTAATACTCACTGTGCATCAGGCTTCAGGAATGCTGTTTAGTCTGTCTTACAGTAATAGCTTGCAGGCATCTGTTGCTGTCATGGCTTGAGACCAGTCATACAATGGGCCAGGGAAGCCATGCTCTTGCCATACCCCAGTGAAAGATGCTGTTCATGATGAGCATACCCAGTGCACTCCAGGTAAAACAGGCATTATGGAGCTTTAGTAAGCAATATGCGCTGGAAGCTCTTGACTGGTCGTAAGGACGGACTGGTCATAAGGAACTGAGGGCTTTATGGCGGCAGTCCCCCTGACTGGGCTTATGAACTGTGTGGTATTGCCATACAGGTGCCACATGTGCACAATATTAAAAACATATGCAGACTTATTTAAGAGCAAATCAGACAAATATCATATTTTTCCGTTCTTAATCAGCATTAATACAACTGGCTCTGATATCTTTCTGGCTGCATCTGCTGCCAAAGCTGCACCCTGTGTGCATTGCAGCTGCCATTTATCAGAGCCCCGTACAACCGTCATAACTGTCACAAACGAAGATCGTAAGGCATCAGTGATGCCGCGTATACCAGTCAGTACATAAGGCCCTTGCTGTAATCAGTCCCGCCTCCCGAAAAGATGGTCAACCCGAGGATTGAAAGGCCTGCCCTCAAAATTTGCAAAAGAAAAGAATACTTTCTGGCAGCACATAAATCAGCCAGTCTGCTTCTTACTGTCCCGGTCAATGCAAACGATAGCATTGCCATATTTAAGGGATTTCAGAACGGCAAAGCAATAGATGAAGGTCCGGACTTACCCTGGTGTGCCATGCAAGAACAGACAAAGGTGGAGGCCCTGTAGCGTGACCAATCACTGACCGATGTTATTTGCAGCCCTGTCATACAGCAAAATTCAGTAAATCCTGATAAAACTTCGTGCCTGTCCCGGGCCCATGTTACTTCAGTAAGAACTAATCTGCCTTAAGTTCAATAAGAGCAAATATCGGCCTCCTGCCAGGAAGGCTGATGCTGCAGCACATAAGCAAATCATCAATACCTGACAGAGCAGTAATGCAACTGCACATGAATCTGCACCTGAATCTGCACCTGAATATGTACCTGCACCGCATACTGCCGAAGCCGCCTCTGGGCTGCTCAGCCTGTATGATTCAGGCCCTGCTGCTGTCACGCCGACAGACCGTCGGCCCCAGATCATTTTTCAGTGGCCTGCGGACTGTTGTGTATGTCTGTATAGAAATATTTTTGACAATATAGTTTGTCCATTACGGCGCTATTTATGCATCACCAGCATAGATGCAGTTTTTCTGACCATGTGTTGCGGTCCGTTTTTTGCCCCAAACCATATGCAGCGCATTCTTACGGCATTTTCAGTATCATACGAGGACAATTATCTGTGCTTTACGGGCTGTCTGACAGATGTTAATACAGAGATTTGCAGCTCCCTCCGGCAGTGCGCTATCGCGTTCTGCCATGTCTAAGGATGCGGCTCCTGCAGCCCTTTGTGTAATTGCAAAACTCTGAGCTTGACCATATGTGCTGACTTTTTGCTGCCCGGTACCGCAGGTGGCTGGTCGCCTCACGGAAACCTTGATGCTGCCGGGTGCTGCCGGTGGCCGGTCGTTTCATGGAAACCTTGATGCTGCCGGGTGCTGCCGGTGGCCGGTCTGATTACTGCAGTATGAGTTCAGCAGGAGAGCTTTGCTCATTTTGTCTTCCAGCTGTTGCTGACAGCCTGATTCAGGTTGTTGACTGTTGTTTTGGCTTTTGCTATTTCAGATCATGACCGGGCGGTTGATGGCTGTCCGCTGTCGTGACCTGTGATTACCGGTATCTGCCTGTTGGCTTAACCTGCCCGGGCTGATTTTGTCCAACTCCACCCCTCAGCGTTCAGGGCGGTGCCCTGCCTGTAAGGGCAGTAGCTGCGGCTTTTGCAGCAGGCTGCACTTATGGGATGCATAAGGACGTATGTAAGCGCTCTGAGGTTGTCAGCCTTATGGCTGTGACCTTGATTTCGAGCATTTACATGGTCTTTGCAGTGACACCTGCAATAACGCATATTGGCTGTTTAATATGAGTCTTTTTGCTTCTTCTTCAATTAAAACCAGGCTTCTTGCCTGTTTTGCCTTAATAATGGCCCTTTCAATAGTGGTAGCCGGTCTTTCCATTAAGGCTATGTACAGCTCCATCAGTATTGCTACCAGTCTGGAGGAGACCATTTCCGGAAGCTACCGTCGTATTTCGATTACAGGATCGTCCCTGGAAAATACCAATGCTGCCATGGTGTCTTACCTTACACCTAACAATCAGACCCCGGCAAATTTGCAAAAACTGCAGAGTGATATGGAAAAGTTCAGAACAGCCGTAAACAATCTGCGCCTTGCTCCGGATCTGAAGGAAAGCGTTCAGCAAATCAAGGATGATGCCGCCCAGTATCAGAAAATTTACGAAAACGACATTGCCTCTTTAATCCGTGCCAATCGTCCTTATGAGGCCCTTGAGGTTTATCTCAATATCCTTGCTCCTCTTACCACCAGGATGAAGCACGCCATTGAGAATATTACTGATATCCGCTTTGGCGTCATCGAGCAATCCTCCAGGGAGCTGATCCAGACCGGCAGCCTGATGACTGTAATCGGTCTTACTATTGTCCAGATCATTGTGAGCATCATTATTGCTCTGGCCATCTCCTCTTCCATTCAGAGATCCATTAAGGCCCAGTGCGCTACTGCAAAGGCCCTGTCCAATGGTGAGTTCAACTACAAGTTCCCACCTTCAACCCAGGATGAGTTCGGTGTACTGAACAATGCCATGATTTCCATGGCTGCCAGGCTGCGCGAGACCATTGCCCACGTCATCACCCTGTCCAATGAGGTTGATGACTCCATGAAGGACATGGAGCAGTCTGCTGTTAACATCTGTGAGGCCATGGACCGCACTGAGCGCAAGGCTATTGCCGTATCTGCCTCTGCAGAGGAAATGGTTGCTACCACCACCAACATTGCCAATAACTGTAAGGATGCTGCCAACTCATCTCAGGAGTCATCAGACCTTACCAATCAGGGTATGAAGAGCGTTAACGACTCTTCCCACGCCATTCTGACTCAGTACGAGCAGATGAAGCAGAACGCCTCTACCATCCAGTCGCTGGTTGACCAGGCTCAGAAGATCGGCTCCATTGTCGGCACCATTGACGAAATCGCTGCTCAGACCAATCTGCTGGCTCTTAACGCCGCCATTGAGGCTGCCCGTGCCGGTGAGGCCGGTCGTGGTTTTGCTGTGGTAGCTGACGAAGTTCGTGCTCTGGCTACCCGCACCACCTCCTCCACTCAGGAAATCCGTGGCATGGTGGATCGCATCCAGGCTGAAACCACTCATGCTACCGAGGCCATGCAGGCCAACCTCGACAATATGTCTGAAGTTGCCTCCAGCACTTCACACGTTCAGGAGACTCTCTCCAACGCTCTGAACTTTGTAAATGAGGTTAATACCCAGATTACTCAGATTGCTACTGCTGCAGGTCAGCAGACCCAGGCCTCATCTGAGATCTCCAACAACATGCAGGACATTACCCATGCTGCTGCCGAGGTAAACGGTGTAGCTCAGAATGCCCGTGAGATCTTCATCGCCACCTCAGGCCGTCTTTCTGATCTCATCAATAACCTCAAGTTCTTCAAGATCTAAGACTCAAAAAAGCCAGGAGCTTCGGCTCCACAAAATCCAGAGTCATGGGCGGCACTACCGCTCATGGCTCTTTTGCTTTTTTGAACCCGCAAAATCCCGAATCTCCAGCCTTAACCCTGACATTGAGCAGAGGTCTTGGGGAATTTAAACCGCATATTTATCATGTTTTATGAGTGTTGGCATTCCATTGACTTGTATTGATATAGGGCAACCACGCCGCTTGCTTGATGAAGGAATCCTTTATTTATCAGGATGCTTTTGGCTGGGGCATCTACAAGAAGCAACTCATACTCCCCTTGGTGAGATCTGATAAAAGCTGATATATATGCAGTTTTTTATTCCTGAAACTCTCTGCTCAATGTCAGTAACCGCGCCTGCGCACCGCCGCTACAAGCCAGCTAACCTCTGCAGCTCCAATGCAGCACACCAGCGCTCCTACAGCGCATCCCGCCTCCGCTGCTCCCATACAGCAAGACCACGATGCTTCAATGCAGCATCAACCAGCACAGGTGGACACTGACTCATTGCGGGCTGCTTACTGCATCAATGGTGATACTTGAGCTCAAGCTCCTTATTTCATTGTGCCTGCGCTCATCACTGTCAATTTGTCTGGTCAGTTAAAGCTACTGTCCAGGATCGCTTGCAAACAGGCAATTGTGAATGGCTGAACAAATTCATACTCCTGGTCATTTTGCAAGTATTGTCAGTCAACTTGTATGGTAGTGTTGCGATGACTTTGCGCATGGGAGTACACACCGCCCTTACTTTATTCAATTTATCCTGTTGTATCCTACTGTACCGTTATCTGCCTTGTTTCCTGTAAACACACTTTCGCCGAAAAGTACCATTTTGTCGTGCAGCTTGCGCTGTTTGGGCCGTAAAATTGTGCGTCTTTGCGATCCTGGAACTGTCTTTTGCGAAAAATATGCATTAGAATTGCCCTAATGACACAGCAAGTGAGAACTCCATTTCCTGAACAGTGCCGGATTAGCGCCCGGTAACCGTTTTTTCAGCCCGATATTCCCTGGGCGTATATCCATTGCTTTATGTCCTCTGTTATGGAGAGTTTTGCTTTTGAGAGATGTTCAGGACATCAAGGCATATAGCTGCCTGTTCAGCTTTTTGTGCACCATACTGCTGATTCCCCAAGCAGTTATAGCCTTTCTCACGCCCCTGTCAACACTGTTTGCTCTTTATCCCTGAGGTGTTTTCAGGCGAAGACCTTAAGCCCTGTTGTCCCGACCGGCTATCTGACCTGATTCAGTACATCTGCCCAACTAAGAGACCTCTAAGGCCCTCACACACTTGCCTGCCCGCTTCTCTTTGCTCAGCGGTCCCGCACTCTGAATAATCCATCAGGACTCCATATTTATGTCTCCCTTCAGGGCGGCAGCCATAAGGCACGTCCATACACTGTCAACGGCCCGGCCAGGCATTTGAGTATGCCCCAGGAATATGGCCCCAGTGCTTATGCGTGTCTGTGCCCCTCTGACTGCGTGGCCATGTGGCCATGAAGCAATATGGCGATGCGCCTCTGCGGGCCTCTGACTGCGGCGCCCTGTGGCCATGAAGCCATATGGCCATGCGCTTCTTCGGCATTTTGCCTGTGTGGCCATGTGGCCCCTGTGCGCGGGCCACAGCAGGGCACCTTGCGGCCATTGTGGATTTGCACTACTTGAGGCCCTGTGTCCCAGGGCCTCGTACTGTCAAGCTCTTAGTCTGCCCGGTACAGGGAGAGCCCGGCGCACCTGGATGCGCTTGCTGCAATACTTGTTTCATACCTGCAAGGTCTGGTACCTGCAGGTCAGGTGCATATACTGCCCAGCCCGCAGGTCGGGCAGTGCAGGCCCATGCCTGTTATCGGGCAGGGCTGGCGCCTTAAGTTCCAGTTCCCTGAGCTTTCCGGTATGCCCGGCTAAATCAGGATTGTTTGTTTTGGCCAGCCTATGGCTGAGCCGGCATTCACACACATTGCATGCCTTGTAACCATGCCTTTGAGGCAGATAAGCACTCATGATGCCATATTGCCCGGGTTTGCTGCGGCCACGGCCACACTGCCTGAAGCTCCATGGTGGCAGGCAGTTTCCTTCAGGCTCTTTGCTGTAGTTCCCTTACTGCAGGCTTTTTGCTGCAGCTCCTTGCTGCAGCTGAGCTGCTTCATGATGTGTTTTCTCAAAGTGATCTGCCGTGCCCTGCTGTAGCCCAACAGGTGTAGTTATGAGATTCTCGTCGATCAAAACAAGGCTGTTAGCCTCATTCCTGTGCATTCTTTTCCTGTCGTGTCTGGTTTCCGGACTGTCCATCAGGTCAATGTACAGCTCCATCTCTATTGCCTCTGATCTGCAGACCATGATTACGGTCCAGTATCGTCAGATCAATACGGCGAAATTATGAATGACATGGTTCAAAAATCAAAAAAATAGTTCATAAATACCTTGACAAATCAAAAATATTGATAATTTTCAGGCATAGAACTTGCTGAAATTGGCTTAAATAAGCTATTTG
>NZ_JALKIL010000046.1 GCF_023051105.1 Anaerobiospirillum sp. NML120449 | reverse complement strand
TAGCTCACAACCAGCTTCTTTCAGCACAGGTGTCACCACACTGTACCTTGCTTTCAGCTAACGCTTCCCACTAGCGGGTGCGTAAGGGACTTTAACCCTCAAGATAATGCTCATGCCGAGCACACAAGAAAAAAGGACAGCTTTTCAGCTGTCCTTTTTTCCTGGCCAGTATCTGACCTGCCAGGCCCTGAGGTTCACGGTCACATAGCCATGGACTACCTGTCCATGGTCAGTGCCCAGTGCCAGGGCCCATGGCACATGGCATATGGCCACTGGCCCGACCGCCCTTAAATCCTGAGCTTAGACCAGGGGTTCAGGGCTGGCCGCCTGAGCAATCAGTCAGGCTACTGGTGATGCTGTGATTAACGACCACGGGCACGCAGTGCGGCAATACGCTTTTCAAGTGGAGGGTGGCTCATGAAGAGCTCGGATACGGAAATGCCGCCATTGATGCACAGGGCAGAGAACTGACCCTCTTTTTGTACATTCAGCGAAGACATTCTCTGCAGAGCCTGCAGGGCACCAATCATCCTCTGAGTACCCTCCAGGTCAGCAGAGCCGGCATCAGCACGGTACTCACGGTAACGGGAGAACCACATGGAGATGATGGTGGCCAGAATGCCGAAGAGAATCTGGAAAACGCTGTTAACAGCGTAGAAGATAAAAGGATTGCTGCTGCTGGACTCTGAGTCGCTGCTGGAGCGGCTGAAGAAAGCGGATACGGCCTGAGCTGCAATGTAGGAGAAGAAGTACACAAAGGTATTGAGTACGCCCTGCAGCAGGGTCATGGTAACCATGTCGCCATTGGAAATATGGGAGATTTCGTGACCCAGTACACCACGAATCTCATCGGCGCTCATATTGTTCATAAGACCGGTTGATACGGCCACCAGGGCATTATCCTTGGAGGCGCCGGTAGCAAAGGCATTTGGCTCGGCAGAGTGGTAGATACCTACCTCAGGCATGCCGATACCGGCACGCTGGGCCATGGATGCCACTTCGTTTAACAGAAAGGCTTCAGCATTATTACGTGGTGAAGTGATGATTTCGACACCATAAGAGGCCTTGCACATGGACTTTGACATGAACAGAGAAACGATCGAGCCCACGCAGCCAAAGATGGCGCACATGACAAACAGACCGGTGTAGGAGCCAGGAGAAAGTCTGATGCCAAAGAGAGACATAAGAATGGAGCCAACAATGCCTACCACTAAAAGGACGGCTACCTGCATGGCAATGAACAGCAAAATTCGCATGACAACCTCTAAATATGAAAGAAGTGACTGGACAATCCAGCCTGTTCACAGTGTATCTAAAAAAGCTTAGCACCAGGACATTATATTCACAAAAACCGATAAAATCGCAAAAAATCACCAGCCCCACTTACCCGGCATGAAAGCGCCCATTGCACCAGTAACCTGGCCTGAAAACGTCCTTCCCCCCCACCAACTTCTCCTGAAAACAGTCCCTGCTCTACAAACCTTGCCTGAAAACGTCCATGGCCGAAAGCAGCCCCTGCTCCCTCAGCTGCACTTTCATGGCAAGCCCTCGCGCCTGTCTCCTGCCTCACAAACAACTCTTCCCCCTGTGCTGGCCTTGCTTGCTGTTCTGACCATGATGGTCAGCTGGCCTTGCTGGCCGTGCCGCTCCTGGTTGCCATTCAGCCACTGCAGCCTCAAGTATCTGCGGTTAGTCGCCGGGAAATTTACCAGGCATATGACATATGACCAGCTGCTTTCTTTGCGCAGGGCAATTGCGCAAATGAGCTGGCCCCTTGCAATATACCAGGGTAAAGCACGCCTTACCGCATAATACAGCTAACCATATTGTATTAGAAAGCATCCAGGTCATATTAAAGCCAGGTGACATGTTGATTACACTGTCCATTCCTGACTCCACATTTATCGTCCCTGAGGGGCATGAGTAACATTGGTTGCTGAGCCAATATTTCATAAATAAGGCAATTTCGCTGCGCGCAAAGTCATGATGCAAGAGAACTCTACAAAATTATATGTAATGTGTTATTTCAAATTTCAGGTGCATGGTACATATGCAATCTAAAATGAATAAGGTACTGCATAATTCAGCTTTTCCTTAACAGGTTGTTATAGCTTTTGCTGCACGCATTGGCTTTAATATCAGCCCGGTGCCGACAGAAATCCTGGTTCTTCCCGACAATGCTTAACAGAGTCAGTTCATTTCAGCTCATGTCAGTTCATGTCTGCTCAAAGACTGTCATGGCGGTCGTCAAGAGTGGACGGTACTGGCGCTGGCAGTGGCGGGCTTGCGACAGGAATGCGATGGGCCTGGGTAGGGATGGGGATGGGGATGGGAATTGAAACCGGGATAGTGATGGGGATTAGCTTTTTGGGGAGAGATATGCGGTGCGTGCTATAATTGCCGGGCAAATTTGGAGGATTTTTTTGATGAAAGGCACTGTTATTGCGATTGATCGCGATAAAGGATTCTGCGATATCTACTGCTCAGAAAGTATTGAAACCTACCGTGCTGAGCTGGGTTCCTTTGCCTCTGATGAGGCTATGGCCATGGGCGCTGATGTTGAGGCAGACGTAGAGAGCTCCCCATCCATGTTCAGCCCGGGCAAGGCTGTACTGACCTCAGTAAAAGCTCTGGTCATGCACAATGAAAAGGTAGGTCTTACCACTGAAGCACGCTATCCTGAGCATGAGACCATCAAGGATGAGCGCGAGTATCTCATCGCCGCTGAGGGAGCATCCGAGCGTGAGTGCCGCTCAGCTCTCATCGAAAAAGCAATTGAGTGCAACGTCAATGGCCTGCTGGATATGAAGCTTGAGGTGGTTACCCGTCCTGGCGTAAAGACCGCTCTGTTCCGCTATACCGCCCGTCCTGCAATTATTGAAGGTCCAAAGTATCACCAGCAGCCAGGTCAGGGTATGACCATTCCAGTCAAGCTCGCCCGCCGCAACAGCCCAAATGAGGCCATGGTGCGCTATATCCGCGTGCTGCTTATCAGCTTCCTCTTTGTGGCTATTCCATCCATTATGAGCCTTACTCAGGGTGGCGTAATCCCGTCAAAGATGATGGGCCAGATTATTACAGCCGGTCTGCTTGTAGCCTCCATGGTGCTCTTCTTCCTGGTTTTCTTCCGCAAGAGACAGAGTTTTATCCTCACTCTTAAGAGTATTCGCAGCTGATGCGTCAGCCCCACTGAGCGCATCTGCACAGAGGCACATAAAAAAGCCCGCCTGTTCTGACAATCTGTCAGATTAAGGCGGGCTTTTTTGTTTCTGTCTGCGGCCGGCATGCCACTGACATTGAGCAGAGCAACCTTGGAATAAAAAACTAAGCCCTGATAAACACCTGATTTTGCCTGATTCTGTCCCACTCAACCGCTGTTCTGTAAATATATTGGGCTCTTCTAACCAGTGCTTCGGATTCATAGTAGTCCAAGGCATTTTGTCCCAACAGCTTTGCAGCAAGGTAAAAGATTGAATCCTTGTAGCGTCTGGAATAGTGCATACTGGCAGCGTCGAATGTTGCTACAGTTGAGGTTTCATCAGAGAACTTAAGCAGCTGCTTCCATGATGGGCGCTGGCAATCTGGCTCACTGTCGAGTGATATTTTGCGCCCATTATCAATGCAAACAGTTGCGATCAACTCAAGAACTCTTTGAGCGTAGAAGTTAGCAATTGCCATGACTACAACCAGCGCACGCATACGCTTTTCGCTTTTGAAGAAGAAGCTGTCAAAGAAGGTTCCTGTAGCTTTGATGCTCTTCCATACCTCCTCAATGTCTGATTGTCCGTGGTATGTCTGATACAGGATTCTGGCAGACTCACGTGTTGTCTCCATGCTGGTCTCAGTTGTGGCTGTAACGTAGTAGAGCTCCTTCTCTATGGCTTTGGCTATAGCCTCATCATCTGTGCAGGCTGTAGCCTTAACTCTCACTCCGATAACAGACTTGGCCTCACCATTCTTTGGTCTGCCTCTGTGAGTGTAGCCGAAGACTTCCTCGAACTCAGGGGTACAAATGGAGCAAAGGCGAAGCTTCTTTTGAATCTCTTCAAAGTCACGCACAGCGTCATTCATACAGGATCCAGGGGTTGTCCAGAGCTCCTCCAGCTTTTTGCTGATCTCTTTCAGCTCTTTATTAGCTCTTGCTCTGACTGTCTTCTCCTTGGCAGACCGGTTTGCTTCAGCAATGAACATGATACGTTTTAGCCCAACAGATGACTCTTCAGATTTGCCGAATTCCTGATTTGGAAGCCATGCGTACTTGACAGTAACAGCAGGCCCATCAGTTTGATTACTGTCCTTGACTTCAAATTCATCGAATGCAAGCAGACCATCTGCAGCCTGTTTCAGCTCAGTCTTGAAGCATTTGTCTGGCATTCTTGTAATGACATTGATGCCGAGCCTCTTGCATGCAGAAAGAGTCTCTGGTGTGGCACCTGCTGAGTCCATAACGAGCAAGGAGAGATTCGGATACTTCTGCTTTAAAGAATGCAGCTCGCCATCCATTGCGAAAGATTTAAATCTTGAAATATCATTTTCGTTGCCGCTGACAGGGGCAGCAAAAATCAGGTGAGGGCGCCCGCATGCAGATGTTCTTGCAGATACGCCCAGGATGCCTATTTGCGCAAGCTCAGGATGATCATCTCTTGAGTAGTCATGCTTGATTGAAACAGGTTGATTGCCCTTGAGAAGCCCACGAGGCAACTCTTCATTCTCTGGAAGCATAGAACGTATAAGTTCAGGATCAGCAATCTCAAGAGCAGTGTTATCCTGGGGCATCATGTGACAATGAATCGAGGTACTGTCCAGATGTGCTTGTTGTACTTCTTCTGCAGGGGTAACGGTAGCCATGAAGTCGATTAGAAAGGAGGCTGGACCATACTCAGATATCTTGTCCAACATGCGACCTGCAGCAAACCTGTTGGTTGCCTTTACTATGTTCTCATCTTCACCAACGTTACCAAGTAAGCTTGAAGGTACCGTTCCTGCCCATTTCTGTATGCTGTTCAGACCGCCAGGCATGAAATTGCTGGTCATGCGCAGAACCATTATCCTGAACAGCTCTCCTGATGTCAGCTTAACATGTGGACCAATCTCAGGAATCATCAAGTTAACCTTGGAAATAAGATCATCCTCTGACATGAGCGCAGCAACTAACCCAAGGTGATCAATCTTGAATGCGAAGCTGTCATCATCTAATAAAGTATAAGAACTTGTAGTCATAGGGCCCTACTCCGAAATGAGAATGAGCTGAATATGCAATATTGAACCACTATGTGCTCAATAAAGCTGTTATTTATCTTGTTTTCTGTCAGGTTAACATTATTTTGGCATTTATTCCTGGAAAGCTCTGCTCAATGTCAGTGCCATGGGACGCACCTGGCAGCACCTGGCGCTGCCATGCTGGTCTGCGGCGGTCCGGTCAGCGGACCTTACGGCGGCCGGTCAGCGGACCTTACGGCGGGCGGTCGCTGACCTGGCTGCTGGCCAGATTATTCGGCTTCGGCCGGCATGTCGCTGGCGCTGTTGAGATTGCCCTCAACCAGTGATGGCAGATTCTCCTGAGCGCGCTTGGCAGCTTCAATTTCAGCCTCCAGAGCTGCCTTATCGGCCTGCTCCTGAGCCTGCTGCTCCTTAAGGGCACGCTGCTCCTCTTCGTAGAGCAGGTCATCCTGAGTCTTGAGATCAGTAAGAGGAATACCGTTCATAGTGACGCTCTTGCCCAGAAGCTTTACTTCGGTGGTGTACTGAACACCATCATCAGTAATCTGACCTGCAGCTACACCATCATGGATCAGACGTGAGTAATCCTCACCGGCAACCTCCAGCACCAGATTGCGGTCAGCTCTGATCTTATATTCAGAGTCAAAGCGGGAAATCTTTGGCTTGGCGCCATGCTCGTCAAAGGAGAGCAAGGTCTTACCGCTGATATTAAAGCTCTCACCTTTATGGCTGTAGCCAAAGTTATTAACAGTGAGAGTAATGAGATCGGTAAAGCCACGTAAAATCTCGTGCACCACCTTTTTGGTATCAAACTCACTGTCGGCAGACTTCACAATATTCTGAGCAGCTGACAGCAGGTTGGGAATGGAGATGCGCTCAATGTCAGCATCAATTTTGAAATTATCGAGCTGATAGTAAGGCTGAACCACGTTGTAGCGTATATAAGGGAAGGCAAAGCCGTAATTACCGCTGTTTTCAAAGGACAGACGGGTCATGCCCTCACTGTCAGGCTGGGTCAGGGTAATCATGGTTGAGATATTGTTAAAGGAAATGGCGTCCTGAATGGAAGGATCGCGCACATTGTCATCAGGGTCAAAGCCAATGGCATAGAGTGTGGAGAATTTGAACTCCAGCTGCTGGAGATTGACCACCAGGCTTTCAAAGTGCGGCTTTTTGTCGATGATACGTGGCAGGAAGCGCACATCAAGACCGGTCAGATCAAGGCGGTAATTAGGCTTGTCGTTATAGCGCATTGCGCCTTCGCAAACGGCACCTGCTGAGCGGAAAGACACATCCACATCTTCAGTGGAGGTGGCATGGAAGCTCAGCGAGTTCTGGCCCAGTTTACAGATACCGGTACTGGTAGGAATAAGGAAAGAATCAGTCTTTAAACTGCCCTCAAGCTTTGGTGAGACTGCAGTTGCATTGAACACACCGGTAAAGGAGACAGGATCAACATGGTACTTGGCCAGAATGGCCTCCAGGTTACCGGCACCGGCTACTGACTGCACAGCACCGGACAGGCGCAGCGGACCGAAGAGCAGACGCAGGTCTATGGCACCTGAAATAAAGTCCTCTCCCAGAGTATTGCCTGGTTTTAACGGCAAACGGTAGAAAAGGCGACCATTGCGCTCGGTAAAGCTGTCATTAGCAGGTGTGTACTCAAGCTGCAGTCCAGGAACGCGGTTTTCTATTTTGGCAAGAGTACTGCCAATTTTGCTGTCAAACAGCCAGGTAGCCGTCTTAATCTGAGCTACCAGCAACAGACAGAAAACAGCCAGCAGCACCAGCAGCCAGAACAGAGTCTTTTTGAGGAATCCCAATGTGAACATACGCCAACCTTTGCGCCTTTGCTCTTAACTTTTGACATCAATGACGGTCAGAAAAACAGTCAATAATAATAACACAAGCACCCCAATGATAAGCCGTCATAACCTTGCTCCCTGGCAGCTGCAATGCCATCTGCACTGCAGCTGAACCGGCATCTGCATGGCAGCTGCAATGCCGTCTGCAGGGCACCTGCATGGCAGCTGCAAACTCCGTCTGCAGGGCAGCTGGACCGGCAGCTTCATGGCAGCAGCCATGATGCCGCGCCGGGCGCGCCTGCAGCCAGGAACTGGCCGGGCGGCGGAAGGCGGCCGGGCTGCAGGTTACAGGCGGCAGCTGTCCTGCACCAGGGCAAGCACGGTACCGCTTTCCCTAAGGAACATGCGGGCAAAGTCACCAAAGAAAGCATTTGTTTCACGGAACTGCTCAATAAAGCCTTCCTTGTCATCATTACGCAGCATCTGCAGGGCGCGGGAAGCGCAGTCCACATATTGCTCAATAAGCTCCAGATTAAGCTCTGATGAAGAAATAATCTCACAGTACAGCCCAGGATCCTGAGCAAAAAGACGGCCCACCATCATAAGCTCCAGACGGTAAATAGGAGAGCTCAGCTGCAGCAGCTGCTCAATAAAGCGGCTGCCCGGCTGACCAGCTTCATGCTGCCCTGCACTGGCAGGTGATGCTGGATTTGCCTGGGTAGCGGCAGCCCCATCTGCAGCCGGGCTGCTGATGCTGTTGCCAAAGCGCTGTCGCAGGAAGTTGCCGTAGGCAATGGTGGTGAAGTGGCGCAGTGCCTGAATCACCCTCATGGCATCATCGTGCTCACGGGCGCTGCAGGTGACCACACGGGCTCCAAAGATACGCAGCTGCTCTTCGATAAAGGCACAGCTTGAGTGGTCGCGTCCAGGCACACTCACTACTACCTGCTTTACCAGGGAGAAGGTATCAGGACCAAACATTGGGTGCAGTCCCAGCACCGGTCCCTTATGGCAGCGCAGCATGGCCTGCAGCGGCTCGCCCTTGACCGATGTCAGATCACTGAGCACACAGTCAGGACGTATAAAGGCGCATACCTGCTCAATTACCCTGGCAGTAACATCAATAGGCACGGAAACAATGCACCAGTCAGCCTGCCTGAGACGGGCTGCAGCCACTGAGTCCTCAGGAGAGCTTATAGCCCTGCCCTGGTTATCTACACCATAATCACCAACATCCACAGTGCTTACCTGATATGCCGCAGCCTCCAGATAGCTGGCAAAGAAGCGGCCCATGGCGCCCTGACCACCGACAATGCATACATGACAGATGTCGCTGTCAGCAGCTGGAGCGGACGAGGACGCTGCAGCACCGTCTGCTGCGGATGCAGCCGGTGCTGCCTCGGATGCACATATGTCATTAGTGGCCATTTCGTCATGATGGTGTTCAAAGTGGGCCTGAGCAAAGGCACCTGATCCTTTGTCGACATAAGACTCGCGCAGAATACGGCGCTGCAGATCCTGCATCAACGACGGTGGCAGGCCGTACTTGCGCTCCAGGGCGGCACCATGCTCAAGAATGCTCTGCTCGCGTACCGGGCTGACCGCTCCCTCACCAGAGCTTGATTTGATGGCGGCTGCGCTGTGAACCAGATTCATACGGGCCTGAATCAGACTGGCAATTTCATCATCCAGATCATCAATGCGGCTGCGCAGCTCATCAAGCTGCTCTCTGTGCAGCTGAGCATCTGTAGTTTGCTTAATCACCATGTACTCCTTTTAAGGCAGCAGCACTGCCCCTCCACACAATCACTCATAAGTTATGCCCGGGCAATGCCCCGCCTGGCTGAGTCAGGCCAGGCCACGGGCGGACCTGGTCCTGACTGGGCATGGGCCAGGCCCCGACAGGGACTGGGCCCGACAGGGACTGCCCGACAGGGACTGGGCCCGTAAAAAATCAAAAGGCCCGGAAGTGCCCTGTTGAGGGCACTGACCGGGCCGGGTATGGACAGCTTAAAACTGTCAGCCGTCAATCTCGTCGAGCAGGCTTTCGTCAAAGCCGTCATCGCTCTGTACTTCGCCGTCCTGAACCGGATTGACCTTGTTCTCACCATACATGAGGAAGACATCACGGGTCTGAATGTATGGGTCTACAGCATTGTCAATCACACCTTCCTGATCGATAAGCTGAGCACGGTTGTGCACGCCCTCAATCACGAACTTGCCCAGTGTCACCGGCCATGACAGGAAGGCAAATGGCATACCGTCGATGGTGTCGCCATGGACCTCACGGGCAGTAGTTGGACCATAAAGTGGAACCATCATGAAAGGACCCTGCTCTACTTTGCCTTTGCCCAGAACGGTACTCATGCTCATAGGGCGGTACTCAAGGCCAATGTATGAGGCCACATCAAAAAAGCCCAGAATGCCAATGGTGCTGTTGATGGCAAGACGCAGCAGCGAGGTACCAGAATCAGCAAAACGGCCTACCAGAATATTGTTAGGCACGTTATTGACCTCAGAGAGGTTGTTAAAGAAATTACCTACCGAGCTCTGTACTCCCTTTGGCAGCTTTGCATAGCCGTGAGCTGCCGGACGGAGCACATAATTGTCGAGAATATTGTAGTTGAGATACCACATGTAACGGTTAGGAGTATCAAGGGTATCGATGGCATGACCTGACAGAATACTGTAACCGTACGAATAATCAGTCTGAGAGGCCTCAGCAGTAAGCTGACGAGGCATCATGGGATTGTAGCTGCCATGAGCGGCCTGTACCTGTGAGGCAGCCATCATGCCGCTGGAAATCACGGCACATACTGTAACAGTGCCACAAAGGCGTTTAAAAAAGCTGCTGATCATAAGCATCCCTGATGCAGGTAATACCTGCTGACTGGAAATAAATATTTAATGCCCGCAAAACGGCTGTTTTATCTCGCGATCCTGCAAGCTCTGGCCATGCCAGGAAAGTTTAGAGGGCATACACTGTGCCTGCGGGATTCAGGGCCATTATACGGCAGCCCTCAAACAATCCCAACAGCCTTTATAAAGCGATCTGAACACGCCCCACCGTGGCTCAAAATGCCCCCTGAGGTTGCGTTCCCTGCGCACAGGCGCACTGGCGCAGGCCATGCCATGCCATGCCATGCCATGCCATAAGGCGCGGACCAGGCATAGGCACGATCCCCGTGGTTCCGGGCGGCTCTGGCGTTGTGCAGGGCCTAATCAGGGCAAAGGCACCGCAGCCTTAGCTGCGATGCCTTTGAGGGGACAGGCTTTTGCTGTCAGTAATGAAGTTCAGTAATGACCTTAAGCAAATACTGTCAGAAAAGCCGGCCATGGCTGTTATCAGAGGTCGTCCTCGTCGTCATCCTCAATGACCAGTTCGTCAAGAGAATGCTCATAATGAGGCTCCTCTTCCTCTTCCTTAGCTTTCTTTTTGCCTTTCTTTGCCGAAGCGCGCTCCTCATTGAACTCAGGCTCAAGGTCATACATAAAGACCTGATCCCCATCCTCTGAGGTACCCTTTGCAGCATCGTAGCCCCTTGAGTCGTCAATGGAGATATCGACCACTGAGTCCTCGTCCCCTGGAGTGCTGTACAGTGAATCCAGGAAATCCAGACGGGACAGAGCCTCATCAGTACGACGGGCCTCATTAAGCTTGCGCTCTTCTTTCAGGCGTGAGGCGTAGACCTCAGGGTCGAGGTATTTGCCATCATCACCCTTAAGATGCATGTGGTCTTCTTTATTTTCGACATTTTCCTCAGGGACGCTGTCAGCAGCGCCTTCAGCCTCGCTGTCAGTGCTGCTCTCTGCAGCGCTCTGAGCGTTGCCACAGGCACCGACCTCTGAAGCATCGCCTGAGGCAGCCTCAGCGCCTGCGCTGCCTGCATCCTCTGCAGCGGCGTCAGCTGCAGAGGATGAGGCGGCGTCAGCTGCATCGGCGGCTGCTTCAGCTCCTGCTGATGCTGCAGCCTTGCGGCGGCGGGAGCTGGCCTTTGGGGCCGGCTGAGCATCGCTGCCAGAGGCACTGCCAGATGTGCTGTCGGCGGCGCCTGCGCCACCGGAGGCGCCATCATTGGCGCTGGAGGCTGATGCGGTTGCTGGGCGCTCAGGGTTGACCCTTGGACCGGCAAAGCGGTCCTGCTCGCTGATAATGCGCTCATCGAGCTCATTGTACAGACGGGTAGCCTCCTCAGGGCTCAGGCCGCTTAAAGGATCGCCCTCAATCTTGCGATTGAGTATGGCCGGACGGGCAATCTGCTCCTTGAGACGGCGCTTGACGATATAGTCATCGAGCTCGTAATTGAGTACGGTGGACTCATGACTGTCCTCATCACGGTATACAAAAGCTACATGGTTGACATACTTTTCAATGATGTCGAGCTTCTGCATAGGGGTAGCTACCAGCAGCTGCAGATTGAACTTGCTGAACAGAGTCAGAGCATAGTCCACAGACTGAGGTGAGCCACGGCCGAAGGCTTCGTCAATAATTACGAAGCGATAAGAGCGATCGGAGCTGTTGCAGCTCTGATTTTGCTGGGCTGCAAGGGCAGCAGCCTCAGCAGCAGCTGCATTCTCATCATTGCCGCTGGCGCTTTCCATCTGGGCACGGTCCAGGGCCTCATTGACCTCAATACCACCCTGACGGCGTGCCTTGGAGCGGTACTGATAGGCAATGGATGAAGCAAGTACGGTATAGGCCAGCTTTTCTTTCTGACCACCGGACTTACCACCTGAGTCCTCGTAGTAGTCAACCTGGCTGTCATCTTCACGGGTATGTTCGGAGGCAGCAAAATCAAACCACTGCTTTACGTCAGTTACCTTGTTACGCCAGCGACGGTCAATTTCAGCGCCGTTGACCTCACCCTTGAAGCGGTCGATCAGGGCTTTAACCTTGTAGAAGCGCTGCTCGGCACGCTCAAGTGCTGATGAGCCCTCTTCTTCCTCACCCTCAACCTGTTCCTGAGTGGTGCAGCTGCGCAGATCAATGCGGAACTGCTTAATCTCATTGTCAGGGCTTTCACGGGCTTCCATCTGAATGTAGTGGTCAGGATTGAAGTCCACATCCTTCATGATGGAGTTAATGTCGGAGATGCGCTCCTTAATCTTGCGGCACTGAGTAATCAGAGCGGCATTGAGGGTACCAAGCTGGTCGATGGTCTCGCGGTTGAGCTTGTCCTTGAATGCATCGACAAAGCGTGGCAGATCGTCACGCATGAGCTTGTCAAGGAAGTCACGGAAGTCCTCCCAGGCTGCAGCACGGGATGCATCAAGATTACGTCCGGCTACAACAAAGCTCTGAGTAAAGCGGCTCTGCAGATTTACCAGCTCCTGAGCCAGAGCGTTTTCACGCACGGTCAGGCTGGCACTTTCATGCTTGAGCACAGAAACAATTTCGCTGACCAGGTGCTCCACACGGTCATAGGTCAGGGTGGTGTACTTAAGACGTTCCTGAGCCTTCTCTACCAGGTGGTTGATGGCATTGATAATTTCGGCGCTCAGATACTGAGCAGAAATGGACAGATCAAGAGCATGACGATGCTCATTCATGTGCATTTCATTACGGGACTGGAGCTGACCGAGCTCACGCTGACAGTTGCTCAGACGGTCCTCGAGATTCTTCTTGTCCTGACGGTACTCGTCGAGCTTGTGAGTAAGTGTGGCCACAATGTCGTTGGAGCGGTTGATCTCGTCAAGATCAGCCTGCAGACGCTCAATAGTGGCGTCAATGCTCATGTAGTCCACATACTCATAGCCCTGAATTTCGCTCAGGCGGGCAATCATCTGCTGCTTGTTGGCGATAGTACTCATATCGCTGCGCAGTCCCTTGATGGTCTCCTCAATGGTAGACACCATGGTGTTGCAGCGGGTGTACTCGTTTTGCAGGAAGAGGATCTTTTCTTCGTTGGACCAGCCCAGAATGAAGTCATTACCGTGCTGGGAACGACGATCGTCCTTTTCGTTACGTCCGCCTACCTTGCTAAGACCGCTTGGAGTAAGAGCCATACGCTCCTGACGGAACTCGGTCATGTCCTCAGTACAGACATAGTTGAAGTTCTTTTCAAGGTGATTGCGCAGGAAGCCCTGGAAGACAGGATCGTTTTTGATCTCAATCTTGCGTGGCAGAGTCTCAGAGCCTGAACGCATGCCAAAGCCATTGAGCTGACGGCCAAAGACCGAGCCCATGGTGGTGGATGCTGCTGCACTGGTGGAGGCATCAGCCTCACGGATGCGGTAGAACACCAGACGCATGCCAATATTGTTGCTGTTTACGAAACTTGCAACCTCGGCATAGTGCTCCTCAGGAACCAGCATGGACAGAGCAAAGCCATGGAGAACCTTTTCAATGGCCAGCTCCCAGCGAGCCTTCTCATCAGCACGGATCTGCATGAGCTCACCGGCAAAAGGCAGATCGGTATCCTTACAGCCAATGTGGGCGGCAATACGATTACGCACCTCAATATGACGGCTTGGCAGATTGCTCTTACGGCCACGCAGGGAACGCAGTTCATCGTTGATTTCCAGCAGACGTGAGCTCTCCTGCTTGAGCTCTACATTACGTGAGGTAATGCTTTCCTCATAGCTTTGAATGCTGGAGGCAAACTTGTCGCTCAGAGTACTGAGGCTGGACATCATGCTCTTGAAGCTGCGCTCATCAGTAACAGGATTGAGGTCAAGAGTTGTGATAAAGGTTGCCATAACGTTGTAGTTACGGAACACACGCTCACGGGAACTCTTTTCGTGATTGATGCTCTGCACCAGCATTTCACGGCGGTTACCGCCATGCTGGGACATTTCCTGAGTGGTGGACATCATATGAGCGCTGATGGACTCAATCTGCTCTGCAGTATGAGCAGCTTCAGCCTCAAGCTCGGAAATTCTTCTGTTGTTGCGCTCGATTTCCTCAGTAATAAGCTCGGCCTTTTTCTTGTACAGATAAGGGCCTACGCCGTCAGAGCAGCGATTGAGGAAGTCCTTCTGGGTGCGGATATTCTTGTATTCCTCACCCTTGACCACAATTGGCTCCAGAGCCTGAACCTGCTTGCGGGCCTCCTCTACTGAGCGGTAGGAGGCATCAAGATCATTAAAGCGCTCGACCATCTGATCAACCAGCTCATCGCCGTTGAAATCCTCGAGCATCTGGTTGCGCACGAAGTCCGAAATATTGTTAATGGACTTCATGGAAATGGTCTTGTAGAACAGGTCGAGCACCTTGGTATTCTCAATACCAAAGAGACGCTGCATCTGGCTGTAGTACTGGGAGAAGCTGTCATAGCGCTGTGCACCCAGAGCAGAAAGTCTGCGGCCCAGATCGCGTATGTCCTTTACCGGCAGTACGTCATTTTGCAGATTGAAGTCGCGGTTACCAATGAAGTAGTAACGGCTTGGAGTGTTCTTGGGACGGGCAATGACCATGCACTGTACCAGTACCACATACTCATTGAGGGCCTTGTTGTAGAAGGTGGCCATCAGTACGGTAAGTACAGCCTTGTCGCGTGAACGCAGACCCATTTCGGTCTTGACGCCCGAGCTGTTGTCGTTCTTATAAAGACCAAGCACGTATGACGACAGAGAGCGTTCGCCCTTTTCAGCACCGGCTGCCTGGTTGAAGGTGACCTTCTTGACGTCGTAGAGCAGTACGGTAATGGCGTCAATAATGGAGGACTTGCCCGCACCGTTATCACCGGTCATGAGAACGTTCTGGCCGCCAAAGTACACAGACTTTACGTTGTTGTTAAAGCTGCCCCAGTTATAGACGTCCACACGCTCAAGACGGAAGCCCTCAAAACTGACTGGACGGCGGGCAAAGCGGGCCAGCTCCTCATCAGAAAGGGACATTACATCCTGATCATCGGCAATCTCAAGCAGACTGTCGCTGCCCAGGTTGACTACTTCAGCCTCGGCATCAGGGATCTTTTCCCCGTCAGAGCCCGCAGCTGCGCCCTCGACGCCGCCGCTTGCTGCGCTGGCGGTGCCGTCAGCAGCAGCGCTGTCAGCTGCGTCAGCAGCCGCATCGGCGGCCGCCTCGATGGCAGCATCGACAGCCGCCTCAGCTGGCGCAGCCTGCTGCTCCTGAGCGTCGAGCTCAGGATTCTGGCTCTCGTTGATATCCTTGTCAGAGTCCATTACTTCGTGTCCGTCCTCAGTTAAAGAATAATCCTGCATGAAAAAAGTGCTCCGCAAAGCTACTGAGCAGAGTCAGAGGCAAAGCCATCGTCCATGCCTGCCTCTCCATCACCGTCCATAATGCGGTTCTTGGAACGGCCGCCTTCACGTATGTGCTTAACGTAGCTTTCCAGAATGTCATCGGCCTGTTTGAGAATCTCAGGGGTAATGATCACACTGATAATGCGCTTGACCTCGTAGCGCTCCATATCCTTGCTTTCCCTGCCCTTATTCCTGCCTGCAGCACCGGAGTTGTTGCGGGAGAGCAGACCAAGGCTGCACAGCTCATCAATGGAACGGTTGAGATTGTCATCAAGACGCTTGTCATTGTTGACATTGAGCAGGAAGGTCTTGACCAGGGAGAGAATCTCCGAGCGCTCCATAACGAGACGGCCAAAGTGACCTGACATGTCAAACTCAAGCAGACGCTGACGCAGCAGAATAAGCATCAGGCTGTCGTAAAAGCGCAGGGCACGGCGGGTCAGCAGCTGTGGAGGACGCTGACTGTTGTCCTCAGGCATTTCCTCTTCAGTAAGAGAGCGCACATAGGCATAGCCGGCATCATGGTCAACTACCAGACGCAGATACATGCGGCGGCAGAACTCCTCAACCTCACGCTCCTGACGCAGCAGAGATTCAAAGAGCAGCTTATTGTCCTCACGGTCGATATAGCCCTTGAGCAGATAGACCACCAGGGCTCCCGGAGTTACAAGTCTGATGCGTGCTGATCGATCACCCTGACCATCTGCGTCTTCGGGTGTCTGGTCCATGCCATTGCCATCACCGTCAGCATCGCCCTCCTGGCTGCCTGCGCCCCACTGGTTTGCCCAGGCAGAGTTGCCGCCCCAGGCGTCATCAGCGCCGGAACCGGCAGAGTCAGAACTCAGGGCAGCTCCCTGCTCAGCAAGACTGTCGAGCTGACCATAGAGCATATCGTAATCCTGCTTATTGCCCTGACTGTTGTCAGTGCTGTCATCAAATCCAGACATGGTGGCTCCTGTCCAACGCAATGCACCATCAGCGGCGCTTTAAGGTAAGGTGTTTGAGGCGGGCAACGCGGGCAACGCGGTTGCCATCAGGGTCAACGGCCTCCCAGCGGTACAGATCGTAGCGGCTGCTGTCCTCAATAAGGTCAAATCCGGCCATAGCCAGCTTCACATAGGTGGTAAGCTCGGTAATGCCGTGCTCCAGAGGATGTTTCTTAACGATATCGATAAGATCAGCCTCCTCTTTTTCAAGCATGTATTCGGCAATGTGATGAGCCAGCAGCTCAGGGTTTACCACTACCTGATCAAACAGACGGTGGTCATCCGGTCTGAACTCGTCATTCCTGATTTCAGTATTGAACTCAAGACGGTCAGAAACGGTAGCCAGAGGCCTGTCAAAAGGAATTTTGATATCAGCACGCGGAATCTCAAGTTCGATGAGCTTGGGCGGCAGATTATCAAGGCCGTCCTCACGGGTAAGGGAGATTACCTTGGAGGTAATGGACTTGATGCGCTCCTTAAGGAAGCGGTTGGCATCAAGATTGGCCGGCTGCAGGAAGCTCTTGATACGCTTGGTCGAGGCACCCATGATGCGCTCGATATTCTGTCGTGAGGCCAGCCAGGTATCGTGAATATTGTGGATACGCTCATCCTTGTGCAGATCAGCTACGGCCGGATGATGCATAAGGTTGTCAATGCGTTTGATAATGAGCTCGTCATCTGAAGATGACAGCAGCAGGCGGGAGAAGGCCTTTACCGAACGGCCCTGGTCGGTATTTTCAATGTATTCGTTCTGATTGAAGTACTTGTCGAGCAGCTCACCACGCGGACCGGTCCAGTTGAGAATGTCCTGCATGATTTCCTTGTCCAGATTACCAAGATTGAACTCCACCTGACGGAAGTCATCAACCAGCTCAATGGCATCATGCTGGAACTGCAGGAAGCGCTCACGTACCTGAGAGTCAGAAAGGGTGATGATCTCACCACGGCGGGCCTTTTCAATCTGACGGTCCAGAGCCTCACGCTGGGCCAGCAGATCCTCAAGATATACCTCAACATTACCCTCAGTACTCATATGCACTTCCTTGAGGATCTCAAGGAGTTCCTTGAAGCGCGACTCGGTAGGAATAAAGTTGCGGTTCTGATCGTGCATGCTCACGATAAAGGAATAGGCACGCTGCAGGTCAGGGGTAATTTTGTAAACAGGCTCACTGTCGCTGCTGCCTTCATATTCGCAGAAGAAATAGCGCTCTTCTTCAGAAGACCAGCGGCGCAGATAGTACAGCGGCTCATCCTTGAGTTCATTGCTGTCAAGACGCTCATCAGCCTTGCGGCGGCGCTCAACAGCGCGGGCTGCAGCACGCTCAGCACTGGCCTGCACCGAATCCTCTGCATCAGCGCCATCAGCTCCTCCGTCGCCGCCTGAGGCACCTGTGGCGCCGGAAGCACCATAGCCCCCATGCTCAGCCTCGCCATCGTCCCCCTCATCATCAAGGCTTCCGTCAAGACCGGCGCCTGGTAATGAGGCGGCATCAGCTCCGGTTTCATTCATGAAATCGCGGAAGAAAGCTGCATTATCAAGGGCAGCTGACTGATGATTGAGGCGGCCGCCATTGATATTGAAAATGATGTCCTTGAGGACTTCGACCAGCTCAGACTCAGGGGCTGCAGTACGTGACTGCCTGATAAAGGCCTCATGAACAAAGGTCAGAATCACCGGCGCATGAGTTGCGCAGAGCAGTTTCCAGGCAGGATTCTGCGCCCTCTGTGTGACAAAGAAACGATAATCGACAGTCATGAAACCTGTTCCTTAAAGGAAATTAACCCGGCTGCACCTTATACAGGATGGCAGCCCCCTGAGCACTCCCGCCCTCTTCATCATGAGCGGAAGCCCCTGCCCGGCCTTGCGGCACTATGGCGCCTTACAGCGCTGCGCACACCAGGGCGTGCCTCATGGCGTGCCCTATGGCATGCCTCATGGCGCGCCCTATGGCATGCCTCATGGCGTGCCCTATGGCATGCCCAACGGCTTGCAATTTTGCGTGCTCTTTTGCGTGCAAAAAGCAAAAGCTTACTTTAATCGGCGCCTCCTAAGCAAGATCCAGGATGGATTTTACTGAGGATGCCACCGTGCAAATCATGTAAATATCAGAAATTCAGGCAGCCCGCCATCCAGTCTGACCGCATCCCGGGCGCAAGCCCAGGCAATGACGCAGGCCGGACACGTCCACACCGCCCCGCCTGGGACAGAGCAGACAGCAGTTTTGAAGAAAGATGCCGCCGGGCATGCTGTTACCGTCATCAGAGCACAGGGCAGCAAGAGGTGACGCACACTGAGCCGCCCTGCCCGTCAGACGCACACGGCGCCGGGCGCAGCGCGCACAGGCGTGACTGTCAGGTCCTGCTCACAATGGCAGGCCCCGCTGATCCTTTGCAAAGTCTGATACAGATAATAAGAAGATACCCATTTGGACAGCTGGGAGCTTTCCTCATCTGGGCCACAAGAAAAGAAACAAAGAAGACAGGGTCACAGGCCTGTCAGAGGGCACAGCCGATCGGCTCAGCCCGGTAAGGATTACACCTATCCTGATGGGGCGCATTATACCATTAAGAGTGTGAAGCTGCTCATAAAAATCAGCTTCAATGCCAGCTCTGCCTGCCGCAAATCACTGCTGACAGTCCCTGTCTCCATGTCCCCATTCATGCCGCTATGGCATGCCCCATTGACCATGCCCGGGCATGCCCGGAACACGACCTCGGACATGGTCCCTGCCATGCCCCATTGCTGGAGCCTGGTTACTGTGTATGCTCTGGAGCCAACGGCCAGGCTGTGCCAGGCGTGCCCATGCCTGCACTGAGGGCTCAAAAGGCAGGAACTGCATCGGGAGTTGCAGGGAGACTGCCAGGTGCAGTGCATGGGAATGGGGATGGGGCGAAAACGGGCCTTTTGAGGTATGGGCTGGCACTTTTGGCCTTTTCAGACACTAAATTAAGGTGCCATGATGCTGTTGTGGTGTGTGCTGGATCAAAAAAGGATGCCACCTGCGCACCATACTGGTGCAAAATCATGATTTGCATCGGGTTTGGCAATTTTCCACATATATAATGGACCTGTTTTTGTGCGTAATGAGCTCCCTTCTGCCGGATCATGTCCTGCTGTGTGCGCCCAACCTGCTCATAAGATGCCATGCCCGTTATGGGCGGCATGGAGGTTAATGCCCGCAGCTGTCATTTCTTACGCACCGGATACTGAGCTGCAGCCGCCCTTATGCCATGGCAGTCAGCCTGAGGGGTCAGATGCCCCGTTGCGCAGACTGTGGCAGGCTTTCAGCACGTCAAAAGATGCCAGTATCCAGAGCGCATCAGAGTATCGAGCACCTGACTGTCTTCGGGGAACCGCCCGTCAAGGCTCCCTGACAGCCTGGTTTTATACTCATGATGCACTCCAAAGAGCGCCTGCATGGTAGGCAGGGCCCTGGAGTATGCTTCATTCATCTGACCGACCACCTGTACTTTTTAACTATGGAACTGCACTGAGGCTGTGCAGGCTGAACACACAATACTCAGCCGTATGGCCGGGGCCTTGTCACAATGAGAGCATAAGGCACCCCAAGGTGGTTTGCCTGCATCGACAAGCAGCGCATCCTATGGTCAGCTAACATTGGAGTTTTTCCAAATGTCAGAACCAGTCAACAACAAATTCCCACTCGCTCAGACTCTCAACCGCGTACCTTTCATCCTGCAGGTTGTCATTGGTCTTATTGCCGGTATCGTGCTGGCCCTTATTTTCCCAAATGACAAATCCGTAATTCCCATGTTCGGTGACCTCTTCGTAAGAGCGCTTAAGGCCATTGCTCCGCTGCTGGTATTTGTTCTGGTAGCAGCCGCCATTGCCCGTCACCAGAAAGGTACCAACTCCAATGTTAAGCCGGTAGTTTTCCTTTATATAGTTTCCATGCTGATGGCCTCTACTCTGGCCGTAGCCATGAGCTACATTTTCCCAAGCAACTTCACCCAGCTGCAGGATGCCGTAGAGGGCGTTACACCTCCAATGGGCATTGGCGAGGTTCTTTCCAATGTCATCAGACAGGCCATTGATAATCCTTTCAATGCCCTGCTCACCGGTAATTTTATCTGCATTCTGCTGTGGTCCATTGCACTTGGTCTTGCTTTCCGTGCTGCTCACGACAATACCAAGCGCGTACTTGAGGATCTGGCTCAGTCTGTAGCTGCCGTAGTCCGTATGGTTATCCGCTTTGCTCCTCTGGGTGTTATGGGTCTGGTATTCAGCTCAGCTACTGCCGAGGGCGGTTTTGCCAACCTCTTAAACTACGTCCATGTAGTAGTGGTTCTGGTAGCCACCATGCTGATTATCGCCTTTGGTATCAATGCCGCTCTGGTCTATGCTGCCACCCGCGAAAATCCATATCCTCTTATCATGACCTGTATTGCCAAGTCAGGTACCACAGCTTTCTTCACCCGTTCATCTGCTGCCAATCTGCCAGTGAACCTTGCTCTGTGTGAAGAACTCAAGCTGCCACGTGAGACCTACTCCATCACCATTCCTCTGGGCAGTGCCATCAACATGTCCGGTGCCGGTGTTACCATCGTTATCATGACCATGGCTGCCGTACACACCCTGGGTGTAGAGGTGGACTTCTTCTCCAGCGTGCTCATGAGCGTAGTTTCCGTAGTCTGTGCCTGCGGCGCCTCAGGTGTAGCCGGCGGTTCCCTGATGCTTATTCCTCTGGCCTGCTCCATCTTCGGCATTCCAAATGACGTTGCCATGCAGATCGTAGGTATCGGCTTTATTATCGGCGTAGTTCAGGACTCCTCTGAGACTGCTCTGAACTCCTCTACTGACGTACTGTTCACTGCAGCTGCCTGCCGCCGCGCTGATCGTCTTGCAGCCGGAAAGGCTAAGGCCTGATAATCCAGTGCCCTGTTAAGGGCAACTCAGTCAGGCACAGATCTGAAATCCACAGGGCCGACAGCTCACGCTGCCGGCCCTGTGTTTTGTGCACAGCCACAAAGCGGACAGCCTCCCAGCCTGACACGTCGGCCCGGCCGGCCTGAACGGCAGCACCACCTGGTGCGCTGCGCCAGGGTGCGCCGCCGCCGTACAGGCGCCCTGCGCTACAGGGCGCTGCGTGCATTAAGTGACCGGGCAGGACAAACTTATTTTCAGGGCGGGATGGTCGTCATAAAAGCGGCCCATTCATACTGTTATAATAATCATCTGTCTGCGCTTCTAATGTGGGGCGATCATATGTTTTGTGCAACTGCACCTGCCTGATAAGAACAAAAGGGAAATGTTATGTCCAAACATGCTGTCATACTCTATACCATTGGATCTCCTGAAAATCTTGATCCGGCCTGCATCAGAGACTATATCAACCGCTTTTTATCAGACAAGCTGGTAGTAAAGCTGCCACGCTTCTTATGGCAGCCAATACTGAGGAACATGATTTTAAAATCACGACCTCAGCGCCTTGTAGGCCGTTATGACAAAATATTCGTTGACGGCAAAAACCCTTATCTGCGCGACATGGAGCAGCTGTGTTCAGAACTGCACACCCTGCTGACCGAACATAACCAGGCAGCCGCCCAGGCAAAGCGTGCTCAGGGCACAGCCTCTGAGGTAGCGCCCGCCGCAGCTGCAACCTCTTTTGCCTCCATTGCATCCCCTTCAGCATCTTCCTTTTTCGGAGCTGGTGGTTTTGCAGGTAATGACAGCAATGTTCTTTTTGACGCCTCAATGTGCAAAAGCACTGCAGCCCGTGCAGCCTGCAGCGGCGAGAATGTCGAATACGTGGTGGTTCCTGCCTATGCCTACACTGGCGATGGCCTCAAGGAAATTGCCAGTGCCCTGATTTCAAAGGGCTTTGGTCATATCACTGTTATTCCGCTCTTCCCTCAGTATTCAGACACCACTTCAAAGCGCCCACGCCTTGAGCTTGAAGAGCTCAAAAAGAGCTTCCCTCAGGCTACCTTTGCCATGGTACGCAGCTACAGCACCAACGATTTCTACATCTCCAGCGTTGCGTCCATGGCAGCTCAGTCCCTTGCTGATCCGCGCTCCCACCTGTTGCTGACCTATCACAGCCTGCCAAAGACCTATATCACTCTGGGCGATCCTTATCTCAACGAGTGCCGCAACACCTCTGATGCCATTTTCCGTCAGCTGGGACTTGATGATACCCGCAGCTCCATTGCTTTCCAGAGCAAGATGGGCCCTATGCCATGGCTGCAGCCATATCTTGAGGAGCATGTTGATGCCCTGCTGGCCAAAGGCGTAACCCGTCTGGTAGTAATGGCGCCGGGCTTCTCTACTGACTGCCTTGAGACCCTTTATGACATCGACATCAATCTGCGTGAACAGTTTATGAATCACGGCGGCGAGTCTTTCAGCTACATCCCATGCTTAAATGCCACAGCACAACATACCAGGCTGATGGCAAGACTGCTCATGTATTCAAGCGAAGACCTCTAATCCGCCACGGCCCCGGCCCCGTCTGACCTTGCAATGAAAGGGCAGGCGCTGCCAGACCATGCCTTGCAATGAAAGGGCAGACGCTGCCAGACCATGCCGTGCCATGCCCAGCCAGGCATGGCCAGGCCGTCCTGCCATGGCCCTGCAGTGCAGGGCCATGGTCATTTGTGCCCCCTCCAACATAATCATTTGCCATGAGCATCAGTCTTATCCTTTCCTTTGCTCTGACCTCACTTATCCTGTCTCTTGCTCCCGGCCCTGACAATATCTTTGTACTTACCAACAGTGCCCTTTATGGCGTAAGGCGTGGCATTGCTGTCATTACCGGCCTCTGCCTTGGCATTATGGTCCAGACAGCCTGCATGATAGCCGGAGTAACGGCCTTTGTATCGGGGCTGCCGGTACTGCTTACTGTGATAAAGCTCGCCGGTGCCGGCTATCTGCTCTGGCTTACTCTGGGAGCCACGCGCGCCACCATTTCCCTGCTGCGCGCCAGTCGTGCGCCATCGGCACCAGCCGCCGCCGCTGATGCGGCTGCTGCGGGCACTGCTGCAGGCGATGCAACCGCCCCTGCAGGCAGGCCTGCGGCTGCCGATTCAGCAGGCCCTTCTGATGGCGGGTCTGCGGCGGCAACTGAGTCACTGAGTATGGGCAGGCTGGTGCGCCGTGGCTTTATCATGAACATCACCAATCCCAAGGTGCAGCTGTTCTTCCTGTCATTCTTTCCTCAGTTTCTGCCCCCAAATGCTCATGGCCTTGAGCTTATGGCATGGATGACGCTGCTGGGCCTGATTTTCACTGCCGCTACCATTATTGTGTTCAGTGCCATTGCTGTTTTTGCCGGCACTTTAAGCACAGCATTCAAGTCACCACGCTTTAACCTGATACTCAACAGCGCCTCCGCCCTGATCTTCTTCAGCCTGGCAATTTACACCCTTATAACGCTTTAGAAAGCGCATTATACACAGCGTCCACAACCGGCTGCATACAGCTTCCACAACCGGCTACAGACAGCGTCCACAACCGGCTACAGACAGCGTCCACAACCGGCTGCATACAGCTTCCACAACCGGCTACAGACAGCGTCCACTACAGGCCACAGACAGCGTCCACTACAGGCCACAGACAGCGTCCGCGCCTTGCTGCCATAACCGGGCTCAGCGCAGTGGGCTGTGTCAGGTGATGCAGCCTGCCGGGTTGTTTTTCGCTGTCCGTAATGACAAAAGCCAGAGCATCCTGCAAACAGGGAGCTCTGGCTTTTTGTCTTGTTGAGGCCTGGCTGGTGACAGCCTGATGCCTGCAAATATCTAATATGGGGTCTTGGCGGTGCGCACAGTGGTCATACGGGCGCCCTCCTGACCTGGACGGGCCATGATTTGTTCAGGCTTAACCCCAGAACCAGCCGAAGCTGGCAGAGCTGTACCTGGAATCAGGGCACAAGACTGATCTGAAGCAGAGGTGACCACTTCAGATGCTACACGCAACGTCGCCTGCCCGCCATCTGCCTCTGACAGTACTGGCTGGGACTGACTGTCAGCAAGTTCTTCAGGACGGGTCTGAACCTGTCCCACAGAATGGTCATGCTCTTCAGAGGCTGCTGCCAGTGCAGCGGCAGCCGGTGTGCCAGCCGGAGCAGCAATGGCACCTGGAACGTTCGGTATGGCTCCAGCTGCAGCGGCAGCTGCAGCTGCCATATCAATAGCGGCGTCAGGTACACCATCGTGCATGTGCTCGCGCTGCTCAGGTGAGAGGTATTCAAGACGACGGCCATCACGCATGGAGACAGGACGTCCCTTGCGCTTTTCAAGGTAAACCTTGAGCTTGCCGTAATTGTCCTTGCGGTTGGCGTCCTTGTTGGCCTGCATGCGCACGTCAGCACGCTCAATACAGGCGTGCAGGGTATCCTGCTCTACCTCGCCCATGGTGGCGCGTCCAAAGCCCACGAAGGTAGGCATAACCTCAGGAGAGCTGTTGTGCCTGTCGATATAAGCCACCATATCGTTCATAATGGCGGCGCATTCATCGGCATCACAACGGGTCATAATGACCAGGAACTCATCACCGGCAAGGCGCATGATATCGCACGGACGGGTAACAACTGTGGTCAGGGCCTCGGTTACAGTCAGCAGCAGAATGTCGCCATCGGCATGACCAAGCACATCATTGGTAATCTTAAGACCGGTAACATCAGCATAAATAACAGAAACGGGAGCGGAGCGCTCATCCTGCCACCTGGCTGTATTGTGCTGGAAGAAAGAGCGGTTTTTCAGGCCCGTAAGAGTGTCGGTGTAAAGCAGCTGCTTGATGTTGTCAAAGTTATCCTGGACAAGATTGATGTCCGAGAAGCTGCCAATCAGAGAGGTAGCTACGCCGTTTTCATTACGGCCCAGAACAATGCCACGGCCCAGTGCCCAGATGTAGTGACCATCGTAGTGACGCAGGCGCAGACAGAACTCAAAGCTGTCGCCGTAGTAAGGCGTTACAGTGATGTGATGTTCGATTTCCATCATGTCCCTGTCATCAGGGTGCACCAGGGCAACCCACTCATCCCAGGTCTGAGGAAACTCACTTTCATCATATCCCAGCAGACGGCAGTAGCTGGAGGAAAAGCGCAGGCGGCCTGATTCAACGTCCCAGGAGAAGAAGTCATCTCCGGCAATTTCCCTGGCGATAAACTCCGAGAAAGTAGACTGGGCATTAACCATATAGCCGGTGGCGTAACGCACCTTGCCATCGGGGAAGCGGGTCAGAACAGAGCCATTGATAACATAGGACTGACCGGCATTAGGTCCCTGAGTGATTCTGATGTCCTCAAAGATAATGCTGCCCAGATCTCTGGTATCAGTTACACGGAAGTAGCGCTCCATATTGGTCATGGTGATATGCTCAAGCACCACATCCTCGGAGATCCACTCATTGATCTGCTCGATGCCAAAAATAGCGGCGCAATTAACATCCAGCATGAACTGGCGTGTATCACCACGGAAAATCCAATAGCCAGGCACCTGCCTGCCTTCAAGCAGATTCTGCTTACCCGACTGGCTGCTGTTCATCGTAAAAACCTCGTGCTAAAAAGGCACCCTCAAGTGCCACCCGGCTGAAAACCAAATGCTGCTGATATCCTAAGGCCCAGCGCCCCGCCTGCCCAGTGCCGCCCTGGCTCCCCAGGGCAGTGCAGTGCGTCTCCGGCCCAGCGGCCGCTGCCTCTGCCTCTGACTGCGGCACGGCAGCTGTGGCCACAGTGGGCAGGTTCTGAGCTTAATTGTCCTGAGGCTCGACCTCATGGAGATTGGACAGTAAAGCCTGTGCAGCCTCAAGCGCGCCTCTGGTATCGGAACTTTGCAATACTGACTGAGCGCTGGAACGATCTACTTCTTCGCTTTGCAGATGCTCAGGACGCACCAGATCATGGCCCTCATCATGGGCATGGTTGAGCACATGGCTCTGCACATCAGGGTCTTTGGCATCAACAGCTTCAAAACCGGCGCTGAGATCTTCAGGTACGGTAACCGAATTAGCCGCATATTTCATATCATCCATAGCGGCCTGCTCGGCCTCCATAATCATACGGCGGTGATACAGATCATTGCTGTCAAAGCTGCCTGCTGCCTGACTGCCCTCATATGACATGGCAACACAATTGCCATCAATCAGATCTGACGGGAAGTCTTTGGTAGATACCGAGCTGATTTCCTGTGACTGCACGGCCCAGGATCCATCAGCTACCTGCAGGTCCTGCGGGTCAGCCCCTCCGGCTGCAGCGGCAGTAGCCTCGGCAGCAGTAGCTCCCTGAGCGGCACAGTGCACATCAGATTCACTATGCAAACCGTTTTGTACAGCAGCTGCAGCTGCACCAGCAGCAGCCGCAGCGCCTGCATCTGAAACCTCATATGGCTGAGGCTGAATGCTGCTGTCAGCTGCTGCATCAGTAGCGGCGGTGACAGCGGCTGCAGCTGCGGTGTCGGCGGTGGCGGCTGGGGCCCTGCCGTCGGTGGCGGCCATAAAGACCTCAGCTGATGCCTGAGCATCAGGGCGCTCACTGTACTGCATCATGTTGGCAGCCTTGACCACATCACTGGAATGATTGCGAGCTTTTACCTCAGCATGCTCGTTGCGATTGAGCAGCGGACAGCCCTGCACCTGCAGACGCATTACCGAGGAGACGAAGTCATCGTCCATGGCCAGCTCACGGCTCATGCCACGGGTTGAGCTTACTGCCAGCTGGCTTACGCTGCTGAAATCAATGGTGGCAGGAGTTATGCGCCGTGCAGATCCTGATCCTGACTGATCATGTACCTTGCTTGAGGCGCGCATATCTGAAATGCTGGACATGCCAAGGTTGTTATCAGTACTGCCGTTTTGAGTAAGGCGCTCATCCTCGAGCTTTTGCTCCTCAGGAGAGCGCAGCTCAGTAAGAGCACGGCCAATCTGATAGCGTGGGCTTTGCCAGCGGGAGCCGGCAAAGGATCCCTTAAAGCGGCGCAACACTTCACTGTAAGGTGATGGTGCCGGAGCCGGTGCCGGGCTTGAGTTCTCCATCTCTGGCAGTGGCTCAAGACCACGGGCTTCGCGCTCACGGGCATCAAGCTGAAATTCAGGTACTACATCAGGCTGATCTTCCTTGTCCTTTTCAAGATACTCAAGGCGTCTGTTGTCCGTAAGATCCACAGGGTGACCAAGAGCAGCCTCGATAAAGGCACGCAGTGCGGTATATATGCGCTCACGGTGTACAGTCTTGTACTCCTGCAGACGTACGTCGGCACGGGCCTCGCAGCGCAGGAAGGTATCACCGTCATCAATTTCATTAAGAGTGGCAATACCAAAGCCAAAGTAGATTGGCAGCGGGAATTCGTGGTTGCGGTTACGCTCATCCAGAGCACAGGCAAATTTGTTAATGAAAATCTTGCACTGCACATCTGAGCAGTTGGTGAAAATCAGCAGGAACTCGTCACCGGACAGGCGTACCACCTCGTGGTCAAGATAGACATCGGTAGTAAGAATCTGAGCTGACAGTTTGACCAGCTCATCACCCTTGGCGTGACCAAGATAGTCGTTGATAACCTTAAGGCCTGAGATGTCCACATATACCAGTGACAGCGGCTGACTTTCCTCCATGGTGAAGTACTTGTAGCGGCTATTGAGGTACAGGCGGTTGTGCAGGCCGGTCAGAGGATCCTGATAGATTGAACGCTTGAGACGCTCGAAGTTGGAGCGAACCACATCGATATTGGTGGTGGTACCGATAATACGGGAAGCCTTGCCTGAGCGACGGCGCTCAATAACCAGGCCACGATCGATACACCAGATGTAGTATCCGCCACGGTGCTTGATACGATAGATGCTCTCGTAATAATCACCCATGCGCGGATTGTAGATAATGTCACTCTGACGGCGGTAAACAACCAGATCCTCAGGATGAATGAAGTTTTCTTCATATTCGCTGATGGTTGCAGGCATGGCCTCGTTTTGATCAAGGCCGAGCATGATGTGGAAAGCCGGGCCAAAGTGCACTTCACCGGTAAAGGTATCGATATCAAAGGATGCGGAGTGGTTCATGAAGCGGCACATACACTCCATGAAGTTGCTCTTAATCTGGGTAAAGTAGCCCGATACCAGCATGGCAATACCGGTATCATCACGCTGTACTACAGAGCCTGAGATATACAGGCACTCTCCCTGATGCGGGCCCTGCTTGATGCGCACATGCGAGAAGACATTATTGCCCTCAGATGGACTGAAGAAGACACTGAAGAGCTCCTCTTCATCAATCAGAGCCAGCTGATTGTTGATAAAGGAGCTTGGTACCCAGTCACCGGTATAGGTAATGCCAATAAGACGGCAGCTCCCCTCATCGAGAAGATAGCGATCCTCACCATTGTCATAGAGGAAGTAACAAGGCATGTAGCCGCCACGGTAATTGGCATTGTCACTGCGGTGACCGGTATGCGGCATACCGGGAGCAAAGAAGTCATGAGGAGCATCGCCACAGCTGTCTGCAGCACTTACTCCCACACCGGCAGGAGGTGCCAGCGGACAGGCCGCACCGGCCTGATCAGGCAGACCCTGCGGCTGGGCAATGGTACGCTCATGGCCCTGAATTACATAATTCTGGCGACTTTCATCATCAGCAAGACCTGATGCCATACCGCCTGTTGGGCTTACCACCCATGCTGAAGACACAGATGCTGCCCTGTTTGCACCTGAGGCCGCTCCTGATGCGCCTTGAGCTCCTGACACACCTGAGGAGGCTGAAGCTCCGTCAGCAACAGCACCATCAGAACTCTGACCATCACAGGCAGGCTCCGGCTCTGGAATATAGCCGGCTTCTTCCTGAGGATTGACCGGAATGATATGACCTGCAGGGGATGCAGTCGGCATATCATCAAGCGGACCGTCGCAGGCAAAGGCACTGGCTGGCAGAGTGCTCTCTTCGTGAGCCTCAACTACAGTGCTGGTCCAGTACTCAGGATCCTCATGGCGGATCTCGCTTTCGTTGATGTCGTTTTCAAGGTCGGAACGGACATTGGAGACCTTGCCCAGTCTGCCAATGCTCTCGTGGCTGTCGAGAAGTCCGGGATCAAGAGCCTTATTGTTATGCTCTGCTGTATCCTGGGAACCAAAAGACTCATCATAGGCAGACTTTGGCTGGCCTACAGAAATTTCATCACCACGGTCATGCAGCTTGAAATCTTCAACAGAAACAGTATCGACATGCTCACCACCGGCCGATGATGAATGAGTAGCTGATGAAACACCAGGCACCAAGGTTCCGGCAGTATGAGGCTGGATTCCTGCAGCTCCACTGTAGATATCCACGTCCATGTTGGCGCGGGCACCAAAGCCCAGGAACACCCGGTCACGAGGCATGTTGGAGCGGCTGGTGGTCTTGAAATAGGCAAAAGGACGACGGCCCATGGCAGTACTGCCATGATAGCCGGCAGCAGCGGCAGCAGCAGGACCAAGCATGCCCGGGGCTACCATGGTCATTTCAGGGCCTGATACCGCAATGCCAGCTCCTGATCCCTGCGTGGAAATGCTGTTGGAACTTTCAGTATGAGAGCCCGAACCTTTGGCAAAGAGCAGCGAGCCCAGGCCTTCCTTCATTGCAATTTCGGCCAGAGCACGGGCATTTTCCATCATGGCGCTGTTATTGTCGCGCTCCTGCTGGGCCATTCTCTGAGCATGCTCACTTTCTTCAATCTGATCATGGCGCTCATGAGCAATGGCACGGGCACGCGCAATTACACGCTCATATTCCTCACGGGAATGAGCGGTATAAGGGTCAAAAGAACCCTCAAGCTCGGCTCTGATGCTGCTTTCACTGTCCTTGCTGCCATCACTACCGTCAGCATCATCACAGCCAGCCACTGATTCAACAGCAACAGCCTCGGAAATAAAATCAGTGCCCTTATCTTCCTCAGCTGCAGCCCTGCCGTCCCCCTCATCAGCCACATCGGCATCAGTCGGCCCTTCAGCGGACTGCACAGCCTCAGCACTTGCACTTTCAGCCTCGCACTCAGCCGGCTCTTCGGCGGACTGCACGGACTCAGCACTTTGGGCCTCGCACTCATCAGTATCTTCTGCGGACGGCACAGCCTCAGCACTTTCAGCCTCGCATACAGCAGGCTCTTCAGCTGACGACACAACCTCAGCACTTTCAGCCTTGAACTCATCAGGCTCTTCAGCTGACGGCACGGCCTCAGCACTTTCAGCCTTGCACTCATCAGGCTCTTCAGCTGACAGCATGGCCTCAGCACTTTGGGCCTTGCACTCATCAGGCTCTTCAGCGGACGGCACAACCTCAGCACTTTCAGCCTTGCACTCATCAGGCTCTTCATCAGACTGCACGGCCTCAGCACTTCCAGCCAGACATGCTGCTGGCTCTTCAACATGCTCTACGGACATCGAGCATTCAGAGCCTTCATCAACATCAGATGATCCGGCCTCCTGAGCATCAAGTCTTTCGGCCTCATGCTCAGCTTCAGCATCTTCTGAGCTGCATCCGCACAGAGGCTCAATCTCATCTTTTTGAGGTTCGTCCAGACGTGACAAATCCTCTGAACTGCTATCTTGAGCATCAGATATGACACTGCCATGGCCCCATGGGGTCAGGGCATCACTTTGCAGATCACCGGCATAACCGTAAAGACTTACAGGCTGATTATCTTCTTCAGAACTATCTTCTGTACTGTTATCAGACTCGGAGCATTGAGTATCGCATCCATCAGCATCTGCAGCCATCTCTACGGACTGTGAGGACTTTTCCTCACTGAAAGACGGATTTTCAACTGACTCTACCGACTCTGAGCTGTCATCATCACTGTCGGATGACTCTGCAACTGTCTCTGCCATAACAGAGGCCTCAGCCTTACTGTCAGCAGATTCTTCTAATTGCTCCAAAGTATTGGAGCACGCACTCTCACATGCATCAGACTCCAAAGCTGCCTCTGTTGAATCAGAGGATACAGCCTCGCAGATAGCCTGTTCTTCAACTGCTTCAACCAGTTCAGGGGCTATGGCCTCACTGGCGGCAGACACTTCAGCTGATTCTTCTTTTTCCGGGCAGGCAGCATCGCAGGCGGCAGGCTCTTCTACTGGTTCTACCGTCTCAGAGGTTGTGACCTCACTTGCAGCTGTCTGTTCAGCTGGCTCTACTGATTCAGGAGCTACGGCCTCACTGACAGCAGACACTTCAGCTGATTCTTCTGTTTCCGGGCAGGCAGCATCGCAGGCGGCCGGCTCTTCTTCTGGCTCTGCATTCTCTGAGGTTTCGACCTCAATTGCCGCTGACTCTTCAGCTGGCTCTACTGATTCAGGGGCCTGGGCGTCACTGGCAGCAGACACTTCAGCTGATTCTTCTGTTTCCGGGCAGGCAGCATCGCTGGCGGCAGGCTCTTCTACAGGCTCTACCGTCTCAGAGGTTGTGACCTCACTTGCAGCTGTCTGTTCAGCTGGCTCTACTGATTCAGGGGCCAGGACCTCACTGGCATCAGACACTTCAGCTGATTCCTCTGTTTCCGGGCAGGCAGCATCGCAGGCGGCTGGCTCTTCTTCTGGCTCCACCGTCTCAGAGGTTTCGATCTCACTTGCAGCTGTCTGTTCAGCTGGCTCTACTGATTCAGGGGCTACTGCCTCACTGGCAGCAGACAATTCGTCTGATTCTTCTTTTTCCTGGCAGGCAGCAGACAATTCGTCTGATTCTTCTTTTTCCTGGCAGGCAGCATCGCAAGCGGCTGGCTCTTCTTCTGGCTCCACCGTCTCAGAGGTTTCGACCTCACTTGCCGCTGTCTGTTCAGCTGGCTCTACTGATTCATGGGCCTGGGCCTCACTTGCAGCAGTTTCATTATATTGCTCATCTAAACGGGAGCTGGCACTCTCACATTCATCAGATTCCAAAGCTGCATCTGTTGAATCAGAGGATACAGCTTCGCTAATAACCTGTTCTTTAACTGGCTCTACAGCCTCTGATGTCTCAGCCTCACCGGCACCAGTAACTTCTGTCTCAGCAGACTCTGCCTCACAAATGGCTGGCTCTACTGATTCAGGGGCTATAGCCTCACTGACTGATTTTTCGTCATATCGCTCCTCTAAACGGGAGCTGTCACTCTCACATGCGTCAGATTCAGAAGCTGCCTCTGCAATATGAGAGGATACAGATTCGCAAATAACCTGTTCTTTAACTGGCTCACCGGCATCTGATGCTTCAGCATTGATAACGGATGGCGCTGTGACCGGCTCTTCGGTCTTAATGTCCTGAGCCGCACTGGCAGCAGCTTGCTCAGCTGGATTACATTTTTCAGAGATTAAGCCGGACCGGGCACTCTCGAGATCCTGCTCCGAGTCGACAGTTGACGAGTCGCCCTCGGCTCCTGAGTCGCCTGACTCATTGGCTCCCTGTACTGTACCTTCCTGTACAGCTGTGGCTGCATCATGTACCGACACCGATACTGATGGCCATGCAGGAGCTGCAGTGCTCGCTGCCTTAACTGAAGGAGCTGCTGATACTGCTGGCTGAGCGGATGATGCTTCGGATTTTATATTGTTAGCATCACTGTTAGTAAATACTGTTTCTGCAGACTGAGCACTATGCTGACGTTCAAGAGCTGCAACAGCATTGTGATAGCTTTCATATGGTCGAGAAGGTCTTAAGTGACCTGGTCGTGCCTGGGCCTGCATACGCAAACTCTGCCACTGAGAGCGTGGCATGGCTTCCTTCTGGTCCTGCTGAGCTGCCTGGGCACGATCTGCTAAACCGACAGAGGTTCTGTCAGCGCCCGCAGTGCTTTCAGCTTCAAAGTGACCAGAGCGGGATTGTGTGTTGTCCATAGCTCTCCTTAGTACGCATGCTCAGTCCCTGATTAAGACAAATCAGGGCTAAAGAAAAAACTTTCAGACGTCAGATAGCACGCCAATGCAGCAGCGCACAGACAGTGACGCACTGCCTATGCTTGATTGTGGAGCACCCTCAAAAGGGACTGTCCATGGACAGCCTCATGTTTGCTTATGGCAGTGGTGCCCGCACGGGGCCTGTGGAGCCTTGCTCCACTTTTGACCAATTATAGCAATCATGGCCCGCAGTAACCGGATTAAGATGCATAATTTTGAGCAAAAAGGGCACACCTTTTCCCATAATCAGGCAGAGCTCACAATCAGAGATCCTGGTTTCATAACAAATGCAGTGATGTATTTACTTTTTTGTATATACGATATAAAGCATCTGTAAGTGCATAATCAGAGCAAAACCATGATTTACAGGCCCTGACAGCGTCGAGGTGTAGTTATATCCCGAATCTCATCCTACCCTATGCACTATCAATGCCACAATTTACATCCTGGTGTGTCCCGGCGCCTTGTTTGGCTATAATTCAAGGCACTCAATTGAGGTCCCAGCAATGAGCTCCATGCTGCTCACCATCCTGTGATCACTTTGAATTAATGAAATAGTACCGGAACCAGTAACAGAGCAATTAACAGTTAGTGGAGCTTTGCAGCCATGAGTAAGGACACTGAAGATCCTGATTCCATCAGATACGAGCGGGTCTACCTGCTGGTGGACTGCAACAACTTTTTCTGCAGCTGCGAGCGACTGTTCAGACCAGATCTGGACGGCCGTCCTCTGCTGGTACTTTCCAATAATGACGGCTGTGTCATTGCCCGTTCCCAGGAGTCAAAAGACCTGGGTATTCCCATGGGCATAGCTGTGTTTAAAATCAGGGATAAGATAGCCCGCCACAAAATTGTCTGCTTTTCTTCAAACTTTTCACTGTACCTTGATATTTCCCGCCGCGTCATGGAGGTTCTGGAGCATATCTGTGACCACACTGAAGTTTATTCTGTAGACGAGGCCTTTCTGTGCTTTCGCAACTTGACGGAAAAGGAAGCTCAGGACAAAGCTGTACTGATACGCAACGCAGTATTCAACCTGGTTGGAATAACGGTAGGTGTAGGAATAGCCCGAACCAAGACTCTGGCCAAACTTGCCAATCATCATGCCAAAAAGCAGCGTGGCGAGACTCACGGCGTCTACTCGGTACTGCGTGACTTTCCCCGTATGCGCCTGCTGCGCCGTAATCCCGTCGATGAGATATGGGGGGTTGGACGCCGCCTGAATGAAAGCCTTCGCAACGAAGGCATTGTAACTGCATGGCACCTGTCTACCCAGAGCCCTCAGGCCATCAAAAAGCGTTATAACGTTGTGCTGATGCGTACAGTGCAGGAGCTGAACAATATCAACGCAGTAGAAGATGAGTCAGACAGCAATGACACCATGCAAATCATGTGGTCGCGCTCCTTTACCCGTCGCCTGACCACCATTGAGGAACTGCATCAGGCTCTGGCAAACTTCACGGCATCGGCCTGTCACAAGCTGCGCAATCAGCACAAGTACTGCAGCCAGATAACGGTATTTATACGCACTTCATATTTTGGCAACGATCCCAAGTTCGCTGCTGACCGCTCTGCCCTTCTCAAGGTACCTACAGCCGATACCCGCGAAGTTCTTTATGTGGTTCACGAACTGCTCAAGCAGATTTATGTTGATGGCTATAAGTACAATAAAGCCGGAGTGCTGCTGTCCTCACTGTCTACCAGCCGCTCTTTCCAGAACGATCTGTTTACACAAAACCGCAGTGATGAAGATACAGCCCGCTCTGATGGCCTTATGGCTGCCATGGATAAAATCAACCATCAGGGGCATGCCCATCATATCTTCCTTGGAGCCCAGGGTGTGGAGCAGGCTGAGGCATTCTCCAATAAAAACTCCCTGTCACCACGCTACACCACCTCATGGGATGACCTGCCTCAGCTTGAATAGCCTGCAAAAGTCCTTATCTCCATTCACCCCAGGCAATTGCCAGGCATGCACCTTTATCATTTGTGATCAATCTCTGCATCAGGACCGTCGATTTTTGCGATAATACCGTGATCAGGCCTTTAAACCTGAAGGCCTGTATGACTGATCCTGTTTCAGTCGGATGGACCCGCTCTTTGTAAGGAACGGCTCCGCTTCTCAAGCAAAACACAATGGAAAACTAATGCTCGCGAAGATTCTGGATTTTGCACCTGCCATAGCCTTTTTCGTGACCTACCGCTGGACTGGTGATCTGGTCCTGGCAACAGGCGTTATCATTGCCGGCTGCATACTGTCATTTGCCATTCAATACCTGCTGTGGCGCAAAACCTCACGCATTCAGGTCTTTATGACCATTGCTGTGATGTTATTCGGACTTCCAACCATTCTGTTAGATGATCCTCAAATCATCAAATGGAAGCCAAGTGTAGTCAACTGGATTCTTGCCATTACCATTGGCGTGCTTCAGTTTGGCCTTAAGCGCAATCCTTTTGCCTACCTTTTTGGCCGCGAAATGCCGCTGCCTGAGCCTATCTGGTTTAAGCTGGGCAGTTACTTCATGTTCTGGTTTACTTTCGTCGGTATAGTAAACATGGTCGTAGCTTTCTACACTCCATACCTGTTTGATATTGACCTCAAGACAGCAGAGTCATGGTGGGTAAACTACAAGACCTTTGGCAGCCCAGCCCTGAACGTTACCTTTACTATCTTCATTTTTGCCGTAGTCCTGCGTCGCCACCCTGAGGTTCTGGCCATGTTCAAGGAAATTCGCAAGAATCCTGATGGTTCTGAGCAAACTCATTCTGCAGCCTCAGCTTCAAATTCAGGCGAGCCAGCTGTCTGCCCTGTTCGCAACGAAGCCGAGTTTGAAAGCTCTCCACAGGACAGAAAATAATCAGGGCCTGGATCATACCCCCCATCCCCACATATCTGACCGCCTCCTGACTGCCATATAAGATCAGCCACAGCAGCGGTCCCCGCAAAAGGCCTGAGAGCAGCGCGCACTCAGGCCTTTTTGCTTCTTACGCCCGGCCTCACCAGGCTCACACAGCCCACGTCCAAACTGAGATACTCACCCGTTGATCTCCCTGCCCATGCCATGCCAGTAGCTCCACCATAACAGCTGTTTGAGTATCTTCATAAAGCTGAAGTTCCCAGATTCAGACTGTTCCCGTCACTGGGCTCAAGAACATGCTGAATATCGCATTGTTTTACTTATTTGCTCGATATAAATCATCTTTTGCGTCATTATCAGCCCGGACTGCCAAACTTATAAAACAGATTTACACTCTACTATTTACGCATAAACTAATGTATCTATAATAGATACTGAATTCTTATTTATAAGCATGGTTTGCATATTATGGCTTTTATACCTTTACAACAGCGCTACTGAAGCGTTCTGATTAACGATCGACAGCTGCAGGAGTAATTTACAGGGCTTTGTAAACGCTCCCACGCCAGGACGTTCCGTCATAGCAGCATGCCGCCAATAAAGCTGCTCCACCAAATATGCCCGGCCATACCTGCACTGTTCAGGATTGAATAAGTAGAGAAATACTGAGGTTATAAATGGCTGTTTACGTCAATACGAACGTAAGCTCGCTCAATGGACGTCGTTATCTTAACAACGTACAGAATCAGCTTACGACCACATACCAGCGCCTCTCGTCCGGCATGAGAATTAACAGTGCCAAGGACGACGCTGCTGGCCTGCAGATATCCTCCAGGCTGACAACACAGATCAATGGTCTCAACCAGGGCAACCGCAATGCATCTGACGGTATTGCCCTTGCTCAGACCATCGAAGGCGCCATGGATGAAACCACCTCCATGCTGCAGAAAGTTCGTACCCTGGCAGTTCAGGCTGCTAACGGCACCAACACTGCAGAAGACCGCGCTGCCTTAAAGAAAGAAGCTGACGCTCTGGGCTTTGAAATCACCCGTATTGCTCAGCAGACCAAGTTCGGTGGCAAGACCGTTCTGGACGGTGCCAACGACACCTCCATCTACGGCAAGCAGGCCGGTGCTGGTGGTGCAGCTGCTAACGCTGACACCGGTAAGCTGACTTTACAGGTAGGTGCCAACAAAGGCGATACCATCGACTTTGAAGTAACTACTACCATTATGTCCAAGCTGTTCGCTGGCGGCGGCGGTGGTGGCGGCGGCGGCGGTGGCGGCGGTGGTGGCGGCGGCGGCGGTGGTGG
>NZ_JALKIL010000045.1 GCF_023051105.1 Anaerobiospirillum sp. NML120449 | reverse complement strand
CAAATAGCTTATTTAAGCCAATTTCAGCAAGTTCTATGCCTGAAAATTATCAATATTTTTGATTTGTCAAGGTATTTATGAACTATTTTTTTGATTTTTGAACCATGTCATTCATAATTTCGCCGTAGCCACTTGATAAAAACCGTAGCACTCAACAATACAGACTTTAAGTCTGTCTTAATTACCCTCCGGGCTTTAGCCTGTCAGCAGAGGGAGTCAGCTCTACGGCAGCTAAGGCATACAGATAGAAAAGTTAATATTTTCCTCGACTTTAACAGTGTCTGTTCAAAGTACGAAATGCCTTGCCGCACAATACAGTGCAAGAAGTGTGCATGTTTGCATCACGGTAGAACATTTTAACAGATAAAAGCATTGCAGCCCGTTATTTTATGGATAAGTGCTTTTACATAATTCTGTGGTAATGGCAGCAGCTTCCAGGGCGACGCATCACTGCGGCAAGGTATGACGATATTACGGCAATAATTATCGATGCTCCCCCTTGCGATATTCAAACAGTCATTAAAGCTCAAATGAAAGCCATTTTGTAGCTGCACCAGACAAGAGGTATATGCAGTCCTGCAGGTAATGAACTGCGCTGCACTGCAATGCACTGCGCTGCACCGCACCGCACTGCTCTGCAATGTACATTCGAGCTTATGCGCATCATGCACGTCATGCACGGTGATCCGTTGCTAACATGACATCAGCAGCGTCCTGTGCCGCCGTCACCTGACCTGCAGCTGTCAACGCCCGTGAATCAGATGGCCAGTCTTCATAACCGCTGACATTCAAACTGTCATATCAGCAAAGCTGCGAAGAACATATCCTACATCAGGTTCCAGAACATGCTGTATAAAACCATTTATCTTTAAGTCCGTCCTGTTTCTGACTGACATGTAAAATCAGCATCACAGTGCTGCCACACATTATAATGCTGTACGATGTGAGGCCTCATGCACGTCATAGCTTCATGTACGCACTGGCCCCATAAGCGCCTGACCTCATGCCGCTGTGGGGGTAAGACTTTCCTTAATGACAGTGATCATTTCTCTGTTATAAGGTTACAAAAGGACAACAGCAGTCAATGCATCTGAAAGACAGAAAAGTCCGGGATATCGACAGGCAGATGTAAGTTAGTGAAGGTGCACGGCTGGGCATTGCATCTGAAAGGCAGGAAATTCCGGGATATGAACATACAGAGGTCATTAGCAATGTGCATGACTGGGCAGTGCATCTGAAAGGAAGGAAATTCCTGGATATGAACAGGCAGAGGTAATTAGTGAAGGTGCACAGCACGGCAGTGCAATGCACTGGAAAATGAGCATCATTGCATTTCAGGACAGGGCTCATAAGGCGGCTTTGACTGTCGCTTTACATAAGGTTATAGGGATTAATATGTCGTGCCTTGCCATGGCCGTATGAAAGCGGCTTAGTCAGGCAGGAAAGGGATATCTGGAGGGCTTTGAGATATGGTTGCAGAGGAGTGGTTAAAGCTGCCTGCTGATATTAAAGACAGGTGGGGCAGACAAAGCAGCATAGCAGCAATGACGCAGTCAGCCCGGAAATGTCCGGGCTGGTAAATATGGCATCTGACTATGTTAAGTCAGCAAGCTGTGGTGCCGACATCGCCTGTTGCAGGCAGATGTGCTGAAGGCTCTTAAGGAGCCATGATCTTGAAATGTGCAATCTGCTCAGCATCTTTTTCATTAAAGTATTTGAGCAGGATCTTTCTGACAGTTCCGTCCTCAAGCATGTCATGGTAGGTATCTACCAGAACTTCTGTGGCACGGGTTCCTTTTTTCATGATAAGACCCATCTGTCCTTCAGAGTCAGGCAGTGCAAAGGCAATCTTGAGTCGGGCGCCATGCCAGTTCCTGACATAATCGTATGCTACAGGTCCGTCAGTAATCATGGCATCAGAAAGGTTTGCTGCCACACGGTAAAATGCCATGAAGTTGGTAGGGGTACCATGCATGGTAACGTGAATGCCAGAACCCTCAGGGATATAATCTCCAGCTACAGTACCTTCCTCGGCGGCAATACTCTTGCCATTGAGGTCATTGAGGGTGCTGGCAGTGGAACCGTTGCGCATCACTACTACTGAAGATGAAGATACTGTAGGACCTACCAGCTCAAAGATACGGCCTCTCTCTTCTGTAAGGGAGATTGCACCGCCACTGATGTCAATTCTGCCTTCTTTGGCCATATCCATCATTTGACCAAAGTTCACCAGATCAAAGCGGTTGCTCTTGAGTTTAAAGCCTGTACGTTTTTGAAGCTCGCGCACTATGTCAACGTCGATACCGTCAAGATCAGTGAAGTTACGGTTAACTATAACGAAAGGCGGAGCAATTGAGAAAGCCACAGACAGTTCAACATTGGCAAGTGGCTGAGAGCCATGACGTTTGCTGCGGCTGCCCTTTGATACAGGGATGAGGGTTGATGCCGGCATATGTACCACAGCTGGTGGCTCCTTAAGACCGGCAGCGAGATCATCAGGGCTTGAAGCAGCTACCAGAGCCAGCAGGTCTTTTCCTCCTGAGGCCAGGGAGGCAGCAAGTTCAGCACTTGAATCTGGAATTGACTCTGTTGTACTCAGAGCGGTGCTGTCCTGCGTAATATACTGATTGTCTGAGGGTTGAGCCTGTTCAAGGGATTCTTGAGCATTAGCGGCGGATATGGCTGACGTTAAACCAATGCACAGGGTGCCAGTTACGATTAGAAAAGAGCGCAGGCTCTTGACTAGAATATTCACAATCATTTCTCCAATGCCAGAGCAGTGTCTGTAGGGGCGGCCATACTGGCCGCACTGATAAAAGCCGACTTACGGGTGCTGAAAACTGGCAGAGCATTTTTCCTGAGGCTTCAGGAAAGCGTAGATAATGCACTGCCTCCGTTGCTGGCTTACTGGAACTGTATCCAGATTACTGTCTTTTGACAGCCGGGCAATTTTATCGGCTTCACAAAAGTATGCAGCAGTGTGACTTAAGAGCGACATGCAGACAGGCCCTGCCATGCGGCCCGGTAAAATGGTCACATATACGGATACCTCCGTGAGGTCATAACCATGTTAAAGACAGCGGTGCTAAAGTGCTGTTCTGGCATGCATGATTACATTGATAAAAGCGCTCATGGAGAGATTTGCCGACATATCTGGACAGGAGAGCAGCGGCTCATGGACACAGTGTACTGAAACACCTTATGTTTAAGATTAGGGCATTGCGGAACAGTCATTGCCAGCTGTGTAAAGCAAATATGGCAATGAATACAGGCAGTCCGCCTTAATGCTGTCGCGCAGTATTGCACCTTGTTCCCAGGTGTATATGACCGGGAAAGTTGTGCGATGTTACGCGTGTGCATTATGGTTTTTATACCCGCTAAACGTGAAATATTCAAGCAGTAAACGTTATAGCGGAGAAATATCAGTTATATGGTGGATGTCCCTTGCTATCAAAGATGCAATACTTTCCGTTGTGCTTGTTGTTCATGCATCAAAACAGGAAGAGGATCATCACAAAATACCGTCAAGCTCGTTCAGCCAGTACCGCTGACAGGCCATGGATATGTGAGCAGTACTCCGTACAGGTGTGACCGAGGTGAGGTGTCTGGCCTCTGGCCATATTCATATGATGAGGCAGCGTACTGCACCTGAGCTTTCAGGCAAGGAAGACAAAGCTGTACACAAATCGCATATTCATGCGAACGGACGCTAAATTATAGCAAAAAAGCCATCACATGCTGCGGCAAAGATTATCAATGATCAATTGTGATGCAAAAGGTGATTGCAGCCAGAGCCAGAATACTGAAGACCTGTAGTAGGACATACCCTGCTGCAGGCCAGGACTGAGGCCATAATGCTGGTCGATACTATGGCTATGACCTGGACCAGGACAATGCCCATGCCCAGGACAATGCCCAGCGCCAGTGGCCAAAGGTCAGCGGGCAGTGCCCGGAGGACATATTACACGCGCCTGGTCAGGATAATTGCGAAATTAATCCAGATGCATTGAGCAATCCTTTGCAATCAGGACAGACGCAACAGGGGGCCTTGGATGGGATGCGCTCAGTTACTGACGTTATGAGCCGATGAGGTTTCGGACTGTCAGATATAAGATATGGTCAAATCAGCAGGTATGTCATGGCATTTCATGGCATGGGAGGGAGGGCCGATAAGGACTTACGATCAGTCAAGGATATCCAGGAACTGCTCTAATGTGTCCATCAGATTGTGAGTATGATGGGAGTACAGGGAGTCCTCAATAATGTCAAAGTCAGGATCAAACATATAGATCATGACGCCAAAGAGGGTAAAAAGCGTAGCCAGGCGGAAAAGATGTGTGGTTTTCATAGAGACATTTTAACAACACAGGACACATGCCATGGTATCCCAGGGACTTTGGCTGTGGGATAAGGGAAAGCTCAGGTGACCTTGTTGCGCTTCTGCTTGCATATGCCAGTCAGCCGGTAATAACCAGAGTATTTGCCTGTATGTCTGATATTGCCCGATACTGTCAGATGAGCATTGCTGTTGTTATGAAAAGGACTGCTGTGCAGTCTCTCCCTTATGCGACCGGTTAGGGTCGCATATGTTGAGTGATTATCTGAAGCCCGAGCAGTTTTAGAGCAGGATGATGGCATTGCGGCAGACAGTATCTCTGTCCGGCAGTGCCGCAGGTCCATCAGTGTTTGGAGGTCGGGTTCAGTTTCTGGATGAACAGCATGAGCTGCACAGTTGCAGCTTAATAATGCTGATCTCCTGAAATCAGCTTGTCAGCACAGCGGAAAAGTTATCAAACCATGGCGCTTTGCTGATCAGTAATAAGATTATGTGGCTCTCCACTGATAAAGTCATATGACAGCGCTGTAACACATGCTAACTACAGCTGCTGTTGTCAGCGTACTGGCAGAGCGTCAAAGGCCTTGCCTGAGCTCTCGCAGCCCATACAATGATCCACACGGGCAGCGAACTGGATACGCCAGAAATGTGAGCCTCAACTGGTGCTCTATTTCAATGGAGGCGGTGCAGATTGTAATACATAATCGTTACTTGCAAAATAAGAAATTTGTGCAGTTGACCAGTATGGTCATGGATACATATTTTTGACTGAGTGCACAATAAAGGAAAAAGGTCCGCTAACATAGATATTTCTTTATTGAAAAGCATCCTTTTCTTATCTAGAATCGACCTTGGATAAACATTTATGTGGGTCAGGCGCGGCTAAAGGCCTGCCCCATCTAAATCAGACAGACATAAGGCCAAAACATCACATCAAAAGGTCGCTCACAGTGCGGGGCAGCGCTGGTGATGCATAATGACAAAGCTTTTATCCATCCCACATCACATACACCTTCACATATACCATTGAGGCTGACAATATCCTGATCAGCCGGGCATGGTCGTACTCCCACATCCATCACTCACACCTGCACACAGCATCCCGAAGAAACCAGAACTGTTTATTCATATTGAATTCACTGAATATAATCTCTTAAATCTTACAGTATCTGACACCTCGCAAACTACGTACTTTGCAGAGCACCTGTAATTTTTGAGTACGACCATACCTAAACGCGCCCCAGCCCCAGACTTTAACCCGGCCACCGCCAGCTGCGCCGCCCAAGTCCCATAGTTCAACCAGGCCACGACCTGTAGCGCCGCCCAAGTCCCATAGTTGAACCAGGCCACGACCTGTAGCGCTGCCCAAGTCCCATAGTTGAACCCGGCCAACGCCAGCCGCACCGCCACAGTTCCATAGTAGAACCCGGCCAACGCCAGCCGCACCGCCACAGTCCCATAGTTGAACCAGGCCACGACCTGTAGCGCTGCCCAAGTCCCATAGTTGAACCAGGCCACCGCCTGCAGCGCAGCCTCTGTACCATAGCTGCGCAGGGACGGTACTGAAGCACCGATACTGACCCAGAGCTTAGCCAGGCGACAACCTGCAGCAATAGGCCGATCCAGACTTGAACATGGCCTCCACCTGCAGCGCAGCATCTGGCTCAGGCTTGAGTCAGGGCTGTTCCTGCTGCACAGCAAATGGCTATGGATTGCTGCCAGGCTACTGCCACATATCTGGCTGTGGTGGTTGCGACATATCTGGGTGTTATGGGGTGACGGCCAGTAATATTCAGCAGGCATGGCGGGGTATAATAGGTTCTGTATTCCGCTAAATTTAAGGAGCCTTTGAATGAGCAACCGCAGCTATCTTTATGTACGTACTCAGGATGGTAAAAGCACTGGACTTTGTGAGTATCCGTATGAGGCCAGCATGACCCAGCTGATTATGGTCAGCTCCAGGGTGCGCAAAGTTAAGTCCTGCATCTGGGACGCTGAGGTTCCTCTGGCCCTTGAGGGTGATTTTGACGAAGGATGCAAGCGTCTGTTTGATTTTTATGAGCGCTGCCTGTCTCAGGGAGCTGTTACTCAGGAGAAGTACGACGAGCTCTGTGCTCAGGCTCATGAAGCTCTGGATAAGTGGGCTGGCAAGAATGCTACTGTGCAGCTTGAAACGGCTGAAATCTTTGAGATGGAAGATCCTGAGGATTACGATTTTGAAGAATCTGAGGATGATGAAGATGGCTTTGAGTTTTTTGCCTTCCTGCTCAATGACCTTTATGAAAATATCTTCAAGGACTTCAATGCCTATCTGAAAGACAGCATCAGGCAGCTTAAGACATTCAAGGAGACAGGTGCATCTGAAGCTATTGATGAGGCTCTGGATGTTGACTGGGATGAGATTCTGTTCTACAGCCCTGACAGCAATGATGATGATGATGATGACGATGAAGAGTAAGGGCAACAAAGGACATTATTGCCCATCCTTAATTCAACCTGGCAGCTGAACGTGGTGCACAGCTTTTCAGCTTTTATCTTCCAGAATTTAGCTAAAGGTACAGGCAATAAAGCAGCTCCTGACATTGCAGGTCACCATGGTTGCTTAATGCATTACAAAACATAGAGCAAATTGCCTGACAAAAGAGCAGCAAACAGTAAATTTACTGTGAGCTGCTCTTTTGCTTTATGGCCTCTGCAGCAAAGTGCACCAAATTCCCCATGACACCCATAGTAAGCGAGCATGATTAGTATCAGACAATATGCTGTTAGAGTGTGATCTGATGCTCCTTATATCAATTACAGAAATGTCTGCAATGGCATGTTCAGGTAAACACTGTGCCGTACAGGTCGGCCTGGTGCTTTAGCTGAGCTGTGGCCCTGTATTCTTTATGTATGGTTTTATAAAGCAAAACAGTACAGTAAAGTACAGTACAGTTCCGTTTTGTATTGTTGTCTGTATGGCAGGGTAAGGGATGAGGGGATTGAAGGATTCAATCCTGCAGGTTAAAGCCTCATGGATACATGTATTCAGGTCAGAGCAGATTAAAGCTTCAGGTCAGTCTGACAGAGCAGATATGTTTTAAAGAACTTTCACAAAACCCTTTGTAATCCGGTTTGTAAAGCCTGGAGGGATATCCTGATGGTGGCTATGGCCGAAAAAGTTCAATGGGAAGTGATATGGAAAGAGAGGGCATCGTCATGGGGCGCCTGGATTTTTTGTTGTTTATCAGCTGGGAGGATGGTTGGATGACGAGGATGAAACAGGGAAGTCTGACAGGAAAAGTGAATGGGGAAGAGAGAGAGGTGAGAGGTGAAAGGTAAGTGGTGAGAGGGATGGTTTGTGGAGACGGGAGATGGGGACGGATATTGGGATGGTTAGTGAGAACTGGTAGTTTTGATGTGCTGCAGACAGGAAACAGCCCGTCCATGGGACGGGCCATTGTGACATCAAAAGGTATCGGTTTTTCTCAGGAGGCCTGTGGGGCGGGCATGCTGCCCTTGCTTTGCTTTCCCCTGTCAAGCCGGGCCTGCCGGGCTTTTCAGTAGTTGCCGGCCAGGCGGCTGCCTGAGTGTTTATATTCTGGAATGTACTTGTCGACAATCGCGTCTACAGTGCCGTCCTGCTTCATTTCACTGAAAGCACAGGCCAGTTCGGCAGAGACCATGTCGTCCTTCTTAAAAAGCAGCCCAATTGAGGAAAAACTCTCCGGAAGCTCAAAGGCAATCTTAAGCCCGGCGTCTTTCCAGTAGTTGATATAGTCGATGGCAACAGCGTGGTCAGCTACCAGCGCATCGGCATGGCCGCGTGCTACATCATAAAACTGCATGAAATTGGTGGCGCTTTCGCGCATCTTTACCTTGCTGGCATATTCACCTGGCAGTACGTCCTGAGCGGTGGTGCCAACTTCGGCAGCTACAGTCTTGCCTTTCAGATCATCAAGGCTGCTGATACTGGAGTCAGCTCTGACAACTGCCACGGCATTGGACAGACAGGAACGATCAGAGAATCTGTAGTTACCTTCGCGCTCCTGAGACAGGGAAATAGCTCCACCTGTGATATCCAGGGCACCTGAAGCGCTTACATCAAGCAGCTCTGAAAAGTTCATCAGATGAATACGGCCGCCTGAGAGTTCAAATCCGGTACGTCTCTGCAGCTCGTTGATGAGGTCAATATCAATGCCACTGAGATTGTTAAAGCCCTTGTCTGCAATGACAAATGGTGGTGCGATGGCTACGCCTGCCTCAAGAGTATGACCTTTTAGAGGCAGAGACTGTGCTTCCTGAACACCTGTGTCCTGGGATTGTACTGCAGACTGCGTCTGTGCTGCTGCAGTGGCAGCGTTTTTATTAGCTGCAGCGCAGGCTGGAGCGGTAATTACAGAGGCCAGAAGGGTGGTGGCGCACAGCAGGGCGGCACCTGACTTGATGAAAGTAGCTTGCATTTCTTAACCGTTAGCATGTAGACAGACAAAGCTCAGCTAACAAGTTGCGATGTGGCATCACATAATTGCTGCCGTAAATGCTGTTTTTGTGCATTTACATCAGCGTCGTGGTGTCAGCTGGCGTAGCCAGTTTACCGTGTACGTAAGAAAGTGAAACATTTTTTCATCAGTCTCATTATCCGTTTTTCATTTGACTCAGAACATGCTGTTCGTAGCAGCTGATAAAGAGGCTTATAAAAAGGCGGTTATGCGCGTGGTAACGTTATCATCTCCTGTTCGTAACGTAATCTGAAGTACTTCTGAAATAGTTTCACGATTTACGTTTGAGTGGTTTTTTATCTGTCTGACTGTTTGTTAATGGTGCTCACTGCACTTTATGTAGGCAGGTTAAGAAGACATTATGTTTATATAAAGCCCTTATTAGATGGGTTTTACAATATTCTGTACATATTTGACAGTTTTATTTCAGTCAAGGGCATTTCCTTGATGCTGTCCATTCAAATCAAAGGGCATAGCCTGCGGCATGATCAGGCCTGTTATATGCTCTGCAGGGCTGTGAGATACGCATTTTGTAAACTGGTAACCTGGCGTATCCTGCTTATTGTATGTAGAGTCGGTCAGAACCGCTCATGAGTTTTGTGCCTGTATGGCATAGCAGCATAATTTTGTAACCGTTTTCATTTTGAGCCTGAAAATCCTGGCAGCATATTCTTACAGTCAGGATTTTCATGCAGGTACTGCCATAAATTCGTTTGATATTCAGTCATGCTGGAGTCCGCGTAAAATTCGGAGCATGATGCTGATTAAGCGCCATTACAGTTTAACTATGTATTAAGGCACCTTTAGTTAAGGCTGCAGTCTTATGCTGCATTTATAAAAGCCACTAAAATGTCTGGCTGACCAGCTGGTCTCAAACCGGGAGCTGTATTCAACAGGCTCTGCTGTGCAGTTGCGACCGCCTCTGTTGGGTCAGCCAAACCATTCAATAGTGAAAGTGATGGCTATATTACCATTAATTTTTTGAATTACCAGTGCCCTCGGGGAACACGTAACCGCAAAAGGCAATGTTGAACCTTTGCGCTCGCGTAAAGGGCGCATAAACAGGCCATTTATCAGAAAAGTGATAATAAGAATCATTTGCTGTATGACGTGTTTTGCAGTATCAAGTTATGTATCAAGGATAAATACAGAATCAATTATTTACAGGGCATATAAGCAGTGATCCAAAAATTCGATCACGCAAATGTCTTGATTCTTGTTATTTTGCCTGGTCAGCCGGACTCAAGCCATGGCCATGTCCCTGCCGTAAGCTGATCTCAGGACTGCAATCCCGCCAAGATGCCTGCCATAAATCCCATATTTACAGCATTTAAAGCTGCCAATGTTTTTATACCAGGTAGTTTTCAAGGAACGCAGCTCTGCTTTTCCCAGATTTTCTGATAAAGGCAGCTGATACCAGAATCAGGAACAGTGTTCGTAAACCTTAACAACATCCCATGAGCTGTATCCCCTGATGTTCTGCCAGTATGACAAGCGCACAGGATAGCCATCGCATTCATAGCAACATGGCCATCCAGTAGAGGCGGTCAACATAGAGTAGGGGCTGCAGGGATAAAGGAGTGCCTGGTATATCAGGAGTGCCTGGTATATCAGGAGTGCCTGGTATATCAGGAGAGCGCTGTTTCTCGTTGCGGCCAGCGCATCATGAAACCGTAAAGTGGCCAAAACTTAAGTCTTATAACAGGGCCTTGTTTCAGTGTTGCATGGCGCCTGAGCAGGCATATGCACAAGTACTGTAACTTGCAGTAGCAGCGGCAGTGGCAGTGCCAGCGGCAGTGAATGTGACAGTGTTCGGGGGACCGCAACCTTCTGAGGCTTCTGATGCTTCTGAGGCCTGTCATTCGGGCGCCTGCGCTTTTGCAGTGGTGAGAAGGGGGAATGCAGGTGCCAGGCGGTGAGGATCATTGAGCGATCTTTGTCTCCTTTTGCCTGTTGGCTTGCATGCTTGTTTTACAGGCAAAAAAAGACCGCCTCCCTGTGACAGGAGGCGGCCCCACACCGTTTTATTTTAAAATAACTTTTATATCGATTGCCTAATTATACTTACTTAACAGTACTGCCTAAAGCAATTCACAACAGATATCTGATTTAATTACAAAATTTAATGTTAAAAAATTATACTTTAACTTCAAAAATTTATGACCAATCAGGTTTTCCTGTGCAGGCTGCTTTTGCTTTTCCAATGCTGCATTTACGGAAAAGATTCAACCAGCTCATAAGAGTATCCGCATAAGAAAAGCGCAGTATGGTTCTGCGGACACTGGCTGCGTAATACGGTTCTTTTGCGGAACCGTATGCTACCGTTTAAGAGTAACTATCCTCATAAAAAAGCCATGTTCAGGATAGCACCGCTGAAATAAACACACCACTTGTTATCTCGAGATACATGCCTGTAAGTATCGCTGTTGCAGCTTGTGCTGATACCTTGAAAATATGCGCACTCAGTCTGTGTTATGAGCGGCACAGCAGGCTTATACGCGTCCGTTCAGCTTATAAGACGCCCGGTAACAATCTTAAGGCTGTCAGCATCACATCTGCCGATTTTAAGCAGATACTCTTAATTCTAAGGCCTGAGGATGGGGCTCTTTAGTGGGCCACAGTCAAAGAGCTGAGAGCTGCAGAAAAACTGCGAAAAGTCCTCCGATTAGCTGCAGACTAATCTGAGGGCGCTCCCTTAACCTTTTGTGTCAGCAATGGTCTTGCCTGGCAGCATATGCAGGCAATGTTTCCCTGATGACTCCCTGCCGGGAACGTGAAGAAGCGCGACAGGCAGCTGAAACATGATACGGCGAACCGGGTACATGGCACCTGGAAGAGGCTGCCCACGTCACCCACCTGGAACACGATACCTGTGCCAGGCCCGTGGAACACGATACCCTGTGCCTGTTTGGAGCCATATCTGTGCTCCCAAAAGCTGTTGCTGTTCAAACCACATGGATTGATGAGTAATCAGACCGGCGCAGTAGTAAATACCATACGAATGGTGTTTTTTGAGCTGCAGGCTGCAGGCTAAGTCTGTCGACAAAGGACTGCCTGTTTAAGGCGGCCTGAAGCTTACATAATGGCATTGTGCCGGTTTATTTAACCGCAACAGCTGTCCGGGACAGATCAGCAGGAAGTTAAGGCGCTGACATCGAACAGTTAACAATGTCTGTCCTGCTGATGGTGTCGCTGTACCGGAATTTCAATATCTAGAACAGCTGATATCAGCATTTTAGATTCAGCAAGGATAAACGCCATTACTTCGTAGAAAAAATGCGGAATCACTCACATATTTTGGTCCCGATAACCTCAAAAAAGTGACGGAAGTTCGGCGAAAATCAGTCCAGTCACCGCAACAATGCATATCTAGTCATCCATTTGCTTCAAAATGGTGCGTTATGGCGCTCGACTCAGTAAAACGCATTCACACGACAAAAGCACAGTCATTTTTATTGTGTTAATAAGCGTACTTCGATGCATAAGGGCTCCAGCCACAGGACAGCAGTCCTGAGGCCGAACCCCCTGATGGGCAGCATGTCATGACCGGAGATTAATTCCGGAACATAGCTCTGATGGGCTATAGCTGGTATGCAGGCAACTTAACTGCATTGCCGCATTAAAGCCGCTGCGTTACATCGGCATTGGGGGCTCGCCGCGACATTCCATCGGCATTAGGTTACTCGCCGCTGCATTCCATTAGCATTTGGGTGCTCGCCGCAGCATTCCATCGGCATTAGGGTACTCGCCGCAGCGTTCCATCGGCATTGCAATGCTCGCCGCTGCATTCCATTGGCATTGGCATGTTCGCCATTGCATTCTTTCTGCATCGCGTATACATAGCCCCTGTACTGGTGAAGTGCCGTGGATGTCGTGGCTGCATTACCTCATTATTTATGGCTGTACAGGAGAGCCTTCACAGTGGCGAGTGTCAGTTGGGCAGGTATGGCCTTGCAGGTGGAATCAGTGCAGGCTGGAAAACAGGCATGTTCGTGGGGATATTTTCGGGCACCAGCGGCAGTCAGCTAAGTGTCAGCTGTGATTGCAATTGATATAATGCCATGCAAGTGTCTTTACGCTGCACTCAGGCCGCTGAGCCGTTATCGGAGCGTGGTGTACCGTCCCGTTACAGCTCCATTCTGGCAGCTGATCTGCGCTGCAACAGGGCTCAATATTAGCCTGTTTGTATATGCTCATTTACGGTCTGTCTGCTTCAGGTTCTGATCGTGTGCCCCAGAGCTGTACTGGGTGCAGTGCAGGCGACGGGGCAATGTGCTTTTGTGGGGTACAGGACATTTGCGCTCTTTGCAACTCACCCCCGCTCTGCCTATGGCAGGAAGGTGTTGGACTGAGATGCGGCTGGTAATTGCTACTGGGCCATGGTTTGTTCGGTTTAGACTATGCCTTTAATGCAGGCCATGCTTCGTAAGCATGTCTCTCCTGTGTGCATGTCGTGCCTGTATGCAGGTTGTGACCGTATACATGGCATGCTGGATGAATGCTTTTGCTTTTTGTTCACCGCTGCAGCTGCCCTGAAGGGCGGCGGGTTTTATGCATGTTATTTGCGATGCACCTGGAGCATCAGTGGTGCGGCCTGAGAATACCTGGGAAGCGCAATTGACGGGGGCATGGGGCCGGGACAGGTGCTTTGGATTGCATGGCCTGGCATGACTTTGTTTTTATTTTGAGGCTTCGGCCTTACATGCTTATGTGACTGCTCTGTCCCTGCCTGACAGAAAACTGCCGTGCAGGGACAGAACAGTTGTGTTGTTAGATTTGGATGTGCTGATTGACAGAGGACAGATGGATGAGATCTAAGAGTTTGACTGCCAGCAGGCTGGCCAGGGCTACAGCTCTGGCTCTTGGTGCCATGACAGCCACCGCCCTGTGCGGACAGGCCCTGGCCGAGCCTAATGTGAACGTGCTCAGGACTATTGAGAAGAGCAACACAGTACCTGCCAGTATGTGTTTTGTTTTAAATGGCCGTCATGTTGTTTCCTCGGAAATTGACAATCTCAGCCGCTATCTTGAGCTGCGTGACAAAGACGGTCAGATCATGGACGGCGCTCCGAGCGTGGTTAACGATCTTCTCTGTGTAGGCAATCTCAACAACGGCGACAGCTATTCTCTGCGCTTTAAGAAAGGCCTGCGTATGGCAAGCGGTGACAGGCTCAATGAGACTTTCACCTCAAAGTTCACCATCTCTGATGCCATGCCTCAGATTCGCATGCCTTACAACATCATTCTGCCCAAGAGTGGTCACAACAGCTCCTTTACCATCAAGACAGTCAATCAGCCGGCCGTCAAGGTTGCCATCTTCCGCATCCCGGCAGCAAGTCTGCGTGATGTGCGCATCAGCGATCTCATGACCAATGAGGTCAGCTTCTGGAATGCATCCCAGCTGTTCAACTACTCTTTCCATCCTGTTTACGAGCGTGTCTTTGATCTTTCTGACGGTTCTTCAACCGACATCATGGATCTGAAGATCAGGGCTGCCCATAAGGCTATCAGAGCCCAGGCTGCAGCTGAAAAGACCGTACCGGTAATGACTGCTGATCCTGGTCTTGCCTCCCAGTCCGACCTTGGCGAAGCTGCCTCTTCAGAGGCCGCTGATGCTGTCCTTGAGGCTCAGCGTGCCCGCATTCCTGAAAAGATGCTCAACAAGCCTCAGGAGATCAAGGTATCTCTCAAGGACTTTGTCTCATCATCCGATGACGGCATGTACTTTGTGGTAGCTGCTGATCCGCGCATTGATTTCTCCTCAGGTTTTTCCTGGCAGATGCTCAATGACAGCGTATTGCCTTTCACTACCCGCTTCATGGTCATTACCAATCTTGGTGTCAGCACCTACAGCAGCCGTGACGGTATCCTCGCCTCGGTACGCTCACTGACTTCAGCAAAGAGCCTCAAGAATGTCGATGTTGAGCTGGTAGCCACCAATGGCGAGGTGCTGGGCAAGGCCCGTACTGACAAGGAAGGCACAGTGCGCTTTGGCCGTGAGCTCACCTCTGGCAAGATGTCACTTGCTCCTTCCCTGCTGCGTGTCAGCACAGACAAGGATTTCTACCTTGTAGATCTGCAGTCATCTCCTTTCTATCTTGAGGACAATACCGGCCTTGTTGATCCGGGCAAGTATTCAGCCTATGCATGGACTGAGCGTGGTATCTACCGTCCTGGTGAAACCATTCACTATACAGCTCTGGTCCGCAACAGCCGCCTTGAGGGCCTGTCTCTTCCTCTTACCCTTACCATGTACAACTCTCTTGGCAGTGAGGTGCACAAGACTCTGCTGTCCATTTCTCATCAGGGTGGTTACGAATACGATTTTGACATTCCGTCAGGTACCCCTACCGGACGCTACACTGCCGTGCTCTCCCTGGGCAAACAGAAGCTCAGTGAGACTGCCTTTAACATTGGAGCTTACGTACCTGCCCAGATTAAGGGTGAGATCGTCAACAATGACAGCGTCATTGGCGTGAATGTACCGTTCAGAATGAAGGCCCGCGCCATGTTCAACTATGGCGGAGCTGCTTCAAGCCTCAATGGCAATATGGTTCTGGACGTTTATCCTGATGAACACCCTGTGCCGTCAGCTGCCAATGCTGCCCGTAACAAGGATCTCAAGCGCTTCCACTTCGGTCCGGACAAGAGCACCTATGAGTCACTGCGCCGCTCTTTTACTTTCTACAATCTCAAGACCGATGTTGAGGGTGTGCTCCAGCAGTCTGTGACTGTACCTGATGCAGACTATCCACGCAGCGCCGTACTCAAATCCACCGTATTTGATACCAATGGCCAGGCTGTCAATGCCAAAAAGAATTTCAAGATTGCCTTTAACCGTCCGGTTATTGGCGTGCGCCAGCTGAGTGCATCCGAGGCCGGCAAGGCTGTATCAGACAGTGATGCCGCATTTGCTCTGTGCTCCTATCTGCAGGACGGTTCGACCTTCCCTCAGGACGTCAGGTACTTCGTCTACCGTCAGTATGTTGATTACAACTACGTTTTTGAAAACGGTGTATGGCGTTACGTCCAGTTCTTCAGCCGCAATCTGGTAAACCAGGGCACAGTAAAGGTAGACAATCAGAAGATTGATGCCCCATCCATTACTCTGCCTCTTGATGACGGCTCCTACGTTCTGGAGCTGGAGTCTGAAAAGAGCCGTACTTCCCTGAACTTCATCAAGGGTTTCAAGAGCTCGGGAAGTGCTGACACCCCTGATCGTGTTGAGCTTTTTGCTGACAAGAAGGAATACAGTCCTGGCGATGAGGCCCGTCTTAGCTTCTACAGTCCATTTGACGGCTATGCCAACCTTGCCATGGGCAATAAGGGCATAAGCTCATTCAAGACTTTCCGTATCAGCAAGGGCCACAATGAGGTCAAGGTCAAGATCACTGATGAGTTCTACCCTCAGGGTCACGCACTGCTGTCCATTTTCTCTCCAATTAATGAAGATCAGCAGGGATCAGTACGTGCTGTAGGTCTGGTCGATCTCAATATGGATATGACTGGCAACAGAATGGAGGTCAGTACTGAAGTTCCTGATGAAATCAAACCTCAGTCAGAGCTCAAGGTTAAGATTACTGCCCGCCCTGAAGGTGCAAAGCCTGAGGAAAGCAAGGGAGCACAGGAGGCCGGCAACGATGTGAAGCCTGCTGACGGTTCAGGCGGCTGGGCCCGTGTTGCTCTGGTAGACAATGGCATCTTAAGCCTTACCAGCTACAAGGCTCCTAATCCAAATTCATGGTTCATGAAAGACCGTGCTTATGATGTGTCTTTACGTGATCCATACGGTCTTATCATGACCGATCCGGGCCAGCGCGGTCAGGGTTATGATGGTGGTGATGAGGCTTTCATGGCCAAAGCAAGTGGCGTTGCTGCCATGGAAAATGTTCCATACCGCACCATTGCCCTTGCCTCAAAGATTGTGCCTTTAAATGCCAGTGGCGAGGCTGAGGTTGCTTTTGACGTACCTCAGTTTGCCGGCAGCCTCAAGGTTATGACCGTAGCCTGGGACAACTCCCGCACCGGTGCTGACTCAGAGGATGTGACCGTGCGCGACAAGGCTGTAGCTACCCTTGGTCTGCCACGTTACCTCAATATTGGTGACACAGTGTCAGGACGTCTGAACCTGCACAATCTCAAGGCCCGCAATACCGAGTTCAAGGTTGATATTTCCTGCTCTGGTGCTGTGCGCTGCTCCACTCAGACTGTCAGCAATCTCAAGCCTGGCATTCGTGAGGATCAGCCATTTGATATCAAGGCTATTGATACCGGTACCGGTACCATTGATCTCAAGGTTATTAACCCTGATTTCAACTTCAAGGACAGCTACCAGCTTCAGGTAACTGAGCCTGTTCTGCCATCAGTCAAGAGTCTGGTACGTCATATTGAGCCTGGCAAGAGCATTACCATCAAGGTAGGCCGCCTGTTCAGAGACATGTCTGCCGGTATGATTTCCTGGTCACAGCTGCCAGATGTCAACCCTGAGGCCTTTGTCCGCTCTTTCAACCAGCAGGGCAGCTCCAGTCTTGGTGATCTGTGTGCCGCTCTTGAGGGCAAGCTGCTCTATGGCCGTGATTTCATCGCCACTGATGAAAGCCTTGAGGCCACAGCTGCAGCAAATACCGCCCAGGAGGCTCAGGCAGCTGCACCTCTGTATGCCAGCGAAGGTCAGTACAATGATGACATCCAGAGCCTTATCTTCCGTATCAGTGCCCAGCAGCGCAGCAGCGGAACCTTTGGCCCTGCTGTATATGACTCCATTTATGCTGCTGATCTGCTGTTAAGAGCTGATGAGCTGGGCTTTAAGGTTAATGACAGCACAGTACAGAACTGTCTGAACATGCTGCGCGGTCTTACCTCTGATCCTGACAGCAATGCTGTCTATGCATACGAGGTTCTGTCACGCCGTGAAAGCGTCAATCAGGCCGATGTACGACAGCTGCTTGACTCTGACAAAGTCGAGCGTCCACAGCAGCTGGCTCACCTTGCCAACACTCTGGTAAATCTGGGCGACAATGGCCGTGCTCAGGCTGCTCTGGACAAGGCTGTTGAAGGCCTGATGCGCTGGCAGACTGCCGATGACAAGCGCGACAGCGGCAAGCGTACCCTTGACTCATGGTTAGAGTGGGTAATTACTGTTTCCGAGCTGGCCGTGGACGGTCACTGGAATCTGCGTGAGGCTGCCTTTACTGTTATTGATGCCGCCGTCAGACAGGGCCGCACCGATCTGGTAGCGCAGCTGGTGGACAATCTTCATGAGCTCAGGAACTCACCTGACTATCTGTCATCCATGACCATGGCTGCCATGATGCGCGCCTCAGCTCACCTTGACGGCCGTGATGATGGTGGTCGTGCTCCAGGAGCCGAATCCTCCAAGAGCGCCAACTTCTCCGCTCTGCTCAGTGCCGAAGACATGAAGGTACTGATGACTCCAGTCAAGAGTGACAAGCCTGACTCTGGCAAGTCAGCTAAGGATGGCAGCACCGCAGGTGCAACCGCTGAGGCCGGTACTGATGAGGCTGGTAAGAACGCTGATCAGTCCTCTGAAAAGGCCCTTGCTAAGGCAGACAGTGCCAGCAAGGCAGGCAAGGATGGCAAGGCAGCCATGGATGGCAAGGGCGCAAAGGGCTCTGCCACTTCAGCTGATGCTCCGGCCAGTGCTGCAGGTCCGCTTTACGGTGTTGAGCCAGGTATTCTGACCATCTACAACCGCACTGAGCGTCCGCTCTTTGCCAATACCTCCATTCTGGGAACAGCAAAGAAAGACAGAGTCATTGCCAACAAGGGCTTCGGTGTCACAGTTAACTACTGGACCCGTGGTGGTGCCGTTGATCTGAGCACCTATGAGTTCCGTCCTAATGAGGAGGTTCTCATGGAGGTCTTTGTTGATCCTGATATTTCAGTCAGATCCCCAACTATAGTGCGCGCCCGTATTCCAGCCGGCTTTGAGTATGTACGTACCCTCAAGGACAAGGAAGATCCTGTCTTTGCTCCGCTGTTCAAGCCTGAGGATAATACAGCTGCTGTAGCCGGCAGTGAAAATGAAAGTCTCTTTACTCCATCGTCAGTGGAGACAGGAGATGATCAGCTGGTAGCTATTTACCCAACCGATCGTGCATGGGATGTACCTGATAACTGGTCACTGTTTGTTGTGCTGCGTGCAGCTCACAGCGGCAGCTTCAGACAGGGTGAAACCATGGTTCAGGTAGTAAGTGATCCGGGCTGGTACGGTACCTCCATGGGCACTCAGAAGATTGAAATCTCAGCCCGCTAATCACCATGCTGCAGCCGCTGGCCATACTCAAGGCAGCGGCTTACCATGCTGCAGCCGCTGGCCACGCTCATGGCTGCAGCACAGCAAGGCAAAATAATTCGCTGAAATTCACAGGGCTTTCTGCCCCAGGTTCACTGTGAGAACCCGGGACACAAGGCCCTTATTTTTTGTCCCTGCAGAGCTCCGAGGTCCGCAGGTCGCTTCCATCCCTGCACCTTTCTACCTTGCGCCTGTCTCTGACCACGTCTGTTGCATTCATCGCTATGCTGCAATCTGCAATCATGTATGCACTACCGGGCCATAATGGCTACCCGGCATGCATATATGCCGATACGAGGTAAGGCGCACTTGCAGGTGCATCATGCTGCTGCGTCAGAACAGTATGGCCTGGCGCTACGACTGTCCTCAATAACAGTCGGCAGCGCTCTTATCAGCTATTACTGCTCCTTGCCTGCGTGCCTGGCAGCAGGGTCGCTATGGCCTTACCAGGCCTTGGGGGCCTGAGCTCACTCGCCTGTCCTCAGGGCCTGGCGAAGCAGGGTGTTGCTATGGCCTGACCTGACCTGGCCAGGCCAGTGAGGGGATCACTTACACGGCACTCAGCGGGCCGGGGCCTGAGCTCGGGCAGCTGCAGCCACTGTGATTTGCAGTGGCACATGGGCCGTTCTTGCGCATGCGCGGGCAGGATGGTGCTGTATGTCCCTAGGTCTGTCCCTAGCTGTCATGGCAGGGGCTCTCTGAGCTGTAATGGCAGGGACATGCAAGGCAGGTTAACTGACTTGCCGGGCCTGAGCCTGGCATTTGGGCTCAGGGGGCATATGCCTTATAATTGGCGTTTCAGGAATATTTTATTACTCAGGTCAGCAATACAGGGTGTGATGTCCTTCCCTGTTGCATGACAGTTTTTTATTGCAGGCGGGATTCTGCCCCTGTCTGAAGTCTTTCTTATTTCCAACAGGAACACAAGACAGTGCCGCAGAGCCCTTTTCAGGGTCAGGCTCTACAAAAGGTCTATACCTCACGTATGTCCACTGATTATAAAAAATCCGCTTCAACTCCTTCCCAGTCCCAGCAGGACCATGTGCAGCCGGGCAGCATCAGCTCTGATGCCCCTGAATCAGTGCACCCTGAACAGCATGACAGCACTGCCGGATCTCAAACTGTTTCAGGCACTGTCAGCACTGCCGACAGCACCTCATCAGCTGCGCCAGGTGCAGATACTTCAGATACCTCCAACAGTGCTGATAACAGCCCCACTGCCAGCTCTCCAGAGGCTTCCACGCTCAGTGAAAGTCATCACTCCCATTCACAGGTAAGCTCCAGCAGCTCATCTTCTCATTCCCCTGATACTGACAGTACAGAGGCCGGTGCCGCAACTGGACTGTCCGGTGCCGACGCCACCGGCGAAGGAAGCGCTGCCTGTGCTTCTGTTGCAGGCCCATCAGGTGCAGGTGCAGAAGCGGGCAAGACTGAGCAGCACGGCAATGCCGGGGCTGAGGGTAACAGCGGCGCTGACACCAGGGCCGGGGCCGAGGGTAACAGTGGCGCTGACAGCAGGGCCGGGGATGAGGCTGGCAGCGGCGCTGACAACAGGTCCGGGGATGAGGCTGGCAGCGGCACTGACACCAGTACAGGCAATGCTGTACAGGTGCGTGGTAAGGCGAAGATTGAGCGCAGTGGCTATGCCCACATGGTACGTACAGTTTTTCGCAGGCGTATCCGTCACCGTCGACGTGACCAGCCACACCATATATCAGCCGCTGGCAGCTCTGGCAATAAGGCTGATGCGACAGCAGCTGCCTTAGCAGCATTTGCTGCAGATGATAACGAGGACAGCGCTTACAGAGCCGAAAAGACAGCCGGAAATGCTGGAAAGCGCCGCTGGTGTTCGCTGCGCAATATCATGGGTAGCATGGCTCTTACAGGCGTTGTGGTTCTTGGTGGCTTTTACGGCATGATGCACTGGTGTGCCCCTGATTTAAGCCGCTTTTACGATCGCTCGCAAAGTCTTTATGACAAGGGCGGTAATCTGATTTACACCTCAATGAACAGTGGTGATTACTACCGTATTCTCACCACCAGATCAGATGTCGACCCGCTGTATATCAGAATGCTCATAGCCGCTGAAGATGAGCGCTTTTACTCCCATGCCGGTGTGGATGTGCTGGCAGTGGGCCGTGCCCTGTGGTCCAATATCACCTCTGGGCGCACGGTATCAGGCGCCTCTACTCTGGCCATGCAGGTCTGCCGCATGCTTGAACCTAAAGACCGCTCTTTATGGTCAAAGGTTCGAGAGGCTCTGGGCGCCCTTTATCTTACTCATTACTATGGACGTGAGCAGCTGCTGTCTATCTATCTCACCCTGGCTCCTTTTGGCAGCAATATTGAGAGTGTTACTGCAGCATCATGGATTTACTTCAACCACAGTCCCCGTAGACTCACACCAGCAGAGGCTGCCCTGCTGGTAGCCCTGCCACGCTCGCCTGAGGTAATCCGCCCTGACCGTCATCCTGAATCAGCCCGCTACTATCGCAATGAAGTACTCAAAAAGGCTGTTGAGGATGGCATTATCAAAAGGGATATTCTCGAATTTGCCACAGCCGAGCCTGTAAGTCAGGTACGTCACCCTCTGCCTGACAGTGGCTACTACCTGGGACAGAGTATTTTCAACGGTCGTCTGCAGACTCTGGAAATTCAGGCGCTGCGCTCCAGCCTGACAGCTCTGCTGGCTAAGGCAGGATTCACGCTTACTGACAGCACTCAGGACTCTGCCGCTCATGACCAGGCCTCTCAGCCATCATCCGGTACTAAAAGCAGTATCCTGCTCACAGGATCATCCAGGGAAGAGTCATTTATGGCTGCATCATCTGTGTCTGCATCATCCCGGGATGCAGCAGCAGATGCAGCTTCACAGGACGATGCAGATCTGACTCAAAGGGCTGGTGCCGGTAATAGCACAGCAGTCCTTGATGTTTCCGAGGCTGCACGTGCTGCATCCTGTCCTGAAGATCATGTACTGAAAAATGGCCGACCTGTGAGCGCTGCAGCTGCAGCAGCAGGCGGAGACACAACAGCTGCAGCAGGCGGCGACACAACAGCAGATAGCGATGACCTTAAGGCACGTAACAGTGATACGGAGCGTGAGCATGATGCTGTTACCGGTGTCAGCCTGCGCACTGCGAAAAATGCCCAGGTTAACAGTGAGAACAATGATGAGACCATTTATGATGTGGTTGCCAGTCACTTAAATTCAGGCAACCGAATGGCCTCAGATGAAGGAACACCTGCTTTAAGTCTGACCTTAAGCCCTGAGGCTCTTGAGGCCTATGCAACCGTAGCCATGCTTTCACATCAGCGCAACCTGAGCGCTCGTAGCAGGGATGAGGTCAATGGCAGTGGTGATATGGCCGGCAATGCTGGCAAAGGCGGCATCCATGAAGGAGCAGCCGGTAAAAACGGGCGCAGTGATGCGGCCTTAAAGGGCCCACTGCCTCGTGAGCTTTACACCACCATTGATCCGCGCGTTCAGAAGGTGCTTCTTGATGCTGCTGCCCTGTATCGCAAAATCTATGTAGGTGAGGACGGACAGGAAAGCCTTGCCATGGTGGTAGTTGATAACGATACCTTTGAGGTACTGGGCTATGTGGGCGCACTGGGCAGGGATCTTTCCTACGTGGATGCAGCACTGGCTCTACGCTCACCTGGCTCCACTCTCAAGCCATTTGCCTATGGCATGGCCTTTGAGCGTGGCCTGTTACACCCTAACTCCATTTTGCTTGATGCTCCGCGCATTTATAACAGTTATCAGCCGCGCAATTATAACCGCCGCTTCTATGGCGAGCTTACCGCTTCACTGGCACTGCAGGCCTCGCTGAACCTGCCAGCTGTAGAGGTAATGCGTGCCATTGGTCCTTACAACTTTATCAACCGTTTAAACAGCATGGAAAACGGTCTTGATGTGCATTCAGCTGACAGCTCGGGCTCTTACGTTACCGGTCGACTGGTACTGCCTGCCCGTGCAGAGCCGGACCTGTCAGTAGTGCTTGGTGGCTGCGGAATCACGCTCTTTGATTTGACTCAGCTGTATGCCTCACTGGCCCATGATGGCGGCATAGCACCATTGCGCGTGCTGAGCCCACGCCGTCCAAGCTCAGCTGTTTTCCACAAGTATGCCTCGCGTGCCCCACTGGGGCGACTTGCTGCACGTGTTACCGGACACGATATTCCTGTGGGTTCACAGGCTCCCACAGCAGCAACAGAGGTTGACCGCCTTAAAGATGAAGCTGCCGCCATGTCCTCAGGTAATGCTGCAACTTCAGTGTCTGAGGGACGGGCAAGTGCACCAGAGGGGGGTGAGGGCGTAGATACCGGTCTGTCCCATACCAGCAATGCCGGTAAGACTGCTGATGCTTCAACAGGCGCCGCCCGTCAGGAGGTACCGACCACCAGCCTGTCTCAGGTAAATGCACTTTCCGGCGCAACCCCTGAACCGGGCAGCAATTATGTGGTTCACGGACTTCATGTGCATTATCAGCATCTGCTCTCGGCACCGGCTGCCCGTGCTGTCTACAATGTGCTTGAGGGTACTCCGGCACCAACGGGCTTTGAAAGCGCCTATTACCGCTCAGCTGCCCGTATTTCATACAAGACAGGTACCTCCTACCGTAACCGTGATGCCTGGGCTGTAGGCTCAAGTAATAACATTACTCTTGGTATATGGACTGGCCGTCTTGATGGCAACCCGGCCGGTAATTACACAGGCTATAACCATGCTGCGCCTCTGCTCTTTGAGATCATGAGCCGTCTTACCTCTCACGACCGCTTCAAGCGCCGTATAGCTGATGATGTGCTCCTGCGCTCAACGCCTCCGGCCGGCCTTGACCGTGTCTCCATTGCCCGTCTTGGTCTGGTTACCCGCCGTAGTCAGAGCAGTGGTGAGCCATGGCGTGCCGAACAGGGTCACATGAACACAGCCTCTGGACAGGCCGCAGCTGCGGCCGGTGCAGGCGCACCAGGTCAATACCTGCCTGGCGTGTCATCCCTTACCGGTGCATCAGGCCGTGGGGAGTATCACACCATTGAACCTGTGCTGCCACTGACCTTTACCTTCCCTACAGATGGTACCCGCCTGTCTCCTGGCAGTGGTAGACGCGTTAATGTGGTCTTTAGCGGTGGTGTTGCACCTTATTTCATGCTGGTAAATGATCAGCTGGTACCACAGCTTGATTACTTTGAGCCGCGCTATAACGGTTTTCACACCATTACCATCATTGACCGCAATGGTGACTCCATCAGCTCTCAGGTATGGATTGAGGGCGTATCGGTAACCAGTCCGGAGCTTGACCACGGCTACCGTAACCCTGATGGACCTGACTATGTGGACGTAACCGAAGAAGAGGAAGAAGGCAGCGAAGCTCAGCCATAGCAGGCACCCGCACTGCAGCACAATTGCAGCACGGCAGCCCAACAGTCACGACTGCAGCACGACTGCCGCAACAGTCACGACTGCAGCGCTACTGCCGCTACGGCCACGGCCACAGCCATGCGCTCCTCCCATGTCCAGTAATTAAGCCCCTGTCGTCTTACCACCTCAGGGGCTTTATTGTGTCCGACACGGGCAGCTGCACCGGGAAAAGCTCCCAGCCCGGCCGCGCAGCACGCACAGTGATGCCAACAGCTCCAGGCCGTCGGCCATTATCACAGCGTGGCCTCGCTCAAGTAAATGACAGCCGCTACACAGGACTGCAGATGCACCGGCTCATGATGAACTTGTGCATCGTCTTTTTGTGCAGACTTGAGGGTAGCATTTATGGCGGCATTGGGAGGGGGTATGACGATATTCATAATACTTTATAGAGCATTATGAAACAGTAAGACATTGCCAGTTAAAGGTTGCCTTTCCCTGTCCTGATGAAGAGCAAAATGGCCTGGTTAAAGTACAGTTGTCGGCTCAGGAGGTGTTCAAAGCCATACTGATAAACGCACTTTATCGAGCAGGGCAGCTTTCAGACAGAACGAGCTGGACAGAGTGGCAGGTAAGTTACCTGGGGAAAATAATATGGTACACAATCACAGACGCGACAGCATTAAACACAATGATGCATGCTTTTGAGTTTCCAGGCATGAAAATATCCTTTCAAGTGAAATGCAGTGAAGTGAGCTGAACTGAAGGAGGTTAATGTAGTAGCAGGTACTGCATTTTCCTGCTTTTGACCGAGTGACGATCATTTAAAAAATGGCTTATATTTAGGAATGGACGATGCTCTGACAGAGGTGCTATACTCAGAAAAACCATTTGCAATACCGTGTTATGCAATGTGGTCTCTATAAACTGTTTTGGAAAGTAATGCCTATGCCAAAAGTACCGCTTGAATACTACGAAGAGAAGCTCAAAGAGCTGGTCCATGAGCCGTTATCGGCCATTTATACCGGTGACATATTATGCGATCACTATCTGTTTTTCTTAAAGGACTCCAGTCTCACACCTGACATGGTAACGGGCCTGCCATCATATCTTGCCTGTTATGCTGAATCGGAGCGGCCTCCACTGCTGGTAACCGGCTTTCCTCACATGCTTGAAAAGGAGCTCAAGAAGGCCATAGATGAATATAAGAACAGTTAAACAAAGGCACCCGCCAGGGGTGCTTTTTTATTCCTGCCGGCAGGGTGCCAGACCAGTTGCCTGGCAGTAAAGTGCCCATACCGTGCTGTGCCCATATCGTGCTGTGCAAGCAGGCCAGAGCCTTAGCAAATGAGAGTGATAACCATACAACATAATCCCCGGGCATAATCACATAACGTAATCCATAAACATAAGCCACAGGCAAAAGCTCATCGCTCAAAAACTCAGCATAGACCACAGGCAAAGGGTCTTAGCCTGATAACTCAGCATAGTCCTTCATCAGAGGCATACTGAATATGTTCCGGCGATGGCCAGTGCCAGGCCAGGTGCTCTGATACCAGGAAACATCATGTACGCAGGAAAGTCCGGTATCTGTCAGCATGGACGTCACAGGAATACGGGTGCTATACTCAAAAGACCGTAGTGCCTGCAGGGCTCTTAACTGAAGATTTTTCCACATCCTATTTCAGGGTAACTATGATGTCTAATGTTGTTGAAAATGGCTTGAATAAGCCGTTTGTCTTAATTTTTGCCGGGGGGGGGGGTAACACCTTCTTCTAAGTCTGTCAACTGCCTGAGTTTGACCATGGAGGTGCTCCATGGATAAACTCACAATGCAGTCAGTTTACGGAGTAGCAGCCAACATCGACATCATTGCCCGACACTTCCCTTCCTGTATTACCGAGGCACATGACTCAGACGGTCAGCTGGTGCACGGTATCGATTTTGATAAGCTCAGGTCCGAGCTTTCCTCCTCATGCATCCCTGAAAAAGCTGAACGCTACCAGTTTACCTGGCCTGGCAAAATGGATGCCGCCCGTCTCGTCAATCACCCGTCTACCGTAACATTAAGACCATGCCGTGACCAGAGCGTGGACTTTGACACCACCTCCAACCTCTACATTGAGGGTGACAACCTGGAGGTGCTAAAGGTCCTGCGTAACACCTATGTCGGCAAGGTCAAGATGATCTACATCGACCCTCCTTACAACACAGGCAAAGATTTCGTCTATAAGGACAACTATGCCATGGACAGGGAGGAGTACCTGCTGCAGAGCGGCCAGATAGACGCAGCTGGTGGCCGTCTGGTCAGCAATACCACTGCCAATGGCCGCTATCACACTGACTGGCTTAACATGATCTATCCACGTCTGAAGATCAGCCGTGAGCTGCTTAAAAATGATGGTGTTATTTTCATAGCCATTGATGAGCATGAGGTGGAGCGTCTCAAGATGTGCTGCAATGAGATCTTCGGTGAAGATAATCTGGTAGGCACGCTCATTCTCAAAACAGCTACTGATAACAACCCTACCATGATCACAACGGAGCATGAGTACTGTCTTTGTTATGCCCGCAATAAGAGCGCACTGACGTCATGGACGGCACCATCTCCTGAAGTGGAGCTCATTGTGAATGAGTATCAGCGTCTTAAGAGCTCATGCAGTGATATCAGGGAAATTCAGGACAGGCTTCGTGCCTTTATCAAAAAGAACGAAAGCCAGTTGCAGGGTGTTACTCATTACAACGTGGTTGATGAGGATGGTGTAGTTTCCATATCGCAAAACTCCTCAGACACCCGTCCTGGTCCTTACCGCTACGAGATTATTCATCCCGTTTCGGGCAAGCCATGCCCAACTCCGGCCAATGGCTGGCGCTGGCCTTTAAAGACCTTTGAGGAGTACGAGGCTCAGGGGCTTGTTTACTGGGGCGCCGACCATACTGTACAGCCTCGTATCAAGAAGCGTATCGAGACGGTACGGGCCCGCTGCCGCAGTGTTTATATTGAGGATGGTCGTACCAGCACCAGGAGACTGGAAGATCTGCTCGGTGGTAAGAAGATCTTTGATAATCCCAAGAGCGATGTCTTTATAAAATGGCTTATGAAGTTTGTTATGACTGACAGTCATGATATTGTGCTGGACTTCTTTGGCGGCTCATCTACCACAGCTGACGCTCTTATGCAGCTTAACAGCGAAGATGGCGGCAAAAGAAGCTTTATTCTGGTTCAGCTGCCAGCTCAGGTCGATGAAAAGTCAGAGGCCGCCAGGGCAGGTTATAACAATATCTGCCAGATTGGCCTCGAGCGTATCCGCCGGGCCGGTGACGTAATCAGGCAGCAGGCTGGGGACCATAATGGCCTGTCACAGGTTGATACCGGATTCCGTCTGCTCAGGCTTGACAGCTCCAACATGAAAGACGTCTATTACGGCGCTGATGAGGTGAGCCTGGGTGGCTTTTCCGAGTTCAACATCAAGGATGATCGCAGCGGTGAAGATCTGCTCTTTCAGGTGATGCTGGACCTGGGCATTGAGCTGTCGTCGTCCATCGAGGTCAGGAGCCTTGCAGGCCATACTGTGTATGTGGTCAACGACGGTTATCTGGCTGCCTGCTTTGATGACAGGGTCAGCGTTGAGGCCGCCCGCGCCATAGCCGGCCTCAAACCGCACTGGTTTGTCATGTGCGATGCCGCCTTTGGCTCCGATGCCGATGCTGACAACATCATGCAGGTATTTGCAGGCTGCAGCGAGGGAACCAGGATCAAGGTCATCTGACCGCTCTGAGCGATGCACACAGAATGACACAGTCCTCAACACTGCTGTGTGAGCAAGCCAGCGGGCACAGTCCTGCTGATGCTTTCCTGTCCGTTTTAGGGATGAACTCATACAAGGAAACTCAGCTGAGCCACGTGTCCCAGCCAGCCAGTCCGGCCAGCAAGGTAATGACTGGCCCGGCTTGAGTCCAGTCCGACCTGCAACAGTGCAGCTGCAGCCTGGTGTTCCGTGACCAGTCAGACACAGCAGGGGGCACGGGCTCACGGCCGCAGCGCTGACCGGGTGACACGCAGTATGTGACCTGGTGACAAGCAGTATGTGAGCGGGTAATACGCCTTTGGGGAAATGCCTTATATATCGGCATGGACGGTGGTGGAACACGGTGTTATACTCAAAAAGTAATGGCGGTATGACGCCGTCTTGCCACCATATCGTTCCACATCCGATTTCAGGGTAACTATGATGTCTAATGTTATTGAAAACGGCTTAAATAAGCTGTTTGCTTTAGTTTTGCCGGGGGGGTAACACCTTCTTCTAAGTCAGTCAACTGCCTGAGTTTGACCATGGAGGTGCTCCATGGATAAGCTCTCTATGCAGTCAGTTGACGGCGTTGCGGCCAACATCGACATCATTGCCCGACACTTCCCTTCCTGTATTACCGAAGCACGCGACTCAGACGGTCAGCTGGTGCACGGTATCGACTTTGAAAAGCTCAAGGCCGAGCTTTCCTCCTCATGCATTCCTGAAAAAGCAGAACGCTACCAGTTTACCTGGCCTGGCAAGATGGATGCTGCCCGCCTTGCCAACCAGCCATCTGCGGCGACCTTAAGACCATGCCGTGAAGAAAGCGTAGACTTCGACACCACCTCCAACCTCTACATCGAGGGAGACAATCTGGAGGTACTAAAGGTCCTGCGCAACACCTACGCCGGCAAGGTCAAGATGATCTACATCGACCCGCCTTACAACACCGGTAATGACTTCATCTACGAGGATGACTTTGCCATTGACCGTGATGACTTCCTGGTGCAGAGCGGACAGATTGGCGCTGACGGCGAGCGTCTGGTGGTTAACAGCGATACCAATGGCCGCTTTCACACCGACTGGCTGAACATGATTTATCCGCGCCTTAAGCTGGCCCGAGAGTTCCTCTCTGAAGATGGAGTTATCTTCATCTCCATTGATGACTACGAGTCAGACAACATGCGCAAGGTCTGCAATGAGGTTTTCGGAGAGAACAACTTCGTTACTCAGTTTGTCTGGCAGAGAGCCTACTCTCCGAAGAACGACGCCAAATACGTGTCGACCAGTCATGACTACATACTGATGTTCGCAAGAAACCTTGATCAGTTCACAATCGGTCGTCTTCCAAGGACTGAAGAGGTCAACAAACCTTATAAGAACCTGGACAATGACCCACGTGGCCTGTGGCGCTCTGACAATCTGTCAGTAAAGTCATATTCAGCCGCCTGCGACTTTGAAGTTACTACGCCATCTGGCCGTAAGGTGTCACCACCGCCGGGCAGCTGCTGGCGTGTCAGCAAGGATAAGTTTGACGAGCTGGCTGCCGACAACAGAATCTGGTTTGGTGCTGATGGCAACAATGTTCCTTCACTCAAGCGTTTTCTTCACGAGCTCAAGCATGGCGGCCTGCTGGTACCTGAATCTCTGCTGCTGTTCAGCGATGTCGGCCACAGCCAGGACGGCGCCAAAGAGGTCAGCGGACTTATGGAGCTCAAGGTGTTCGACGGCCCCAAGCCTACTTCACTCATTGAGAGGCTCATGACCATTGCCAATCTCAAGGAAGACTCCATAGTAATGGACTTCTTCTCAGGCAGCGGCTCTACTGCACATGCTGTGATGAAGTTTAACGTTCATACAGGCAAGCATTGCCGTTTCATACTGGCTCAGATACCTGAGGCCGTAAGTGAAAAGACTCCGGCATGGCAGGCAGGCTACAGGACCATATGTGAAATCGGCGAGGAGCGTATCCGCCGTGCCGGTGCTGCAGTCAGAAAAGATGCCGGGCTGACTGACGGGGATCTGGACACAGGTTTCCGTGTGCTCAGGCTCGACAGCTCCAACATGAAGGATGTCTACTACAGCGCTGACGAGGTTAGCCTCAGTGGCTTTTCCGAGTTCAACATCAAGGAAGGACGCAGCGGTGAGGATCTGCTCTTTCAGGTGATGCTGGACCTTGGCATTGAGCTGTCGTCGTCAATCGAGGTCAGGAGCCTTGCTGGCCATACTGTGTATGTGGTCAACGACGGTTATCTGGCTGCCTGCTTTGATGACAGAGTCAGCCTGGAGGCCGCCCGTGCCATAGCCGGCCTCAAACCGCACTGGTTTGTCATGTGCGATGCCGCCTTTGGCTCTGATGCCGATGCCGACAACATCAAGCAGGTATTTTCAGGCTGCAGCGAAGCAACACAGATAAAGGTCATCTGACCAGACTCATGGAGGCACACATATAAGGAAACAGTCCCCAACACGGCTGTGAGAGGAAGCCAGCGGGCACAGTCCTGCTGATGCTTTCCTGTCCGTTTTAGGGATGAACTCATACAAGGAAACTCAGCTGAGCCACGAGTCCCAGCCAGCCCGGCCTGCAAGGTCGTGCCCGGCCCGACTTAAATCCTGGCGGACAGCAACAGTGCAGCTGCAGCCTGGTGTTCCGTGACCAGTCAGACACAGCAGGGGGCACGGGCTCACGGCCGCAGCGCTGACCGGGTGACACGCAGTATGTGACCTGGTGACAAGCAGTATGTGACCGGGTAATACGCCTTTGGGGAAATGCCTTATATATCGGCATGGACGGTGGTGGAACACGGTGTTATACTCAAAAAGTAATGGCGGTATGACGCCGTCTTGCCACCATATCGTTCCACATCCGATTTCAGGGTAACTATGATGTCTAATGTTATTAAAAACGGCTTAAATAAGCCGTTTGCTTTAGTTTTGCCGGGGGGGTAACACCTTCTTCTAAGTCAGTCAACTGCCTGAGTTTGACCATGGAGGTGCTCCATGGATAAGCTCTCAATGCAGTCTGTTGACGGCGTTGCGGCCAACATTGACATCATTGCCCGACACTTCCCTTCCTGTATTACCGAGGCGCGCGACCCTGAGGGTCAGCTGGTGCACGGTATCGACTTTGAAAAGCTCAGGGCCGAGCTCTCCTCATCGTGTATTCCGGACAAAGCAGAGCGCTACCAGTTTACCTGGCCTGGCAAGATGGATGCTGCCCGCCTTGCCAATCAGCCATCAGCTGCTACCTTACGACCATGCCGCGAAGAAAGCGTAGACTTCGACACCACCTCCAACCTCTACATTGAGGGAGACAATCTGGAGGTACTCAAGGTCCTGCGCAACACCTACGCCGGCAAGGTCAAGATGATCTACATCGACCCGCCTTACAACACCGGCAATGACTTCATCTACGAGGATGACTTTGCCATTGACCGTGATGACTTCCTGGTGCGGAGCGGACAGATTGGCGCTGACGGCGAGCGTCTGGTGGTTAACAGCGATACCAATGGCCGCTTTCACACCGACTGGCTGAACATGATTTATCCGCGCCTTAAGCTGGCCCGCGAGTTCCTCTCTGAAGATGGAGTGATCTTCATCTCCATTGATGACTACGAGTCAGACAACATGCGCAAGGTCTGCTGTGAGGTCTTTGGTGAAAGGAACTTCATTACTCAGTTTGTCTGGCAGAGAGCCTACTCTCCGAAGAACGACGCCAAATACGTGTCGACCAGTCATGACTACATACTGATGTTCGCAAGAAACCTTGAGCAGTTCAAAATCGGACGTCTTCCAAGGACTGAAGAGGTCAACAAACCTTACAAGAACCCTGATAACGACCCGCGCGGCGTCTGGCAGTCTGACAACCTGTCAGTCACGACCTACACGCCAGGCTGTGACTACACAATCACCACTCCTGCTGGTCGCAAGGTAAATCCTCCAGCCGGGAGCTGCTGGCGCCTTACCAGAGAACGCTATGAGGAGCTGGTAAGGGACAACCGCATCTGGTTTGGTGCAGACGGCAGTAACACTCCAAGACTCAAGCGCTTTCTTCACGAGCTCAAGCATGGCGGCATGCTGGTACCTGAATCTCTGCTGCTGTTCAGCGATGTCGGCCACAGCCAGGACGGCGCCAAAGAGGTCAGCGGACTTATGGAGCTCAAGGTGTTCGACGGTCCCAAGCCTACTTCACTCATTGAGAGGCTCATGACCATTGCCAATCTCAAGGAAGACTCCATAGTAATGGACTTCTTCTCAGGCAGCGGATCTACTGCACATACTGTGATGAAGTTTAACGTTCAGACAGGCAAGCATTGCCGTTTCATCTTGGCTCAGATAGCTGAGGCCGTCAGAGAAAAGACGCCAGCATGGCAGGCAGGCTACAGGACCATATGTGAAATCGGCAAGGAGCGTATCCGCCGTGCCGGTGCTGCAGTCAGAAAAGATGTCGGGCTGACTGACGGGGATCTGGACACAGGTTTCCGTGTGCTCAGGCTCGACAGCTCCAACATGAAAGACGTCTATTACGGCGCTGATGAGGTGAGCCTGGGTGGCTTTTCCGAGTTCAACATCAAGGAAGATCGCAGCGGCGAGGATCTGCTCTTTCAGGTGATGCTGGACCTGGGCATTGAGCTGTCGTCGTCCATCGAGGTCAGGAGCCTTGCAGGTCATACTGTGTATGTGGTCGACGATGGTTATCTGGCAGCCTGCTTTGATGACAGAGTCAGCCTGGATGTTGCCCGTGCCATAGCCGGCCTCAAACCATACTGGTTCGTCATGTGCGATGCCGCCTTTGGATCTGATGCCGATGCAGACAACATCAAGCAGGTCTTTAAGGCGGTCAGCCCTATGAGCCAGATCAGAGTTATCTGAGCCCCAGGCATGTCCATGACGGGCTATGCCCATGCCGGGCCGGGCCTGGAATGGCCGGCCTGGTCAGAACAGTGGTAACTGACCATTGGGCTGGAATCATACTGACCATGTAATGGCTCCGGTCATTACTGTTGCCCGGCTGCGTGTCCTTTGAGGCATGGCAGTACCGGGCTGCACCATAAGGCGCATTGCTCCTGCTGCTTTATGGTTGCAGGGACATGCCCGTCGGGCAAATATGCTGAGCAGCAGGCATGAGCCTGTATTCAAAGCGCTTTGGATTGGAATAATCATGAAACTTATCTTCAAGAAACAGCAGTATCAGACTGATGCGGTCAACAACACAGCCGATGTGTTTGCAGGTCAGCATCTTAAGGAAAATCTCGGCGCGGGCGCTGTTCCCGATGCTTTTGATATGGGTGTCTGCGATCAGATGAGTCTCATAGAGACCAATGCTGATCTTGATCTTGGTCCCAATACCAGAGAGCAGCTGCTGGCCAATATCAATGCCATCCAGAAGCGCTCCGGTCTGCTGACCAGCAAGGAGCTCTATGGTGACGGCTCCATGGGCTGGTGTGAGCTGGACGTAGAGATGGAGACAGGTACAGGCAAGACCTATGTCTACATCAAGACCATTTTCGAGCTGCACCGCCGCTATGGCTGGAGCCGCTTTGTGGTAGTAGTGCCATCTGTTGCCATTCGTGAGGGCACAAACCGCAGCTTTGAGCAGCTCAGTGAGCATTTCTTTGAGGAGTACCACTGCAAAGCCAACTATTTTGTCTACAACTCCGGCAATCTCAACCAGCTGCGCCACTTTGCCGAGGGCTCGGGCATTCAGGTCATGATCATCAACACCCATGCCTTTGCCTCCAGTATGGATGAGAGCAAGGTTAAGAACAAGGCAGCGCGCATTATCTACAGTGAGCGTGACGAGTTCGGCTCACACCGTCCTATTGATGTGCTGGCCGCCACCAGACCAATTGTCATGATTGACGAGCCGCAGAAGGCTGACGGCAAGGCTACCCAGAAAGGCATCAGACAGTTCAGACCTCTGTTTACCATCAACTACTCGGCAACTCACAAGACAAAGCACAACTGCATCTACTCGCTTGATGCCGTGGATGCCTATGCTCAGAAGCTGGTCAAGCGCATCAGCGTCAAGGGTTTCCAGACCCTTAACATGACCGGCTCTGACGGCTATATCTACATGGGCGGTGTCATTACCTCTACTGACAGGCCACCTTATGCCGATGTAGAGATTGAGATCAGGAACAGGGACGGCAGCATCAAGCGTACCCGCAGACGCATGGAGGAAAGAGACAGCCTGTATGATGAGTCGAACAAACTTAATCAGTACAAGGGCCTGTCCATCAGCTCCATTGATGCCGTCACCAACAGCATCACCCTCAGTGACGGTCGTGTCATTTCAGCAGGCATGGTGGTAGGTGACAGCAACCTTGACAGCATGCACCGTCTGCAGATCCGCGAGACCATACGCTCACATCTGAACAGAGAGGAAGAGCTCTACAATCTGGGCATCAAGACCCTGAGCCTGTTCTTCATTGATGAGGTAGTGCGCTACAGAGTCTATGATGAGGAAAAGAACCCTCATCCGGGCATTCTGGCTCAGATGTTTGAAGAAGAGTATGAGTTTCTGACTAAAGACAAGCTGGCCGAACTTGAGCACTCAGGTGCCAGTGATCCGTGCTCTGCCAGAAGCTCTTACTACCACTACCTCAAGAGCACCTCAGGTCATGCCGCAGAACTTCACAATGGCTATTTCTCCGTAGACAAGTTCAACAGATTTGTCGATACCGAAGAAAAGAAGACCGAGACCGATAATGACAAGGAACGTATAGCCGCCTACGATCTGATCCTCAAGAACCGCGAAGAGCTGATGAGCTTTGAGCAGCCGGTGCGCTTTATCTTCTCGCATTCGGCTCTGCGTGAGGGCTGGGATAATCCTAACGTCTTCCAGATCTGTACTCTGCGTCAGAGCAACTCCGCCGTCAGCAAGCGTCAGGAGGTAGGCCGTGGCCTGCGCCTGTGCGTTAACAATCTCGGCGAGCGTATGGATTACGAAGCTCTGGGTGATGATATCCACAAGGTCAACCTGCTTACCGTCATTGCCAACGAGAGCTATGAGGACTTTGTCAGAAGCCTGCAGGAGGAAACCACTCAGTGTCTTCGTGACCGTCCTAAGGCCATTACTGTTGACAGCTTTACCGGCAAGACTGTAATGCTTGCTGACGGCTCTGAGCATAAGGTCACCGAGGATGAGGCTGACATGCTGCGCAGCTGGATGCGTACCCACAAGTTCATTGATGGCAAGGGCATGGTTACTGATGCATTCCGCAGCGCCATTGAGAACAACCAGGTTCCTGAGCTTGATCAGGATATGGCTCATCTGAAGGAGCTGATGGTCCAGACAGCCCGCTCTACCTGGGAGGTTGAGGAAGTACTCAAGAAGAGAGTACGCGACGAAAACCGTTCGGCCACCATTCATGTCAGGACCAACAGCCATGTCGAGAATCCTGACTTCCAGATGCTTTGGAAGGAGATTTCCCGCAATTATTACTACACAGTTCAGTATGACAGCGAGGTGCTGATCAGAAATGCTGTGGAGCAGCTCAACAAGGGCCTTGAAATAGCCCAGATGAGCTTTGAGATTGAAGAGGGCAGCCAGGTTGATGCTCAGACCTTTGTCAGACGCGGCTCCAACCAGCGCTCTGACGCGCGCCACATAACTACCGGCGTCAAGTACGACATAGTAGGTGACGTGGCCAGGGCGGCTGCAGTTACCCGTAGAACCGCAGCCAGGGTACTCAACTCCCTGAGCCAGGAAAAGCTCAGTCTCTTTGCCGTCAACCCTGAGCGCTTCATTGCCGCTGTGGGCCATACTGTCAGCATGTGTAAGCAGGAGTTGCAGGTAGAGAATATCTGCTATGAGCTCATCGATCAGACAGATGATCTGAAAAGCAACAATATCATGGCCATGATTAACGATGCCTTCGACTGCGAGATCAAGGCCGATACCCCTTACATCAAGGCCAGAAAGCACATTACTGACGTGCTGGTAGTGGACGGTCTGTCTGAAAACAGTGTGGAAAAGCGCTTTGCGCTCAAGATGGATGATGCCCGCGAGGTATGTGTCTTTGCCAAGCTGCCGCGCAAGTTCAAAATTCCTACTCCGGCTGGTGATTACTCCCCTGACTGGGCCGTAATCTTTGACCGCGACCAGGTAAAGCATTTCCGCCTGGTAGCTGAAACCAAGGGCAGCGTATCCCTGGATCAGTTAAGACCGGTAGAGCGCCAGAAGATTGAATGTGCCGACAGGCTCTTCAACTCCATGTCAGACAGGATCCGTTTTGCCGTGGTTGAAAACTTCAACCAGCTGCTTGATAAGGCCAATCAGGACTGATACCTGGCCCGTGCAGTCATAGCCCGACGGGACTGACACCTGTCACGGACAGTCATAGCCCGTCAGGCCTGACACCTGTCACGGAAAGTCATAGCCCGTCAGGCCTGCCTCCTGTCACGGACAGTCATAGCCCTTGAGGACTTAAGTATAACAATGCCTGCTGATGCATGATTCTGCTTAATGGTCTGCGTCTGTTGTGTCAAACCTGCCAGATAGGGGCAATTTTGTAACGTCAATAATTGCATAATTGCAATGGTGCAGAGCCACAGTTGCACTGTACAATGTTGTATGTACAAAAGACTTTAGAAATTATTCATCACATACAGGGCTAATATACCCTCAGGTATTGATAGCCCATATATGCTGGCCTCAAAGGACAGGGACATAATAAGGAGCTTACTATGAATAATTTGCCTGTGAATGCCATATACAAGGGACCTCAGGTGGATCTGGCGCTCTTTTGTCACAGTTCAGCTGTCTCTACCAGAGATGCTTCAACTCTGCAGAGCAATATTGAGCGGATATCAATAACTGCCATGTTCGGTACTCCGGCCAGCAAGGGTGGTTCTGATGGATGTCTGATAATATGTGAGGTTATACCTCTGGCTGCTGCACTTCCTGACAAATGCATAGCTTTGCTGGACCGCTGTTTCGATAAATGGGAAAAGGGGGTTAAGACCATCTTTGTTATCAGGGGGACGGGAGTAAGCAGGCTGGCAGCTGTGTACGGCGAGGGAGTGCTTATAAGTGATTATGCCAGTAACGACAGGCTGGGGCTGGAGTCATGGCACCAGCCTCCACAACAGCTGTGGCGTTTGCTTTGCCTCAAGGCTGCTCGTGTAGATTTTGTCAGTCAGGATCTCTTTGACAAGGTTATGGACCTTGCTGCCCGTACTCAGATGGCTGAGCGCGAGGCAGAGACACTCAGAAAGTCTAATCCGCCAAAACAGACTCATAAAAACCTTGAGTTTTTTGAGAAGAAAATGCAGGCCGAGCAGAACTATGAAAAGCTCAGAAAGGAGCTCTCCAGCTATCAGGTCCCGCAGTAAGCTCTCCGTGGCATATCCATCTCAAGCCATGATGCAGCTCCACCTGTGGTTTCAGAGTTTTCTTCAGATACAGCAGCGACTGATCCAGCGTACGCTTCCAGCGTGCCTTCCAGCATAGCTTAGAGCTCATTCATTTACTCATAACAGGGCCCTCACTGGCTTTATGCAGGTGAGGGCTCTGCTTTTGCTGCATGGATAAGCTTACAGGTATCAGAGCGTTCCATTGCATAGACAGTGCCCCGTGCTGAGATCGTCTCTGCGCCCTGCCTTGTCCTTGCAACAGTGCCATTGACGCGACGCGATAGAGCTTTGAACAGAGCCTGTCAGCGCTGTGGATAGAGTTTTGGACAGAACCATGCCAGCGCTATGGATAGAGCCTGAACAGAGCCTGTCAGCGCTGTGGATAGAGCTGGAACAGAGCCATGCCAGCGCTGTGGATAGAGTTTTGGACAGAGCACTGTCGAAGCCGTGGATAGAAACCCGTACTGTCCAGTTGTTTGAAACATGAGCGAGTCATTGCCCGGACTGATCACAGTTCAGATTCATGACGGTTCTCAGGTGCACTATATCGTGCCTGTAGCGCAGTCATGAATGGTAGTGAGAGCCAGTATGAAGGTTTGCTGGTTTTTCACGATCCGGCAGAACTCAAAGCGACTGGAAAGGTTTTGTTCGTGCCAGTATAGAAAGCAAAGCTGTTTATCGTGCCACGATAGTAAACAGGACACTGGGAGGCATTTCCAAAATAGAGCAGCCATTGCGCAGTGGGGCGAGTACCGGCGCCATTAACCGCTGATTAAAACTGCTGATCAAAAGTGATTTGAGGCACTCAGTCCTGGCCCTGCTCCAGGAAGAAACAGCAGAATAAATCAGCAGCAGCACGAGCTGGTTTGTGTGGTTGTAAACTCCTCTGCCGATATATATGGCTTCCGGGTATGGGACTGCAAGTCTCTGTCATCCTTCATTAAGCCGCAGTTCAATATATCGCCGGGGGGCAGACAGTGTCAGAACATACTCAAGAACAGGCCAGACAAAGCTGCCTGCAATTAAGATGAAAGTACAAGTTGATCTGACATGGTCCTTAAACAGTGACAGAGGTACGGGTATGGTGATGAGTATAGGGACGGGGGTGGTTATGGCAGGTGGGAGAGCAGGTCAGCCTGGATCGGGCGGCAAATTAAGCACCAATGCTTTGCCCGGCCATGTTAAATAATATCCGGGCTGCAGCATTACATATTTTACTGTCTTAAAGATTATGTAAAGCAAAATTGAATTATTCATCTGCGGACAGGCTGTTGACAGTTTACATTCTGTGAGTATGTACTGTCACCATCACGTGAATGATAGTGATAATGGGCGGGCGCTGCGAATTAAGATATTGCTTCAGTCTCTGCGGCAGCGCGGAGGGGGTGCACTGCAAGTCATGGCAACATGGTATGACACTGACACAAGATAAATTGTTATGTAGAGTAATTATTAAAATTGCAGAATCTAAATTCATGGGTGCATCAGGTAAGGCATGTGCTTAACAGCAGGCAGCATGGATTGATATTGCACAGTAAAGGACAGGTGCTGACAGCGTACAGTTGCAGGATTGGGCCGTGGGATAAGGCAGTATCGTCAGGTGAAAGCGTAAAGAACAGGTAAATTACAGCGGCTGACTGGGCTTCTGGTGCAGTTTTGGGGGCACGACAATATCCTGTAACAGCCTGAGCTGTGGCAGGCCGGCCGCCGACCTGTGCCAGCCAATGGTGGGGGCCGCGATGTCAGTGCACTGCATGGCAGTACGTACTTTCTGAGTGTGGGGTGTGATGATTTAGCTGATTTATATAAGATTCCTGCATGTTCCATAACATACAGGAGACGTATATGGGCGTTAAAAATGACGCAGCTGTGCCATCGTGCAAAAG
>NZ_JALKIL010000044.1 GCF_023051105.1 Anaerobiospirillum sp. NML120449 | reverse complement strand
CCATGATCAAACTCTTCACTTTAATGATTCGTTTGAAGTGCAACTGTAACCAGTTGCCAGTTTGTTGGCAAAACTCAAAGTTCTTAACTTAAAGAACCCACACAGATTGTCTGTACTTACTGATTTTTAAAGAACTCAAAAGCGCCGGGCTTTTGCAGCTTCACGCCTCAGTGCGTGACAGCGGAGACGTATTTTAATGATTTCCAGCCCCACGTCAACAGCTTTTTTAAAAAAATTTAAACGAAACTTAATATTCTACTGCTTACGGGAGGGACAAAACCCGACAAATATGCGATTTTGTGATACAAATCACACCTCAAAATATTTTTTTCTGATATCCGCTTTGCCTGACATAAAATGGTACATTTGCCATCAAAAAAGTCAGTAATCCCCCCTAACCTCTCAAATACCCCAGCAGATTCCTGCAAATTCATCATCCCGCCACTGATCTGATCGTTCGCCCCTGTCTGTATAAATCCTGACTTTCTTTGCAGATGAGCACCTTCCCCCAGGCAGCAGCTGCAGCTGACGCCGCAGCTTCTGCTACAAGGGAGCCCCGTACTCCCTGAGCTTTGTGGCTGGACCCTGCCCCTCCCTTATCTCTACATGGTGGAACCGCACGCAAAATCTCAACCTGAAGTGCTCCAGTCACTGTCCCATGCTGTCTAGCTTTAATGAAAGCTACTGTCAGCTCAGCCGCCTCTGGTACATCATTACTCCTCACAGCTCTCCAGTACGCCCCATTCAACTGACTGAACAGATCAGCAACTCTCTATAAAGCCAGACGTTTCACGATCAGTACCTCTTTATGAAGCTGGACTTTTTACAGATCAGATGGATGCCACATCTAAGCTGCATTTACAGATCAGCAAACCTCAGTGCTACATGACAAGTCTCCTGTCAGCGTGCTGCATAACTGACGTGTCTCAACAGATCGGCCCCCCTGTTGCTGCTGTCATACTAAGAGCAGAACCGCTCAGCACTGCTTGAAGTAGCATGCTTTTGATTAGTCGTTACGACAGTGCTGACGCATGTGCCTTACAGTCAGATTTCCTGATACCTGTTTTGCCGCGCATTTTTGTCAGAACCTTCCCTGCCTGAACGTCCATATATTGGTTGTACAATGGAACGATACGCCAGAGACAGGTATACCTTTCTCTGCATGAGCTATCCAGACTCATCACTAATCAAGGGCATCGACTGAACACACCGTCCTGCCTGTATCAAAGCTATTGAGCGGAACAAACTGTCTTCAGTATTAACCTGCTGACTGAACCAGTGCAGCCGCCACAGCAGAACTTTTGTTGCTGACCGGAACTACCGTTCTTCCCGCCATAATGCATACCATGTCAGCCTGTTCTGATTGCTTGCCAAGTCCGCTTCCCGGCCTGAGTGGCCAGCAATCCGCAATCCCGCCATACGGTCGGACATACGGTCAGCCATGATGTATGCCTTGCGGTCAGCCATACGATCGGTCATACGGTCGGCCATGCTGTATGCCTTGCGGTTTGCCATACGGTCTGCCTTGCTTTTGGGGCTGGCAATGGCTTTGAGAGTCTAGAGGATGTGGTGGGCCACGCGGGCTGACGTCCGGGTTGACGGGTGCAGAAACTTAAGGAGTGTTATGAAGGCTCAGGTAATGGGGCATGCATGGTCTGCATGCTGGGACAGTGATAATTTGTGGGAGAGACCAATGCAGTCCAAAGCTGATATTTATCGTTATGATCTCAGGTTTAAAGAGCCGGCCATGACCTCTCGTGGTACCTACTATACCCATACTGTATGGTATGTGGTCTTTGAACACGGCAACCGCATGTCCATTGGTGAGTGCGCTCCCCTGCCTGATCTGAGCTCTGATTTCCTTTCCATGGGAGCTGATCTTGATGAGCGTCTTTTTGCCTATGAGCGCAAGCTCAAGGAGCTCTTTGCCCCAGTATTCAAAGAGCTGCTGGCCTGTAAGACCAATGAAGAGCTGCTGAGCTTTACCCCTGACACTTCAGCTTTCCTCAACTACCCCTCCATGCTCTTTGGCCTTGAGGGCATGCTTGCCCATATGCGTCGCCAGCTCGTTAGCGGTCTTCATGAGGGCCAGGCTGATCTCATGCTCTGGGACACTCCATTTAGCCGCAATGAAGAAGGCATCCTGATTAACGGACTTATCTGGATGGGTGACTTCGAGACTATGGGGCAGCGCATTAAAAACAAGATTGCCGAAGGTTTCCGCTGCATCAAACTCAAGATTGGCGCAATCGACTTTGACCGTGAGCTTGAGCTGCTCGCCTATATACGTGAGCGCTTCTCTCCTGAGGAGCTCGAGTTGCGTGTTGACGCCAATGGTGCTTTTTCAGTTGAGGAGGCTCCAGCTAAACTCGAACAGCTAAGCCATTTCCACCTGCACTCTATCGAGCAGCCAGTCAAGGCTGGCCAGTATCAGCAGATGGCAGAGCTGTGCGCCAGTTCTCCAATTGCTGTTGGTCTTGATGAGGAGCTCATTGGTGTTTATGAGCGTGAGCGCAAGATTGAGCTTATCGATACCATCAAGCCTCAGTACCTGATCATAAAACCAAGCCTGCATGGCGGCTTTGCCGGAACCAGAGAATGGATTGAACTTGCCTCTGAGCGAGGTATCGGTTACTGGCTGACCTCCGCTCTTGAGTCAACCATCGGCTTAAACGCCCTGGCTCAGTGGTGCTCTACCGAGGAGCTGACCATGCCTCAGGGACTTGGTACAGGTGCTCTGTATACCAATAACCTCAATACCCCAATGTATATTAAGGATGCACGCCTGTTCTGCAATCTCTCCCTGCCTGAGATGATCAACTACCGCGACTATCTGCATAATCTATTTGCCAGCAGCGCAGCCCGTATCTTTACTACTGAATACAGCTGCTCCCACAGCACTGACTGATAAAGGGACCTGCAGATGCCCTCACAACACTGTCTGATAAATGGACCTGCAGGCACTGGGGGGGATTGAGCTTTTGCCAAAGCGGATATACCCTCGCAGGTCCGCTCAGGACCTGATGTCACCCCCACTGCAGGAGCATAACCAAAAGTCAGTCACATGGTAATGAACTGCAGGTCATCATGTTGCCGATAGCCTGTAGCTGGCTGCATTGGGCTTGAGACGTCAGATCAAGATTATTTTTGCTGTAACCTGCATGGTTGCGCCTTATGGCGGCGGCTGATGCCATCAGGCCGGAAAAATGGCCGGGCTACAGGCTGTATATGCTTTGGATATGGCGGTTGACAGGTTATGCTCAGGCTGTCATGGTGCTGTTGGCAATACAGATAAGCAGGCACCAGCGACCCACGACTGTTCAGGAGTCTGAGCCAGGTCTGGCTTTTTGAATGAAAACTGTACTTCAGGATTGAGAGGTGGATGTGAACTTTGAAACTGATATCAGCAAACAGATTATTTACCTTGGTGATGAGAGCTTTACCGCTGCAGATGCCATAGCCGGACCTGACGGTACCAGCCATCTTGAGCAGCTGATGATTTCCCGCCATGGTGTCAGCTCTTTTGAGCATGACCTTGCTGTCTTCTTAAGACAGTGGTTTGACAGCTCAGACGTCATAAAGGTCAAAACCTCAGGCTCTACCGGTGTTCCCAAGGTAATTATGGTAGAAAAGGAGCGCATGATGAACAGCGCCCGCCTTACCCTGTCTTTCCTTGGCCTCAACAACGGCGACAGTGCTCTTCTGTGCATGCCGCTTGGCTATATTGCCGGAAAGATGATGGTAGTGCGCGCCCTTACCGGAGGACTTAAACTGCTCCTTGTCCCTCCATGCTCCAATCCGGCTGCCGAGCTGCATGATGATACTCATGTAAGCTTTGCCGCCATGATTCCCATGCAGGTAATAAACGGCCTTGCAGACCCTGACAGTGCCCGCCGTCTTAAGGCTGTCGAACATCTGATCATCGGTGGCGGCGCTGTAGAAAGTGATCTGGCCGCACAGCTCGCCTCATTTGAAGGTGCTGTCTGGAGCACCTATGGCATGACAGAAACTCTGTCCCATATTGCCCTGCGCCGCCTGAGCGGACCTGAGGCATCCAGCTGGTATACCCCTTTTGATCAGGTAACCCTTACTGCAGGTGAGGACAACACTCTTATTGTAAATGCCCCTCTGGTCAACAGCTCAGTACTTGAGACCAACGACATTGTCGAGTTCAATGACGCAGGTCAGTTCCGCATTCTCGGACGACGTGACAATGTCATTAACAGCGGTGGCGTAAAGCTTCAGATTGAGGAAATAGAGCAGTGGCTTAACAGCCGTATCAGAGAACTGTCCTCAGAGCATCCACGTCTGCGTGGCTGCCAGAGCATTGTAAGCTCCCGTCCTGATCATCAGTTTGGCTACATTGCTGTTATGCTCTATCAGCTCCCTGATACCGAAGCTGACCTCAATGAAGAAGAGCTGGAGCTGCTCTTTACTGACATACCAAAATACTGGAAGCCTCGTGCTCTGGTAAGAGTGCCACAGCTGCCTTTAACAGGTACAGGCAAACCTGACCGTGTTGCCGCCCGCTCAATGGCTGCTCGCGACGATCAGTAGCTTCCAGTGAGCGCCCCTGCCGCCCTGTCAGCAGACATAATCCTTTACATTTTATAACGCATTTTATAAAGCCCGTCCCCATTTAGCGGAACGGGCTTTTTCATTACCTGAATTTGAGTATGACGGGTTACATTGCAGGCAGTCCAGGCTAGCCCATGCCTGGTCTGTCCAGGACAGGCATGGGCTAGCTGGCCTTGCAGGCTGACTGTTATCGGGAGTGGTCAGGTCAAGTGAAAAAAAATGCGTCTCCGCAGAGACGCACTTTTTCCTGTTAAGGGAACTTAGGATACTTGCTCCAGTCAGGCTTGCGCTTTTCAAGGAATGCCTTGCCGCCTTCCTGAGCTTCCTCAGTCATGTAGTAGAGCATGGTGGCATCGCCGGCCAGCTCCTGGATACCTGCCTGACCGTCGAGTTCTGCGTTGAGGCCGGCCTTGATCATACGCAGAGCCAGAGGGCTGTGCTGCATCATGGTCATGGCCCAGTCAACAACCTCATCTTCGAGCTTGTCAAATGGCACGACCTTGTTTACAAGGCCCATCTCCAGAGCTTCCTGAGCGTTGTACTGACGGCACATGAACCAGATTTCACGGGCCTTCTTCTGACCTACCACACGGGCAAGATAGGAAGAACCAAAGCCGGCATCAAAGCTGCCAACACGTGGACCGGTCTGACCGAAAATAGCATTTTCAGAGGCAATGGACAGGTCACATACTACATGCAGTACGTGGCCGCCACCGATGGCAAAACCGTTAACCATGGCAATAACTGGCTTAGGCATGGAACGGATCTGCTTTTGTACATCAAGTACGTTCAGACGAGGCACACCATCAGTACCAACATAGCCGCCGTGGCCCTTAACATTCATGTCACCACCGGAGCAGAAAGCCTTGTCGCCGGCACCGGTCAGAACGATAACATTGATGTCCTGGCACTCACGGCAGTAGTACAGAGCATCAGAGATCTCGGTAGTGGTAGTTGGGGTAAAGGCGTTGCGGTAGCGTGGACGGTTGATGGTGATCTTGGCAATGCCCTCAAAGAACTCAAAAAGAATATCCTGATATTCTTTGATGGTCTTCCATTCTCTTGTCTGTGACATAAGTTTGGTCTCGTTAAATTAAGGAAATCATGACATTCAGCCCCTTTGCGGGCCTGTTCCCTGCTCTTACGCCGGCTGATTGAGCCCTAAGTGCCCTGAATGCTCCCGACCTGCCATGGCAAGGTACAGCCAGGCAGCGTGGTATGGCATGCCTGGTTGCTGACCTGCCATGGCAAGGCACAGCCAGGCAGCGTGGTGTGGCATGCCCGGTTGCCGACCTGCCATGGCAAGGCTCAACAAGGCAGCGTGGCCTGGCATGTCCGGTTGCTGACCGGCCATGATAGCCATGCGTGGCAGCGTGGTGTGGCATGCCCGGTTGCTGACAGCCATGAGGGCAGGACGGCAGACGGACATGCATGGCGCCGCCAGGTCAGGCGCAGCATGGCACGGCCATGCGTGGCCGGGCTGGCTATGGTCTTTCCGTGGTTACTTTACCAGGGCCTCGTAGGCGCGGCGGCGGGCCTCAACGCTGTTGCGGCCCAGAGTGAGCGCATCTGTGGTAGCACGGGTAAAGAACTCTACCATCACAGGTTTGTCGGTCGTATCAAGCGGAGCAATGAGCGCATCAAGGGCGGCATCGACCTCATCATCGCTGCTGATGCTGATGTACTTAAAGCCACGGCTTTCAGCCCAGCCTTTAGCCTGAGAATGATGCTGCGCAGTTACATATTTCTTGCCGGCCTCATCAAGTGACAGACCAGGCAGTGCATGGAAAATCTCGCCGCCACCATTGTTGAGCAGCAGAATACGTACATTGGAACGAACATACTCATTCCACAGGGCATTCATGTCATAGAAGAAACTCAGGTCACCAATGATGATGACATTGAGCCTGCTGCTTGCTGAAGCATAGCCAATGGCAGTGGACAGAGATCCCTCAATACCGTTGACGCCACGGTTGGACAGCACGGTAATGTTGCGGTCCTGATGGCCACGGTTGCCGAAAATCTGAGCATAACGAACTGTTGAGCTGTTAGCCAGATGGACAGTGGTATTGTCCGGCAGACATGACATCAGTCTGTCCAGAGCATTCATGTGGGAGAAATCAAAGCCTGGAGTACACATCACACTCATGAGGTTCCTGGCCAGCGAGGCATAAAGCGCACGGGAACGTGCCAGATCAGGCAGAGTATGACGGGTATTGCGCATCAGGCGGCGTAAAGTCTCCACGGTGGACTTGCATGAAGCCACTGGATTGACTTTGCACTCCTCAGCAGCACCTTCCATAATGGCCTTCAGGTCCACAGGATGGCGCTCTTTTAATATGGCTACAGCACGGTGCAGAACCTTGATGAAACGATCTCCATCCATCTCTACCACACCAGTTACACACTTGAACAGATCAGCTATGCTGCCATCCGGGCTGACATGGAGGTGATTTGCAGGTCTGTGAGTTCTCAGGAAGCGGCGCAGATTCTTCGAGATGATATGACCACCTACTGTAATAACCAGATCAGGTGGAGTAAGTGCACGGGCATAGGAAACAGAACGAGGAGAGTTTGCCCTGTCCTCGGCAATAAGAGGAGCAGCTACAGAAAGCTCGGAAATAAAAAGATCTACCTGAGTGCATATGCCATGGGCATATTCCACATTGGTAATGGTCTCAGCCAGAACCACCATGGATGAAGAAAGATCGGTCCACAGCTGGTGACTGGTTCCACAGGACAGACCATCAAGGCTCTGTCCTACCACCAGCATGATGCTGCCTGACTGGGCAAGGTAGCCAGCCAGTGCCTGAGCCCAGCTTTCCATAGAGCCGTAATTATTGCAGTCTGAACATGAGGCATCACTGCCTGCCGTAGTCCTGCCGCAATCACCGTGACAGTGGTCTGCGCATCCTGCTGAAGTCATGCATCTGAAGGCATTAAAAGATTCCAGCTGCTTAAGGCGCTCCTGCTCCAGATCCACATCAAGAGGATTCTGATCGTCATAAAGACGCTGCTGCAACTCAAGCTGACGGTATGAATTGAGGTCATAACGACGGATAACACGGGCATGAGGCAGCTCAGTTACTGAAAAATCAAAGAAAGGATCAGAAATAGGAACATTGATATGTACCGGACCCTTGCCATGATGATCAAGCTCCAGCAGAGCTTCGTTGACCATACGGTTTACGTACCACTCATCCTCAGGGCTCTGAATCTCAACCAGAGAAACTGACTTCCTGACCAGAGTACGGAATACATCTTCCTGTGGCAGGGTCTGTCCATCCATCTGACCAATCCATGCCTTGGGACGGTCAGCTGAAATGACCAGCAGCGGAATCTGCTGGTAGAAGGCCTCACTTACGGCCGGATGTAAATTAAGCAGCGAAGAGCCTGAAGTAACCACTACAGCCACAGGCTCACGGTTATTTCTTTCCTGTGCCAGCCCCAGAGCAAAGAAGCCGGCACTGCGCTCGTCAGTGATTGACCAGGTCTCAAACTTTCCTGAGCTCAATATGGTCTGCACCAGCGGGATGTCACGGCTTCCCGGGCATAAAATTACCCTCTTCACGCCATGACTTATCATCAGTGCTACCAGCTGCAGCACGTTCTTCTTTACTGAATAATTTGCCATTTATGCCTCCGAGGCAGGATTGACTATGGCTGAGGTGACGGCACGCATCTTATTGCATGCCTCTGTAAGCTCTGACTCACATACAGACTGGCGCAGATTACCGCCACCGGCATAACATGAGGCCAGAACACACTGGTTGCTTCCAGGCTCAGGGAAAGTAATTTCCATGCAGCGCAGGTTTACATAAAGCTGACTGTCGCCGCTGAGGTTGAGCGGTCCAAGCATGCCCGCGTAGTAGCGACGGTCAATGCTCTCATGCTCAACAATAAAGGAATAGGCCTCCTGCTTTGGCAGGCCGCAGACGGCTGGTGTTGGATGCAGGCGGCCAATGAGCTCACCAAGACGGCTTTCATCTCTGAAAGTAAAAGCAAAGTCAGTACGAAGATGACGTACCGGACCTGCCATGGTGGTGTAAGGGCCTTCTTCTCTGATGTCCTGAGCATAAGGGGTTATTACTTCCCTGATGTAGTCAGTGACATACTCCTGCTCCTGACGGTCTTTGGTTGACCACTCGCTCAGATCATATGGATCATTTTCATTGCAACAGTCATGGCTTTTGTTAATCATGGTTCCAGCCAGAGACATGGTCTGATACTGCTGATCACGGCCACGCAGCAGAATTTCCGGTGTGGCCCCCAGCCAGGTACCGGTTACCGGAGAGCTTACCAGTGATACCATCATGCGCCTATAGAGTGAGCAGGCATGATCAAAGGAGGAAAAAGCAAGGAAAGGACGGTACTTTAGTACCTTGCGGGTAGAAAGTACCAGCTTGTCAAAACGGTGGGAATTGAGTGCCTCATGGAAGACCTCAAAGTCACGACGGTACAGAGTCTGTTGCTCTTCCCACAGCTGCTCATGATCCTGAGCAAAACAGCATGGGGCGGTACAGCTGCTGTTGCTGTCGCCTGTGCTCAGGGAGCTCTGACTCTGGCCTGCAGCTGCGTCTTTGGCTGTGGCAGCTGCAGCACTGCCGGCGTAACGCTCAAGCCAGGCGCTGACCTCACTTTCAGCACTCAGGCTCTGCAGATAGCTGCTGATCTGTTCACGTCCCCTGATAAGGTGATCAGGACGCAGCACCATCATTGGTGAGCTGGTGCTGATATTAAATGGAGCCATGAGAAAGCCTGACTTGTCAGCCAGCTCCTCAAAAGATCCAGGAGTAATCAGATCGCCGCCATCCTGAACCATCAGATATGGCTCATCCTCATTGGGCAGTCGATACAGAGCAAAAGACTTTCCAAGGGCAATTGCTGCCTCCAGCACCAAATCATTATCAACAACAACAGCAGAAGACACCTTATCCTCACTAAAGTCTTTTATAAACAGCAATTAATAGACATTACGGACCGCTTTAACGGGGTCTGTCACTTCAACAGCAACACAGTCAGAGGCGGCCACTTTCAGTTAATTCCGGCCTGCCACCACTGCAAACCACGGCATGTCAAAGCACCATGGTGTCCGTACACATGCATGCAGGCACGCCCGTGCACCAGCCGTTACCTGCATTCCGGCCGGCCCCTGAAAAGCACCCGGCCGGTGCCTGAGCTGCAGCCGACCTGCGCAGCCGCAGCCGGCACGTGCCTCCAGGCAGCAGCCGAGACCTGCGGCTGAAGCAGACAGCAAAGACTCGTCATGGTATCAGGTCCTGGCTTACCACATCGTATGACTGTGACTGATGAAAGGACTGCACGGGCTGCAGGGCTTTTTTTTGAGCAGCCACAGGTCAGGATGCAAAGCCTGCGGTCTGCATACGCGCATCAGATGATTAAAGCTTTTTGATAATGGCGTTGGTGACGCGGGCAGTTGAAATCATCTTGCCATTCTCATCAGTTATATCAATGTTCCACAGATGAGAGGTTGAACCCTTATGCAGGGATGTGCATATGATTTTGAGCTTCTGACCAAGACGGGCCATGGAGACGTGACTTGCTGTCACGTTCATACCTACAGGGTGTTCGCCGGGCTCGCATAAAGCCATGGAAGCCACACCGGCCACAGTCTCAGCCAGCGCAAGAGAGGTACCGCCGTGGAGAATATGGCCTGCAGGAGTTGGTCTGCAGTGCACATAGGCAAGAGTTACCTCAGCATGCACCTGTCCACGCTCAATAAGAGTGAATACAGGGGCCAGTGCTCTTACCAGACAGTCATGCTCACTGTCCGGACCACGGCCATGAAGGGCAGATTCCAGATCAAAATTCTCAAGGCCGGCACCAAAAACACAGCCCCAGTCGGCATCACCAGGACCAGGTCCATCCACACCCGGTGGAGTATAAGCAGGTTCACTGGAGAAGTAACCGCAAGTGCATCCGCCATCCTGGCAATATTCCTGTGACATAGAATCCTTCCTTGTATTTGCTCTGATTAAGCCTTTCTGACCGCCCCACGGTCAATTGCAGGGCCGCCAGGCCGATCCTGCTGATTATAACATGCCCATTGATTGAGCCTTATCTCCTGCAGGACTAACAACACATTCTGTGACATCAGGCATGTCCTTATACGACACATACCACTTAGCCTGCCCGGCCGCCTGACTGCCCATCAGCAGCTGCAGCCGCAGCTGCAACAGCAGCAGCAACCTCCGCTGCACATCCCCATGGAACTTGCTGCCTCAGTCTTAACTCCCTTTGACTGAGTACCACTGGACGCCAGGCCGTCCCTGCAGCTCCGGCCAAGGGCATATCCGGCTCACGGCATCTCCGCCCCACGGCATCTCCGGCCGTCATGGCTGCACTTACCAGGCTCCGCGCCCATTCTGACTATGCTGCCCATTTTTACTATCGCTCCCATTATGACTATGGCGCCCATTCTTACCACAGTGCCTCTTGTAACCATTGGGGGCAGGCAGAGCAGGCTGTTCGCCCAGCCTTCATAGAAAAATGCTTTCGGAAGGTGCTGCTGGTGAACACTCACTGACAGGCGCTCTGGATGTTATCGGCTCGTTGTTCTGAGCTGAAGGCTGGCAGCAAGTTGCGTCCTGCTTCAGGGAACTGTGGAGGCTGGTGTTTGCATATATGACATTTGACTGAATAAAAGGTCGTATTGCGGCCCAGTGCAAAATCATGCTTTGAGCGTGCAGGAGCCTGACCGATGCCGTGTCAGTGCCGTTTTATGGACAAATTGTGACCAGTGCCAGATTTGCTTACATTCAGAAGGTGAGCCGAAGGCTGTGACCTTCCTGAAGTTATTCTTTGCTGGTACACTAAGTTACAACATATGACCTGAGCCCCTCAGCCTGTGACCTGTGCTCTCCTGCCCCTTGTTACCAGGCCTTTGCCAGGCTCCAGTGTCTGCGCCCGCACCGTCTGCCAGGTAAAAGCAAAAAGCCATCACGTTGCATATATTTGTCTTTATGCCGCTGCACCTGCACCCTCTGCCAAGGTCATGGTGCGCAGCCCTCGACGCTGCAGGAAGGCTGTGAATGTCTCTGCCAGTGCCGGCATATTTGCTGCCGGTGCCAGCATGTTCCTGCTGGCGTATGTGCTGCCTGTAACAGCCCTGGCCATATGTCTGTTTATCCCGGAGCAACGCTCCTTACGATCAAACTCTTTTCGCTTCCAGCTTCCATTTTCATCACATTTGCATCAAGGCCACTTCACTGTGGTCCCGCTACCTTCTACAGGCTCAAGGCCACTTAGTTGTGGTCCCGTTTCCTTCTACAGGTTTAAGGCCACTTCACTGTGGTCCTGTTACCTTCTACAGGTTCAAGGCCACTTCACTGTGGTCCTGTTACCTTCTACAGGTGCAAGGCCACTTCACTGTGGTCCTGCTACCTTCTACAGGTTTAAGGCCACTTCACTGTGGTCCCGTTACCTTCTACAGGCTCAAGGTCAATCATGGCTCAAAACTCTCAAGATAAAAATCGTCCGGACAAGCTTCTGAACCATCTGAAGTCCATAGGCCCTTACAAGAACTCCAGCAATCAGCAGGATGAGAAAAGAGCTGAGAACGACAACTACAGGACCCTTGATCCTATTGATATTGCTCTGCCACTCCTTGAGAAGTACCTTCAGATCCTGCGCAGCTGTCTGCAAAACAGACAGTCACGCTTTTTCTTTATCACCGGACATGCCGGTGACGGCAAGACCTACTTCCTGCGCTCAGTGTGTACCGCCCCTGAGCTCTTTGGTCTTAGCGAATCCGCCTGGCGTCTGGTGCTCAATGACAGAGTGATGTCCTTTACTGTCGACGCCGAAGGCAATGCCATTGAGAGCAGCTGTGTATACCTTTCCCCTGACAGCACTGCAGTAAATCACATCACCAGTGTCTGCCTGCCCCATCTGTCCTTAAAGCTCAATATAGTCACTGACCTTTCAGGCATTGATGTCTCCAGTGCAGAGAATCACCTGCTCATCAACATGCTCGAGCAGACCGCTCTGCTGGCCGCTCATGACTGCCCGGCTGACGAGACCGCCGCCGGCTTTGAACGGATCACCGCAAAACTCAGAGCGCAGATGCTGGCAGGTGCCAGTGGGGAGGAAGGCAGCTCTTCAGGTGCCGGTGGTGTGTGCGGCAGCTGTGCCGGTGCAGATGGTGTGGGTGGCCGCTCTGCCAGTGCCGTTGGTGCGGGTGGACGCGCTACAGGTACCGGGGATGGCGCAGCCGAAGGTGGCTGGCAGTTCATGATTACCCTGGTGGCCGGTAACAAGGGACGTATTCTGCGTCTGTTTCAGACCTGCAGAGAGATGGATGACAGCTCCAGCATGTGCAGCATATTCCCTGAGCTTGCTCCTGACATGGATAACGTGGTCAGGAACATTGAGGAGCATATGCTCACTGAGCAGACCTTCAAGAGCTCCTTTATGCAACTGCTGTCCTTCAGTGACCTTATGGACCGCGATGGCGTGCTCAAAATCATCACTGCCCTGACCGAACATCCGGCATGGGAAAACTGCAGTGCCTGCAAGGCAGTTGAGGACTGCCCGGTGCGGGCCAACCGCAAGGTGCTCATGGATAAAGATGTGCAGAGCAATCTGTGCGATGTCTTTGAGATCATTCATGATGAAGGCATGAAGCTCAACATGCGCCGCATGCAGATACTGCTTAGCAATGCCATTATCGGAAACCGCAACGAGCAGTCCGGCTCCGATCGCTGCTACACCTGCAAGACCTGCTGCAATGACGTTGAAAGCGAGCGCAGGAGCGGCAAAAAAGCCGCCCGACGCAGCTCACCTTTTGACAATCTGCTCGGCCTTAACCTCAGGCGCACCGACATTACCGGTGACTATGTAGACCTGTTCAAAATGCTGCGCCGCATCGGCCCGGGCAGCAACGCTACCCACCTTATCAACAGCTTTATCTTAAGCGGTGCCGACCGCGACTGCAGCCTAAGCGCCGATGCCACCACAGCAGACGCTGCTGGTGCGGTGCCGGGCATCAGTGATGAGCAGTCGATCCGCAGACAGGCTCTGGAGCGGCTGTATGCCCGTACTGTCAGCAATCCTGACTTTGATGTCACTGGCAGTTATGAAGTGCTAAGGCAGGCACTGCAGCTGTGCCGCAAGAATTCAATGGACGATGATGATGCTGCAAATACAGTGGACATCAACAAGGTGGTGAGCGCTCTGCGCCGTCAGCTCTTTTTCACCATGCCAATGCCTGGTGACGGAACACGGCAGGATGTCTTTGGTGAGAGCATCTGGGATCTGAGCGACATCAGATATGGCCGTCAGTACCTGGAGCTCAAACGACATCTGCGCACCAGCTTTGACCTTACTGATGACAGCATGGCCCGCATGGTAAGACAGCTGCTCAATGGCCTTAACTGTGCCTTTACCGCTCTGCCGGTGCTCGACAGCGAAAAGCATGTCTACGTCACCACCAATAACAGAATCAATCCGGCCGCCTACAGCGTGCTGCCTCATCCAGACCGTTATGTTCTGCTCTTTGACGGAACTTCCTCGCAGTTTAACGGGGTTATCAAGCTCATCAACTCCGGCCTGCTTGAGGACAGCCGTGGCCTGCCTGCTTTTTCCTGGTTCAGCTCCGGTAATGAGCCCTATGTCGGCGACAGTGCCGCCGGCAGTGCAGGTGCTGCAGATGACGTAAGCGATCAATATCAGGCTCTGGCCCGTGCTCTTGAGAAAGACCAGGATCTTTTGAACACATTTACCTCGGTATTTGCAGGCCACAAGGACAAGAAACGCTTTAAGAACATCTTTGGCGACGCTCCGGAAAAATTCCCTTTGTACAAGCAGCTTGAGGAAATGGTTCCTTACTTGAGACGCCGCAGTGAAGACGGGGATCTGACCGACCATGAGGAAAGCTTCCTCACAAGGATTGAAGAGCTTGCAGATCAGGTTTCTCAGTACCAGGCATCCTGTGTCCCGGACAGCCGGGTCTCATACCCGCCTGCGGCCCTCATTAACGGATACAGCCCGGTTCCGGCAGCCAGCATGATTCTGACTCCTTCACTGTTCAGCTACCTGATGTCACTGGGTGCAGGCATGAGTGCAGTTTCCTTTACTCAGGAATGCAGCGATGCCATCAACATCTTCAAGGATCACCTCGACCACAGAATCAGGGAGCTGCGCTGCCTCAGGGCCGGCAAAGACGGCCGCCAGCTCAGCTCCGACAACGATCTGAGCACCCTGCGTTTCTGCGTCATCAACGAACAGGGCAAGCTCACCGCCTCCTCATAACAACCGGCTCTGCATGACCACACACACGCAACGATCCACTCCAACGGCGCCCGCGCCCGTGACCGAGCATCTCCAGCACCTTTGCCATGACCAGGCAGTACGGCCTGGCTGCAGTCAAGACCAGTGTGCCGGGGCACTGCCGTGACCTGCTGCAAACGATCTGGCTGCAGTCAAAACCTGTGGTCCGGGGCCTGCCATGACCTGCTGCAAACGGTCTGGCTGCAGTCAAGACCAGTGAGCAGGGCCCCTGCCATGACCTGCTGCAAACGGTCTTGCTGCAGTCAAGACCAGTGAGCCGGGGCCTGCCATGACCTGCTGCAAGACGTGCCATGACGGCTATTAACTGCATGACTGCGAGCAACTTTGAGCTCACGGCCTGCAACGCCGATTGCACATTGCTGCGGGCGGGGCTGCCCCGGGCGGGGAGCCAATAACAGGCAAGAGATGCTGATGGCCGACTCCTATAGCCATGAGGCCAGTAGGCCGGGTACTTACTCAGATAACGGGAGTTGCACGCTGCAGCTCTGATAACAGGCAAGGCCGCAGTCTGCACAGATGACAAGGGCTTGAGATAACTCAGGAAGACTTTATGACCACCTACTCCTCTCCACAAGAGCGCTTAAGCGCCTGCACCATTACCAGACTTGAGCCCTCTGACCATGATTATGCCGATCGCATTCGACGCGAGAGCGCCAACAAATTTAATCCTGAGGCCGGTGATACGGAGCTCAAGCTGATGCTGCCCTCCACTCTGGAGCAGGCTGAGGCCATTTTTGATGACAGCGATGCAGGCCGGGCTGCCCTTGATGCCATTGCAGCACTGATCAGAATGCAGGAAGACTGCTTTCTTGGTGAGCGCATGCCATGCTGGCCTGATGACAACCAGGGCGTCAACTATATACTGCGTGGTCAGTATCTGGGTTATGCCCTGCATGAAGATGAGCCCCCTGAGCACATGATGCTCGAACTGCTGCAGGTGCTGGCATCCCAGAATCCTGCTGCTCCTCTCAGTGATCAGTGCTGCAGCCAGTATGGCAGCACCGTCTTTAACAGAGCCCGCCGTCTGCTGCTGCGCCGCATTGTCTTTAACAATCCCTTCACCGGCACCATCTCGATCGGAAACAAAAACGATGAGGCCTGCTGGAAAGAATGGCAGACCCGCTTTAACGAGCACAACCGCTCCACGGGCAAATCCGGCGACAAATCCTCTGAGTTCGACAGCGATGCTGCCAGTACTTCTGAAGACTCTGTATGCATTGATGATGACACCCTGCTCAGACTGCGAAAAGCCTTTACCCAGGATAACGGCGCATCAGGCTTTGCCAGCTTTGCCCGTGCCGTAAGCCTGCTGCGCTGCAGCTCCATTGACCTTAACTCCGACCATGACTGGTCGACACGTTTCCTTTTCCCTTTCGGCATCAGCACCATCTTTACCGAGATCGACAAGAAAGGGATCAGAAAGTCCAATATCATGGCCGGTCAGGGACACATACTCTACACCATGCTGCAGCGCGACTACGCTCTCCAGCATGCCTCCATGCATGGGTGTAAAAACACTGAATGCCGTACTGGCAACGGTAATGCAGAGGCTGCAGTTTGCGCGACTGACAGTTGCTGTGCAGACCAGCAGGCCTCCATGCATGGGTGTAAAAACACTGAATGCCGTACTGGCAGCGGTAATGCTGAGGCTGCAGTTTGCGCGACTGACAGTTGCTGTGAAGATGTTGGTCGACACCTTGTTAAGACTTTCTTTGAAGATCAGGATCAGATTGCGCGCTTTGCCATGCTCATCAATGCCAGTGAGTATAAAGTCATTAACGGACAGTCCTGCAGCTGCGATGAGAGCGAGGTGGTCAGAGCATTTCAGGACAGTGCAATTGCCTATAAGGACTATAACGAACGCAGCAGCGCTCTGCGTGCTCTGAAAGTTCCGGATGGCGGCATTGTTGACAGGACTGATACCCGCTATCTGCCTTACCGCTTCCTGCCGGTCTTTACAAGGCTAAGAGAAGATATTGAGGCCCTGCTGTCATGGGAAATCAACAAGCAGGACATGTTCATGCATTTAAGCCGCATGGTCGCCCTCAACTTTGCTGTCTATCTGCTTGAGCAGCAGCAGAAGATTTGCAATGGCCTGCATGAGTATGAACAGCAGGCTGCCCGTGAGGGCCGATCTGTCAGCCTTACTCAGAAAAAGACAGATGACATCAATCTGGTGCTGTGTGCCGAAGATGCCGGTCTGCGTGGCCTTGCCCGCCTCTCTCACAACCGTCTTGATGAAAACAACAAACTGATGTCGGTAAGCCGTGATGCCAGTGTGCGCTACCGTCTTAATAACTTCATTGACCTTGCCTGTCCTTTCCTGAGAAAGGATGGCGATCTGAACGACGCCCAGAAAGATCTGCTCTATGTCATTCGTCATGCCTGCTTTAACCGGGGCATCGATGACTTCAACCCGAAAGCTGATGACTTTGATCCGGGAGTGTTCAAAAGCTGCGCAGACTTCATAAAAAACACAGTTGAGGACCTGGATAAAAACCGCAGCCACACCAGATACGTCCACCGATCCCTGATCAAGAACATAGGCATGTGCTCATCAAGCCGCAATGTCAGCCACATGTACTACAGCATGACCGACCGCATGCTGCGCACTCTGGTTCTGACAGTACTGGGACAGCGCAAAGCCGTGCACATGAAGCTCAGCGACTTTATGAAAACCCTGTATGAGCGCTACCACATCGTCATCGGCCCTGAGCAGTCTTATGACTATCACTCAAGTCCGGATGAAAGCCTCAACATCAGACGAGATGACTTTGACGCCAACGAAAAGCATTTCAAAAACAGCCTGGCCCGTCTCAACATGCTGCTGGTCCTGAGCGACGAGTGTGAGTACATCAGACTTCCATCCTGATGCGGGCCTCAACTCCCCGTCCAGCAGTACCTTTGTGCCACTAAGAGCGCATACGGCCTGAAGCATGGACCCTGCCCATCAGTCCGGCCCTGTCTATGGCTCATACAGCCAGTGCAGGTAAGTGCTCTGACATTTGCCGGGCATCCTGGCTCAGCCGGGCATTGCAGATGCCTGCTCCGGCAGGGCCAGGCTGTGCAGGCCAGGCTGTGCAAGGCCAGTCTATGCATGGCCAGGATGTGCAAGGCTGGGCTGTGCAATGCCGGGCTGTGCAAGGACGGGCTGTGCATGGCCGGGCCGGGTCGGCATGGGTTTGATTGCCGAGATTACTACTGTCTTATTGCTCCTTTTGTTATCCCACCGGGAGATTATCTGTTATGAAACTCACTCCATTCCTGCATACCAGTACCTGTCTTATGGCAGCTGCGCAAGATGATGGCCTCCCGGCAGGCGCTGCTGCGACAGCTGCTGCGGCAGCCGATGCGGCTGCGGTGACTGCTGCGACAGCCGATGCGACGGCGGTTACAGCTGCGGCAGCATCCGCAGGGGGTGTGGCTGATCTGAGCGAGCCGGACTGGTCTGAAGATCAGGAAAGGCCGCTAAGTGATCTGTGCCTGCTAAGTCAGCCTATGAGTGCGGCCCTTGAGGCTGTCAGATCCTCATGGGAGCAAAGCCGCAGTGAGCAGGCTCTTGATGCCAGCGCCGGGAATCTCACCTCCGAGCTCATTGCCTTTGCCGGTATGCGCTGTGTGCTCGACTTCCTGCCGGGATCACGTGAGGAGTACTTAAGCGATCGTGGTGGCAACAGCGGCCTTGATATTGTGGTCATGGTCAATCTCAAGGAAGAGTACATAAGACTTATCTGTGACAGACTTGCAGCCATGGGCGCACAGTGCTACAGCTCCATGACTCAGGAGCAGCGTCTTACCGCCCCTGAAATCAGCAACTGGAGTGACAGTGACCGTGCCCGGTGCATCTGTCTTGCCGTCAACAGCCGCAATATCACCAGCGGATCTGATGATCTGCCATGGCTGTGTGAGCTCAGCGCCACTGATGCGCGCAATACCACTGCCGTCGGCCGCAAGCTCCTGTGTGCCGCCCTGTCCACCGAAAACACAGACACCCTTGGTCACAAGAACTGCCGCATAGACAACAAGGCTCTGATGCGCAGCATTGTCGACAATACCTTTGCCTTTGTTCAGGCAAAGGCCGCCGAACTCAAAATTGCCATAGCTGACAGCAAAAACGATGAAAACATCATCACTCAGGTGCTCAATGAGCTCGACCGCTCTGACTATGTCAGCAATCCTTACCATCTGGCCCGCTATGCCTGTGCCGTGATCAGGGGACTGCAGAGTGCCGGCAGCACGGCATCGCTCGAGCAGATCATTGGCCAGAGCCTGCAGGTGCTCTCATTCCCTGCTGACAGCAACATGTTCAGCAAGACCGGAAAGAAGAGCCAGTCATGGCATGGCTCCACCGCTGCCGCCGTGCTCAGGAACCGCAGCAGCTTTAAGGAGGGCCGTGACAGCAAGGGCGAAGATCTCGACTTTCAGGCCATGGCTGAAAACTATCTGAACAACTTCTGGCGCCGCCAGGAGGACAGAGAGCGCCTGACTTATGGAGGCCATGCCCTGATCCGCAACTGGCTTGCCGCCCTGCAGGCCCGGGACAGAGATGCTCTGACCCGGGCTTTTGAGCTGCTGTGCACTCTTGAATGGGAGGATGTGCTGGAAAATCTGCTGGGCAGCAGCGAACGCCGCCAGTCCAGCCAGAAACTGTGGGCCCAGACGGCCAGCCTCATCCGTGACAACATCACTGACGAGTCTGAGAACATTACCGCCGCCGAAGAGGCTGAGATCAAGCCTCTGGCCAATGCCGGCATCAAAAGCCTCAGCGATGAGGACAAGGAAAAGCTTGAGAACTTTTACCTTGCGCACCGCAACCACATCCAGACTGACAGCAGGATCGACAAGGACTGGCAGAAGCGCATCTACAACATCCAGAGCGCCACTGATGACAACTTCATGCTCTCACTGGCCCGTCTGCTCATGCTCAACTTCCCTTGTCAGGACGGTACCTGTATTGAGCGCATTACCCTCAAGCTCAATCTCACCAGCAATCAGATAAGAAACCTCAATGAGCATGCCGGTCACTATTTCAGCATGCGCTTTGGCCCTTATCTCAGGCGCCTCAAAGAGGAGCTGGGCGACATCTTTGTCATCAGCCTGCCATTTCGCCAGGCTGACAGCACCACCGGCGCGTCCGCCGGCTCTGTCAGCACAGCCAGTGCCGAGGTCGAGGCCGGCAGCCAGCAGCTGCCTGATCCGCTCACTGACTTTGGCGCTTTCATTGCGGCCAGACCGGCCAAGCGCAAAGGAAAAGGCAAATCATCAACGAAAAAGGGCTCCACGCCTGACAATGAGATCAAGTTCTTCCTCATAGTCAAGCTCAGCAACAGCACCAGAGAGGAGAAGCTCTCTTTCTCCTGGAAGATGGACAAGTCCGTGCCTGTTCATCTGAGCACCGATCTGTCATGTCTCACCAGAAGCAAAAGCAAGCGTCTGCTGCGCGGTACCTACCGTCAGCGCATATTCGGTCAGACTGAAGATGAAATTCTCAGCATGACCCTCAAAAACAAGAGCACCATGCCCGGCAGCAGCAGCATGTTCTCAGGCGCTTATGCCGTTGATCTGAGCCGTCAGGCCCAGGATCTTTTTGAGGTGCTCAGAGGCCGGGCTGCCGATGCCGACAGCTCTCTGACTGAGAGGATTACTGCTCTCAAAGAGCAGTGGGAAGCTTTTACCAGTGAGTATATGGACTGTCTTAAGATCATGAGCAAGTGCCAGCTGCGCTATGAGCATGCTCATGCTCTGTCGGTAAACTATGCCCTGCTCCAGCACAGCATTCATGATGTCATTGCCGACTCAAGTACCTTAAGATCCTGCATTGATCCGCTGCACAAGCTGCTCAGAGCGCTGCTGCAGGTGGGCATGGCCTATCCTGAGGGCAGCGATGGTCTGAGTGCCGTGGCAACTCCTTTTACCGTAGAGAGCATGCGTGGCTTTACCGCCCGCATGGAGCGCCTGTGCGACCTCATTGTCAGCAAAGTCAGAAACAGCAGCTCAGCCTGGCAGGCCCGCCGCTGCATGGACATCCTGTCTGCAGAAATCAACTCGCCTGATGCCCCTGATCTGTGCGCCCTGCGCGACGATCAGCGCGGACAGCTGCTGGTTGCCTCCGAGTACACCTCAGGCTATACGGTCTACCGCCCGTTGCGTGCTGCTTACGCCATGAGCAGGAGCGGAGCTGCTGTCATGCCTGCAGGTTCGTCAGCGCCAGTGCCTCCATCAGTATGCACCGATGAGGTCATCAGCTTTATCGACAGTTATGTCAAAGGACGTCCTTTTACCCCTGAGCTCTTTACTGTCATGGTCAGAGACTGCCCTGACATTGAGCTGGCGGAGCTGCTTTACCAGCGCCTGAAAGACTTCAAGGGCCTCAAGGGCACACGTTTCCATCTGCTCTTTGTCAGCGACATCAGATACTCGCAGAAGATCTACAGCTGCTTTGAGATGCTGCGCAGCAGCCGTCAGCTGCAGGGCATCACCAGCTCTGACCGGGTACAGGTAAGCGTACTGCCTGTGGTCAACAGCGATGATGCCACCGGCACTTACAGCTGCTTTTTCAACCGCAATGCCCTGGAGAGCGGTCTTATCAGTGCTCAGAGCACCATGTCAGGCTATGACATGAGCCGCATTGCTGACCTGGGTGTGCTCTTTTACAGCTTTGATTCCCGCGCCCGCACTGATTTCGTCAGAACCCGCCTGCCGGCCATTGCTGACAACAGCGCCGTTGCCGCCTCGTCAGTAAGCCGCAATATCTTTGATCAGTCATCAGAGGCCCGCGTTCGCCGCTGTGCCGTGAGCAATGTGCTCACAGCCGAGCGCATCCGCCTGTGCAACTCCCTTGCATTGCTCAGCGAAAACCAGGTAAGCCTGGACGAGTGCCGCCGCCTCGACCGCCACATCCGCGCCCACGCTGCCGCCGGCACAGCCGGCATGGGCGCCCATGGCGGCGTCAGCAGCGCCCGCGCCGGCGCCCCTGGCGGCAACAACGAGCTCTTTGAGGTGACCCTTCCGTTCATGACCCTCAAGGATCCTGATGAGAACCTGCTCGATGAGGTGCACAGCAAGGCCGAGGTTGCAGCCTTTATCGATGAGCTGCCATGCCGCAGCATTCTCCGTCAGAAGGACAGGCATCTGGTCTACTACCGTCATCTGCGCAACCATAATGTCCACTTCCTGGTGTCCTCCACAGCTGAGCGTGCCTGGACCAGTCACTGGCTCCAGGATCTGTACGCCAGCCTGTATCCTGATGCCCGTGGCCACATGTTAAGGGCCCGTGACTTTGTTGATGTCATCAGACTCAGGGCTGCCGACATCTCAGGCAGCATATTGCTGCGTGCTGAAAACCGCTGGAAAAACACCATGGAAATGGCCGGTACGGTTATGGCCCGCTTCATATCCGAGCCCGTGCTCAGACAGCATGCCGCAAAATATGGCCATAACATGGCCGTGGATCCTGTTGAGGCCATGGATCATCCCGTGTTCCTCTCTCTTGATGACTACGCTCACATCTTTGCTCTCAACGGTCAGCAGCGCGCCGACATCCTGGCCCTGCAGATCTTCGGCCTGCCCGGCAGCACTGCCGCAGCTGACGCAGCCGGTGCCGGCGCGGCCGTCAACGGCGCCGATGGTACTCAGGCCGGACCGGGCCGCCGCCGGCAGTATCTGCTGGCCGTGCAGGTCATTGAGTCCAAGTTCCTCAGTCAAAATGATCCTGAGGCCCGCAAGAAGTCCATCAGGCAGGCCAGTGAAACGGCCAACATGTTCTACTCGGCCTTTGAGAAGGGCACGGCTGACCGCATGCAGCTGCTCACCCGCCTTACCAGCATGATTGCCGACAACTGCAACGCCCGCTCCAGCGCTCTGAGTGACAGCCTCAAGCAGGTCATTCATGAAATCAACCAGGGCCATGTGCTGGTGGATGTCAGCGGCATTTCCGCAGTCTGCGAGTGCAACAGCGATGCAGGCCACAATACCTCCACGGCCAGAGTTGAGGCCGGCCATAAGGACAATGCCTTCGAGGTGCTGCAGATTGTGTTGAACCGCTCAGATGTCAAAAAGATCTTCAGCGACCTGTGTCAGTGGCACCGCGATACCGGCCACCAGACAGAGTCAGGCCGCCGCTTTGAGCTGCCGGACCTTGAGCTGCGCATGCCCGATGACAGCATCGATCGCCTGTCATCCCTGGGCCGCCATTACACCATCAAGGACCACCCTGCCATTGACCTGAGCGTCCCGCTCACCACGGCCGCCTCAGCTGCAGCTGAAGCTTCAGCCGCCGCCCGCGCATCAGCTACAGCTTCAGCCGCTGCAGATGCCTCTAAGGCGAAGTCAGCTTCAGCCACGGCTGCGGCAACAACCTCAGTCACAGACAGTACTGCTGCTGCAGCCAACAGCAGCGTTACTCATAACGATCAGGAGCCTGAACTCACTTCTGGCGACCACGCAGGCGCTGCTGCCGGTTCAGGTACTATCTCAGGCGCTGATGCTGCTGCCGGTTCAGGTACCGGCTCAGGCGCTGATGCTGATGCCTGCTCTGGCCATGATGTGCCTGGTCGTAACGACACGGTCATGGAAATCACTGATGATCTCAGTGGTGGCCAGAATGAACTCAGGGCCGGCGTGCTCAGTGAACAGGACAACGGCCCTGAGCCCGGCCTGAGCGCTGTCAGCATGGGCGGCAGTGAGCCTGGTGCGCCGGCTCAGTTCATTGGTCTGCAGAACCATGCCTACAATCAGATCTCAGGAGCCACGCTCTCGGCCGCTTCGCTCAACGAAGACCTGACCGTCCTGCACAATGAGCAGCTTGAAAGGCTGCGCAGGCTGGGCCTGAGCTCAGGTGACGGCGCTCCTGCCGGCGCAGGCGCAGGCGCTGGTGCAGGCACAAACGCCATGATTAATGACATTGACCAGGACCCGGGAGTGGGTCCTCACAGCGGCAGCAGCGACGGCGGGGGCATGTACTGCGATATCGACCTGGCAGCTCCGGGAAAGACCAGGGCTCCGGGAAAGACCAGGGCTCAGGCCAATCTGGAGGCTGTGCTCAAGGCAAAGGAGAACGGGACTGTGGTCATCCCACCTCTGACTACAGGATTTGAGGAAAAGCAGTCTGCAGCTGACGACAGCGGCGGCGCGGCCGACCGTGGCCATGGTAATAACCATGATGCCGCCTCAGGCGGGGCCGGACAGAGCGCGGCTGAGCTGCTTACGGAGCCTGAGCGCCTTGCCCTGGTCAGGTTCTGGAGCGAGCATCCACTCATTGATGATTATGTGCGCCGCGTGGAGCAGGATGTGACTGTTGAGCAGGACGGCCTTGAACGTCAGGAGGGGCTTAATCATGCTGTGGCAGCCCTGGTCGAGTGCATGCACAAGGCCGGACTGCCTGCTGATGTCATGAGCAGTACCCTGACTCCTAACGGTGCCTGTGTGCGCCTTAGCGGCCATGACGATCTGAGCAGCAGGAAGATCCTCGACCTGAGTGAAAAGCTGTATACAGGTGATGCCGGCATCAAGCTCATTGCTGTACGCAGTGTGCAGCATGCCTATGAGCTCAATATCAGCTGGCCGGGCAATGAACGCCGTCCTGTGCCTTATCTGTCCCTGCTGCGAAGCCGCAGACTCAATGTGGATAACTTCATCTGGCAGGGCCATACCTGCACTGGTTTTAACAGCTGCTATCTCATAGGTCTTAGCGACAACGACGGCGCCCCTGTTTATCTTGATCTCCGAGGCGTTTCCCCGCATACCCTGATAGGCGGTGCCACCAAGTCAGGCAAGTCCACCCTGCTCAATGCCCTCATCATGGACATGGTTCTGACCAATACCCCTGAGGAGCTGCAGCTTTATCTGGTAGACCCAAAGGGCGGAGCCGAGCTTGATGACTTTGCTGACCTGCCACATACCCAGTCAGTGCTGGTAAGCCCTGATGCATACGGCCCGGCATTCAGTCACATTATTGATGAGATGGAAAGCCGCCTTAAGCTCATGAGATCGCTGACCAAAGAGATCAAGCAGCAGCAGGGCTCATGCTCATCCATACGCGACATAGATGAGTACAACGCCCGGGCCTGCGAGCATGGCCGTAACCGCATGCCGCGCATAGTGCTGGTAATTGATGAGTTTGCAGAAATCACCAGCGGCGAAATGGCAAAGGCCTTTGAGGACATGCTCACCCGCCTGTCCAACAAAGCCCGTGCCGCCGGCATCCACCTGCTGCTGTGCACCCAGCGCCCCGACAGCAAGGTGATGAACGGCCGCATCAAGAGCAATGTGGGCAACCGCATCTGCCTCAAGGTCAACGGCCAGCACGACACCGGCATCATTCTGAGCTCAAACGATTACGACGCCCGCACTCTCATGGGCTACGGCCACATGATTGCCATTGTGGACAGCCGCGACGGCGTCATTGCCCAGTCTCCGTTCATCGACCGCCGCACCGCCACAGATCTGATCGCGCTCATCACCCGCGAGTACCAGCTGCGCCAGCAGGCCACCAGGTAACAGACGGCGCCCGCTCAACACCTGGCAACAGACGGCTCCAGCTCAACACCTGGCAACAGACGGCGCCCGCTCAGCTGTGCTGCGCAGGTACAAAGCAAGGCAGTGCTGTCATGGAGTGACAGCGCTGGACGGCCACATTCCATTTAAAAAGGCAGCTCCCTGGGGCTGCCTTTGTTTTTTGGGCGTGACCGATCACAGGACAGTTATTGTCATACTCAATCTTCCACATGCGGTCAAATCACTCGAGATAATGTGAGCTGGTCTCGTTTTGGATACTGAGCTTCTGCCATGGACGGCCTGTTTACACGCTTTTCTGCTACAATTAGACAGTCTGCCGATACGTAAAAGTATGCGGCCTGCCAGGATCTGCGCTGCAGAATCCTGCCTGCTGCTCTGCCTGTACTGCTGTTTTACAGCATAGTGTTCATCTCAACTATCGTAAGGAAGTTTTTATGGCCAACAAAGCCGCCGACAAATTCCTGAGCTACCTCAAGGACTACGGTCCTTATGTCAGCAGTAATGCACAGTATGATGAACATGTACGCAACTCAGCACGTCTCAATGGCATCAGACCTTTCTTATTTGAGATGCCCCGCCAGAACAGCTATCGCGATCAGATAGCCGCCTGCGTTCAGCAGGGCCGCTCCCAGATTTTCATCCTCAACGGTCAGGCCGGTGACGGCAAGACCCACTTCATGCGCCGCCTGTGCACCGACGCTCAGCTGTTCGGCCTTACTCCCGACACCTGGGATCTGTCCATCTCGGGCGTCTGGCGTGTGCTTCCTGTTGATGCCCAGGGCAATGCCCTTACCACTCCGTGCGTCACCTCCGATAACTTCGAGCTCACCGACAGCTCAGTCTCTGCCGCCGTCAAGCGCAGCAGCGATGACCGTACCTTCCGCGCCTGCACCATCATCATCCCGGCCGGCCAGAACCGCCCGCGCCCGGTCAGACTGGTAACAGTAAGCGATCTGTCTACTGTTGAGTCAAAAGAGGACATGGCCCTGATTGTCTCGACCCTCGAGACCTGCGCCCGTGAGTATGGTGCTGCAGCCGCTGCAGGCGCCGGCACGTCAGCTGACAGGGCAGCCGGTGCTGACGGCGCTGGGGACTGTATCACCATTGGACTGATTGCCGGCAACAATGGTCGTATTCTCAAGCTTTTCCAGGACTGTGAGAGTTATATCCGCAGCCGCGATGCCGGGCTGCGCCAGTCACTGAGCACTCTGGCTGCAGACATGGAAAAGCACATGCTGACCCGACGTGTCTTTTCCTGTGACTTCCTTACACTGCTGACCATGACTGACTGCCTTGATCGTCAGGCCGTCAGAAATATTTTCCTGAGCGTGCTTGATCATGAGGGCTGGGAAAAGTGCGAAGGCTGTGAGGCCTGCAGCAAGTGTGCTGTTTACTCCAACCGCCGTGTCCTGCGTACGGATCGCATCATCAACAAGTTCTGCGACGTTTTTGAGCTGGCCCGTGACAATGGCATCAACTTCACCGTACGCAACATCCTGATGATTGTTGCCAACGGCGTGGTGGGCAACAGCGACTCCAAGCGCTACTACAGCTGCACCAAGGCCCTCAATGACGCTCTGGGCAGGAACAAAAAGGAACTGAGCGATCGCCGCACCTCTCCTTTTGACAATCTGCTGGGCCGCAACATGACCAAAACCAGACGTCAGGAGGCCGAAGATGAACTTGCCATTTATGACAACTCGGCCACAGAGCTGCCGGTCTTCAAACTGCTCGAGCTCTTTGCTGTAGGCAAGACCGGGTGCCGCACCGCCGACAGCTTCATCCTCAAGGGCAATCTCCCAGGCAGTCCGGCAGCGGCCGCTCACAGGGCTCTGATAACCTCATGTGATGAAGTGGGCATGCTCAAAAAGCTCAATGACTGCATTGATGAGATTCGCGACCACATCAACAGCGATGGCAGCAGCGCAGCTACCCTCACTCAGCAGCGGACCATGCACGGTTGCATGCAGGCCCTGCGCCGCCAGCTGTTCTTTGTCATGCCTGAAGCCCCGAACGCCCTGTTCAATGAATGGGACATGACTGCAATCAGTTATGGCTCTGCTTACCTTAAGACCAAGCAGCTTCTGAGAACCACCTTCAATCTTGATGACGAGTCCATTGCTCCTTCTGTGGGGCAGATTATCAACGGACTTAACCGCGCCTTTACCTCACTGCCGGTAATCAACAGTGACAAGAAGGTCTTCATCACCTCCAACAACAGAATCAATCCGGCCGCCTGCAGCGTGCTTCCTGATTTCAACCGCTATCAGATTGCCTTTGATGGCAGCCCTGAAAACTTCAGCAATGTCATCAAGCTGGTTCACTCCGGCCTGGTCAAGGACAGCCGTGCGATTCCGGCTCTGGTCTACTACCGCTCCAGCGCCACCGCCCGGCAAAATACAGATGCTTCTGATCCACGTAATGAAGCCATACTCAAGGCATTTAACGCCAGCAGCCGCCTGCAGCAGCATCTTAAGGAAGACATGGAAAACACCCCTGAGTACTACGATGATACTCTCAATGGGGACCGATACAATGCCCCACTTATAAGTCAGATTGAAGCCTGGATTAGAAGTCTGGAAGCCCTGAAAAAACTCAGAAGGCTCTCTGCTGATGCATTGCTCGATTATGAGGAGCTCAGTGAACTGATGCTCAAGGCCGGTCAGAACTCCTCGAGTGTCATTGCCAGCGATCTCATCTCATATCCTGAGAATGTCACTTCATCAGGCCGTGAGCCCGATGCCGCTGCCTGGCTCATTCTGACTCCAAGGCTGTTCAACTACCTCATGGCTCTGGGCTCAGGACAGAGTGCTGTTTCCTTTACCCCGGAATGTGCAGATGAGGTCAGCCTGTTCAAAGACCGTATCGACTATCTGATTACCACTGCATCCCAGGCAGCCAGTGACCAGAATGCTTCCTCTGACAGAAAGCTGCGTCTTGGCAATCTGAGGTTCTGCAATCTCGATACTCAGGGACGTATCACCAACTGACCTTAAGGCTTATCACGGCGAAAATACCAGTCACTGTCAACTCAGTCCCGGAATGCAGCCCACATCATGGCTTGAGGGAGAGTCGACAGCTGCCGGTACTTCCATGACCAGTTCTGACCTGCAGTCAGTCAAGCCTCCATCAGACAACATATTTCAGCTCAGGCATGGCAGCAAGCTCTTCCCTGCCTGATTGTGCAGCCCCGCCCGTCTCACAGTGACGGACGGGGGCAGCTTAACCGGCCAGAAAGAATTTCAACAATGAACATCCTCAGCAGATTATTTGGTGACAGCGGCAAAGACAAAAAGTCCGAGCAGAATAAAGCTGGTACAGGTGTGCCTGCAACTGACAGCCGCAAGGATTCATCTTTACTGCAGCCTCAGGTCAATCTCAACAATGAAGCTGTACGCAGTGCTGTGGAGAAAATGCGCAGCTTTGAGGAGCACCGTGGCCTTAACACTCTGCCTCAGGCATCTTCACGCCCTGCTGACAGCAGCCCCCAGAGTGACGGACCATCAAAGTTCCAGCAGCAGGCCCTCAACAAGGCCGAACAGAGCCTGAGGAAGATGGACGGATCCAGCGGCGAGCGCCAGGACGCCATGGCCGTATCCCGTGCCCTTGAGCGCCTCAACCAGATGCAGCAGTCCTCCCAGGCCCGCACCACCGCCACAGCCCCGGCTGCAGCCGCCCCGGCAGCCGCAGCAAGCCCGGCCGCGCCGTCTGCCCCTGCTGCCGGCGCATCACAGGCACCAGCGGCCGCTGCTGCCCGCCCGGCTACTTCAGGTACAGTATCAGAATCTGCAGGCACTGTTGTAACCGCCCGTCCTGCCACTGCAGCTTCATCAGCAGCTGCAGGTGCAGCCACACAATCAAATGCAGGCGCTGCTGCAGCCGCCCGTCCAGCCAGCACGACTGCACCTGCGGGCCCAGCTGCTGCAGGCACATCATCCGCTGCAGCCCGTCCTGCCACCTCAACTTCATCAGCGGCAGCAGGCACAACCTCACAGTCAACTACAGCTGCAGCTGCAGGCGCTGCCGCCGCTGCACAATCAAATACAGGCACAGCTGCACAGCCTGCAGCCGCAGCCAAAACCTCAACCAGGCTGCATTTGCGTCATAATCATGATGGTTCACGTACAGCCTCAATGGCATCTTTAATAGCTGCCAAAAAGGCCGCAGACACTCAACAAGTGAACAGCAATGCTGCTAAGGCTGCCGCCGCTTCAACTTCATCAGCTGCAACAAGCGCAGCTGAATCTAATGATGATGCTGCAAAGCCATCAGCCCGTCATCAAGTCAGCAGCAAGCCTTCTGAATCAGCAGTCGCTTCAACTGCATCGTCTGCATCAGCTCAATCAACAGCATCAGCTGCAGCAAGTGCTGCCGGTTCTAATGATGATGCCGCAAAGCCATCAGCCCGTCATCAAGTCAGCAGCAATCCTTCTGAATCAGCAGCCGCTTCAACTGCATCAGCTGCAGCAAGTGCTGCCGGCTCTAATGATGCTGCCTCAAAGCCATCAGCCCGTCATCAAGTCAGCAGCAAGCCTGCTCAACCTGCAGCTCAGTCAGACAGGTCATCACAGGCAGTGACCAGTAATGCATCAGCCGCCTCCGGCTCCGCTGTTGCCGGGGCTTCGGTTGCCGCCGCTGCTGCAGCGCCTGCCAAGGCTGCTGTGAGCTCATCCCAGGCTGGAGCTTCGGTTCGTACTGGCAAAAAGCATGATAAAGGATCTGGCAGTCAGGGTGATGATGATGGCAGCCTGAAGGGGCTGAAGCTTGGTGACTTCAGTCCGGTTTATGTTAAGGAAGATGACGATCTTGAGGCCATGCGCAGGCAGCTCTCTGCCGGCCAGCTGATTGTCCCGGCTGATCTGACTCAGGCCCACATGCTCTTTGGACATGATGCTCATTCCATCAAAAATGCGCTCAATCCTTACAAGCGCTATATCGACCTTTGTGAAGACAGGTTCCTTGGTGAACGTTTCAGCGCCGCCCCTGCCAGAACAGGCAATCTGTATGTGATTGAAGACCGATATATGAGCAATGGCTTTCATTTCTCTGAAATGCCTGAGCACACCTTGATTGAGTTTTTCCAGGTACTGGCATCCCGTAATCCTGCTGATCCTTTAAGTCGATGTGGCGAAGATGAGTTCGGACGTGTCTGGGCAGTCAAACTCAAACGCCTGATGCTGCGCCGCATACTCTTTAACAACCCTGTTCTTAATACCGTCAATGCCGCAGGAGATCTGTCTCAAGGGCAGGAATGGGAGGTATGGCGCGAGGGCTTCAACCGTCACAACAATAATACTCACGATAACAAAGCAGCTTCGTTTGAGATTACTGATGAGATACTGGAACAGCTCAAGAAAGAGTTTGGCAGCTTTGCCAACTTCCAGAAGGCTGTAGACCTGCTGCGTTACAGCTCCACTGACTATGAAACCAACCGTCAGTGGTGTACCCGCTTTGTCTTTACCTATGGTCTGAACACCATCTTCAATGAGGTCGTGATTTACGGATCATTACAGAACAACATCATGGGCGGTCAGGGACATCTTGTCTATGCCATGCTCCAGCGCGGCTGTTCACTTATTACTGCCCAGGACCCTGACAGCAAACTTGCAGATACAGGCAGAGTGCTGTTTGAACGCTTCTTCAACGAAGATCCTGTAGATGAGCTGGCCGCCCGCATCAACCGCTGTGCTGTGGTCAATACCGAAGAGCGCAAGGGGTCGGCCGATGAGAACATCTTCCTTTTCAATCTTCAGAAATTCGCAGCTGAATGTCAGGATGGCAACGTAACCTTAGCCCGTGCCCGTGCTGAGGCCATAAACGAGAACTACTGCGGTGAAAGCGTATTCTGCCGCCCTGTTTCCTACCTGCCATACAAGGATCTTAAGCTCTTTGGCAATATGCTTGAAGACGTTAATTCCCTGCTGTCACTGCAGCTGAGCAAGCAGGATCTCTTCCTTGCCTTAAGCCAGATCTGCACCCTCTATCTGCTGGTCTTCCTTACTGAGCAGCAGCAGAAAATGTGTAACTGTCTGCGCGACTATGAAAACACGCTTAAGAGTGAATCCGGACGTGGAGCCAGCACTCAGCGTCAGGTACTGGATATCAACATGGTGATCTGTCCTGAAGATGCTGATATTCCGGCCATCAAGCGCCTGTCCATGGATCGCGTACGTGAGAACAACAATCTGTTAAGTCAGAGCCAGGAAGCTTATGTTCGTCATCGTATGAACAGGGCTGTTGACCTGGCTGCGCCATTCCTGCGCCGCAAGAGTGCTCTTAAGAGTGATGAGCAGAAGTTTCTCAAGCATCTGCTGCTGGCCGTATTCGAATTTGACTACAAAGCTGTTGACGATGAGGACAATGAAAAAGCCCGTAAGGACAAGCAGAAAGCTATGCACAAGATTGACCGCTCACTGGACAGCTGCGACAAACTCATTGACGCCATGTGCGAAGTAGCACTAAGTCGCGAAGTGCACATGAAGAGCATACATCATCACATGATGGAGACCGTCGGCCTGGGCGTAGGCAAACGCCAGCCTGGCTTCATTCAATACAGCATGAGTGACAGCCTGACCAAAACTCTGGTCATGACCGTGCTTGGAGATCGTGAGTACATGAAGCTCAGTGACTTCATGACAATCCTTTGCGAGCGCTGGCATATTGTCATTGGTCCGCGTGAGGCCTATCAGTATCACGACAGCAACCGTATGGAAAACAACATCAACAAAAAGGACTTCGAGCTCAACGAGGCACTGTTTAAAAAGACCCTGCACCGTCTGAACATGCTCATCCGCCTGAGCGACCTGTGCGATTACATCAAGAAGCCATGGTAATGGCTGTGCCCACCGGTCGCAGCTGCACAATGTTGTCAGCTGCATCTCAGCTCATGGCTGATCTTACGGTCGCAGCTCAACAAGGCTGACGCCAGGGTTCATGACCATGCCCCGGCCATAGCCGCAAGGCCAGGATGAATTACCTGGCCAGGAAAATGGCAGGCCCGGCCACTGTGATTTGGCAGGGCTGTGATTTGGCAGGGCTGTCATTGGAGCACTGCGCTCCGGATAAGTCCTGTATTCAGGATGTCGGCGCTGCCAGCTGCAGAGCTCTGATGCCTGAACAGGACTGAAACTGCTGCCGTCCCGGGCGCGAAGCCGGCTGATAGAGCCGTACCTATCAGTCTTTGCCGTCTTATAGAACTGTACCTCTCAGTCTTTGCGGGCTTACCAGACCGTACTCCTTTGTAAAGCTGATTACTTTCCCTGTCTGCCCTATCAACTCTTTTTCAGGTTACCCCCATGAAAGCAAGCTCAATGTTATGCACTGCCCCAAAGTTTCGTTCCGCTCATGAAAGGGAAGCTGCAGCAGCTGTTACCGCTCAGGATGATCTGACTGTGCTCACTCATGAAGAAAAGACCGCGCTCGAAAATCTGCGCAAGTCGGTACTTGCTGAGCATAACGAGCATAAGGCCATGGCCGACAGGCTGATTGCCATAGCCGGTGCCGCAAAGGTGACTGAGCTGCTGCCGACTACATACAGGCAGTATATGAGTGCCAGCAACAATGGCGAGCAGGGCCTTGGAATCATAGTTCTTGATAACCTGGACAGCCATACCATCAGGCTGATCTGCGACCGTATCCTGGAGCTGCAGCGCTCAGGTGCAGTACCTGCTTTTGCTTCAGGTCAGGGCGGTGATGATGAAGATGAGAGCGTACAGGAAGCGTACAGCTCTGAGAGCAGCTGGAATCCGGCCTCGATCATTGATATGAGGATTAACCGCTCGCTCATGAAAAACGAGTCGGACAGTCTGGTCTACCTGAGCAACACTACAGCTGCAGATGCCCGTAATTCCTTTGTTCCGGGCAAGGTCATTCTCTGTGCTGCCACTATTGAGGAGACCCGCGACACCATAGGCAATGCTGTCAAAATCGACAGCAACAGTCTTATCGAGGGCATTGTGGATCATGTCACCGACTTCATGACCATATGCTCAGCCCAGTACGGTCTTCCGGTATACAGCTGTCAGAAAGGCCCGGATCCTCTCAAGACAGTGCTGAGCCTGCTGTGCAAGTCATCTGACATCAGCGTCAATCCATACACTCTTGCCATATGGGCCTGCGCTGTGTGGAAGAACATGGAGGGCGGCAAGGAGATCATCGACCTGCGCCGTGCCATGGGCCGCAGCCTCAATGTCTTTTCACTGCCATCAGACAGCTGTCTGTTTACAGTCTCCAACCTCGACAAGTGCACAAAGACCAGTTATAGCCGCCGCCTCAACGAAATGCTCAAGTCAAGAAGCTCGCTGAGAACCGGCAATATCACCACCGGTCGCAAAACTCAGCAGCTGAAGTTCAAAACGGTAGCTGAAAACTATCTCAATAACTTCGTCAATGATGATGAAGGCAATGCATCTCTGAGCTCCACAGAGCATGCCATTATCAGAAACTATCTGAGCGCCCTGAGCCACTTCGAGCAGGAAAGCTACAGCAATGCTTTTGCCCTGCTGTGCCGTATTGACTGGGACACCTGTCTTGAAGCTCTGTTCCAGCCGAAGAACAAAAAGGCCGACAAAAAGACTCTCTGGGAGCAGACAGTTGATCACTTCAACGCTCACAGAATCAGTGAGGACGAAAACATCACTGATGAGGAGCGCGAAGAGGTAGCCGGCCTTGCTGACCAGACAGCCAAAAGTCTGAGCAAAGAGGATCAGGCTGTCTTATATCAGTTCTACCGCAGCCACCGCCGCATCATTGAGAAGAAATCGACGCTGGAAAACAAATGGCGCAAGCTGATTTTCGGCACAGGCACCTACAGTGACAGCAATTTCATGCTCTCTCTGACCAGCTGCATTCTCAATCTGCAGCTCACCCAGGAGCAGAGCATTGAACGCATTGAGCTGACACTTGATGTCTCCAATGACGATATGATGGCTTTTAACTATGAGGCTGCATCATATTTCAGCATGCGCTTCGGTCCTTACCTTGCCCGCCTGCAGCGTGTGCTGCCGGGCCGTTTCTTCGTGACCGGACCTGGCATTACCCTGCCAGAGCCACAGCTGGCTTCAGGTGCCGGATCCTCAGCCCCTTCCGACCAGGACAGTCCTGTAAGTCCTGTTATCAACTATGAGGCCTTCCTGCGGGCACATGAAGCATCTGATGATGAGGCTGACTCACGCTCACAGAGCACTGCCGCCAAAGCACTGCAGCTGAAATTCCAGGTCAACATTACCCTCAGCGGTACCGCCTCCAAAGAAAGGTACCAGATTACATGGTCCGCAGATAAGGACAACCCGCTGCGCTTTACCCATGATCTCGACGCTATTCTCAACTATGGCCGCCTGCTGGCCGGATCCTATGAGCAGCGCCTGTACGGTCTGTCGAGCACCGAAAAGCTGGTCATGACCTTAAAGTCCAGCAGTGCCTTTGCCGGCTATCAGGACGGTCTTGCACTGTTCAGACCTGATGACAGTCACAACCTCAGTGAAGAGGCCAACCGCATCTTCAACAGACTCAAGACTGAGCATGCCTCCTCATACCCTGGTATCAATGACCAAGTTGAGAAGCTGCGTGAAGAGTGGGACAACTTTACTGATCGTTACTTTGAGTGCCTGCAGTCGCTGCGCGACAGCGCTCTGCTTTATGATCAGGCACTGGAACTGTCACGCTGCTACGCCCTGCTCCAGGGCCATATTATGGCCCTGGGCTATGACAAGAATGCCGATAACAATCTGCGCTCTGCCATGCGTGCTCTGAGCTCTGTACTGCTGCAGACCGGCATGGCATGGCCGGTCAACCATACAGGTACGGCCATAGCATCGCCATTCAGCGTGGAGAGCATGCGCGGCTTTACCGCCCGCATGGAGCGCCTGACCTCGCTTATAGTCAGAAGAGTGTTAAATCAGACTGATGTATGTGAACCTGACATGTTTATGGATACGCTCAGTGCCGATATCAACTATGTCGACGCCCCTGAGCTGTGCCTTGCTGATCCGGCTGAAAGCACAGGCAGCCGCTACCCGCTGATTGCCTGTGAAAACTACATGGGCTATACGCTCTACAATGAGCTGTCCAGATCCGGACATGATTTCAGCCCGCTCATCAGTGCTGAACACAGCATCACCGAGATTATCAGCTTCATCAGCACCTACATAAGCTCCCAGCCTTACCCTCCTGAAAGCTTTACCATCATGGTAAATGAGTGCCGCTTCCCGGATCTGGCTACCGAGCTGTACCGCAAGCTGCTGGCTGCCAAAGGTCTGAGCAAAATGAGCTTCAGGATCCTCTTTGTCAACCGCGACATGCAGCTCTCCCAGGAGCTGTACCGTACCTTTGAGCGCCTGCGCACTACTCCTGAGTTTGTCCGCCTTGACCTTGAGCACCGCATCAATATCAGCGTTCTTGCCTATATCAGGGATCAGAATGCCACCGGCACCCTGGTCAACTATCTGAATTCTCATACCCTCAGCCAGGATGTGATGACTCAGATCTACAAAGACATGGCCAATGCCTCAGGCGGCAGTGCCTCTGCAGGCAATAGTACCTTTGTCGGCTCCAGTGACGGCCATGGGACATCAGCCGATGGCAATTCCTGTGCAGACTACTGCGCTGAAACTGCGGCTGACTTTACCCGTATTGCTGATGTGGCCCTGCTTTTCCACGTCTTTGACGGCCATTCTTCTGTCAAGATGCAGAGCTCACGACTGCCGGTGCTGACCGACGAGATCAATGCCCAGCCATCTCTTATCAACCGCAACAGCTCCTCAGACAGCTCAGGTACCACTGCCAGCCGCTATATCATCAATCAGATGCAGACTGCCGAACGCATAGTATGGTTCAACTCCATACTCTTTGCTGAAGACCAGCAGTCTGATGCCGGCAGGAGCGCCCAGACCTGTCAGAAGCTGATGGCCTACATTGACAGCCGCAGCCATGACAATGCCACCTTTGAATCAGACCTGCCTTTCCGCTATCTGTCAGATGTCAGCGAGAAGGGCCACAATCATCAGAGTCTGGATGACTTCATCAACAGCGTTCACGAGCGCAGCGAAGTCGTGGCCTTCATGGATGAGCTGCAGTGCCGCAGCATTGTTGAAAAAGACCACCGCCGCCTCGTTTACTACAGCCGCCTCAAGCACAGCGACCTCAACTTCATGGTGTCATCTGCCGCTCCGCGCAGCCATACCGACCGCTGGCTCACAGGTATCTACGACAATCTGTGCAGCGACCGCAAGGACGACTGTAAGACCTTTATCGATGCTGCCCGCCGTGATGCTTCAGCCATCTCCGGCAGCATTGTGCTGCGCGCTGAAAGCCGCCGTCATAACACCATGGAGCTGACAGGCAATGTCATGTCCCGTTTCCTGGGGGCACAGATCTTTGCCCGCTTCCAGCAGGAGTACGGTCTGCAGACCGTAAATTCCATGCCGCGCCCGGTCTTCCTGTCTCTTGATGACTATATGTCAGTGCTCACCGTAAGAAAGGGCATGCTTGCCGACATTCTGGGCATGCAGATCTTCGAGTACCCTCAGGCCGATGCCCAGTCAGACGGCAATGCAGACATCGCCCCTGACAACGACCCTGACATCGCCCTGGCCACATCTGAGCAGGCCACCGACGGTATGCCACGCAACCGCTATGTGCTGGCCATTCAGATCCTGGAGTCCAAGTTCCTGCAGCAGTTCTCCCGTACGGACGCCAACAAGTCAGCCCGTCAGGCCCGCGTTTCCACCGAGATGTTAAGCGAGCCGTTTAATGGCAATCATGCTGACCGCCATCAGTGGCTGGCCCGTCTTACCGGCATGATTACCGACAACTGCAGAGTAGCCACCAAGGCCGACTCGGCCGAGCTTGCTGAGATCATCAACATCATCAACGAAGGCCATGTCGACATTCACGTCAGCGGTCTGTCCCTGGTATTTGCCTGCAACAGCGACAGCAAGGGCTCTGATACCAATGACATTGCTTCTGCTGCTGCCATACCTGACTTCAGCGACAAGTCAGGCGACGGCCGCCGCATCATTCAGCTGTGCCTGCACCGCAATGCCATCAAAAAGATGTTTGATGCCTACATTGACCAGCAGCGCAGCACTCATGGCTCAGGCAACCAGGGCAGCGATGGCGCTACAGACTGCCGCGTACTCGACAACCTGCTTGCCCGTGCTGAGATGTCTGATCTCAACCAGTATCTGACCCGCAACGGCCCCCAGATCATCAGCCTTACCCCTCAGGGCACCCTGGACCTGACCACCAGCCCATGGCCTCAGCAGCCTCAGCCGCTGTCCCGGCAGCCCCAGCAGCCTGCCGCACCCGAGGTAAAGACTGAGACTCCAAAGCAGCCCCAGCCACCGGTTACCCCAGCACCTGAAGCAAAGCCAGAGGTTCAGCAACAGACACAGCCGCAGCCCCCTGCCGCTCCTGCACCTGAGGTAAAGCCTGAGGATCCACAGCTGCCACGAACTCCGGGAGCACCTGTATATGAGGCTACGCAGCAGGAGTTTCCTCCAGTCACACACGGGCCAGGTACAAATCCTGAGGCTAAGCAGCAGGAGCTGCCGCCGGTCACACACGGGCCAGCTACAAATCCTGAGGCTGCGCCGCAGGATCTGCCGCCGGTCACACACGGGCCTGGTACAAATCCTGAGGCTAAGCAGCAGGAGCTGCCGCCGGCCACACATGTTCCTGATACAAATCCTGAGGCTGCTAAACAGCCGCAGGGCCAGGCTGAGGCCAGTCAGGATGATGAGACTGTGGTTTATGCTGAGCCACGTTCCCTGCCAATGATCACTGTGCCAAGGCGCTCTTATGGCAGCTGGAGACCGGTGGCGGACAATCTGTCTCACTCTTCAGACTCTGCATATGACAACGAGGATGACATCCGCAATAACATCGATATCATCAACCAGGCCATATCAGGCTATAAGGTCAAAGCTCATGTGGTTAATCATGACACAGGCCCGGTCATTACCCGATACGATCTGGAGCTGAGCAGTGATACCAAGAGCAAGAGTATCACCGAACTTGCCAACGATATTGCCCGTCAGCTTACTGTTGCCTCAATACGTGTTGTGCCTGTAATCGAAGGCACTCCTCACGTTGGCCTTGAGGTTCCCAACAAAAAGCGTATCAGCCTGCACCTTGGCGATCTGGTACACAGCAATGAGTTCAAGAACTGCCGCATGGAGCTGCCTGTATGCATCGGTGTATCAGTAACCGGCTCGCCGATAATGGTTGACCTGGCAGATGCGCCACACCTGATACTGGCAGGCACTACCGGCTCAGGCAAGTCTGCAGGTCTTAACAACATGCTGCTCTCCCTGCTGCTCAAGCGCTCACCGGCACAGCTGCGCATGCTGTTAATTGATCCTAAACAGCTGGAGCTGTCCTTATACAGGGACCTGCCTCATCTGCTGGTTCCGGTAATTACTGATGACATAGAGAAGAACACCATCAAGGCCCTTAGCTGGTGTGTCGATGAAATGGAGCGCCGCTTCAAGCTGATGTCATTGGTGGGTGTCAGGAAGATCAGTGAGTTCAATGAACTGGTGGAACGCAGACGTAATGAGGGCAATCCTGTTAAGGATCCGCTCTGGACAGCCTCGCAGTCTCCAGAGCCTCAGCTGCTCGAGCCGCTGCCTAATATCCTTATAGTCATTGAGGAGTTTGCCGACCTTATGGCTCAGAGCAGCAAGAAGAAGGATGAGGTCAGTGTTGAGAGCCTGCTTGGCCGTCTTGGTCAAAAGTCACGTGCTGCCGGTTTCAACATGATTCTGGCTACTCAGACTCCTCGTGTTGAAGTCATTAACGGCACTATCAGAAGCAATTTCCCATCACGTATTGCTTTCACAGTTCAAAGTGGCACGGACTCCAAAGTCATCCTCAATGAGACCGGAGCCGAAAATCTTCTGGGCAAGGGCGACATGCTCTACAAGATGTCAGGCAGTGCCGTGGCCTTACGCGCCCACGGCAGCTTTGTCTCCAACGAAGATGTCCATTACGTAGTTAATGCATGGAAGGAGCGCTGCGGCACAGCCGAGTATGTTGACGGCCTGCTCGATAAGAACTATGCAAAGCCAGAGATCCCTCTCAGTTCCGGCATGGACCAGGACTATGCCCGGGCCCATGCGATGGTCAAAAACTGGCAGAAGGAGAACCTCTATTCTCCGCAGGTATCTGATCTCCAGCAGTCTCTGGGTATTGACTTCTCAAAGGCCAACCGAATCTATAACAGGCTGAAGGAAAACGGCGTCCTGCGCACTTAACACGAAAGGCAGCCCCGAGGGGCTGCCTTTCAAGCTTAAGAACCATTTGTCAGTTAGCTGCAAATCATGCAGCAATTTCTGCTCTCAGGACACTGCTTGGAGATTCCTGAGCTGCAGCAGTCTACCAGATTTAAATTAAAGCGGTTATGGCTGCTGCAGATGAAATACCATCATGTTACTGAACAAACTCTCATCATAAAAATATAAGCACAATATACGATCAATTCAACGTTAACAGTAGTTTTTTACCAACTACTTACACCAAAACTGGATCAATAATATTTACTTATAATAGACCTTCATCATTGTCAGGATCATCATTGTCAGGATCTGGAGCTCTTTGACTACCGAGCGTAAGTACGGCATTTCCTGTCCATGGATTGCTGACATCATTACTCATTTTCAAACCATAGAAAGTCAAGCAAAGAGAAATACAACATACTACTTCAGCCCCAAGTGAATTCATATAATTTATGAATCTGGACATTGATGTGCCCCTGGTAACGACATCATCAAAAAGAACGACTTTTTTCCCTTGAAAGAAGCTGCTGTCAAACTCATAGGTTGAAACCTCATTACCACCCCGATGACTCGGAGTTTTTTCTGTCAATATAGAGACATGTTGAAATCCGTTAATCATCCCTAACCTTCCGCATAATTTGTTGGAAAAGGATTCAAACCTTTTAGTGTTTGTATGGGATGTAGACGCAGGAATACATACCAGCGTTAAAAGGTCAGGCCTTTCAAAAGAGCATCCGATCTTCTTTTCAAGAATATCAATGAATTTATCTTGCTGTATACCATCTTTAAAGCTCCAAACAGCCTCCCTAACCTTTATGGACTCATCGGAAGGATACGCGACTCTGACAGGGACATAGTAATAGAAGAAATAGTAAGGAACAGAGTCTAACTGTAGCCATGATTCAAATGCATTTATACTGTTTGTCATTTTTGGTGATTGCTTTTTTACTGGTAGAGACCTAGTCTCTATATGCTTGTTTGACTAATGAGAGGCAGATTCTCATCTTGCTTGCTTAACGATGAGAGGCAGATTCTCATCTTGCTTGCTTAACGATGAGAGGCAGATTCTCATCTTGCTTGCTTAACGATGAGAGGCAGATTCTCATCTTGCTTGCTTAACGATGAGAGGCAGATTCTCATCTTGCT
>NZ_JALKIL010000043.1 GCF_023051105.1 Anaerobiospirillum sp. NML120449 | reverse complement strand
CTTTTGCACGATGGCACAGCTGCGTCATTTTTAACGCCCATATACGTCTCCTGTATGTTATGGAACATGCAGGAATCTTATATAAATCAGCTAAATCATCACACCCCACACTCAGAAAGTACGTACGCAAGATGCGATACTGGCTCAGTGCGCATCACAGGGCAAAGATAGCTGTGCGGGAATGCAATTGGAGAACACTGACTGACAGTACCTGGGGACGGAGGAAAGGACTATAGACAGTTATGGGAGGCGCTGTTCAGCAGCTTTATGGGCAGCCGGCTGTCAACAGTGGTATGACTGACGCGCTGAACAGGATGAGGGAGGCCGGGATTACAGGCTACTTTACAGCAGGGGCTGCGCTCGCTGATGAAGGGTTAAGTGAAAGAGGTAAGCTCAATGCAAAGGCAGCTGCGGATCAAGGTGCAGTTCAGTTCAGTGCAGATGAGGGAATGAGGCACGGCAGAACGGTGGTGTGACCTGGCTTGGAGTACGGATGTACAGGCGGCACGGCAGGACGGCGATGGGGCCAGCCTGCCGCAGGTGCCGGGTGGGCCCGTGCGAGCCCTGAATGCGGGAAATCATAGGTGATCCTGAATCTCACCTTCGCCGGCTGGCTGGTAGAAATTGCAGGCGTGGAAGCGCTCGCTGCCTTCGTCGCGGCTGAGCACCAGGGCTGCGGCAGTATAAAAGGCCGGGAAGTCCTGATCGCGGTTGCAGAATGCATAGCTCAAGTTAACCACCTGAGGAATGTGAGAGACCAGCAGTACATTATCATCTTTGCCTGCTGTAGCCTCTAAAAAATCCACTACGGCACGGGTATCACCCTCAGGGGAAAGCTCAGGGAGGATTTCAATTTCAGGTATATTGCGGCCGCGCAGCAGGCTGCGAACCACCTCGGCTGTTCTTACTGCACGCTGCTTTGGTGAGCTGATAATGCGGGAAATATTAAGAACTGAAGCCAGCTTCATGCCGGTCAGTCTTGCCTCCTGCTCACCGCGAGGACTGAGAATGCGGTCGCCACCGCTGAACATGGCATCGCCATGTCTCATTACTATGATCTTCAAAATCTACCTCGATTACCAGATTGCTCTGGCCAGCCTGTCGGCACTTTGCTCTGCCAGCTGCAGGCCTTTGCCACACACTAAACCCGATCTGCCACATCAGATCGGTTCCTGACCACCCATTGCCTGTGGTGGCAGGTAAGGGCGGCAGTTGAGATTATGGGGAAGCATAACCCCGAAGATGCTACTGCAGGCACCCGCAGTGAATTTCAGTCAAAGCAAGCATCTGCAATGTATAACGCATCATTAATAACACGCCTGCATTGAGCTGTAAAACATTTTTTAATGACATTGCATAATTACCCTCAATCATATGCACAACCATCGTTAGATTGGGCATTTCAAGCCACGCCGTGCACTTTGGCGGGCCGTGCACGCAATGTGATCATTGAGCACTTTGGCGGGCCGTGCACGCAATGTGATCATTGAGCACTTATAATGGGTGCTTTCCGGTTTCCGCTGCGTCAGCAGCCACAGCTGTCAGTGACACAAATGACCTGCAGCACAGAGCCTGATTTGGCACTGAAAGCTGAATAGTATGGGGCTCATATATTTATCCCTATTCAGTTTTTTGACATATTGATCTAAAATTTTCCCAGACGTTTGCATGGGCATCATGCCTGATACTTTCATGCACGCGGCCCTCGACTGGCCGTGCCTCTGATGCACATACACAGATATGGCCGGGGTACGTAACCTGCTCCATGGCTGCAGTCTGCAGCAACAGGCAAAGGAGAGCTCTACAGGACAGATGTATATCCCTGATGGCCTGAGTCTGCCTTCAAATTTGATCTCGCGTCCCTCTCCCTCCCTGCTGCAGGCACTGCCACTTTAAAAGCAGTTAATTTTGCCCATTTCCCTGTACATGGTATGTTATGCGCTTGTGAAACAGTGCTGGACCTGTGCTGTGCATCCATTTCACTCAATGCTTTATACCTGAGCTTTACCCGCAGTTTTACTTTTTCCTTTTAAGCTGACCAAAGACATTGCATGGTCTTATGCCGCTTGTTTCGTCCTGTTTTTCAGGTAGCGGCAGCACCGAAACCAAATAATGGTAATCACCGGCAGGACCTGAGCCGCCGGACCGCCAAAGCTTCCGGAAATGGTCATAAATATCTGCCTGAATGAAAGTCTGCATACCTTACTTTCATTACAGCCAGCACAAACTGCTGCTCCAGTCCTCAATGTCCTGAGTACTGGCGACAAAGGCACGTCAAATAGAAAATTCACAGGCTAATGTCAGCCTGTTTTCTGCCCTTGAAAGCGTTAAACGCGCCAGGAGCCCGAATCCTTAAACCTTCCTTGCCTGTGTGAAAGTTACCAGGAAAATGTGTGCGTACACAGCATTTCCGAATATATAAGGCAGCCACGTGCACAGCATCATTCGTGCACGTGACTGTCAGGCAGGAAGTTCAGACATGTGCATGCCAAACAGCTTCACATCAACCGTATGCATTCCACAGAGCTGCTGGTCAGGCTTATGCACACCACACAACTGCAGGTCAGCATATTTACAACTGTTAATAAGTGCTTAACATTACATCGTTAATATTTGCTGACTGGCAACTGCGCCAAGGATTGTTTTAACTGCGCATACTTTAAAAGAGCATCAAAGCTTCAGAGCCCAGGCTTATAAAGCCTGCTGCATACAGCCCAGCTTGCCCTTATGCTCAGACCGTTTTTTACTTATTTATGCTGTTCTTCCACCCATTCATTCTGCAATGAATACTTATGGCATTCCCTGACCGCCAGGCCGGGCCGGCTGCCACCATGCTGTATTCCAGTATGGCACTCTCAGGCAGCAACCCCATGAGGTCTGCCCTTGCAGCGCCTTATGCAGTCTGCCCTTGCAGTTGGCTCATGAAGCCTGCCTTGCATCGCCTTATGCAGTCTGCCCTTGCAGCTGGCTCATGAAGCCTGCCTTGCAGTTGCCTCATGTCGTCTGGTCTTGCGGGCTTGCGTATGCGGCCAGGTGCGACAGCACAGAGCCATGTTCATGTCGCCCCTGCCTTGTGTATCGGCCTTAAGGTACGCTTACACAGGCTAACAGCAACCAGAATATTCAAGTTACTTATCAGCACTGCTTATCTGCCCTGGCACAGGCTGGCAGCAAAAGGCTGACTTGCTGATAACAATATGCAGACCTCACCGTGTTCTCTTAACACCTGCGGCAGGTGAGCCTTGTCCAGTGAGTTAACTTACAGGACTGGACTTCACCAGTTTTCCCTGAAAGGAGCACTTTCTTCTATGACATCTAATGGTTATTCAGCAAAAGCCAGTGGCAATGCAGGGAAATTCTCTCAGGGCAACAAGTACATAACCCTTAAGAGCATGCGCAATCTGCGCTCATGGTTTAAAGATGCCCGCTCTGACGATGTTCAGGACGTCATCAGGCAGCTGGAACTTATCAAAAAGGAAAAGCTGCGCCAGGAAGAAGAGAACATCGAACGCAACCAGCGCCATCAGGAGATGTGCGACTTCTACTCCATGACGGGCTCATCGAGCATTATGGAAGTCAGCATTGACCCTCAGGATGTGCTCGATGCCCTTACCGATTCGCTGAGCTGCTGTATGCGCCGCTACCGCAGCGCCCGCGTCAAATACCGTTTTTATGACCTTGATGGCAACCTGTGCGAATGGTCAGGCCAGGGACGAGAGCCGCTCAAGCTGCGCGATGTGATGACAGCTACCGGCAAGTCCCGTGATGACTTTCTGGTCAGAAATGATGATCAGAACAACTCCTTTCTCATTGATGAGAGCTGTGCCCGCCTGTCAGAGAGCATGGACCGGAAATTCAAACAGTTCTCTGTATCCGGCAATCAGTCACGCAGAAGCAGCAGTACGGCAACCCCGGCTCCAGGAACATCACAGCCTGACTCACAGAACCTCTCCTCTGACAGTCAATTTGAACAGGACGACCATAATGCCAGTTAATCACGGCACATCATTGTGATCCCTGATGCTCAGCAACTGCGGCGCCCGGGCATGAAAAAGGCCATATCCCTTTTCAGGATATGGCCTTTTTCATGTGCACGTCACGATCTGGTCCGGGACTGTGGTCCGCTTCACACCGGAGCGGGATCTGGTCCGGTACAGACCGGCACTGTGCCCCGGCCAGGGCATAATGGCCATGGCCGGACACATGGAAGGAGCGGGATGTGGCGTGCAGCTTATTTAATGGCAATGCCATTGCGCTCAGCCATAAGCTGGTAAATCTCAGCATTGATGGCCTTGAGCACAGCAGCAGGATTTTCAGCACGGGTAATTGGACGGCCAATTACCAGGTAGTCAGAGCCTGCCTTGATAGCCTCTACCGGAGTCATGACGCGCTTCTGATCACCGATAGCAGAGCCGGCTGGACGGATACCAGGGGTAACGGTAATAAACTCACCGCCCAGCTCATTTTTAATCATGTCAGCTTCCTGAGCTGAGGACACAACACCATCCAGACCACTTTCCTTGACCAGACGGGCAAGGCGCATAACCTGCTCCTTAGGGGAAACATCAATACCAATGTCGGTAAGCTGAGCCTGGTCCATGGAGGTCAGAACGGTAACACCGATAACTACTGGACGGGCTACAGCTGGTGGCAGACGCTCGAGCTCATTGGCTACGGTCTCCATCATGACACGGCCACCGGAGGCGTGAACATTGACCATCCACACGCCCATGCTGGCTGCTGCCTTGACGGCCATGGCTGTGGTATTTGGGATATCGTGAAACTTCAGATCGAGGAAGACACGGAAGTTAAGCTCAACCAGCTTGGAAACAAACTGAGGGCCGGCAACGGTAAAGAGCTCCTTGCCTACCTTGAGATTGCAGGTGCTCGGATCCAGCTGGGAGACAAAATCGAGGGCTGTTGCATCGTTATCGTAATCAAGAGCAACTATGACCTTGGGATCAAACATAATAACCTCCTGTAAAAGCCGGTCACGAATGTTCGTGCCACACCACCTACGGCCTGATTAAGGCATTGAAAATCAGCGGCCTCTATGCAGAGCAAAGACAGCCGATCCCCTTATTATACGGCCAATTGCTCACATCCATTACATATTTATAAATTGAAAATCTGCATAACAGCGCTATAAGCATCAATCTGTCAGGACCGCAAGGCGCACAACGGCCAGACAGACTGACACAGCTTCAGGCACGGACTCAATGAGCATAAGCCCCTGGGCCAGGCCCCAGAAAAAGATGATGCGTGAGCGATGCGGCGAAGTAGCCGGTGCATTCCTGCATCTGCAGCAGCTGCGGTCATGCAGCCGGTGCTGAGGCAAGGATGGCAAAGCCGGTGACACCGGCGACGCCAGAGGCGCAGCGGTGTCGCCGGGGGCTGAGGAGGGGCGTCAGTCGCCATCGATGGAGTGACGGGGACGCATGGTATCGAAGTGGCGGCAGGATGGACACTGCCAGAACATCATGGAGGACTCAAAGCCACAGCTTGAGCAGCTGTAGGTTGAGTGAATTGCTATCTGAGCATCGACAATGCTCTTGAGCTGCATCAGGGTTTCACTGTTCTCACCTTCCTTACTGTCAAGGCGTGAGCGCATGCCCATATAGTATGAAAACAGCTTGATATTGGGTCTTTCCTTGATCTGGCTTAACAGCATGAACTCGGCCTGAGACAGTGATTCCTGGTGCTCTATATAGCGACAGAGTTCTACCATGACAGCAGCACTGCTGGTGCGGCGGGCAAGGTCCTCAAGAGCCTTGCGGTAGGCCGGATCGCTTTTGTCCTCAAAGCAGCGGGTCAGCAGGTCAAGACAGAACATTCCTGTAGAGCTGTCAGTTTCTGCAATCTCACTTACCAGCTGCAGCACCTTCTCCCTGAAATCACCTGACTGCTCCTTGATAAGGATATCAGCCTTGATAATGCGGGCTCTGATGCACTGAGGCCAGATCTCAAGGGCATCATCAAGCAGCTTTATGGCATCACGATGACGGTTGTCCACCATGGCGCGCAGAGCCAGCTCGCAGTAGTACTGGGAAAGGTTGGCAAGGCCGTTACGACCGATCACATCCCTGTTGGCAAGGCCGGTTTCAATGGCCTTTTCGTAATCGCGAGTCTGATCATAAAGACGTACCAGCAGCACTGAGGCATTGCGGCGCTGACGTGGAATCTCCACCAGTTGCAGCAATATGTCCTCAGCACGGTCCATAAGACCGGCACTCATAAAATCACAGGCAAGCTCAATCTGAGCCAGCTCGCATTCGTAGGGCTCAGAGTTTTCATCATTGGCAAGGGAAGTATGCAGGGAAATGGCGCGGTCAACCTCACCGCGCTGGCGGAAAAGATTACCAAGAGCCAGAGAGGACTCAAAGGTAGGATGAGCAGAGTTGAGGTAGGCTATGAACTCATCCATAGCCTTTTCCTTGTTGTTATTGAGGAGAAAGTCGACGCCGCGCAGGTAGCTCTGAGCCTGCTCGGTCTTTTTACTGGCGCGCCTGTCCTTATAGGAATTTCTTCCCATATAGTAACCATAGGCTGCGGCAACCGGCAGCAGTAAAAAGAGTAACTCGAACATGTATTCAGAAGCTTATTTACAAGCCAGTCTCAGCATAACAGATTGATAAGCCTTCGGACTCAGGCACCCTGCCTGAACCGGTCCGTTTTCGCCGCAATAATCATGCCGCAAATGCCGTCACAGCTCTGACATCACTGGCACTCACCGCTGCATAACAGCACTGCTTACTGCAGCACTCAGCATCATGTCAGCGCTATGTCAGAGTCCTGATTGACGGGCTGTATTGATTATCCGGAAACTCACTATAACACTGCATACCTGGTGCTAACCAGGCTTGTCGATATAAATTGCCAGGGACAGCCAGCCCTGATGAAAGGAGCCTTTCATGGCAGACAGTGCCTTGCAGGGCAAGCATGCACCTGCCCCTGCCCCTGCCACTGACCTGCCCGGGTATCTGTCCTTACCAGGCACATGCCCCTGACCATTCCATGCAATTCCATGCCATGCCCCGGCAACTGCCCCTGCATATGCCCTTGCCCCGGCAACTGCCCCTGTATATGCCCATAACCGGCTCCTGCCTCCGGCTCCTGCATCTGTCCGTGCTGGCATGATGGGCATGTGGGAGCGGTACAAAGACAAAGGGCCGACACCGTCGTGTGACGGTGCCAGCCCCTTGTGTGATCTGATTCAGCATGTACGGCTCACAAAGATGCAGCGTCTGGTGCCTTTGCGCGGCTGCGCGGCTGCGCAGCAGCTGTGCCTGCCGTACCCTGCCCAAAACAAAGCCGCCGCTCCCAACTGACGTATGTTGAGGAGCGGCGGCGTGGCAGAACTGGTTCAGTACTGATTACTGAGCTTCAGCGGCCTTTGAGGATTCAACAGCCTTCTGGGCTTCCTTTTTGGCGCGACGGGCTTCAGATTTGGCGCCCTGAGCGCGGGCCCACATTTTGACTGAGAACAGCAGGGAGATGTACAGGCCGATGATAATACCGACCACAATGCCTACTACCATAACCATGGCAAGGGAAAGCTCAGCCTTTACAAAGAGGAAATCGAAAGTGACCATGCTCTCATTGGCAGAGCCTATGGTCAGACCTAAAACACAGATGAGAATTAATACAATGATGTAAAGCCAGAACTTTAACATAAGACACCCAATCAAACGAAAACCAGCCGGCCCTTAAGCCTGAGGGCATTATAGCAAAAAAACAGGCAGGGCCTGAATTTGACTGTCTTACAAGCCAGCAAGGCTCACACTTTTACTGTTACCAGCTCCCCGGTGCCCTGCCCCAGGCACATGCTCATGGGCTGGATCAGGCTGTCCATCCGCTGCCTGCATCCTGACTGACCATGGCAGTGCACAGGCACTCAACAGTACCATCCCGGCTGCCCGTGTTACAGCCCGACAGATGCTTTGCCGGGCAACTGCAGCTGTCCAGCCTGTAACAGGCCTGCCACAGCATGTATCAGCCTGCCTGCAACGGGATATACATCCCTGCTCATATCACAGTCTGCCCTGTGCCAGTTGATTTCTTTTGGCCACAGCTCTGGTATTTGCCCCTGAGTGGTTCTAATATTTGTGTTACTCCGTCAATGCAATGAGGTCAGGACAAGAATCAGCGACAGCCGGGCTCATGTCCGGCGGCCATGCTGGCTGCCCGGCGGCGGTGCCGGGCATGTGACATATGCCGCCCGGGCTGCCGGTCTGTGGACAGGGCGCCCGGTCAAAATATTGGTGATATTGTCGTTATTAGTCGGGACAATGTTCAGTATTTTCAGACATGGCCAGAGCCATGACTGTACGGGCTACATAGTTAAGCCCTGACCTGAATATGTTTTTATTTGCAGTACAGCATCTGCCTTATGGCCCGTCATTCATGCCAGCCCCCGTGTCGGTACACGGTCTGTAAGACATAGGCTTATCTGTTATGATTATGTTTTTGATATCTAGTTAACTTGCCGGATATTGAACCTTATGCCCCGGGCAACCATCCTGTCAGGACTGCCTGAGGGCTGAGCCCTCCGGGCAGTTGCCCGTGAGGCCGATGCCTTAATGACTGCCCTTTACTCTGATACTGCCCGCTCAGTGGCGTACTTTCAGAGAGCCAGTCCATGGTTATGTTGCTCAACCATGAACCACAGGGCAGCTGCAGGCATTCGTATACTGGAGTATTGAGTAACACTATCGGAATAGAGAAAGTTTGCAGGCACTGATGCCTGTACCTCCCCACATAACTGTAATGTCCCTGCCCAGCTGGTCATGCTACGGGCATGACAGCATGCACTCCGGTCAGGATGACGGTCAGCAGGACAGCTCGACAGGCTGACGGCCAGCCTGACAGCAGGACAGCCCGACAGTCTGTCCCCAGCCGTCCATAATATCTGCATTCAGTCATTATGCCGACAAGGCATGACATAGAACCATTCCCGGCCCAGCCATGCACAAGCTGAGGCGTAATTACCAGGGGGCAGTTTTGTGCCCACCGGACCTGGGAAAGCAGATCTGATGCGCAAGGCACATGGCCTGGTATTGTCAGGTGAGCTGCAGGGCATGGTACATGTTGCGAGGACCTTGCAGGTATTATGTATGGGACGAGGTACTTTCTTTTTTCCTGACGCAGCGGATGCCGATTACAGCTTCCGCCCGCTTATGCCGCAGCTGCAAGCTGTGCGGCGGCATCAGCATCCGTCAGAACTTCCTCAGCTGTCTCATGAAAGGCCAGGCATGCCTATGCATAATTAAGCTGACCGGGACTTTTTGATTACAGCAATGGATAAGACCAAGGAGCAGACCAGGTATGGCCATCAAAATCAACAGTGAAGAGATCGCGACTTTCAAGGAAAATCTCAAGCTCTTAATGCCATATCAGGATCATGACCTGCTCAACAGTCTGGCCAAGGGTCTGTATACCAGCTCCAACTTTACCTTCAACAAGGTCAAGGGACTGAGCACCTGCACGGCCATCAACAATGTTCACATGTACTCCCGCCATAATGTCATGGAGGAGTGCCGCATCCTGTGCTCTCACCTTTCCTTTTCCCGCCTGTACCAAAAGCCTGTCTGCCAGGACACCATTGACAGTATTGAGTACTCCCTTTTCCCTAACCGTCAGCCCCTGCGTGAAAAAGCCCGTGCCGAGTTCATGGAGGAGTGTGAGCGCAACGATCAGATTCTCAACAGCACTGTCGAGCAGAGTCATCTGGATACCTCAGAGTTCCCTGAGCTCTCCCAGGGCCTGATTATTACCAGCTCCACTGACAAGAGCTATACCCCTGAGCGCGATGACCCGCCTCAGGTAACCATCTATGGCATAGCGGCCGGCCACGTGGTCGAGTACCTGTGCTCCATATACCCTGAGCTTGAAATCAATGTGGTAATACTCAACCCTGAGGTTACTGCCATCATGCTCAGCCAGGAACCGGAAATGGGCCGTCGTCTTGCTCGAAAGAACGTCCACCTTTTCCTTGGCAATGATGACACAGAGATTCTTAAAAACCGTGTGGTTCTCATGCCGGAAATCACTCTGTGCCCTACCAGCAACTCCCATCTCAAGCAGCGCCTGATCTTCACCATGGAGCGCAATTACCACAGTCTCCATCAGAGCAAGAAGCGCCGCAGTTTCAGTGCTCTTCTGGCCCAGTACAATTACATCTACAGCCCTATGGCTCAGCAGCTGACCTACGATACTTTTGGTACAGCTGATGACATTGCCCTGGTACTCCCAGGCACTACCCTTTCAGACAGCATGGAGCGCATCAAAGAGCTCATGGAATCAGGCATACGTGTCATGACCTGCCTGATGGCACTGCCATTTTTTGAAAAGAACAAAATTGTGCCTGACATTGTCATTGCTGACGACGCCAGCATGTTCCGTCTGCTGGGCAAGCTCGGTGGCCGCGACAGTATCTTCATGAAAAAGCCGGACTTCTACCGTGACAGTACCCTGGTATTCACCTCCAAGACCCATCTCATCATCCCTGCGAGCTTCTCAGGCGATAAGTACCTTGCCTACACCCGTGATCTCCAGCGTATCGGTGTTCCGGTGACTGAAGGTGCTATTACCGATCTGAATTTTACCAGTTCCATCAGTACTGCCATGATTTCCCTGGCTCTGAAGATGGAAGTGCAGCGTGTCTACCTCTTTGGCCTTGATACTGTTACCCGCTCCGAGGGCTATTACTCCACAGTCACTCTTGATGATGAGGAAGTGCTTATGGGCGTAACCAGCGCACTTACCGATACTGTAGAGTGTAATGATGGCCGTGTCCGTACAGCTCTGCATGCCTTTACCGGCTACAAACTGATTATTGAGGAAATCATAGCCAAAAACCCTCATGTCGAATTTGTTAACTGCTCACGCTTCGGAGCCATCATCAAAGGCTGTGTCCTTGATAACATCCTTGGTATCAGCAAAGACTGGTCTGAGTACAACACAGTCATGTAAAAGTGAGCTCCAGATAAGCAAAAAGGCTACAGAACTGCGATTCTGTAGCCTTTTTCATTTTGCACGCCCGGAACATCATGCCAGTGCCCTGACCAGTCGGCATGACCTTAACAGGCGGCATGCCCGCTGGCGGCATCGTGGCTGCCGCCGCCGATGGCTGCCTCCTGGTCAGGGCCATGGCGCCAGGCCGTCATGCCCGCAGCGGCAGCATGGATGCGCGGGTATGGGGCATGGTGCATGGTGTATGGTGCGTGGGGCATGAGGTATGGAGTAAACCATCAGCTCCTGGCGGCGGCCATGCTCTTTTCGTACTCGAGGAATGACTGGACGCCCAGGATCTTCTTTGCGTTCTCCTCACGCTCCTCACTTGGAGTCTGTGTGTCCTTGAGCTTGTATGGAATACCCATTTCATCCCATTTGAAAGCACCGAAGGCATGGTAAGGCAGCACCTCAATGCGCTTTACATTGCTCAGGGTGGCAATGAAATCGTGCAGCTGATGCAGCCACTGATCATTGTCGGTGTATTCAGGCACCAGAACGTGACGCACCCACATGTCCTTGCCAGTTTCGCTTAAGTAGCGGGCACAGTCCAGAATGTTGGTGTTCTCAAAATGTGTAAGCTCCTTGTGCTTTTCATTGTCGATGTGCTTGAGGTCGAGCATTACCAGATCGGTGTACTTCATCAGTTCATTGAACTGAGAAATAAAAGGCTCTTCACGGGTAAAAGGAGCACCGCCGGTATCAATGGTAGTGTGCACGCCCTCCTGCTTGAGAGCCTTGAAGAACTCAATCATAAACTCCATCTGCAGCAGCGGCTCACCGCCAGAGCAGGTCACACCGCCATCCTTGCCCCAGTATGGACGATAGCGCAGTGCCTGTTTGATGATCTGCTCCACTGTTTTTTCCTGACCGGCGTCTATCTTCCAGGTATCGGGATTATGGCAGTAAAGGCAGCGCATTTTGCATCCCTGGAGGAATACCACGAAGCGGATACCTGGGCCATCAACAGAGCCAAAACTCTCAAAAGAATGAACGCGGGCTGTGGTCATGAAAAAAACCCTTTTTTACAGATCATTAATTACACCGGCCTTGGAGGTCAATACACAAAAGCGGTGCTGATATCAGGACAAATCTTCCTGCCTCAAACTGCCCGCAGGGGCAGCTACAGGCAAGTCAGGCCGTGGCGCTGCTCCTGCAGGCAGTTTCAGGCAAGTCAGGCCGTAGCGCTGCTCCTGCAGGCAGTTTCAGGCAGAAAGACTTCAGATTGCTCTAATGACAAAGGGCGGCCTCAGGCCGCCCCTTTTTGTTCTGCCTCTTAAATCAGGGGCATCACCTTAACTTACATGCTCTTGTGGCAGGTACGTGCAATTACGTCCAGCTGCTGCTCGCGGGTCAGGTCGATGAACTTGACGGCGTAGCCGGAAACGCGGATGGTGAAGTTGGCGTACTCTGGCTTCTCAGGGTGCTCCATGGCGTCAATTAACTTCTCGGTACCGAAGACATTGACGTTGAGGTGGTGAGCGCCCTGCTCAAAGTAACCGTCCATTACCTGTACCAGCTTGGTGGTACGCTCGCCCAGGTCGTGACCCAGAGCATTTGGAGAAATGGTCTGAGTATTGGAAATACCGTCCAGAGCATACTCATATGGAAGCTTGGCTACGGAGTTTAAGGAGGCCAGTAAGCCGGACTGCTCAGCACCGTAAGAAGGGTTGGCGCCTGGGCTTAATGGTTCGCCAGCCTTGCGGCCATCAGGTAAGGAGCCGGTAGCCTTGCCATAGACCACATTGGAGGTAATGGTCAGAATGGAAGTGGTAGGCTCGGAGTGACGGTAGGTGTGGTACTTCTTGATCTTGTTTAAGAAGGTCTTGAGTAACCATACAGCCAGCTCGTCAGCACGGTCGTCGTCGTTACCGTAACGTGGGAAATCACCCTCGGTCTCGTAGTCAATTACGATACCCTGCTCGTTACGGACAGTCTTTACCTTTGCGTACTTGATGGCGCACAGGGAGTCAACCACGTGGGAGAAACCTGCAATACCGGTAGCAAAGGTACGACGTACATCGGTATCGATGAGGGCCATCTCGGCAGCCTCATAGAAGTACTTGTCGTGCATGAAGTGGATCAGGTTGAGCACGTTTACATATAAGCCTGCCAGCCAGTCCATCATGGCGTCGTAACGCTGCATGACTTCGTCAAAGTCGAGGTACTCGGAGGTAATAGGACGGAACTCAGGACCTACCTGTACGAGGCTCTTCTCATCAACACCACCGTTGATTGCGTAGAGCATGCACTTGGCCAGGTTGGCACGGGCACCGAAGAACTGCATTTCCTTACCGGTCTCGGTTGCAGATACACAGCAGCAGATGGAGTAGTCATCACCCCAGATTGGACGCATTACGTCGTCGTTCTCATACTGAACAGAAGAGGTCAGGATGGAGATCTTGGCGGAGTAATCGCGGAAGCCCTGTGGCAGGTTCTTTGAGTACAGAACGGTCAGGTTAGGCTCTGGAGCCGGGCCCATGTTCTCAAGGGTGTGGAGGAAACGGAAGTCGTTTTTGGTAACCATGGAGCGGCCATCCATGCCGATACCGGCCATCTCAAGGGTAGCCCATACAGGATCGCCTGAGAACAGCTGGTTGTAGGATGGAATACGGGCAAACTTGACCATACGGAACTTCATGACGATGTGGTCAACCAGCTCCTGAGCCTCGCTCTCGGTTAAGGTGCCTTCAGCGATATCACGCTCAATGTAGATGTCCAGGAAGGTGGAGATACGGCCTACGGACATGGCAGCGCCATTCTGGGTCTTGATGGCAGCCAGGTAGCCGAAGTATAACCACTGGAAGGCCTCACGGGCATTCTTTGCAGGACCGGAAATGTCATAACCGTAGGCGGCAGCCATGGTCTTCATTTCAGCAAGGGCACGGATCTGCTCTGAGATTTCCTCACGCTGACGGATGATGTCATCGGTCATAATGCCGCAGCCGCAGATAGATAAATCCTGCTTCTTTTTGGCAATCAGGAAATCGATACCGTATAAGGCAACACGACGGTAGTCGCCTACGATACGGCCACGGCCGTAGGTATCAGGAAGACCGGTAATGATCTTGTTCTTGCGGGCCAGACGCATCTCAGGGGTGTAGGCATCAAATACGCCCTGGTTGTGAGTCTTGCGGTACTCGTTGAAGATCTGCTCATACTTTGGATTTGGGGTGTAGCCGTAAGTAGTGCAGGCTTCCTGAGCCATCTTGATGCCGCCGTATGGCATGAAAGCACGCTTTAATGGCTTGTCAGTCTGTAAACCTACAACCTTCTCCAGGTCCTTTGAACCCTCGGCAATGTAGGCTGCACCGTAGGCATTGATGCCGGAGACAATCTCAGTCTCCATGTCGAGAACACCACCCTTGGCACGCTCCTGCTTCTGCAGATCCTGAAGGATACCCCAGAGCTTGTCGGTGCTTTCGGTTGCTGGAGCAAGGAAGGACTCATCACCATTGTACTGAGTGAAGTTGCACTGGATAAAGTCACGTACGTCGATCTCATCAACCCAATGAGTGCCCTTAAAACCACGCCATTCTGCTCTCATAACCATCTCCTGTGAGCATAAACAGATATTTTACAAAACTGTCCCCTGCGGTGATGCCCGCGATATTTATGGGGAAAATTCTGTGAACTCAATCAAATCGAACAGCGCTATTATTCTCCCGCCCCTGGTCAAAAACAAGATTTGATATCCAAATAATCAAGTTTTAACAAAACTGTAAAAATTCCCGCCACTTTTGCTGTCAAATCAGGTAAACATGCCATTTGCCAGCATTATTTCTCCACTTTCCCCTCCCGGCTCAGCAGCAGTCATTCAGCCCCTGACTTACCGCTGATCACATCAGGTCAATTTGATCTGCTGTCATGACTGCATATGGCGTAAATTCGCCATTTGCTATGGTTTAAAAGCCAATTCCACGTACAACTTCAACAACTGTAAACCGACTAAGTTTTTCACTTTTTTCCGGCCTGAAAAAAAATTTTATTTTTGTAAGATCTTTAATAAATGTCGTTAATAAATAAAGGCAGGTTTTTGTTTCGTTAATTACCTGTGTTTATCATATTTGTCACTTACTTTGTCTTATTTCGACAACTTAGGTGCCTGAACAAATACGAGGCCTGAAAAGATCAGAAAATGCAGAAAAATATGTGCAAAAGGCATAAAAAAGGGGTTTTGATAACCCCTTTAGTAAAGCTGTGAATATATAAAAGTTAGCTTTGAGCAACTTTGCATATAATCCCCGTAAATACGAACTTTGCTGGCACAGCTGTACCGCATAATATTCTGGAACAGCGCCCCATAAAAGTGCGCAATTTTTGCAAAAAGAACGGCAAATTGCTGGCACCTGCTACAGGCCCAGTAATACCATAAGTTTTTCTAATACAAGATTTTAATAACCTGCTTAACTAAAGCTCAAAAGGCTCATTTTCGCCAGATTTCTTTGAGCTGCATCACACGAATAACGGCAAGACAGATCAAATCACAGCTGAAAATATTGATAAATCATCATCATTTCAGGCCTTGTTTTTTCCAGAAAATCATAAGCAATAATTGCAAATGACAGCTGGCACTCCATTTTCCCCTGTCCCGGCCTTCCGCCACCACCACCACCACTGCCTCCGGCAGCCTCCGTCGTCAGCTGCCCGAGCTCATGGCTTATGGCTCATGGCATCTCGTCTGAGGCTGCGGCAATGGCGCTGCAGAGGACCTGCCCATTGAGCCATGGCGGCCCCTGACCAGCGCCATGGCGGGCCTGTGTCAGGGCCAGCGATTTGGCTGTCCTTTGTCATGGCCAGCAAGTTGGCGGGCCTGTGCCAGGACCAGCGAGTTGGCTGTCATATGCCAGGGCCAGAAATGAAAAAAGCCATTACTCAGGGATACTGAATAATGGCTTTATAGCGCAGGCACAGGGGCACAAGAATACTGTAATTCACCGGACACATTGCTGCATAAAGGGGGCACAACAAGGGCGCAATTATCTGCAGTCACAGTCTGGGCACACGGATGCGGCACAGGTCTCAGGCGCACACTCAGGCCGGGATGATCATAAAGACCACCGGGCACACGCTGCCTTATATCCTGATGCTCACTGAGCATCTGGCAGCAGCCTGAATGCAGATAAGAATGAAGAGCCGACATGTTATATCCGGTCCTGAAGTGGTGAACATTTGCCGGCATTATAAAGGCACTTCTGTGCTGATAATCAATAAAATTTATCTTTAAGGCACGACGCATTACCTGCAGCTGCACCCGATATTTATGCCTTTCTTTCAATAAACTGTTCACTGCGTGCACCGGCACGCCCAATGCCACTGCACTCCCGGGTTAAATCATCAGCCCGTGCCCAGCAGGCCATAACAGCCATCCCCATAACCTGTCCCTGTCAGCCATAGTACGGAAAATTTTCACGACCATATCTAAAGTGGTGCATACAGCTCAGCAGCACCCTCATTTTTCAGCTGCACCAGCCCCGTTACAGGGCACGCTTTTAGACAAACTCTCCCCCAGCCCTCAGAGTCTGGCACTGCGCAACCGCCCATATTTTATGAATCAGGCAGTCCGGGCAAGCCTTCACAGCGCTGTATATGTAGCCTGACATGGAGGCTGACATCAAAAACCATGTTGTATGCCTGGCTGACATGATGCCCTTATGGTTTATGGGGTGCTGCCTGAACAGGGCGTCCGGCGCTCATGCTGCCAGTGGCAGGCCGGACTGGATGCATCGCTGGGTGCCGGGCTGGATACATAGCTGAGTGCCGGGCTGGATGCATAGCTGAGTGCCGGGCTGGATGCAGAGCTGGGTGCCGGGTTCAGGGGCAGCCATGATGAGCTGCTAAAAGAAACAGGCCCGCATCCCTTGTGAGGATGAGAGCCTGTCTGTTTCTCTTCTCTTTTATCATGCAGCCGGGCCATGAAAGCCATGGTCTGGCTGTATGGTGCTGCTTCCGGGCTGAGACCATGATCAGTCCGGACTTTGTCCGGGATCTGTACGGGATCAGTCCGGAAGCGGCAAATTCTTTTGTGTGCTGGCCGGGGCTGCCTGTCAGCGCTTACGTGATGGGCGCTCGACAATAGTGCCCTTTACGTAGGCCTGCAGCAGCTGCTCAAGCTCATGAATACTGCGCTTGATGCGGGCACCATTATCAGTGTCCTCTACCTTAAGACGCTTTGGATATCTCTCCACCTCGGAAGATACAGAGATCATGTCAATGTTCTCACGGGCAGCCTTTTCGCAGCTTTCAAATGGGCGGTGGGCCTTGAGAACCAGGTTACGGGAGTTGGAAATCAGGGTATAACCGGCGATACCTGTTGTCTTGTGGTAGGCAGAGCACAGACCACCGTCGATAACGATCAGGCGGCCGTTGCCGCGCATTGGCTGCTCACCGTCCTTAACACGGATTGGAGTGTGGCCATTGATGATGTGGCCCAGCTCAGGGTCAAGACCGAACTCCTCAAGAATCATGCGGCAGGTAGCTTCGCTGTGATAGTGCTTGTAGTAAGGATCACTAGGCTCCTTGTGAGTGCTCTTGTCATCAACAAAGTAGCGCTCAAAAGGCTTCATGATACGGCCGGACAGAGGGCTGTTGAAGCCGCACCACAGGTAGTACATGAAGTCGAGGCTCTTCTGATCTCTGATGGTGTAAGCCTGACGGGCCAGACGGTCACAGTAATCAAGGAAAGCCTTGCCCTGCATAATCTTGCCGGCAATATTCACCTGACGGAAGCGGCCGTCCTCAGTAAGCGGGATGCAGCCGTGATAAAGCAGGTTGCCATTGAAGCACTTGTAGATAGAGCCGTGTGAGTACAGGAAGGCTACCTCATTTTGCAGTCTTTCAGACTTGAGGAAGGATTCCTTAAGAGACTCCATAAGGTGAGCCTCTTCACGGCTGAGGGCGAACGGATCTTCCGGGTTGATGGTTGGCAGATCAACAGTGTTGAGCTCGTACTCATTGCCATTGATGGTTACTACACCACGCTTGAGGTCCATCTTGTCCATGAGCAGTCGGTCATCCATCATGAACTCGCTGTTGCGCTTGATGAGCTGGCCCTGCAGCTTCAGAGCAATAACGGTAATGGCCTTTACCATCTTGGCGCGGCTTTCGTCCTCGAAAGCCTGCATGAGATCTTCGTATTCCTGATCACTGTCAGCACCGTGACCATTTGGTGGAGCGAAGTTCTTGCCAAGGTGACAGGCAGCTCCCCTTGAGCGCTCCTTTACCGGATAAGTGTAGGTCTTGTTGGCAAACTCATTTAACTTGCGCAGAGAAATGGAGTAAGCACTCTCCAGCAGTGAGTAGTTAAAGTAGTTAACGTTATTGCGCAGCACAGTGGCAATACATACCTCGGAACCAAGGGCAGCGCCCATCCACAGAATATCGTGGTTACCCCACTGGATATCGATGCTGTGATAGTTCATGAGCAGGCTCATGATGCGATCAGGGCTTGGACCACGGTCATAAACGTCACCTACCACGTGCAGATGATCTACGGCCAGACGCTTGGACAGAGCGCATAAGGAGGTCACAAAGTGATGGGCAGACCTGGTTCTTAAAATGGTATTTAAGATGGCCTCATGGTAGATAGCACGGGAGGCAGTCTCGTCATTCTGAGCGTGGAGCAGCTCATCGATGATGTAGCTGTAATTCTTGTCAATAGCCTTACGTACCTTGGAGCGTGTGTACTTGGCAGAAAGATACTTACACAGCTTGATCAGGCGCTCAAGAGTCTCTTTGTACCACTGGTCATTAAGCTCACCGGCCTCACGGCGCAGGCGCATAACTTCCTCAGGGTAGTAAACCAGAGAGCACAGAGCTGACTTTTCCTGAGGGCTGATATCAAAGAGCTCCTCAACCTTTTCATGGATAACGCCGGAGCATCCATTGATGATGTGGCAGAAAGCCTCATACTCACCGTGCAGGTCAGATACAAAGTGTTCAGTACCCTTTGGCAGGTTAAGGATAGCCTGCAGATTGATGATTTCAGAGAAAGCATCTACACGGTTAGGGTACTGCTCGGAGAGCAGCTCCAGATAGTGCAGATCAACCGGAAGACTGCCACGATTGGCGTCGTTAACAAATTCCTGTGCCTCGCCTATAACGTCAAGACCTGAGTCAAAAGTATTCAATCTATGCTGCTCCTGATAATGTTGCCTGTTTTCCGTACCTCTTCGGCGCCCTGACCGGCACCGTCTTGAAACTGAGCTGCTGACACCATAAATCTGACTGTCAGGCCGCCTGGCCACAGTCAATGGCTCAAAGCATGTCCATATTCAGAATCTGATAATAAGCTGCTGGCAGACCATCGGGACCTGGACTGCATATCCTTACCGGCTGAATGCCCTGCGCTGCATGGCAGCCATGGCCGCCAGCACGACTGCCTTATGACAGGTCTTCTGTCCTGGCAATCTGCGCCCTGTCAGGGCCATGTTCTGCTTGCTGTGTTAAGGCTTTTGAAGTACGGGAGGTAATTGACCCGTTGATTAATTTGCACAGCTCCTTTTTATGTCCAGACTGTGCACTCACCACACTTTGTGCCCTTGGCACAAGGAATTGAAAAACTTCCGGATGCTCCGGAAATTGTGATAACTAAGGAAGGAAGTGTTAATGCCTGTAAGACCGCTGCCATGTGACCTGCTGCAGGGCCCTGCTGCCTGAGCAGCTGCTACAGAAGCCTGTTTCCTGTAAGGCGAATTGAGTTTAGCAAAGTGCATTTTCTCTATCCAAGACGGCGCTTAAAAAGTGAGATCCATGCCATATCTTTGCATGAATGCATCATTCTTCCCCTGTTGCCAGGCTGAAACTCGGATCCAGGCACCGGCCCCTGTGTCTGCGATAACCACGCGCTTTGCAGACTGTGCCCCTGCGCAAAAGCCCAATGTTTTTTATTAAAATGATTTTAATAATTCATTAAATTAATTATCATCACGCCCTGACTTGCTCCAGTACGCCCCTCATCACCCGCCCATGCCTCCACAATAATGCTTATGCATACCGGCATTTCCTGACAGCCTGCACAGCAGGACGTCCATGGAAACATCCATGGCTATGTCCCATGGTACGGCCAATGCGCCTCTCATGGAAACATCCACGGGCCTCCCCATGGTGCGGCCAATGCGCCTCCCATGGAAACATCCACGGGCCTCCCCATGGTTCGGCCAATGCGCCTCCCATGGAAACATCCACGGGCCTCCCCATGGTGCGGCCAATGCGCCTCCCTGTGGAAACAGCGACAGCCCTGTCCCATGGTAACGGCCCTGTTACGTCCCAGGGAAACGGCACCGGTGCCGTCCCTTGCTGGATAACAAGTTTGGTCCTTTCTCTTTTAGCTATTTCTTGCCTTAACACAAAGGCCGTACATGGACGCGTCAAGGCCTGAGCATGCCGCGCTAGGAAATGCCAGGGCTGTATACGGCGCGGCCAGGCATCGTCCGCGCAGTTGCCTGGGCCTGGGACAGGTCAATTCCCCTGCCAGAGCAGCTTATGCATTGTCATGGCAAAGGCCGGTCAAGAGCGTGATGTAACCCGGTACCAGTATATCTATGGGAGCCTGTTTTGCTGTATCTGGAAAATCACTTTTGTGCAGTCAGAGCAGCACTGATAATGCGGCTCAGAAATCGCCTTTTCTCTGAACAGACAGGCACTTTGCAGCCTGGCTTAACCGGACATTTTTAATTACAAATAAATATCTAGTAAAAACGGTGTCGCTATTACATTGGGCTTAACCGCCTTACCTGCATTGCATCTGAATTATTACTGTCATAATCAGAGAAAATTTTTCTGTTCATTCCGATAACCTTTTAAAGAATGAGCAACACCTCAAGATTTTCTGCCTGTTAAGTCCAGACAGGCATTTGCAGATGAACCTGTCATTTGACTCTGCCAGCTCATAAAGCCCGGATCTGAAATTCATAAAGGTCTGAGCATTACGGGCTTTGGAGGCCTGATTTTTTGCCTTATTCCAGTAAGCGGCGTGCTGACTGCTGTAATACAGAATTTGATGAGGTTAAGAGAGAAGAATGGGTATTTTCATTACTAATATCGCAGCCATGCAGGCCAGGCGATATCTGAATAATGCTACCCTGATGGCCGATAATGCCATGAAGCGCCTTGCTTCTGGTTTTCGTATTAACTCGGCAAAGGATGATCCGGCAGGACTTCAGATAGCCAGCAGAATGACCTCGCAGATTAATGGCTATAACCAGGCTACCCGCAATGCAGCTGATGGCCAGGCCCTGGCGCAGACCTATGAGGGAGCTCTGGACGAAACAGTAAACATGCTCCAGAAAATCAGAACTCTGGCTGTGCAGGCATCAAACGGCACCTATACCGATGAGGACCGTAAAGCCATGCAGGCCGAGGCTGATGCCCTTGCTGATGAAATTACCCGCATTGCCGAGCAGACAAAGTACGGTGGCAAGACCATTTTGCTTGGCCAGCAAAGCACCATGTTCGATAACGGTGAGTTTACCCTGCAGGTCGGCGCCTACAGTGGTGATACCATCACCCACGACATGTCACAGAGTTTCAGGCTTCAGGACATCTACGACTCACTGGCAGCAAATAACAACTCTGTAGCCAACGGCAAATTCACCCTCTCTACACGCGAGGGAGCACAAAACGTACTGGCAGATATTGACGGCATGATTGCCACAGTTGACGGTGCCCGTGGTTCCATTGGCGCTCTTCAGGTGCGTCTGGATTCTGTTATTCGACTCAATGGCACCATGACAGCCAATCTTGCTGATGCCCGCAGCCGCATACGCGATACCGATTATGCAGAGGAGTCGGCCAATCTGATGAGAGCATCAATTCTCCAGCAGGCCTCCATGTCCATGCTGATGCAGGCAAACAGCCGCAACAATATCATCCTGCAGCTGATCAATAGCGGCATGATGTAATACCGAACAACTATCCCAGTAGGCCGAATCCAAGATTCGGCCTCCTCCTTTTCAGTACCAGAATTAATAAAGCCCTGCCGCCCTGACCGCCAAGGTCAGGACTGCAGGGCATTTTTTGTCCAGGTCAAACCGGACATAAGGACCGGCCGCAGGCTCAGGGCTGCACCGCTGCATGCGGCATGCAGGTGGGATGCCGTACAGCTGGCACCAGGCGCAGGTCAGCTCGCACAGTTGCCGGTGCCGTGCATGGAGCTATACGGCCAGACGGTAGCCTACGCCCGTTTCGGTAAGGATGTAGACCGGATTTTTAGGATCATCTTCGAGCTTGGCCCTCAGGTTACAGATGACAATGCGCAGATTCTTATTCTGATCAAGATTATGCGGACCCCACACCTGCTGAGTAATAAAGCGCTGAGTGAGCACCTTTCCATGATCTGAAAGCAGCACACGAAGAAGACGCTTTTCCAGCTTGGTCAGATGCACCTCGTGGCCATTTTTGGTGGTGATATTGCGCATCAGGTCGACCCTGACATTACCCATGGTAAAGACAGTATCGGAGCTTTGAATATCACTTGGAATGGTACGACGGCGCAGGTGGGCCCTGATTCGGGCACTGATTTCATCAGCACCAAAAGGTTTTATAACGTAATCATCAGCACCGCTGTCCAGAGCTTCTACCATGGTCTTTTCATCATCAACTGCGGAAATAACCATGATAGGAACCAGAGAATAGCCACGAATCTTTTTGATGAGCTGAACGCCGCAGCCGCCTGGCAATTCGTTATTGATCAGGATCAAATCAGGCTTGCGGGTAGCCGCATGAATGGCGCCCTGGCGCATGTCATGAGCCACGTAGGTTTTGTAATGCTCATTGCCCAGTGACTTCTTGATATAGCGGCAGCTCTGATCATCACCATCAATAATCAAAATGGTCGACTTGTGAATACGGGGAGCCGACTGGCCCGCAGATACAGATATTCCTGTGAAGCATGGGTCCACACCTGCAAGGACGTCACAGCTGTCGCCGTCCTCAAGCTCTGCACAATCATCCTGGGAGCAGTCATCATCCCCGTCTGCATACATGCGAGCTTCCCTTACATCACCAAAAGCAATCTCATCGGCACTGCATGCCTCAAGAGCCTCACCGCAGCAAGGTCTGACACTCTTCTCACTGTCTGCACTCATATCAATATCAGAATCATCATCTTTACAACAGCAGGCACCTGTACTTACGTCTGAAGAGGATGACTTTGATTTGCGGGAACAACAATGCTCTGACCGGCAGTCTCCCTCTGAGCTGTCACTGACCGGGTCATGGTTCTTTTTGCCTGAACTGAAAGCGTGAAGCTGATGGAGGTTAGGCAACTCACCCTCTCCAGAGCTGCTGTCGTCACCGTAGCCATCATCATCAAGAGGACAGCCGCTATCTGGACAGTCACCATCACGCACGCTGCACTCATCTTTAGAGCGCCTGCGCAGGTCATCAGGACTGTCATGGAAAATGATCTGCTCACATTCATGTACGTTTGAGGCAAAATGCTCTGCTGTGGCCTTCTGATAGAACACAGGAGCGTTGTGGTTGCCTACATATCCGGCAGCACCACGACAATACTCACGGTCAAAGCGCTCTTTGCTCTGAGCACTGGTGCTTTTGCGCAAGCTGATACCGGCAAGGCTGATACCGCAGGCACGGCTGCCATGGGAATCATTGTCATGGAAATCAGAGACTGCAGAGCTGCAGGAAGCAGCTGATCTGTTAACAGATAAAGGTTCTACAGTCTTTCCTTTATGGTTTTTTACTTCAACGGCAGGTATTGAGTCAGACATATAAGCGCATTTACGGTGGCAGTTTATCCGACACCGCACAACCTCATGTAAGTTGCATCAGAGTAACATGCCAGGTATTACCGGAGCGTTAGCACGGGTAACAGCGTAGTCCTGAACAGCAGCATGACTCTGTGATTAACACAATTGCCCTGGGGGCTTATACAGGCTGCCTGACAGCAACAGCCTTAACGACTGCACAGGCGGCTTCAGACAGCATGTCCGCAAACGCAGGGTTCTGAGATACTGACAGTCCCCGGTCGTATGGGCAGACCATGTCCCGGGCTAAGTCAGCTCACATTCTGACGGCCAGGGACAGTCTGGTGTGTCCTGTACAACTGCAGGAAATGACCATGAGCCCTGCATACACGCTGCACTGTCCAGCGTTTTATGCTACTGCCCTTATGCAGGGACAATAACAAAGCCTCCTGAGTCCTTATCAAGGACCGGGCTGCGGGCGGGTAACGGCAGAAGAACAGCTGCAGTGCGGAAAACAGACAATCCTGCTGTTGATTTAATCAACAGCTCCTGCGTGCAAAAAGGGCACGTCAGGTGATGCAATTATAACCCGTCAAAAGCAGATACATGGCAATTGTGCATTAAGACAATGTGATCATGGTCAAGTTGACTTGAGCTCTTTGTAACGTTGTTCACATTAATTACGCACATAGACGCTGCCCTGCGCCCCGACAAGTCGGCCCTATTGCTCACCCTGGCCCGCGCCGTACGCTGACTCTGCAGCCACTGTGCAGCACTCGCCCCATGCAGCTCCCTGTCTCATGCAGATCGCTGGCCCATGCCTGACAAGCCCAGCTCACTTACATGAAACTGACCTGCCTCCAATGACCAGGGTCATCCCCTGAAATGGCATTAGACAGGGGCAGCCCCGTTTGCACAGCCTGTTTATGACCATGACCATCATCCTGACTGATGGTAATGGAGATTCATGGCCTTATTAACATGAAAGCCATGGGCAGTGATGCTCATGGCTTTCATGTGAGGAAAATAAATATCTCCTGGCAGTCGGACCTGCGACCCTGCCGGGCAAAGCCGGCGCGCAGCGGCAGTGTGCAGCGTCATTGCTATGCACAGGTACGCAGCTTCTGCTCATGGCATGGACGTGCCAATGCAGCTGTCACCTGTTGTGCGCGTGCAGCATGCACTGCGCCTGCAGGTCTGTTGTGCGCGTGCAGCATGCACTGCGCCTGCAGGTCTGGTGAGCACGTGGGCTGCCCTGTACCTCAGGGGGACGGGTATTAACGAAGGGACTGATAATCAAGGAATGAGATGAAGTTGTCGAGCAGACTCTCTGTTTCTTCATTGCGTCCTGAAATGCCCAGCAGCACCAGCTTGCCGGTCTCACCATAGACCAGAGCCTCGATATTGTTATCGCAGTTAAAAGCCCAGGCATTTTTGAGCAGATTGGACTTTACCGGCATGGTGCAGCTCATCTGCTCGGCTGCCACACGGGAGAAGGCAGCCGGAGTAACGGTTTCACCGCTCTTGTCGGAAATATAGGTCACACTGATGGCCAGATCGCCTGACTCATGAACGTAAGACAGAGAGTTCTCCACACTTGGATTTGGCTGAACAGTCCAGAAAGCCGGGCATGGAATATTGTGCTCACGGGCCTCAGCTGCAGTAAGTGGATGGGCAGGAGCTCCGCTTGAAGCGGCTACAGCGGCATCAGGAATGGAAACATTGGGGTCACTGGCCTTGCCGGCAGCCCAGCAGGTGCTGGAGACAATCAGAGCTGAAGTAACAAGTAATGGAAATTTCATCAGTTTTGCTCAGGACACAAAGTACCTGCCCCCAAAAGAAAATAATTACCTGGGATTTTGCTCCCTGGGACGTTCTTACAATTACGGCCCTGTATTTATACCACACTTTATCCCTGGCTTGCCCTGGCCATACCCGCAGGCCATAAAAACGCTGTCATCAGCCCGCCGCACCAGCTGGCCCCTGCCTGCGCACAATGCCTCTGAGCGGCCTGCCCTGTGCAGCAGGCCCTGCACAACATGGCCATGCCGCATGCCCTGCGGTCATAGCTGTGCGGCAGGCGCAGCATGCCAGGAGCGGCCCCATGGGGTACCCCTGCAGCATGGGCACGGCAGTGCAGGGGCTGCGGTTCTGGTGCAGGCTGAGCTGATGGGGATAAAAAAAGCCCCGGGCAAATGACCGAGTGTGAACTGCAGTCTTTTCCGGGGCTCTTTTCAGGCAGCTGATCAGCTTATATTACTTGCTGACAGCGGCCTTTAAACCGTCAACTACTTCCTGAGCGATGGTCTCTACTGGACGGTTGCCGTCAACAGCCATGAATAAAGTCTGGCCCTTGTCAGCAAGATCCTTGTAGAAAGCTACCAGAGGCTCGGTCTGAGTGTGGTAAACCTCAAGACGGGAACGTACGGTGGCTTCTTCGTCATCAGCACGGATTACCAGATCCTCACCGGTTACGTCGTCCTTGCCCTCAACCTTAGGAGGGTTGTAAACGATGTGGTAGGTACGGCCGGAAGCAAGGTGAACACGTCGGCCTGACATACGCTTTACAATCTTCTCGTCTGGTACCTGCAGCTCAACTACACCGTCAATGGTGATGCCGGCATCAACCAGGGCCTGAGCCTGTGGAATGGTACGAGGGAATCCGTCAAAGAGGAAACCGTTCTTGCAGTCGTCAGCAGCAATGCGCTCTTTTACCAGACCGATAATGATGTCATCAGAAACCAGCTGACCGGCATCCATTACTTCCTTGGCCTTTAAGCCTAAAGGAGTACCTTCCTTGATGGCAGCACGCAGCATGTCACCAGTGGAAATCTGAGGAATGGAAAAAGCCTTGGTTAAGGTCTGAGCCTGAGTGCCCTTGCCTGCACCAGGTGGTCCTAACAGAATAATGCGCATTTTTGCTCCTGAAATTATGACAATTCGATAAAGTACATTTTTATTATAACCAATTTGGAGCAAAATCAGCCGTTATTGGCCTTGTATATCTGATTTTTTACCCTTTTTGGATCATAAAGCCCCTGCCAGGATTACTCCTGCAGGGGCTTTTTAAGAATGTATTACTGGTCGCATATGCTGGCCGCTCATGCCTGAGGCAGCTGCGCGTGCTTGAGCTGCATGCAGCTGCCAGGCCGGGCCAGTCTGTCGGCTGTGACCAGCCGGCTGTGAGCGGCCGGTCTGTATCAGGCCCTTACCGGGACTGTTATCAGGCCTCGATGGAGCTGTCACCGTTGCTTTCGGCCTTAACCTCAGCCTGGGCGCTGCCCTTTACCAGCATACGGTTCATGAGCTCAACGAACTCACGCGGATTCTTGATGGAACCCTGGTCAGCCAGGCTGGCCTGCATGAAGATCAGTCTTGCCCAGTCCTTGAAGACGGTCTCGTTAGGCTCGGCATAAGCCTGCTTTACCAGAGCATGCTCAGGGTTAATCTCGAGGATAAATGTCTCCTCAGGCAGCTCGGAGCCCTGCATCTTTGCCAGGAAGCGCATCTGCTGGCTGAAACCGGCGCTGGTGGCAGACTGTACCAGACAGGCTGGAGACTCGGTCAGACCATCAGCTACCCTGACATCCTCAACTGAAGCACCAAGGGCCTCCTTGAAGCGGGTTATCAGATCCTGATTGTCCTTCTGAACCTGCTCACGCTTCTCCTTGTCCTGCTCGTCCTCGAGCTCGCCCAGATCAAGGTCGGCGGAGTTGGCAGAGATAAACTTCTTGCCCTCGTACTCATTGAGGAAAGAGGTAATCCATGGATCGATAGGCTGCTTCCACAGGAGCAGAACTTCGATACCCTTGGCCTTCAGACGCTCGATGTATGGTGAGTTGACGGCCTTTTCATAGTCGTCAGCGCATATGTAGTAAATGTTCTTCTGCTTGTCCTTCATACGGGAGATGTAGTCGTCCAGGGAGACATTGCAGGCTGGACGTGAGTCTTCGGTAGAGGCAAAGCGGATAAGCTTGAGAATCTTGTTGCCATTCTCGCGGTCGTCAGAAATACCTTCCTTGAGAACATCGTTGAATGAGGCAACGAATCTGGCGTACTGATCCTTGTCAGCGCTGAGCTTCTCAATCATGTTAAGAGCACGCTTGGTAATGGCGCTCTTTAACCTGCGGCTGACACGGCTCTCCTGAAGGAGTTCACGGGATACGTTTAATGGCAGAGCATTGGTGTCTACCAGACCGCGTACGAAACGCAGGTAGGATGGCAGGAACTGCTCGCCCTCATCCATGATGAATACACGCTGTACATACAGCTTGATGCCATGATGGTTGTCACGCATCATCATATTCATTGGAGCCATGGATGGCAGGTACAGTAAGGAGGTGTACTCAAGCTCACCCTCAACCTTGTTGTGAGACCAGCTCAGAGGGTCGGAGTAATCGTTGAAAGCGTGCTTGTAGAAGCTCTTGTAGTCATCATCGCTAACTTCCTTAGGATTGCGGGTCCATAAGGCCTGGGCATTGTTGACCTGAACAAACTTCTGAACTTCCTTTGGCTCCGGCTCCTTGTCCTCACCCTCGGCTGGCTGAGCATTCTCATCCTTTTCATAGGTGGTATCAAAGAGCTCAACAGGAGTGCTGATGTGGTCAGAGTACTTGGTGATGGCTGCTCTTAAGGTCCAGTTCTCCAGGAACTCGGTGTTGCCTTCCTTGATGTGCAGAATGATCTTGGTGCCGCGCTCTGGAACAGAGATGTTCTCAGACTCGAAAGTACCGTTACCGGTAGAGGTCCAGCGTACGCCCTCTTCAGCAGTGGCCTTGGCAGAACGGGAGATTACGGTAACCTGGTCGGCTACGATAAAGGCAGAGTAGAAGCCTACACCGAACTGACCGATAAGCTGGGAATCCCTGGCCTGATCACCTGAGAGATTCTTTACAAACTCTTCAGTGCCGGACTTGGCAATGGTACCCAGGTTGGCATTGGCCTCCTCAAGGGTCATACCAAGACCGTTATCCTGGATGGTAAGAGTGCTGGTTTCCTTGTCGGCACGAACGCGAATCTTGAACTCAGGATCATCCTTGATAAGCTCCGGGTTGGTCAGGGACATGAAGTGGAGCTTGTCGATAGCGTCAGAGGCGTTGGAAATCAGCTCACGTAAGAAAACTTCCTTATTTGAGTACAGGGAGTGAGCAAGTAAGTTTAAAAGCTTGGTAACTTCGGTCTGAAAGCCGTGTACAGTAGCTGACATTTTTAATCTCCACCGGCACCGTCAGTAAAAGCGCTGACCAGAGGTCGCGCTCCTGCTCCTGATCTGGCCGGTTGCTCTGTTCTGGCAGGCCGCACAATGCGGCAGCCTTATTGTCCAGAACTAAACTACAAACCATGCAGGCAAATGGCCGGGGCTGGCTAATCGTCCTGAGCATCAGATATGGTGCTCACGCGATTAGCTAGCAGCAGCCCATCCCCTGCAGCTGTTCTACTAACTGGGGACGGGCACACACCATTTCAAGACTGACCTTAATTTTTTTCACCCTCACCTCACCGCCACCACCACAACCGGTAAGTCCAGCCGCTCATCCCTGCCCTGCGCGCCGTTCCCTCCAGGCAAGGCCATGCCAGTCATCCAGGTCAGGCAGCCAGACCAGGCAACCAGGCCAGGCAGCATGGAAAGTCAGGCACCAACCATTAATCCCGGCCCTGCTCCCACTAAAACGACAGTGGCCCGCTTGAGCTTGCTTTGAGCTGAGAGCGGGCCACTTGAAATGACTTGAGCAAAATGACAGATACCACGACCAGACTTAGGCGGTCTCAGCCCTGTCAGGACATGAGATGAAAACCTGGGACGTTCGTGCCTGGACTTATCAGGAAAATGGGCGGCGGTTCATCAGTGAGCTTGCCAGGGTCTTCTGGTCAACTGTATCAAGATCACCGCCCAGAGGAACGCCTGAGGCAATTTTGGAGATATTGCTGATGTTGTGACGCTGAGCCAGAGAAGCAATAAATGACGCTGTGGCATCGCCCTCAATGGTGGGGTTGGTAGCCAGAATAATCTCGTCAAACTGACCTGTAGCCAGCAGCGTATCCAGAAGTGGCAGTCCCAGCTCACGGGCACCTATGCCGTCAATTGGGGAGAGATGGCCGTGAAGCACAAAATACAGACCAAAGAAGTTGTTGCTGTTTTCAATGGCCTCAACATCAGACGGGCTTTCGACTATGCACAGTGCCCTTGCGTTATGCCTCTCCTGATTTGAGCAGATACGGCACAGCTCATTATCAGAGTAGTTGCGACAGCAATTGCACAGTCTGATGCTGTTCATGGCCTCTATCAGCACCTTGCCCAGCTCTATGGCGTCATTACGCCTGCGATCAAGCAGATAGTAGGCAATACGTGCAGCTGAACGGCCGCCCACGCCAGGCTGAACCTGCAGAGCTTTAATGAGCTTGTCCAGATGGGTAGATGATGACATCAGTTTTTCCTGAGTTAAGCTGCCCCTGTCCACTCGGCCCAGCAGCCCCATACTGCCTCACAGTTCGCCCGGCCTGGCCTCATGGAATGGACTAACGTCCAGGCCTCATGGAACGGCCTCACGTCCAGGTCTCATGGAGCGGCCTCACGTCCAGGTCTCATGGAGCGGCCTCATGGAATGGACTCACGGTCATGGCCCATGGCATGGACTCATGCCAGGTCAGGCTGGACCAGGGAGCTGGGGGGTTGGGATAGGCAAAGCCAGGGGCTTGCTGAGTGGATAAGTATAGAGTTTGAGGGCTGTAAAAACATCAAAACCCAGTTTCCGCAGCCTTATGCTGAAGAAAACCGGGTTTTTCACTTCAGGCCATGGGCCCTGCATGTCAAAGCATTAGAAAGGAAGCTTCATGCCTGGTGGTAATGGGATACCGGCAGTTACCTGCTCCATCTTGGCCTTGCTTTGCTCTTCAACACGTCTGTTGGCATCATTGCAGGCAGCTGCAATTAAATCCTCGAGCATGTCCTTGTCATCAGACAGGAGGCTGTCATCGATGGAAACACGACGTACCTCATGACGACCATTGACAGTGACCTTTACCAGACCGGCACCGGCTTCACCAGTGCACTCCAGATTGGCGACTTCTTCTTGAGCTTTAGCCAGACGCTCCTGAAGCATTTGAGCCTGCTTCATCATGTTGCCCATGTTAAACATGTTTTTTACTCCAGATGGAAATTTTTACTATTTTGACCAGGCTGGGCCTAAAACTCAAGATCCAGGCGATAAAGAGAAAAAATTTTTTCGCCCATGACCGGCCGCGCAATGCCCGGAACACCCGGCGCTGCAGACCGCCCAAATGCCCTTAAGGCATAACTGCGTCAGGGTGCGCGCCCGTCCGGCCAGCCGGTACTCTATCTGATGGATGGCTGCCGGGGCTGCCGGGGCTGCCTTCTGGCAGTGGCGGCAGGGATATCTGGCTTTGGCTCATAAGCAAAAGGCGATCGCTTTGCCCAGGGGCAGAAACGATCGCCTTTTATTTACGGCAGGAGCCGCTGTGTACGGGCAGATTATGGAGCCATGGCCAGAGGCGGGGTACCGCCTCCCATCAGTTGTGACCCTGCTCCTGTGCCGCGTTATCACCTGTTATGGTGGTCAGAGCTCTGAGATTTTTCAGAGTCTGTATTGTTCAGTCAGACCTGCTTAACAGGAATGCGCAGGCTGGTACCCTTACGCTCTGGACGGAATACCAGATAAAGGGCAACCAGTACCAGAACACCTGCTACTACAGTGCCTGGACCGAATGGAACCTGACCGGTTACGAAGCCGCCAATCTCGTAAATGATCATGGCAAGACAGTAAGAAAAGACCAGCATGTAGACTACAGCAAAGGTGAACAGACGTGGGCTGTTGAGCTGACGCTTCATGGCACCAAGAGCTGCGATACATGGAGTTGAGAACAGGTTGAAGGCAAGGAAGGACATGGCAGCTGCAGAGGTGGTGAACTCACCATTGAGGGCTGCGCCAAGGCTGGCGTCATCCTCGGCAACCTCGCCCAGACCAAGCAGAACAGCCAGAGTGCCTACTACATTCTCCTTGGCCAGCAGACCGGTGAAGATAGCTACGGAAGCCTGCCAGGAGGCAAAACCCAGAGGAATGAAGATGAAGGCAATGGCAGAACCGATAACAGCCAGCAGAGAGTTGTTAACCTCAACCATGCCAAAGCCGTCAGCTGTGAAGTTGAAGTTGGACAGGAACCATACAACTACAACAGTTGCGAAAATTACGGTACCGGCCTTGATAACGAATGCACGGCAGCGCTCATAGGTGGAACGCATTACATTGCGCAGCTTAGGCAGAGTGTAGTTAGGCATCTCAAGAACGAATGGAGATACCTCTTCCTTGAAAGTGGAGTCCTTCTTGAGGATAAAGGCAGTAAAGCCAATGGAGAAAATGGCAAGGAAGTATACAGCCGGAGCTACCAGAGTGGACTCAGGGAAGAAAGCGGCAGCAATCATGGCAAGGATTGGCAGCTTGGCTGAGCATGGCACAAAGGTAGTAGTAATAATGGTGATGCGCTTTTCATTGATATTATCAATGTTATTGGTGGCCATAATGGCAGGCACGCCACAGCCGGAGGCAACGACCATTGGGATAAAGCAGCGGCCGGAAAGACCAAAGTGACGGAAGATGCGGTCCAGAACGAAAGCCACACGGGTCATGTAGCCGCTCTGCTCAAGTAAGGACAGCAGGATGAAGAGCACAATCATCTGAGGTACAAAGCCCAGAACAGCGCCTACACCGCCGATAATGCCGTCAACTACCAGACCGGAGAGCCACTCTGGAGCATTGACGCTTTCCATAACGGAAGTAGCTGCATTAGTGGCATACTCGCCAAAGAGTACATCGTTGGCATAATCAGTACCCATGGTACCAATGGTGCTTACGGCCAGATAGTAGACTATGTAAACGATGAAAACGAAGATTGGAATGGCCAGGAAACGGTTGGTGACAATATCATCAATGCGCTTCGACAGGCTGTTGTAACGGCCCTCACCTTTGGTAACGCTGTCCTTGATAATGCCGTCAATCCAGGCATAACGCTCCTGGGCAACCAGGCTTTCAACATCAGTGGAGAACTCCTTCTCCAGAGACATGATTTGACGGTTGACCTCAGTCAGGAGCTTTTCATTGTCAGCATAGGCTGCCATGTAGGCCTTGTCGTGCTGGAGCAGAGACAGGGCGATAAAGTTGCGGCCGCCCTCAAACTCAACATCTGGAACGGCAGCAGCAACGCTGGCAACGCTGCTGCCAAGCTTCTCATCATAGTAAGTGCTGCTGGTTACATGAGCCTTTTCAACTGCAGCAAAGAGATCATCAAGACCCTCCTCGTGGGCAGCGGAAATGGCAACAACAGGTACGCCAAAACGCTCACTCAGAGCACTGGTGTTGATGGTGATGTTTTCCTTGCGGGCAAGGTCCATCATGTTGATGGCAATAACCATAGGGCGCTTGAAAGAAAGCAGCTCACAGGTCAGGGAAAGGGAACGCTCAAGGTGGGTGGCATCGACAATGTTGACGATAACGTCATAGTCGCCACTCAGCAGGAAATCACGGGATACGATTTCCTCAGGAGAGTAAGGGGAAAGGGAATAAAGACCAGGAAGGTCAGCTACCTTGATGTTGCGGGATGAGATAAAGCCGGTACTCTTGTCCAGAGTAACACCAGGCCAGTTGCCCACATACTGATTGGAGCCGGTCAGGCAATTGAATAAAGTGGTCTTACCGCAGTTCTGATTACCAATTAAGGCAATGGTTTTGCTCATTTCAGGCTCCTGGATTACTGGGCAATTTCAATTAAACGGGCGTCTTCCTTACGGATGGTGAGAGCATACCCTCTAACCTTAAGCTCAACAGGATCACCTAAAGGAGCAAAACGCATAATCTCCACGTGAGTCTCAGGAGTCAGGCCCATATCAAGGAGGCGACGACGAAGAGAGGTATTGTGACCATTAACGGCTACTACTGTGCCGCTCTGGCCAGGCTCTAAAGTATCTAAAGTCTTTTTCATAATTCTTAAGCCCGCAGGCTTTTGCCACTTTTAGAAAAACTTTGCTCGTCAGACCCGGCAACGCTTTTGGCTGCATTTACTGTAAAAGCACTGCACAGACTGTCGTGTGCCTTGCGCACAGCTGCCGGATGACTGAAAAACTACGGGAAAGCTCGTTCAGGGACTGCTCCCTTTTCCTGTGTCCATCAGATATCAGAGCTTGAGAAACTAATGTCTCGTGCGACCGGCCTCTCACTGCAGACTCAGGCTAAAACCCAATAACCACTGTTGACCTTTCGCAAAATAATGCTGGAACCTGGTGACTGTGATATCTGCAGTCACTGCCTGCCCCTGAAATTAATTCAGGCTGCAGAGTTCAGGCATTCAGGTGCTGATGAACAGCACCTGCCAATGAGAAATCCTTACGAGGGTCAGATAAGTATGTTGTGCTGTCAGGAGTCAGTCCTCCTGGACGGTATCAGTCCTGCTGGACGGTATCAGTCCTGGTCAGGCTGTATCTGTTTGTATAAGCCTTTGTCAGGCTCTGTCAGCTCTGGTCAGCCGCAACTATATCGCGTTACCCTCTGCTTGCGTAAGTTAGTCTATACTTACCAATATCCATTTTCAATAACTATTAGCGCAAAAATAGCGTCCGCTCACCAAAAGGCTCTCAAAGGTATGGCTAAACCTTATAATTATACCACCCCTTACCTGCAATAAATCCCGTATTTAAGGGATTTTATCCGTGACTGCACTCCCACATTATCCCCAGCAGCAGTTAATCAAATCAGTTAAATAATTTCCCTGAAAAAATTGAATCTATGCGCCCCTTTCCAGGGCAATACCAACCGCACCTGCAGACCTCACCAGATCCATTTACCAGCCTGCCCACATGCCCGGCCCTTAAGTCCGTCCACTACCCTGTCTGCCAATCTGTCCAACTGCCCACATGCCCGTCACTTAAGTCCGTCCACTATCCTGTCTGCCAGTCTGTCCAACTGTCCACATGCCCGTCACTTAAGTCCGTCCACTATCCTGTCTGCCAGTCTGTCCAACTGCCAACATGCCCTACCCCTAAGTCCGTCCATAAGCCCACCAGGCCCGTCCATACAAAGCAGTGGTCATCCGCTGTCTCAGTCCCTGCCTCCGGGAACGTCTACTGTCTCCAACTGGACATTAAGCCCGCCATCCCATCAGACCGCTTGCGGCTTCGTGCCCGATCCTGACGGTGGCTAAGCCGTCCAGACGCTGCTGTCTTGCCGCTTGCCACTTACGGATGCATATCCAACGGTGCGAAGCCAGCCTGATGCTGGCAGGTTACGGCTGCGGATGCGGCATTGCTCTATCTGCACAGTACATTGGTGTATAAGTTCAGGTGTGCAATCTGGAGCGGTGCATAACAATGTCAGGCATCTGATACAGCTGAGGGCTATGATCCGGGTTGCAATTTTTTGAGTGATACACATGGCAATGAGTTGATACATTTAACTGCAATGTTGTTAAGTGAATCAACTGAGTCCAGATATGTATTTATCAATATCAAAAATGCCATTGACATCAATATGTTTTACCATTTCGATAAATATGCTCTTTTTGTGATGAAATGCCGGACTGTACTCACGAGTGGAGCAGTCACCATATTTTTTCACTTAATTGTGAAATATTTACCCAAAATCGGATCCAGCTCATAAATTTAATTATTTGATGGGAGCTGGCACTCACTTTCAGGGTAAATTTGAGGGGCATTTGACATTGCAGGGTTAAAATCAGTGCAGTGTCGCTGACGACAAACGCTTGCAGTTTTGACTGCACGGACAGGCGCCAGACCGGATCTGTTAATGCAAAACTGATAAAGAGCATGCTGGCCGGCATGGCAGTGACCAGTGCAACAGCAAATATGCAAACATTTGGCGGCAGCCCATCCTTACCACCGTTTCAGAAATTGCTGAGACAGATTTGAGTTGCGGTTATGTTGGAAGACTGTAATGCGGTAAGGGAATAGTGAATTTGTTGATGTTGTTATTAGAAGGAGTCACAAATGCCAAGGTATATGTGGTTCATCATTGCCACAATCGCTCTGATTGTCGGCTATATCGTTTATGGCAAGATCGTTGAAAAGATCTTCGCCCCTGATCCAAACCGCAAAACTCCGGCTGTTACCAAATACGACGGCGTTGACTACGTTACCATGCCAAAATGGAAGCTGTGGTTAATTCAGCTGCTTAACATCGCTGGCGTAGGCCCTGTATTCGGCCCTATCATGGGTGCTCTGTACGGCCCTCAGGCCCTGATCTGGATCGTTATCGGCTCCATCTTTGCCGGTGCTGTTCACGATTACTTCGGTGGTATGCTGTCCGTACGTTATCAGGGTGCTAACGTTCCTCAGATCGTCGGTTACAACCTTGGCAAGCTCTTCAAGCAGATCATGCGCGTATTCGCCGTTATCCTGCTGCTGCTCGTAGGTGTGGTATTCGCAACTGCCCCTGCCAACCTGCTGGCCAAGCTGACTCCTGAAACTCTGGACTTCGGCTTCTGGCTGACTGTTATCTTTATCTACTACTTCATTGCCACCCTGGTGCCAATTGACAAGCTGATTGGCCGTATCTACCCAATCTTCGGTGCTCTGTTAATCATCATGGCTGTTGGTATTACTGCCGCCATGTTCATAAAGATGCCAGAAAACTTCTACTCCTGGGCCGAGTGGGGCGTAAACCCTCATCCACAGGATCTGCCATTATGGCCTCTCATGTTCATCACAATTGCCTGTGGTGCCCTGTCGGGCTTCCACGCCACTCAGTCTCCACTGATGGCCCGCTGCATTGAGAACGAGAACGAAGGCCGCATGGTATTCTACGGTGGCATGATCGCTGAAGGCTTCATAGGTCTGGTATGGTGTACTGTTGGTATGACTTTCTACACCGACCCGGCAACCTTAAATGACACCATCAATGCCGGCACTGCCTCTGCTGTTGTTTATGACAGCTCTGTAGCCCTGATGGGCACCTTCGGTGGCTTACTGGCCATTCTGGGTGTTATCGTTCTGCCAATCACCTCTGGTGATACCTCTTTCCGTGCTGCACGTCTGACCATTGCTGAAGTATTCAACTTTGACCAGACCAGCAAGGTAAAGCGTCTTATTATTGCTGTGCCAGTATTTGCTCTTGGTGTTGCCCTGTCTCAGATCGACTTCAACATCATCTGGAGATACTTCGGCTGGTCCAACCAGACTCTGGCTGCCATCATGCTGTGGACTGCCGCTGCTTACCTGTACCGTCGTGAGAAGTTCCACTGGATTGTTACCATTCCAGGTGCTTTCATCACCGCTGCATGTATCACCTACATTCTCTACGAGCCAAATATGGGTCTGGGCATGGATATCTACATCTCCCAGGTCATCGGCCTCGTTGCTACCGTATGCATCCTGCTGGTCTTCTTAAAGCTGGGCCGCAAGGAAATCGAAGGTGCTCCATTAGACGTCTAAGCGTCAGCACAAAATTCCATACGGCCATGATGCCGTAATATGACAAAAGCCCCGCAGATCAAGGCCCAGGCCCTGACAGCGGGGCTTTTTCATGCCCATAAACCACCACTGGTACCAGCCCACTTCGCCCTGCCCATCATCCGGGCAATTCCTTCCTGCCTTTCATCCGGGAAACTCTTCCCTGCCTTTCATACAGGCCATTCTTCCCTGTCTTTCATCCGGGCAACTCTTCCCTGCCTTTCATACAGGCCATTCTTCCCTGTCTTTCATCCGGGCAACTCTTCCCTGCCTTTCATACAGGCAACTCTTCCCTGCCTTTCATACAGGCCATTCCTCCCTGTCTTTCATCCGGGCAATTCCTTCCTGACTTTCATCCGGGCAACTCTTCCCTGCCTCTCATACAGGCCATTCTGCTATCTCCCTCAACGGAGCAACCTTATCCTTGCAATCCATCCCTGTCCAGCAACAGCCAATCGTCATCAAGGCCGCTCTGCCGTATCCCTGTCCAGCACAATCTTATCTTTGCAATTCACCCCTGGCCGACTCCAGCTCAACGACTACTGATACGCAGCATCTGCCTACCTCCAGTGCGGCGTCTGATTGCGCCATTCCCCGCTCTCATCAACGGATAATCTTAAGCCTGTAAAGCGCATACCATGCGCATCAAAGCCAGCTCAGAACCCTCTTAATAATTACGCTTCAAAAAAATTTAGAAAGTATTTTAAGGAACAGCAACTATGATGCAGCAACTGCCTCTCTATCCATTCTAATTTGTTTTGTAAATTAGTTTTTTTTGATAATGCCTTTATGTTATGGACCAGGTTTTTGTTACAAATGTCGGCCCCGTTATCCGCAATATAAATTATTATGTAAAGCTATATCCGGGATCAACATATGAGTGAATGACATCAGGTTCGCCCTTACTACATGCCAGCATCAGGTGACAGCTTTCAGAGCATAGTAATTATTGAGCCTGAAACTCACCTGCTTGCAGCGGTGTGATTAAACAGAAATGGCAGAAGTAAGGGGATGGGCGCTATGCGATGCGATGGGATGAACGCGATACTATGAGATTGGATGGTATGCGATGGGATGGGATGGGATGGGATGGGATGGGATGGGCGCGATGCGATGGGGCTCGGCTGACGTGGCTGAATGAGACAGCCCGGGTGTGGGTGCTTATCTGATAATAAAAAATGCCGCCCCGTGTGCAGCGGAACGGCATCAGCGTCTGTATGCAAACCCGTTTGAGGCTGCTGCTCCGAAGCATAGGTGTTTTTCGGAGGCAGTCTCTCAGGGCTTAAACTGTTTTTAAGATTTGGATTCTGCGAAGCTCTGATTAGAAGTAGAGGCTGCCGCGCAGGTAGGCACCGGCGCAATTGTCAGTCTCAAAGTTGGCAAAATCGTTGCCGTCCTTGTCGTAGAGCTTGAACTCGCGGTCAAAGAAGGTAAACAGACCGCCGGATAATACTAAACCAAGTGGGGTGTTCCAGGTGACACCGATGCTTGCGCCCTGAGACTTCTCACGCATAAAGCCCTCAGACAGGCGGCCCTTGCGTGCAATATCATCGCCCATGTAGTAGGTATCATTGATAGTCAGATATGTCAGATCAGCAGACCATGACTTGTTGAAGCGGTAGTTCACCCTGGTTGCAGGATAAGCAATGGAGCCGCTCCAGCCGTGATCGCGCTCTTCACCAATCTTCAGGCCTACGATAGGCAGGAAAACATTGTCTGCAGCGTTGAGGTTGGCGTAAGCACCAACGTAAGCGGTCATGCCGTTCATAAAGGTCCAGCCTAAAGCCAGACGAGGGCTGATGTTGTAGCTGTCGCCAAGGCTGATGTCATCCTCAAAAAGAGTACCGAGGGTTACACCGGCATAGCCTACCAGGCTGGTGCTCAGGGCACGCTCGGCGCGCAAGTCAACAGTAAACTTGTTCAGGCTGTCAAATGGATCGAAAGAACCGCTAAAGTTGTATTCAGTACGCATGTAACCGATGGTCATGTACTCATTACCGACGTTCACGCCAAAGCTGGAGGTCTTAAGATCGGTATCGGTGCCATTGATGTTGGCATCACCTGATGCCATAACATCTGTATTTACATAGAAATTAGGAGCGGTGTAGGCAACAGAGCTGAAGCTGAGCGCCATGGCGGCGGCTGCAGCACATGCGAGTTTACTGAGTTTCATAAAAATCCTGGTTGATGGAAGAATTCAGGACTTAGAGCATCCTGCCCGTCAAAGTCCCTTAGGCATACAAACACAGATCCGGGCACTCGGATCTGATTCCTCGAAACACGGCCATTAGAAAAATGGCCATTACTTTTTTCCTGATAGTAATGTTGTTTTTCAGCTTAGGCAGGCCATTGTTGGTGAGGGGCCTAATCAACTGGCGGCATTATAGCAACAGAAGTTTGAGCTATTCCGTTTAAAAAAGGGGCAAATGTCAGTAAAAACAAATTATTTTTCAAATTTTTGGATGTAACTGCCAAACACTGTCAAACCGCATGTTTAAGCGGCCTACGAAACATACACTAGTGTCAGTAATGTCAGTTTACAGTCACACTGTATGTAAATAAAGTGTAAATTCTTATCTTGCACCAACATGATATTGTCATCCGACATTAAAAATCGACACTGTTCAATAACAGGGCAGACAAATCATATTTTGCCCCAATCCCCCCACTGCTTGGTTCACAGCCATAACGAACAGGCACGACCACAAGTACTGCACCGGCTATCAAGGCAATTCCCCCTGCCATAGCATGGCCGTCCTGCCCTCTTTCTGTCCTGATCTGTTCACGCTGCCACTGCCAGACCTGCCTGCCCGCATTGCCCGGCTATGCCACTGCATACCAGGTAACCGAATGACCTGCTAATACCAGCAAGGCAGCTGAGTGCTCTGCCAATTCGTGCCCGGCAGCTGAATGCTCTGCCAATACCTGACAGGCAACCGAATGCCCTGCCAATACCTGACAGGCAACCGAATGCTCTGCCAATACCTGACAGGCAACCGAATGCTCTGCCAATACCTGACAGGCAACCGAATGCTCTGCCAATACCTGCAAGGCAACCAAATGCCCTGCCAATACCTGCCAGGCAGCTGAATGCCCGACCAATACCTGCCCGGCAACCGAATGCTCTGCCAATACCTGCCTGGCAACCAAATGCCCTGCCAATACCTGCCCGGCAGCTGAATGCTCTGCCAATACCTGCCTGGCAACCAAATGCCCTGCCAATACCTGACAGGCAACCGAATGCTCTGCCAATACCTGCCAGGCAGCTGAATGCCCTGCTAATACCTGCCAGGCAGCTGAATGCCCTGCTAATACCAGCAAGGCAGCTGAGTGCTCTGCCAATTCGTGCCCGGCAGCTGTGTGCCTGCTGTGATAATTATGAGGATGACCGTGTATCCGTCAACAGCATGCCCCATCAGTGCTCTGAGATGGCACTGTGCTCTTGCTTAACGCTGGTTATGCTTATGCCTACCCTTATGCTTATGGGGAGCAAAGGTATGGCCAGGTGAGTGGAACAGCAAATGGGTGGGAGATGGTAAATGAGATGGTGAGGCGTAGTTCGTACTGAGCTGTCAATGTGAGCTGATCCATGGACTGATTATCAGCTGGTTGAGAGCCTCAGTTGAAAAAACTGTGTTTTTCCATCATTACGATTAAAGGCAGGCAGCGATACTGCATCTTGCTGTAAGCATTACTGTGGGGCTGCGCAAGTAGCGCTTCGTACACGATTTAATAGCGGTTGCATGGACAGTTGTACGACCGTTTAAGCCAATAACTCCAATGGACAGACTAAATAATTCGTAATTTTTTGATGAACCTGGCAAATTTGCATTAAAGCGCCCCAGGTAACTGCTTTAAGGCCCGCAAAGCCCGTCAGTTCGGCACTGGCGCTGTATTATAATCTGTGCAAATGATGTCTTATGGCGCGTATATGACACCTCAGGACAGATTCATGAACATAGCCTGCCAGCCCATGTTGGCAGTTGCAATGGCAAAAGCAATGGCAATTGATTCTGACCTCACTGTATGTGCCAGACAAACAGGCTGATACAAGACGTTTATCCAGCTCCTGATGCTTGGAGCGCAGCTGCAGCGCAAAAAACATTTTGTTCTGTGTAATTGACGCATTAGAAGATAACTTTGGCCTGCATACATCACAATTTGATACTAATTGACGCATATAGACGGACAATGTTTACGTAGAAGCCCTAAACAATAGATGTTTATAAATGTATGTGATTTACATAGCAGGTTAATATAGTGTAGTTTTGGAAGAAAGTTAGCAGGGGGTCATGATGGTAAAT
>NZ_JALKIL010000042.1 GCF_023051105.1 Anaerobiospirillum sp. NML120449 | reverse complement strand
GCAAGCTCCTCTGCTGTTACCGTTCGACTTGCATGTATTAGGCCTGCCGCCAGCGTTCAATCTGAGCCATGATCAAACTCTTCACTTTAATGATTCGTTTGAAGTGCAACTGTAACCAGTTGCCAGTATGTTGGCAAAACTCAAAGTTCTTAACTTAAAGAACCCACACAGATTGTCTGTACCTGATTTTTAAAGAACTTGGAGGCGCTTGGCCTTTGCAGCTGCTTGCTCAGTGCGTCACAGCGGGAACGTATTTTAATGATTTTCATCCCCTGGTCAACACTTTTTTCACAAAAAATTTAAAATTTTTTTAACATTTTTACAAAAACATGATTTATATCAGCTTTACGAGCCGAAAATTTCTTTTGCCCGGGGTTACAGTTAATTCACCGATTATGGTTTTGGCGCCATAAACCGGCCTATTTTGCCCTCAATAGTGTGATCTGTCCCACTGTTTTGTCCGCAGCCGGGACAAAAAGTGTTCCCCCATTTACCTGGCGCTGCCCGTTCGGGCCAGCCGTGCCTGCGGTCACGGCCGGCCCGGCGCGGCCTGGCCTGACGGCCGCGCGGCCTGCGCGGCCCTGCAGCCAAAAAAAATCCCCCGTCATTATGGCGGGGGATTCTTATCTACCGTTAAGCCGTTACCGGCTGGCGCAGGTCCTTATGTGCCTGGTGGCAGGCTCAGGATGCTACTGGGCGCCCTGGATGCCAGGGGTGCCGAGAGCAGGCTGGTTACCCGGGGCACCCGGGTGACCTGCCGGACGGGAAGCACCGTTAATGGCGCCAGGGCGTGAGCCTGGCAGCACACCCTGCTGGGCTGTGCGGGTTGTGTTTACTGCTGATCCTGTACTCGGCATCATCTTTACCGGTTTGCAGGTCAGCTTGCCATTTTCATCGACATTGAGCTCATAGTGGACCTCAGGCATAAGCTCACCCTGCAGAATGATTCTGGAGAGCGGATCTTCAACCTCACTCTGAATGGCACGACGCAATGGACGGGCACCAAATACAGGGTCAAAGCCCACATTGGCCACGTAGTCGTACAGATGATCATTGATGGAAACTTCAATGCTGGCATCCTTAAGGCGCTTTGACAGGGCGCTTAACTGGATGCGGGCAATGTCCTTGATGTTCTCATGGCTTAATGGATGGAAGACCACAGTCTCATCAATACGGTTGAGGAACTCAGGCTTGAAGTTCTTCTCGAGCACACCAAAGAGCATGGTCTTGATCTGATCATAGCTTGAGCGTCCGGCCTCCTCCTGAATCATGGAAGAGCCAAGATTGGAGGTCATGATGATTACTGTGTTCTTGAAGTCCACAGTACGGCCCTGACCATCGGTCAGACGACCATCGTCCAGTACCTGCAGCAGGATATTGAAGACATCAGGATGAGCTTTCTCAATCTCGTCGAGCAGAATTACTGAATATGGTCTGCGGCGTACAGCCTCTGTAAGGTAACCGCCCTGCTCATAACCTACATAGCCCGGAGGGGCACCGACCAGACGGGCCACTGTGTGCTTTTCCATGTACTCGGACATGTCAATACGCACCATGGCTTTGGTGGAGTCGAACATGAACTCGGCTACAGCCTTACACAGCTCAGTCTTACCTACACCAGTAGGACCAAGGAATAAGAAGGAGCCGATTGGACGGTTTGGATCAGAAAGACCGGCACGGGAACGTCTGATTGCTGAGGAAATGGCAGCTACTGCCTCATCCTGGCCAATCACACGCTGATGGAGATTGTCCTCCATGCGCAGCAGCTTCTGACGCTCACCTTCCATCATGCGCGATACCGGAATACCAGTAGCACGTGAGACTACATCAGCAATCTCAGTATCAGTTACCTTGTTCTTAAGCAGATCGGTCTTCTGACCCTCAGCAGCTGATGCTGCCTTAATCTTCTGCTCGAGCTCAGGAATGATGCCGTACTGCAGCTCACTCATACGGTTGAGGTCGCCGTTACGCTTGGCCACATCATACTCATGACGGGCATTATCAAGCTCAACCTTGTACTTCTGGGTGCCCTCAAGCATGAGCTTTTCAGCCTTCCAGATTTCATCCAGACGCTGGTACTCAGCTTCATTTTCCTTAATGTCAGCATCAATGGCGGCAAGACGCTTCTTGCTGGCCTCATCCTGCTCACGGGCAATGGCCTGACGCTCCATCTTGAGCTGAATCAGACGGTGATCGATACGATCAAGAGGCTCAGGCTTGGAATCAATCTGCAGACGGATGCTGGCAGCGGCCTCATCAATAAGGTCAATGGCCTTATCTGGCAGCTGACGATCGGTAATGTAACGGTTTGACAGAGTGGCTGCTGCCACAATGGCCGGATCGGTAATCTGCACATGGTGATGCAGCTCATAACGCTCCTTCAGACCACGCAGAATGGCAATGGTGCTCTCAACACTTGGCTCTTCTACCAGTACCTTCTGGAAACGACGCTCCAGAGCGGCATCCTTTTCGATGTACTCACGGTACTCATCAAGAGTAGTAGCGCCTACGCAGTGCAGCTCACCACGGGCAAGGGCAGGCTTTAACATATTGCCCGCATCCATGGCACCATCGGCCTTGCCGGCACCAACCATGGTGTGCAGCTCATCAATGAAGAGAATTACCTTGCCGCCCTGCTTGGCAAGCTCATTGAGCACGCCCTTAAGACGTTCTTCAAACTCACCACGGTATTTGGCACCGGCAATCAGAGCGCCCAGGTCCAGGGTCAGCACTTTCTTGTTACGCAGACCCTCAGGTACTTCGCCCTTAACAATACGCTGAGCAAGACCCTCGACAATGGCAGTCTTACCAACACCAGGCTCACCAATGAGCACAGGATTGTTCTTGGTACGACGCTGCAGAACCTGAATGGTACGGCGGATTTCCTCATCACGGCCAATAACAGGATCAAGCTTGCCCTGCTCGGCACGCTCAGTAAGGTCAACTGTATATTTACCCAGAGCGCCACGTGAGCTTTCGGCATTTTCATCATCTACATTATTGCCGGCACGCACAGTCTCAAAAGCCTTAAGCAGCTTCTCGCGGGAGAGGTTGCACTGCTCGAGAATACGCTTGAGGTCGCCCTCTGTCTCCATGGCAGCCATGACGAAAATCTCTGATGAGATAAAGGAGTCCTTGGCTTTCTGGGAGAGCTTGTCACATAAATTTAAGATTCTGCCTGTCTGTGGGGACAGCTGCAGATCACCTCCTACGCCCTGAACGCGTGGCAGGTTGTCTACGGCCTTGTCGACCAGAATTTTTACAGCCTGAGGGTCGGAACCAGCTAAGGTTAACAGCGGACGGATTGAGCCGTCTTCCTGGGCTACCAGGGCAGACATGATATGAACTGGCTCGATAAACTGGTTATCGTGTCCAACTGCTAACGATTGTGCGTCAGATAAGGCTTCTTGAAACTTGACTGTAAAACGATCCAAACGCATATCGTTCCTCCAAAAATAAAATCTACTCTTTGGCTACAGCATCTGCCTGTCCTCAGGCCTAAACACTTTAACCCGGGCCATGGACAGCTTTTCACTTCTACCGGACCACCCTTCCCCTGGCAACCACCGCTTCCACTACAACCATGACTGAAAACACATCAGCTGGCAGCAGCCGGAGGCAGCAGGTAACCGCAGGTGATCTCCTGTACTGAACCCGTGATACCAGAGCCAGACTCATGATATCTATAGACCATCGCCAAGACTGATAAACATGCTGTTTATCAGCTGAGCTTTTGCGGGTTGTGCTTATAGCTCCTACACCATTTTACTTGGGGACAGGGGACAAATAATTAAAGTCCTGAGTCAAAATATTTTTCTAAAAATACCATTAACCCGCTAACTTACCGCCACCATCAAACACAAGCTAAAACCAAAAGTACCTTTTCTCCCCGTGCCACCCCAAAGACCTGCTTGTCCAACACCGCAGCCACTGCAAAAGCTCATGAGCCGCAGCTGGCCGTGCCGCAGCCCGGCCGCCATTGCCAGCTGGCAGCCAGGCGGTACTGTGGCCGGCCCCTGGCAGCTCCATGGCCGTCCCCTGACCGCAGGTCAGACACAGCAGTGAAGCTGACAGCTGGCAGCGGCCATCAGCATACTGCAACGGGCCGGGCAGCGTCGCCTGCCCGCCACGGCGGTTGAAATCTACGACGCTGAAATAACACAGGGGGCATGACCGACCATATCAAATGGTTCGATCATGCCCCCTGTTGTTCAGGCCAGGCCGTCCAGCCGGACGGGCAGCAGCTGCCGCCGCCTGGGAGGTGGTGCTGCTGGATGGCAGGCCGGTCAGTTCAGACAGATGACTGAGGCCATGCGGCCGGTGACACTGGCCTTGCGATAGGAGTAGAACACTGAGGTCTGCATGAAGGTGTCAGCACGGCCGCCAAAGATTGGGCCGTCTACGCCCAGTGAGCGCAGGGTGTTCACTGCCAGACGGTAGATGTGGCACAGATACTTGGGATTGCCCTTGTCATCAGTATGATCCAGCACCATAAAACAGTCCTGGTAACCCTCATCCTTTTTAAGGAACTGCTCTCTTACCTCAGCGCCTATTTCAAAGGAGTGTGGTCCAATGGCCGGTCCCAGAAAGCCGCGAATGCTTTGAGTGCTGGCTCCGAGCTTTTCCATGGCATGGACGCTGTTTTCGATAATACCTCCGGCAATACCGCGCCAGCCGCAGTGGATAGCGGCACAGACATTGTTCTCCTCGTCACAGAGGATCAGAGGAAGACAGTCGGCTGTCATAACTGCAATGGCAGTCTTTTTCTGACTGGTTACCAGGGCATCACAGTCAAAGCAGTCCTGATGCCTGTTGCTTTCATCAACCACAATGACATCAGCTGAATGAGTCTGGTTCATAAAACAGGTATGCTCGAGGCCAAAGTCCTCATTCATGGTCTTGCGGTTGGCCAGCACGTCAGCTTCGTTATCACCGACATGCAAAGCCATGTTGAAACTGTCATAAGGAGCCTTGCTCACACCATCAAAACGGGTGGTGTAGAACGCGGTCACATCGTTTTCAAAGCAGTCAATGATCATGTAGCGCCCCTTATACAGGGACTGCCTGAGATTGTTGAGCACATAGTTTTTGTGCTGCTCCTTCCAGGCATCAAAAGGAGGAACTTCAATTCCATCAACTGTACGTGTCATAACAGCTCCTTAGGCTCTGTCTTTAGTACAGGCCATTGAGTTTGTAATCTTCTCTGAGCAGATCCATGAGGTTCTTCATTTCCTCAGGTATCGGAGCGTCAAAGGACAGGGTCTCTCCGGTTACCGGATGCTCAAATTCGATATGACTGGCGTGCAGGGCCTGATGGCGGTAGGCATTGAGAGCCTGATCAAGCTCGGCACTGGCACCGGCAATATGTTTGATACGGCGGCCGCCATACTGGGTATCACCCAGCAGCGGATGGTGCAGCGAGGCCATGTGAACACGAATCTGGTGGGTACGGCCAGTCTCAAGGCGCAGCTTAAGACGGGTGTGGGCACGATAGCGCTCCATTACACGGTAATGGGTAACAGCCTCACGGCCCATGCCATCAGGCATAACAGCCATACGGGTACGGTTGTGCAGATCACGGCCGATTGGTGCATCCACGGTACCGCCTGCAGTAAGCTCTCCTTCAACAATGGCCTCATACTCACGAACTACCAGATGCTTGCTGATAGCCTTGATGAGGTGATGCTGAGCTGTCTGGCTAAGAGCAATGACCATAAGACCGGATGTATCCTTGTCCAGACGGTGAACAATACCGGCACGGGCCAGCACGGCAGTCTGAGGGAAATGATAGAGCATGGCATTCATCACTGTGCCGTTCTTTACACCGGCGCCAGGGTGAACCACAAAGTTGATTGGCTTGTTAATGACAATCAGATCATCGTCCTGATAGACAATGTTCAGAGGAATATCCTCAGGAACAGCCTCAAGACTTTCAGGCTCATCCATGTGAACCTCAATGTTCTGACCGGCATTGAGCTTGATGCTGGCCTTATTGAGCACCTTGCCGTCAACCAGAACTTTACCCTCATCAATCAGGGTGCGTAAGGCACTGCGCGAATGGCTGTCAATCATGCCGCCAAGAATGGCATCAAGACGCTTGCCATGAAATTCATCAGAAACCTGCAGTGTAATTACATCACTCATTAATAAAATTCTCTTAACTGCTGACCGGACCTGACCTGGCTCAGACTGACCATCAGCTCTGCCTGAACCCGCCACAGCCGGAAACTATATTGCTGATTCCATACTATCACTTTAGGCCTGACAGCGAAAATTTACCCTGTCAGCCCAGCCCAGCCCACAGCACCTGCACCAGCACCTGACCCGCATCCCCCGCACTGGCAGACCTCACTGCCAGTGTAGCCAGCCGCTGCTGCCCCTGCCGCATTAGCCGCTGCTGCCTTACCGCTGCCGTATTGTCAGACCGGAATGCAACTGCATGCCAGCCAGGGCCGTTCAGCCACACTTATGCTGGCCCCATGGATGAGACAGCTAAGATGACCATGAGCTGCCCATGCTGCTGCCTTGCAGTCCTGGCTGACGCTCATGCAGGCCATTGCAGCTGCCGTCCTTACAAGGCAGAGCGGCAAGCCCATGCTCCATGGCTACTCTTCGGCCTCATCAAGGCGGCGCTTGAGCTCTTCCATGGCCTTGATGCAGGTACCGGCGGCAAAGCCACGTCGGGCCAGATATGCCAGCGCTTTCTGGCGCTGTTCATACTCAAGCTCCTGCTCACCATACTTCTTGACCAGGGCATCGTAAGCCAGCTCTTCCCAGTTGACCTCGGCAGCGGCCTCTCTGACCAGCTCCAGGTCCACGCCCTTACGGCGGGCTTCAAACTGAAGCTTCATCGGACCGTACAGGGCAAATTCCATATGACGGACCAGCATTTCGGCATAGCGCTGCTCACTCTGATAGCCTCTTTGCTGGCAGATAAGCAAGGCCTCATCTGTGGCTATTTCGGTATAGCGCTTCAGGGTCTTTTCCCTGAGCTCCTTAGCTGAATACTCTCTTTTGGACAGCAGTCCCACCATGAAATTGACCGCGTCAGGAATGCTCTCGCTGAGCTCACGCGGCTCAGATGAGTAAGAACGCTTCTTATAGGATTTTCTGGCCCACATCTAAGGCTCTCCTGTACACACTCAAAAGTTAATCATGCCCGGCCCCGGCAGTACCTGACGCAGCAGCCGCCTCAGCTGCTGTGCCGCATACTGGCCTGCGCGGCTGTCCTGCTCTGCACTTCATGGTCCCGACTGCGCCTGTCCATGCCCAGACCGCGCACCTGCTCAGATGATCGTGCTGCGCCCCTAAACAAATGACGCAGGCTCCGGGCCTCCACTTATGGAGGGCAAAGCCTGCGTCATTGTACAGTTACCACAGGGTTTCATGACAGTCATGAGCCCCATGGCTGCAGATAGCTGCTGTAAGTTAGAGGTCCTCAGGGATCTCGCTTACGAGCTCCTCATCTTCGACATCCTCAAGAGGTGGCATATCCTCATCATCTGAACCCCCCATGGATGGCTCAGCATCATCGGCAGCACCGAGCTCAGCAGAGCTGGAGTAATCGGAGTTCTGCTTGAAGAAGTCACGGATCTTGGCCTCAAGCTCATCAGCAACCTCAGGATGCTCGTCCAGGTAGCGGATAGCATTGGTCTTGCCCTGGCCAATCTTGGTGCCGTTGTAGGCAAACCAGGCGCCGGTCTTGTCCACAAACTTGAGCTGGACACCAAGGTCGATGAGCTCGCCGTTCTTGGAAATACCGTAGTTGAAGAGAATCTGGAAGTTGGCCTGCTTGAATGGCGGGGCAACCTTGTTCTTTACAACCTTTACGCGGGTCTCGTTACCGATGACGGTGTCCTTCTCCTTGATTGGAGTTGCCTTGCGGATATCAAGACGTACAGAGGCGTAGTACTTCAGAGCGTTACCGCCGGTGGTGGTCTCAGGGCTGCCGAACATCACACCGATCTTCATACGCAGCTGGTTGATGAACACAACCATGCAGTTAGCCTGCTTGATGGTACCGGTAAGCTTACGTAAGGCCTGGGACATCAGACGAGCCTGCAGACCTACGTGATTGTCACCCATGTCGCCTTCAATTTCTGCCTTTGGTACCAGGGCAGCTACGGAGTCCACGATGATAACGTCGATACCGCCGGAACGGACCAGAGTCTCAACAATGTCCAGAGCCTGCTCACCGGTATCTGGCTGGGAGAGCAGCAGATTGTTGACCTGAACACCCAGCTTCTGAGCATAAATGGTGTCCAGAGCGTGCTCGGCGTCCACGAAAGCACAGACCTTGCCGCGCTTTTGAGCCTGAGCAATCAGTTCGAGAGTTAAAGTGGTCTTACCAGAGGACTCAGGACCGTAGATTTCGATAATACGGCCCATTGGCAGACCGCCCACACCAAGGGCGATATCGAGAGTCAGGGAACCGGTTGGGATGGACTCAATTTCTACCATCTCACCCTGACCAAGGCGCATAATGGCGCCCTTGCCAAACTGACGCTCGATGTGTTCCATCGCAGCTTCAATGGCCTTTTGCTTTTTTGGATCAGTTGTAAGATTGGAAGCGAGCTTGCTGCCTGAGCCTGCTGAGCTGCCAGTATCTTTTTTTGCTTTATTTGCACCTGCCATAGAACATCACCATTTAGGGGTTAAAAAATCTTCTGCTGAAATTGTAGCGGATTTATCAGCCCGTCGCATATTAACGACAGCTAAATTATCGCCAGCATGAAATCTCAATTGATACCATGCTTTGCCGCCGCCAGTGCAGCTGTGCAAAGCATGCAGGAAATCTGTGGTGCTCTTACCCCGCACCAGGGTTAACTATCAGTCGGCAGCCAATATCGACAGCCAGGGCTTCTCCTGCCCTGCCTCATCGGGCCGTCATGCTCATGCAAAAGACATGTCATGAACCGGCATAAAACCAGAGGACCAGTCGGCTGTCAGCGCCCGCTCCGGATATATTCGACCTGATAACAGCTCAAGTCCCGGGCAGCTTCCATATACACTGATGCCCTTTGAGCCAGATAATGATAGCGAAGCGTACCCTGCAAAAAAACCTCTGCAGTTCGTTTGAGAAAAAATTGTTCGCCTCTTCGCAATTATAAGCCATAGCAAGGATCAATGCCCTGCACCTGTCTCCGTCCCATCCGCCTGTCATGCCCAGGAACTGAGCCATTGACAGCACAGAGAGCGGAGCGCAGTCCCGCCACATCTACAAAGCTACACAACTGTAAAGATGCAAAGCTGCAAAGCTGCCTCACAGTTGTACCACAGTACTACAGGGGCTCGCCGCTGGTCTGTCGCTGCTCATAGCCCTCAAGGCTTTTACCACTGCTCAGTGTCAGCAGACCATTGAGCGCCTCAAGGACAGTAGCTTTACGTACCTCTGAGCGGTTGCCAGGGAAATGATGGCACTTTACATGGCAGCTGTCATCGCTGCGACGCTTAAATGCAATGCACACAGTGCCCACAGGCTTAAGCTCTGTGCCGCCACCAGGACCGGCAATACCTGTTACCGCCACTGCAATGTCAGCACTGGAGTGATTAAGAGCCCCGCTGACCATCTGACATGCAGTCTGAACACTCACGGCTCCCCATTGAACGAGTACCTGCTCACTTACCCCAAGAAGCTGCTGCTTGGCCTCATTGGTGTAGGTGATAAAGCCACGGTCAAACCATGCAGATGAACCGGCAATCTCTGTAATGGCTGCTCCTATCAGACCGCCAGTGCAGGATTCAGCAGTAGCAAAAACATGACTGTGCTGCTCATAGTCCTGAGCAAAACGGGCTGCAGTTTCCTCAAGAGCGTTCATGTCCATTGGTTATTCCTCTCATTAACAGTCTCGTAACTGGTACCGATCATACACAGCTAATATCACTCTGACAGCAATTACAGCGATTTTGCCCTGTAAACAACTCCTAATTGCAACCCTCCCTGTGCCGCCAGGGCAACAACCTGCCCTCAAGAGCAAAGCCGTGCCACAACACAGGCAATACAGGACCATATAAGACAGGGTTTAAGGCAAGCATATGCCGAAACGGCATTTTGCACTGCCCTGTCTAAATCATCGTGCAGCATTACTCATAGTTTCAACATTTAACATATATGAATACATGGCACTCATATTGCTTTAGACAAACCTAATAGCACCATGTGAGAACAAGCCTAAAGGGCAAACAATGAGTTAGCGGCCGTATAAGGCCATAAGGGAGATTAACTATGGCCCTGTACGTAAACACGAATGTCTCGTCCATTAATGCCCAGCGCAAGCTGGCTAACAGCACTCTGAGCTTAAACACCTCATACCAGAGGCTGTCCTCGGGCCTGCGCATCAACTCCGCCAAGGATGACGCAGCCGGTCTGCAGATCTCCGACCGCCTGACCTCCCAGATTAACGGCCTGAACCAGGGCAACCGCAACACCAATGACGGTATCGCCCTTGCCCAGACCATCGAAGGCGCGCTGGACGAAACAACCAACATGCTCCAGCGCATCCGTGTACTGGCAGTACAGTCCGCTAACGGCACCAACTCCGAAGCCGATCGTAAGGCCCTCCAGGAGGAGGTTACTCAGCTCTCTGAGGAGATTAACCGTATCGCCCGCCAGACTACTTTTGCTGGTGCAAAAGTACTTAATGGTAAGAACAATCCTAATCCTCAAGGTGGTAACCACTTAAAAGAAACTAACAGCCTTATTCCTGATAACGGAAAGATTGTCTTTCAGGTAGGTGCTAATGCAAATGATACTCTTTCACTGAACTGGGGAGAGCCGTTTACATTGTCAGGCTTAGCCGTAATGGCTCAGATCGGTAAAGCTGAAGGTGCTGGTCAAAATGCTGGTAAAAACGGACTGTGGCTAAGTGATGCAAATAACGGCAAGTCAAAAGTACGCTGGACCATTTCGACTGCAGATTTAGCAACTAATACACTTGCTAATATCGACAAGGTTATCCAGGCTGTTGACTCCAAGCGTGCAGGCCTTGGCGCTCTCCAGAACCGCATGGAAAGCACCATTAGAAATCAGGCTTCCATTTCTGAAAATGAGGCTGATGCACGCAGCAGAATTCGTGACACAGACTTCGCCGCTGAGACCGCCGCTCTGACTCAGAACAACATCATCCAGCAGGCTTCCCAGACCGTTCTGGCCCAGGCCAATCAGCGTCCTACTATCGCTCTGAGCCTGTTGGGACAGTAATTTGGAATAGTAATTTCTCTCTCTATATCTTCCAGGGCGGGTTGCAAAACCCGCCTTTTTACTTTTACACGGATTTATATGTATGGCATGTCCATTGCAACTGGACTTATAAAACTATGCCCATGTCCATGACATGCGAACGATAAGAGAAGATTATGTAGCGGCCGAATTTAGGCTGTAAGGGGAGTTTGAATATGGCTCTTTACGTTAATACGAATGTTTCATCCATCAATGCCCAGCGCAAGCTGAGCAATGCCACTCTGAGCTTAAATACCTCATACCAGAGACTCTCCTCAGGCCTGCGTATCAACTCCGCCAAGGATGACGCCGCCGGCCTTCAGATCTCCGACCGTCTTACCTCCCAGATTAACGGCCTCAACCAGGGCAACCGTAACACCAACGACGGTATTGCCCTTGCCCAGACCATTGAAGGTGCTCTGGACGAGACCACCAACATGCTCCAGCGCATCCGCGTACTGGCAGTACAGTCAGCTAACGGTACCAACTCCGAAGCCGATCGTAAGGCTCTCCAGGAAGAAGTAACCCAGCTGTCTGAGGAAATCAACCGTATTGCTCGCCAGACAACATTTGCTGGTGCTAAGGTTCTTAATGGTAAGAACAACCCTAATCCTCAAGGTGGTAACCATTTAAAAGAAACTAACAGCCTTATTCCTGATAACGGCAAGATCGTTTTCCAGGTTGGTGCTAATGCTAATGACACTTTATCCCTTTTATGGGACCAACCATTCACAATGTCTGGCCTGGCAGTTATGGCCAACATAGGTAAGGCTGATACAGGTGCAGATAAAGGTAAAAACGGCCTGTATCTCAGTGATGGAACCAACGGTAAATCCAAGGTACGTTGGACCATTTCTACAGCTGATTTTGCTACAAACACCCTTGCAAATATCGACAAGGTAATCCAGGCTGTTGACTCCAAGCGTGCAGGCCTTGGCGCTCTCCAGAATCGTATGGAAAGTACCATTCGCAACCAGGCTTCCATTTCCGAGAATGAGGCTGATGCCCGCAGCAGAATTCGTGACACAGACTTCGCCTCTGAGACCGCTGCGCTGACTCAGAACAACATCATCCAGCAGGCTTCCCAGACCGTTCTGGCCCAGGCTAACCAGCGCCCTACCATTGCTCTGAGCCTGTTAGGTCAGTAATCAGATTTTTTCTCTTATCATCGAGGCGGGTTTATCCCGCCTTTTTGCTTTGTATCGCACGTGGTTGCGTGGCATAGGCATTGCAGCCTGATCATTAGAAACTGTGCCCATGTCCAGGACATGCGAACGATAAGAGAAGATTATTTAGCGGCCGAATGCAGGCTGTAAGGGGAGTTTGAATATGGCTCTTTACGTTAATACGAATGTCTCATCCATCAATGCCCAGCGCAAGCTGAGCAATGCCACTCTGAGCTTAAATACCTCATACCAGAGACTCTCCTCAGGCCTGCGAATCAACTCCGCCAAGGACGACGCCGCCGGTCTTCAGATCTCCGACCGCCTGACCTCCCAGATTAACGGTCTCAACCAGGGCAACCGTAACACCAATGACGGTATCGCCCTTGCCCAGACCATCGAAGGCGCCCTGGACGAAACCACCAACATGCTCCAGCGCATCCGTGTGCTGGCTGTTCAGGCTGCCAACGGCACCAATTCATCTGCTGACCGCAAGGCTCTCCAGGAAGAAGTCACGCAGCTCTCCCAGGAAATCAACCGTATCGCCCGTCAGACTACCTTTGCTGGTGCAACTGTCATCAATGGCAAAGCAGTTACAGGTAATAATGCCGCAAACAACAAACACCTGAACAACCCTAACAGCCTTATTCCTGGCACTGGTAATAATGCAGGCAAGATTATTTTCCAGGTAGGCGCTAATGCAGGCGATACACTTACTCTTAACTGGGCTGATGCTTTCACATTATCAGGCCTGGCAAAGATGGCCGGCTTACCGCAGGCAACTAACAACCCTGGTAATGCCCCTGTTAATGCTCAAAAGGGTCTCGTTGTAGACAACAATCTACTTTCTGAAGTTAGATGGACAATCTCAACTGCATCTTTAGCAACCAACACACTTGCAAACATCGATGCTGTAATTCAGGCTGTAGACTCACGCCGTGCTGAGCTGGGCGCAATCCAAAATCGTATGGAAAGCACCATTAGAAATCAGGCTTCCATTTCTGAGAATGAGGCTGATGCCCGTAGCAGAATTCGTGACACAGACTTCGCCTCTGAAACTGCAGCTCTGACCCAGAACAACATCATCCAGCAGGCTTCCCAGACTGTTCTGGCCCAGGCTAACCAGCGTCCTACTATCGCTCTAAGCCTGTTAGGTCAGTAATCAGATTTTTCTTTCTCTCTTATCATCAAGGCGGGCTTATCCCGCCTTTTTGCTTTCTGGATTTTGCCTTATCCGGCCCGCTGCTGCATGGCATAGCCATTGCAGACAGAGAAGATAACTATGCACATGTCCATGACATGCGAACGATAAGAGAAGATTATGTAGCGGCCATTATTCAGGGCTGCAGGGGAGTTTGAATATGGCTCTTTACGTTAATACGAATGTTTCATCCATCAATGCCCAGCGCAAGCTGAGCAATGCCACTCTGAGCTTAAATACCTCATACCAGAGACTCTCCTCAGGCCTGCGTATCAACTCTGCAAAGGATGACGCCGCCGGCCTTCAGATCTCCGACCGCCTGACTTCCCAGATTAACGGCCTCAACCAGGGTAACCGTAACACCAATGACGGTATTGCCCTTGCCCAGACCATCGAAGGCGCCCTGGACGAAACCACCAACATGCTCCAGCGCATCCGCGTGCTGGCAGTCCAGTCCGCTAACGGCACCAACTCTGCTTCTGACCGTAAGGCCCTTCAGGAAGAAGTTACCCAGCTCTCCCAGGAAATCAACCGTATTGCTCGTCAGACCACCTTTGCAGGTGCTACCATTCTTAATGGTCCAAGAGATAATACTAATCAGACTGCACATCTTAAGAACACAAATAGTCTTATACCAAGTGTGGGTGCAGCAAATGCCGGTAAGATTGTTTTCCAGGTGGGCGCTAATGCCAATGACACTTTATCCCTGAACTGGTCTGCTGCATTCACCATGTCTGGCCTGGCTAAGATGGCTGGCTTTGCAGCAGCCGTGGATATTCCTGCTGCTGGTGGTAATAAGCCTGATGCAAAGAACGGCATTGTTACTGATGCAGGCAATAAGGCCGAAGTGCGCTGGACTATTTCTGCCGCATCATTAGCTCAGTACACACTTGCTAATATCGATAAGATAATCCAGGTTGTTGATTCCAAGCGTGCTGGTCTTGGTGCTCTCCAAAATCGTATGGAAAGCACTATTCGCAATCAGGCTTCCATTTCCGAGAATGAGGCTGATGCCCGCAGCAGAATTCGTGACACAGACTTCGCCTCTGAGACCGCTGCGCTGACTCAGAACAACATCATTCAGCAGGCTTCCCAGACTGTTCTGGCCCAGGCAAACCAGCGTCCAACTATCGCTCTGAGCCTGTTAGGTCAGTAGTCAGATTTCTTTCTCTCTTTATCATCAAGGCGGGATTATCCCGCCTTTTTGTTTTCTGCTTTTTGCTTTTTGCTTTTTGCTTTTTGCTTTTTTGCTGTTTTGTGTCTGGTGTCTGGTGTTTACCGTTTATTTGTTTTGATGGTCTGGATGGCGCTAATTGCAACCCTCATTTGCGTTACAGGGCGGCATTTCGTGCCATCATAAGGGCACTGACTATTGCAGGAACTTCCCTGATGTGGCGGGAGGGTTACAGCTTTGTATTTTCCCTGACCATTTGAACGGGGTTGAGCCTGCAATCGCGTATAATTCAGTGCCGTCCCCGTTATGAGTCTGTGGCTTGTGATGTGGGGCGAATTTTGTGGTCAGCTTCGGGCTTTCCTGCATACAGATGCAGGTGTGCCGGGGCTGGCGCTGTGGCTGGGCCGGGCGGCGCGCGGTTGCGCGCTGGCCTGGTGTCGGCTGCAGGGGACAGGATGCCGCTGCTGTGATGCTGCGGGCGTTCTGCTGTGGCACTTAACTGTCCTGTGGCGGCAGGTAGCGAGGTTTGCATGACTGAAGGAATCAATGTTGATGAGCTGACGCCTATGATGCGTCAGTACTTCGAGGTTAAGAAGAACTATCCTGATACCCTGGTGTTCTACCGCCTGGGTGACTTCTACGAACTCTTCTTTGATGATGCCCGCACCGTATCCAATCTGCTGGATATCACCCTGACCCGCAGAGGCAATCAGGGCGGCGCTCCTGTCCCTATGGCCGGTGTTCCCTACCATGCCGCCGACAACTACATTGGCCGTCTTATCAAGATGGGCCGCTCAGTAGTTATCTGCGAGCAGGTAGGTGACCGCACCAAAGGTGCCATGATTACCCGCAAGGTAACCCGCATCATTACCCCTGGTACTGTTACCGATGAGGGCATGGTCCCTGACAATCAGGACAATGTACTGTGCTGCGTCTTTGAGGAAAAGGATCGCTTTGCTCTTGCCAGGCTCAATATCAGTACCGGACAGTTTCTTGTTACCGAGCTTGATTCCATGGCTGAGCTGGGCATTTTACTCTCCAAGCTCAATCCTGCCGAGCTGCTCTATCCTGAGCGCTTCCGCTATTTCCAGGATATACAGAATGTCACCTGCCGCAAGGCTCTGCCACTGTGGGACTTCAACTATGACGGTGCCTTAAAGCAGCTGTGCACTCAGTTCAAGACCCGTTCCCTGAGCGGCTTTGGTATTGCCTCCATGAAGCTGGGCATACGCGCTGCCGGTGCTTTGCTCAACTACGTCAAGAGCACCCAGAATGTAGACATTGAGCATGTCACCTCCATTGGCAATGACAGCCTTTCAGGCATGGTGATTATTGACCGCACCGCCCAGAAGAATCTGGAGCTGGTCGACAATCTCAATGGCAATGACAGGGCATCGGTGCTGGGTGTACTTGATGAGACCCGTACTCCTATGGGTACCCGTCTGCTGCGCTCCATGCTGGTCAATCCGCTGCGCAATAACGAGCAGATCAACAGCCGCCTTGATCTGGTTGAAGCCCTGCAACATGCCCCTCGCTCAGTAGAGCTTACCGAGCTGCTCTCCTCCATGGGCGACCTTGAGCGCATTGTGGCCCGTATTGGTCTGCGCTCAGCCAAGCCTCGTGACCTTTCCAAGCTGCGTGATGCCATTGAACTGCTTCCGCAGTTCCGCTCCCTGCTGCTCGAAGGTACCGGCATCACCCCAGAGCAGCTTGATGCCGGCATTAAGCCGGAGGTCGGCGATGATGAGGCCGCTGTTGCTGGTGCTGCTGGTGCCGCTGGCACAGATGGCGCAGCTTCGTCTGACAAGGGCCGCAAGTCTGGCAAGGCTGTCAGGGCCACCAGAAGCAAAAAGAAAGCTGCCCCTGGCAAGGCCGCAGCAGGTAAAGCTGATGGTGCCGGCAGTGACTCTGAGAGTTTTGATGAGCCACTGTTCAAAGTCACTGGAGCTGAGGGTCCTGGCCCTGCCGATGTGGCTGCACAGCTTCAGGAATCAGCTGAGGCTGCTGCCGATGCTGCTGATGGGGCTGCCGTTACTGAGCTCAATGATGATGTGCCAGTGGACGAGTGGGATGAGGCAGATGATGCTGCAGCCGGAGCTGCAGCTGGTGGTGACGCTGGCGATGTGGCTGATGCAGGTTCTGATTCTGCTGATGCTGGTGATGCTGGCGATGACTGGGATGATGAGCTTGACGGGGCTGACAGCCAGAGACCTGAGGAGCTGGTGGCTGCCGGGGAGATAACCGGTCGCATGAAGCTGCTGCTGGCTGAAAAGGCCGGCATGCTCCCTGACCTTGGGGACATGGGTACGCTGCTGCGTAGGGCCGTAGCTGAATTTCCGGCTCTGATGATTCGCGATGGCGGAGTGATTGCCGAGGGCTTCAATCAGGAGCTCGATGAGCTGCGTGATCTGCAGAACGGCTCAGAGAATGTGCTGCTGGCCATTGAAGAAAGAGAAAAGGCCCGCACCGGTATCAATACCCTCAAGGTGCGCTTTAACAATGTGCACGGCTACTACATTGAGGTCTCACGCCTGAGTGCCGACAAGGTGCCTGCCGAGTATGTACGCCGTCAGACCCTCAAAAACAGTGAGCGCTATATCACCCCTGAGCTCAAGGTACTTGAGGAAAAAACCCTGTCTGCCAGGACCCGCTGCCTGCAGCTGGAAAAGGAGCTTTATGACCGCCTCATTGAGGAGCTCATTTTAGCCCTGCCACGTCTGAGCGCTTTTGCTCATAACATTGCCATGCTCGACGTTTCCCTGTCGCTTGCGCGCGTGGCTCTCAAGCGCCACTATGTCAGACCGCAGCTGAGCACTGACAGCCATATCAAAATTGTTGAAGGCCGTCATCCTGTGGTTGAGGCTATCAGCGACAGCCAGTTCATAGTCAACAGCCTCGAGCTTAACTCCCAGAAGTCGCTTGCCGTCATTTCCGGTCCTAACATGGGTGGTAAATCCACCTTTATGCGCCAGACTGCTCTGATTGCCATCATGGCCCGCATAGGCTCCTTTGTGCCGGCTTCTGAGGCTGTAATTGGCGATATTGACCGTATCTTTACCCGTATCGGCGCCTCTGATGACCTGGCTTCAGGCCGTTCTACCTTCATGGTGGAAATGGAGGAGACTGCCACTATTGTCAATAACGCTACCGCCCACAGTCTGGTGATTATGGACGAGGTAGGCCGTGGCACTTCAGGTGCTGAAGGTGCAGCCATAGCAGAGGCCATTGTGCAGTTCCTGAGCCGCAAGGTGCGTCCTCTGACCATGTTTGCCACTCACTACACCGAGGTTACAGCTCTGGTGGAGAATTACGCCAATGCCTTCAACCTGTGCTTTAATGCCCGTGAGTTCAATGGGCGCATGGTGTTCTTCTATACCGCTCAGCCAGGCCGTCAGTCCCGCTCCTACGGTATTGAGGTAGCCCGCCTGGCCGGTGTTCCGCCAGCCATTACCAAAAGTGCCATTGGCTTTTATAACGCCCGCACCAAGGAGCTTGAGTCAGCTGACATATTTACCGCTCCGCTGCTCAATCTCTCCGAGGACGCTCTGGAAAGCGGAGCTCAGGAAAGTGACAATGGTCAGGCTGCCGGCGATACCCAGGGAGCTCAGCTGGCTGAAGCACTGCGCAATGCCAATGCTCACATTGCCAGCCTCGAGGCTCGCGTGTTTGAAAGCGAGGCTGCCAAAGCCACTCTTGAGCATGAGCTCAAGGCCTCACATGAGCTGCGCAATGTCATTGCCACCATCGACCTCAACAGCCTTACCCCGCTTGAGGCTCTTAATACCTTAAGCCGCCTCAAGGAGAGCCTGCGCTCACGCGAGGAATAAGGCCATATCCATTCCGTGGCTCTGCCATGGCCGCAGGTCTGTCCGGCACCGGGCGCGGCCTGGAGCCGTATCCATGGCCGTGGCTCTGCGATGGCCCTGAGCCTGGACCGGCACCGGGCGCAGCCTGGGGCCGGGCAACTGGGCCATAGGGCTACGCCTGGAACCGGGCAACAAAAAAGCTCCTGTCACCTTGCGGTGGCAGGAGCTTTTTTGTTGTGCCGAAGCTGGAAGCACGGCCCCGCAAGGGACGTGCTTACTTGGGCTATTTTGGCAGGTAGCTGACCGGATTTACGGACTGACCACGGTAGCGGATTTCAAAGTGCAGACGTGGTGAGGCGGCATCGGTATTACCCATGCGGGCAATGTGCTGACCGCGCTTTACCTTCTGACCTTCCTTGACCAGCATGACGTCATTGTGGGCATAGGCTGACAGGTACTCATTATTGTGATTGATGATAATGAGGTTACCAAAGCCACGCAGAGCGTTGCCTGAATAAACTACCTGACCGTCAGCTGCAGACAGAATGGCCTGGCCACGGTTACCGGCAATATCGATACCCTTGTTGCCCTGCTCGGCAGTGGAGAACTGCTCGATAACCTTGCCTGATGTTGGCCATGACCAGGTAACACCGGCTACCTTGCGGGTCTTGGAATTAACAACAGGAGTCTGGGCTACAGGTGGAACCTTGTTAACAGCCGGAGCCTGAGCTGCAGGCTTGCCAGGCTGGGTGGCGGATGGAGCCTTCTGAGGAGTGGTCTGGGCAATCTGAGACTGCTGACCTGCTACCGGTACTTCAGCCGGGCGGGCTGGCTGAGGACGGCTGGTGTCCTGAGAGTTCTCACGGCTGAGCAGAATTCTCTGACCTACAGTGAGATTGTATGGAGGCTCAAGATTGTTAACACCTGCAAGGAAAGATACAGACTGATTGTTCTTGCGGGCAATGGAGTAGAGGGTATCACCCTTCTGTACTACATAGCTTGGAGCACGCTGGGACTGCAGCTTTAACAGCAGTACCTGACCAAGGGCCAGATTGTATGGTGGCTCGATATTGTTGATACGGGCAAGAGCGTGGTAATCAAGGCCATAGCGGAAAGCGATGGAATACAGGGTATCGCCCTTGATAACTACATAGCGCTCAGGCAGAGGGCCCAGAGCCTTGACCTGTCCAGCACGGGCCTCAGGAGCACCCACGGCAGTGGTGGAGGCAGCTGGAGCGGCAGCACGGGTCTCGATGGAGCGCTGCATGGCGGCTGAATTGGATACGTCCTTTGAGGCCTCAGCGCTGTCAACAAGCAGCCAGTTGCCTGAAGAGTCAGATGGCTGGGCAGCTGATGCCAGCTGAGAAGGGGAGCCGGTGCCTGCAGCTCCGGCAGCGGCAGCCGGGGTACTGTTCTGGGCAATGAGGTCACCCTGTGGCAGAGCGCTGGAGGCGGTACCAGCGGTGGCGGTGCCAGCGGTTACCTCTGGCAGAGGACCATCAGGTACGCCACCGATAAGGGAGCCGCCCTGGACATCATCGTAACCGGCAAGGCTGTTGCCAGTGTAGGTAACAATGTTGTCCTCTACAGGCATGACTGTGTCATAGCCTGTGGACTGAGAAGGGAGGGCTGATACAGCCGGAGACTCAACTGGGGTTTCTAAAGGAACATCGGTGAGCACAGGGGCAGTGTTGTTAACAGCACGCTGTGCCTGCTGGGCAGCAGAGTTCACTGTGGCCTGAGCGCGGGTCACATCAACGACGCGGCCCTGGCTGTAATTCTGATTAGAGGTCTCGCATCCTGTGACTAAAGACACTAATACAGAAAGTAAGGTCATGCTAATCATTGTTTTCATCAACTTTATCGGCCCTCTCCTTGCAACTCTTCGGATACAGGTCAGGACATTTTCCATCAAAAATCTGCACACAGCATTACGGTCAGAGCCGGAGGCGCTGTGCTGCAGCCTGGCAGCACCTGTGCTGATTATATGCAGCAATGGCCTGTCAGCTGCCCCAAGACAGCCGGGCCTTTATGCTGGTCCTGTTCAACACCAGGTGCAGAGAACCTGACGGTCCATGAACAGGGTGCAATACGCCTGCATATGTTCACAAACTCCCCATGCTCTCCAGGAAATATCGCAGATCTTCCCGCTTTGCAGGTACCGGGCATTAAACCTCATGCTCAGCACCCTGGCAGCAGCCTGACCGGGCATACTCCCATGTCATCCGGACAGCCTGGCAGCTATTCATACTGATGAATTACCGCTGTTGATCTTGTGCGATCTGATCAGTATATCAAGATAGCACCCCTACTTTATACAATTATCGCTATTTAGCTGTCCATATCAGCCCCAATGCCCCATCAGCAATCACAGCCCGGGCGCGCTCCGGTCCACACTGACAGCTCCGGCGTGCGCCACGCGCCGTCGCCGCAGCCGGGATATGCCGGTGGCAGCGGCAGCCAGGCCGATCCCGTGGCTGCAGCAGCGGCCGCGTGGATCAGGCAAGGCAGCTGCGGACATGAAAAAGGGCGGCCTTGAGGGCCGCCCGGGCACCGGCTGCTGCCGGCTGCTGATACTGTACAAATTATTATGGTCTCATCTCAGACCAGTGTGCCTAAATCATCATCTTGTAGCCGATATAGCCCACCAGCAGGATGACGCAGGCCCAGCCGATGTAATCGATATAGCGGCGAATGGCGTGCTCCATCTTCTCACCGCCGTACATGATGATACCGGCTTCAAGGAAGAAGCGCAGACCACGGCCCACCAGGGAGATAAGGACGAAATTGATAATGGTAAGCATGCCGACGGAGCCGGTGCTGGCCACGCTTTCGGCGGCAACCACACCTGTGGTGACGGCAATGACCTTGTAAGGCACAGGGGTAAAGGCCCCGATGAAGATCATCAGAATACCGTACTCCATCGTGAACCATTCACGAACCTTTTCCATGGAGGCCTCGTAGTTGAGCCATCTGATAAAGTCGGCAATCCACGGATCATAAATGAAGTAGCCAAGGTAATAGCCCACTACCGCACCAAGCACTGAGGTGATAACAGTAATGGCTGCGTAATACAGGGAACGCTCAGGACGGGCAAGGCACATTGGTGCCAGCATGACATCAGGAGGGATAGGCCAGAAAATGGATTCAATAAAGCTGTTCAAGCCAAGAAAGAGCGGAGCTTTACGATGCTTGGCAAGTTTGATACAGATTTCGTAAAGGCCGGAAAAAAGATTCAACTTCACGGGATATACCTACGAGCACAGTCAGAAATGCTAACCAGATATGGCAGGCCAGCCACAACTGCAGGCCCGACAGCGCACCTATTCTAAATCATAAAACCCAGTTGAATATGAGCATGTCCGCCATTTTTCAATTCGCTCAGCCATAGCCCTTAAAACAGTCAGGCCCGGCCGGGCAGTATATTCTGCCAGGACGGGCCTGTCTGTGGCGCCGGGCATGCCGGACCTGGCCAGGCCGTCGGCTGCAGCATGCGCGCCGGCGGACTTGCCTGAGGCTGGCGATCAGCGCTTTTTATCGAGCAGTACTACAGCCTCACAGGCAATGCCTTCCTTGCGGCCGACAAAACCCAGCTTTTCGGTGGTAGTGGCCTTGACGCTGACCTTGCTCATATCAACGCTCAGATCCGAGGCAATATTGGCGCGCATCTGCGGCTCGTAAGGAAGCATCTTTGGCACCTGGGCAATGATGGTAATGTCGATATTGCCCACCACATAGCCCATGTCGGTAACACGCTTGTACACATCACGCAGCAGAATACGACTGTCGATATTTTCAAACTTTTCATCATTGTCAGGATAGAGCTGACCAATGTCGCCCAGAGCCAGAGCGCCGAGCAGGGCATCGCAAAGAGCATGGAGCACCACATCACCATCAGAATGGGCAATCAGACCCTGCTCATGAGGCACAGCTACGCCACCGAGCATGCATGGGCCCTCACCGCCAAAGCGATGCACATCAAATCCATGTCCAATTCTCATAAACAGTTCCTTATCTGAGCATGTGATTACGTGAGCCTGACTGCGCCACCCGGTGTGCAGCACCTGCCAGGCAAAATAAAGCCCCGCACAGCAGCGGGGCGGTCAGGCAGAGCGACTCTGCCGTTTTATCATCCCGTTACGGGGCGCCCTGGGGCCGCCCTGTGACGCAAGGCCGGGCCCTGGTATGTACCTGGGAAGGCCATGGCCGCGCCTGGCCCTGCTTGGAACAGAGCTGCATTGCCCCTGCTGCCATCAGCTTTGCTGCTGAGGCAGACAGATATTAATCAGGGCCTGAGCCATGACAAAGTCGGATGGCTCGGTGAGCTTGAAGTTCAGGGAGGAGCCTTCGACCAGCAGCACGCGGTGACCGGTATTTTCCATGGCTGAGGCCTCATCGGTAATGGCAAGACCCTGCTCATTGCAGCTTTCAATGGCTTCAATGAGATCAGCTGTCAGGAACAGCTGCGGAGTCTGGGCTCGCCACAGCACGCTGCGATCAACGGTGCGCTCCACAGCAAGGGCACTGGCTGCAGCGCCCGCCGCAGCGGCTGAGGCGGCAGCGGCTGAGGCGGCAGCGGCGGCGCCGTCGGCGGCGTCAGCTGCCGGGGACGATGCAGGCTGCACCGGCTGGCTGTGCTTGATGGTGTCGGCCACCCGGCAGGCCAGCACTGATCCGCATACGGTCTGCTCAGCACTCATGCCTGACAGTCTGCAGTCTTCAATGACCTGCATGGTCTGAATAAGCATATTTTCCAGATCGTGACAGGTAAAGAAAGGACGAGCGGCATCATGAACCATGCACCAGCGGGAGCTTACAGCCTTAAGGCCGCAGAGAACCGAGTCGGAGCGCTCCTTGCCGCCATGGACAATGCGCAGACGGTCAAGGCTGGTCAGCAGTGAGCTTTTGATGTACTCATCTTCAGGTGAGACCACCAGGATAACATTGCGTACCAGCGGCCAGCACAGCAGTCTGAGCACAGTATGCTCAAGCACGCTGCGTGAGCCCAGCATCATGTACTGCTTGGGCATGCCCGCATTCATGCGCGCCCCCACACCGGCTGCAGCCACCACCACATCAATCATGCCGTAGTGATAGAAGAAAGGGTACAGAGTATTGGCCGGCATGATGAGCTCATCGCTCAAATCATCCTTATCAAGGACCTCAGGCACTGCCTGGTCAGCGCTGCTGGCACTGGCTGCGCCATCGGCGCTGTCAGCTGCAGCACTGCCCTCAGGGGCAGGTGCAGCTGAATCTGCCGGGGCGGAAGTCTCCGCAGCCGCGTCCGGTGCTGCGTCCGGGGCTGTGTCAGATGGCCGGGAGTCAGCGGCTGGCTGGGCGGCATCGCTCTTAGTGCCGGGATCAGACTCGGTGCCGGGCACGGACTCAAGGGCGTAGAAATTCCAGAGCTTTTTCTGGACTGCTGGGGGCAGGCTGGTCATGGCCCTGGGCAGCTCACCTATCACCGGGCCTGAAGAGCCCCCGTATGGTGAGGTCGAGGTCAGATTGCGCAGGGCCTGGTCCATTTTCAGACAGTCACCGGTAAATAGGCTCATCTGTCCGTTGCGGGTCAGCCTCGTGATCATGGAGTCGACCTGCTCATCGCTCAGGCCGGTTTTGCGCATGATATAAGGGCGTCCTGGAGGACAGGTCTCCATCTCAGCCTCATCGTCGGTAGCATACCAGGCGGAAAATTCGTAAGTACGGTCGTCGTTGCGGTGAAATCTGGTAATGATACCCATGGCACCCCCTGTCAGCCCCTGAGGGCATTAAACTCAACTGTCTGAGCCTGAAAGACAATGTGAAAACTAAGCCAGGTCGGCATCCTCTCCAACCTGCGTGTGAAGTGCAGCCCCTGGCCACAATCATGGCGCCGTGCCACGGGCTACGTCCACTGATCGCTGCCAGCCCATGTCCACAGCTGCTTGCCGCTGCCGTCCCATGTCCACAGCTGCTTGCCGCTGCCGCCCCGTAGCCAAAGCTCATGGCCCCTGATGGCCAGTGGCAACAGTAGCCCGTGGCACAGGCAGGCCGTGAGCCGGGCATGCGACAGCGCCCGCCAGGACAGACGGCTCATGCCTCATAAGGGCACAGTATCATCAAAATAACATGCTTCACTGAGGTATGGCCACTGTGTATGCTCATATTTACCATAATGTGGCCTTAAAAGGCCCCGTTACCATATGTGCTGGCACTGTGGCTGGGGCTGATGTGCAAGTAAAAATATGTGAGCGTATGGGTGACCTGCAGGTCAGGCGGGAATGGGGCGGGTTGAGATGGGCAAAGGCCAGGGGCCTGGGATGATTGCGGGCAGACTTTGCAGGAGACGGGGCGGCAGGATGCGCGCGGGCGCGCAGCGGCGGGAGGCTGCAGCGCGGCGCGGCGGCACAGCTCAGCTGTGCTCAGCCGTGTGTAACTGGGAGGTGATTAGCGCAGCGGCATGGAGCGAATCTTTTCTTCGCTGGCAAGAACGCGGTAGAAGCGCTCATTAGGACGGATAAGGCCCAGCTCGGAGCGGGCCAGCTCCTCGACAGCTATGGAGCCCTGCTTGAGATCGTTAATCTGATCAGCTACGGCCTGATTGCGCTTTTGCAGATAAAGGGCTTTTTCCTGCTCTTTTTCCAGCTGCATGGCTACAGTCTTGTACTGCTTGATGCCATTGTGGCCAAAGAACAGATCGTAGACCAGAAAACAGCCTACCAGAGCCAGAACACAGGCTATGACTTTCACAGGGACCTCCGGAAAATGAGCAGACACTGCCTGTGGGCGTGAACGTGCGCAAGGGCGCGCAGGCGTGCGCGGTTGCACGTGCGCAGGGGCGCACAGGCACGCGGTTGCGTGTGCGCAGGGGCGCATGCCGGGCAGATGATGTGCCGTCCGGGCTGGCCGGCCTTTCATTTTTTGGCGGGCAGCCTGAGACTTTTCAGAGCTAAATACTCCACGCTCTGTGCGCGCATATTATGCCACGACCTGCACTGCAGATTACGCCCTGCACAGCATTTTTACCACAAGGCCGACAGCTGCGGGCTGGCGGACCATGGCTGCCTGTCGGACGGGCATAAAAAACGCAGCCGAAGCTGCGTTTTTTTTGGTCCGGGGCAGGGGCGCTGCGGCTACCTGCCATCAGGATATCAGTTCTGCTCCTGATGCTTGCGGGCAGCGGCGATAAAGCCACGGAATAATGGGTGGCCGTCGCGAGGATTGGAGGTGAACTCAGGGTGGAACTGAACACCGATGAACCATGGGTGGTCAGGGATTTCAATAATCTCGACCAGCTTGTTATCGGTAGACAGACCGGCTACCTGCAGACCGGCATCGGTAAGCTGGGAAACCAGCTTGTTGTTAACCTCATAGCGGTGACGGTGACGCTCGACAATATCATCCTTGCCATAGAGCTCACGGACACGGGTACCGGCCTTGAGATGGCATAACTGACCGCCAAGGCGCATGGTGCCACCAAGGTCGGACTTGTCAGAGCGAACCTCAACATTGCCGTCCTCATCAATCCACTCGGTGATAAGGCCTACTACAGGGTATGGAGTGGTTGTATCGAACTCGGTGGAGTTGGCCTTGTCCATGTGGGCAACATTACGGGCATACTCGATAATGGCCACCTGCATACCAAGGCAGATACCAAGGTATGGGATTTTGTTCTCACGGGCATAGCGGGCAGCAATGATCTTGCCCTCAACACCACGGCTGCCAAAGCCGCCTGGAACCAGGATAGCATCTACATCCTGCAGCAGCTCCTCACCACGGGACTCTACGTCCTCAGAGTCGATGTACTTGATGTTAACTGACAGCTGATTCTTCAGACCGCCATGCTTTAAGGCCTCGTTAATGGACTTGTAGGCATCAGGCAGTTCAATGTACTTGCCCACCATACCAATGGTAACTTCACCCACGGTATTGGCCTGCTGATAAAGCACATTCTCCCAGGAGCTTAAATCGGCTTCCTGACAGTCGATGTGGAAGCGATCCACTACCAGCTGATCGAGGTACTGGCTCTTGAGCAGGGCTGGAATCTTGTAGATAGAGTCCACGTCCTTGAGGGAGATTACAGCACGCTCCTGAACATTACAGAACATGGCAATCTTGTGACGCTCGTGAGCAGGAATGATACGGTCAGAGCGGCAGATCAGGATATCAGGCTGAATACCGATGGACAGCAGCTCCTTTACAGAGTGCTGGGTAGGCTTGGTCTTGACCTCACCTGAAGTCTCCAGATAAGGAACCAGGGTCAGATGCATGAACAGAGCGTTTTCACGGCCGATTTCCACAGCCAGCTGACGGATAGCCTCGAGGAATGGCAGAGATTCGATGTCACCTACAGTACCGCCAATTTCCACAATGGCAATCTGATTGCCCTCAGCGCCGGCAAGGATACGCTCCTTGATGGCATTAGTGATGTGTGGAATTACCTGGATGGTAGCACCCAGATAGTCACCACGGCGCTCCTTGCGGATCACGTCAGAGTAGATACGACCGGTGGTGAAGTTGTTACGGTGAGACATCTTGGTACGGATGAAGCGCTCATAGTGACCAAGGTCAAGATCGGTCTCGGCACCATCTTCGGTAACGAATACCTCACCATGCTGAATTGGGCTCATGGTGCCCGGATCAACATTGATGTAAGGATCCAGCTTCATCATGGTCACCTTAAGACCACGAGCCTCCAGTACTGCTGCCAGAGATGCAGCTGCAATGCCCTTACCAAGGGAAGAAACTACGCCTCCGGTAACGAATATAAGCTTGGCAGAAGAAGAATTAGCTGACATGAATCGCTCCAAAGTAGATGCAAAATTTGACCGGTCATTATAGCATACCGGCCCCCGTAAAATTGCTTATTTTTCGGCCTTAATACCCGCCACTGCCAAAGGTCCGGCACCGGTGCACGCACCCGGCATGCGCCCCGGCGGCGCCCCTGCCACACATGGCGGCGCACCTGCCGGTCCCCGGCCACGGCCGCCTCAGGCTCTGCATGGCACCGCAAGGCGCGCGCCGGGCCGCCGGCCTTGCGCTGCGCCAATAAAAAACGCACCTGGGGCGGTGCGTTTGTTTGACTGACATGGGCAGGACGGTCGCAGCCCGGGCGCAGCAGCAGCGCTGACGAGCCCGGGGCCGGGACTTGCCTTACGCGACTATGGCCTTACAGGTGAGGCCATCAGACGCGGGAGGCTGAGCGTACCTGCTTGATTTCGTTTAATTTGGTCAGCACACGGGTCAGGGCTGGCAGATTAACCAGCATGAGGTCAATGTCGATGATGGAAAGATCCTTGGCCCTGTCGGTGTGTGAGCGCACGCCGGTGACATTGATCTTTTCATTGGCAATGACAGTGGTGACGTCACGCAGCAGACCTGAGTAATCTGAGGCCACTACCTTGATGGTGACGGTAAAGCCAGTGGCACTGGCCTCCTCGCCCCACTGGCTTGAAACCACACGCTCAGGGTTTTTCTTCATCAGGCCGCGCAGCTGAGCACAGTTGGCCTTGTGAATGGAAATGCCGCGTCCCTGGGTAATAAAGCCAATGATTTCATCGCCAGGAATTGGCTGACAGCATTTGGCTATATGGGTCATCATGGTACCAATACCGTTGACCACAATACGGCCCTTGTTATTGGCATGACGCTCACGCAGCTGCTGGCTGGTCTTTTCGGTGATAAGCGAGGTCAGCTCAAGATTTTTGGAAGCCTCATTGCGCTTGAAGACACGTTCTTCAAGGAAGGAGATGATCTGATTGACCTTGATGTCACCGGCACCAACGCCGGCATAAATGTCATTTACTGTTCTGACATTGAAGCGGGCAATCTTTTCCTTGAGGAAAGCTGCTACCTGATCCTTGTTCAGACCAATACCATGACGGGTGACCTCACGCTCGATGATATCGTCACCGGCCTGGACATTTTTGTCATAGTCAACCTTGCGGAACCAGTTAACCACCTTGGCACGGGCTCGTGAGGTCTTGAGATAGCCATTATCAGCATTAATCCAGTCGCGGCTTGGATTTGGCTCTTTCTGGGTGATGATTTCCACCTGCTCGCCGGTCTTGAGCTTGTAGGTATAAGGCACAATGCGGCCATCCACCTTGGCACCGATACAGCGGTGGCCAATCATGGTGTGCACCTGATAGGCAAAATCCAGCGGAGTGGCACCGGTAGGCAGATCCACCACCTCACCGCGCGGAGTAAACACGTAGATACGGTCCTCAAAGACCTGCTTGCGGAACTCATCGAGCAGAGCACCGGATTCGACCATGTCATCACGCCACGCCAGCAGCTTGCGCAGCCAGTTGATGCGCTGCTCCACACCTGATCCAAGGCCGCCACCTTCCTTGTACTTCCAGTGCGCAGCCACACCAAGCTCAGCCATCTGATGCATGTCGTTGGTACGCATCTGAATTTCCACAGCTTTATGGCCGTCGCCATAGACTACGGTGTGAATGGACTGATAGCCGTTAGGCTTAGGATTGGCGATATAGTCGTCAAATTCCTTTTCAATGTGTTCCCAGCGGGAGTGAATAATACTCAGGGCAGCATAGCAGTCCTCGATGCGCTCGACCATGACACGCACGGCGCGCACATCATATAGCTCCTCATAAGGCAGATGCTTGCGCTGCATTTTGCGCCAGATACTGTAAATATGCTTTGGACGGCCATAGACCTCGGCATTTTTGATGCCGTTGTCACTGAGAAGCTGCTTGAGCTCGGCTACGAAATTCTCGATATAACGCTCACGCTCGACACGCTTTTCACCAAGGTCCCGGGCAATTTCCTTATAGTCCTCAGGATGGAGGAAGCGGAAGGCCAGATCCTCAAGTTCCCACTTGAGCTGACCAATACCCAGACGGTTGGCCAGAGGAGCGTAGATATTGGCAATCTCACGGGCAATGGCCAGCTTGGTCTCATCATCGGCATACTTGGCTGCGCGGATAACAGCAATACGCTCAGCAAGCTTGATGACCACGGCACGTACGTCATCGACCATGGAGAGCATCATGCGGCGTACACGGTCTACCTGAGTTTCAGCACTCTTGTTGGAGTTGAAATTCTGCAGGAAACGGATAGCCTCCATGTCCTTGACCTTAAGCAGCAGCTTGCGTATGCCCGGACCGAAAACTTCCTCGACATCATCAAGATCAAGAGCACGGGATTCAAATGGAGGGTAGAGGAAAGCCACCATCAGCGAATCGAGATCCATATTCAAGGTCATGAGAATGGAAATGATTTCAGCTGACAGATTGGTAAGCGAACGAGGGTCAATAATGCCAGAACGCATACGTCCGTTGAGATTGCCCTGAGGCAAAGAGGCAGCACTGTCATCAGGCTGCGTGGCGCTGCCGCGTCCGCCCTGGCCGCTGCCGGCACCATTGCCTCCGTTGCCGCCATGGCTCTGAGCCACCTTGCTGTTATGGGCCTCCAGACATTTGATTACATACTCATGACAGTGGGCCAGCTTTTCCTTGTGCTCCTGGGGCAGATTAAGGCCGGCAGCCCAGGGCTCAAAATCAAAAGAGGCCTCGTGGGTATCGCGTAAAGCAACCATGGGAAAACTCCTGTTAGCTGACAGTTGTCAAATGAGCATATGTCTGATGATGTGCGCAGCCGCGCTGCTGCAGCTGCAGGGGCCGGGCACTGGCGCGGCAGCGTCGCTGCTGCGCTGCTGCGGCCGCCGCACCGTGGCCGCAGGCGTCCAGTGCCTATGAGCTTATCATATCAGGGCGCCAGCGGCCCTGACCATGACGGGACGCAACACTCATGCCCCCTCAAAGGGCATGTCCGGGCACAATGGTAGTGCATATCCGTCATGGCATGGCCATGTCTGGGCAGGCCAGCCCGCTGGCAGTCGTTCCAGGTACCAGGCTGCCTCAGGGCTTTGTTACTTGCCCTCGTTGCGGGTAAAGACCAGCATGATTTCCAGATGGGAGGTGCGTGGGAACATGTCGATAGCGCCCCATGACTGCAAGGTGTAACCGGCACTGACCAGAGTGGTGGTGTCGCGGGAGGCGGCCAGTGGGTTGCAGGAAATCATGACAATCTTGCCAGGCTTAATCTTGCTCATGTAGCCCACGGCACGCTTTGCGCCCATGCGGCCCGGATCCATGACCACCACGTCATAGTTTTCTTTGGCCCACAGCTGAGTTTCAAAGGCTTCTTCAAGGTCGGCAATGTAAAAACGGGCACGCTCATGGTCGATGCCGTTGGCTGCGGCATTGTCATTGGCACGGCGCACCATGTCAGAGACGATATCAACACCGGCTACCTGAGCACCTGCTTTGGCCACTGGCAGGGAGAAATTGCCCAGACCGCTGAACAGGTCGAGCACCTTCATGTCAGGATTTGGAGCAATCTCCTTGAGAACCTGCTCTACCATGGCCTGATTCATGGCGCCATTAACCTGCACGAAGGATGATGGTGAGCAGGCAATGCGGCAGTCATGGGACATGACATAAAGCTGATGCTCTTCATCCTCATAAATAACACGCTCGCGCACTACTTCAGTGTCATCAAGCTGCTTATAAGGCTCCAGCACGGACATGACAGTGCCATGCTCCTTGCCAAAGTCACGCAGCAGCTGCTCATCATCAGCGCCCAGCACACAGGTCATGCGCAGCAGTACGCCTGCGGCACCATCGGTATCCAGCAGCTCAACATGGCCAATGTTCTTACGGGCTGTCATGGCGTTTACAAGGCCCTTTAAAGGCTCAAGCAGGCTGTTGTTGCGCTCAGTCAGAACTTCACAGAAGGTAACAGGAACCAGATCCTGAGTACGGCCCTCACGGAAACCAAGGTGCATCTTGCCGTGGTCAGCACGTATGGCCAGTCGGCAGGCACGACGATAGCCTGTTTCCTCACCGCTGATGCAGAACACTGGTCTGGCAATGGCATCAGCTGCCTGACGGCTGAGCTCGTTGAGCTCCTTGAGACGGGCGGCATTTTTGGCTGCAGCCTGCTTTTGAGCCAGAACCTGCTTGATGGTGCTGTTGCGGCCCAGACGTGATGAACCCTGAGACTTGCTGGCCTTGGCTGAGCTGGAGGTCAGGGTACCCTGAGCCACACTGCGTGAGAGCAGAGAGCCAATACCCTCAATCTTAGCCTGCAGTGACATGGCAGGAGGCAAATGCTCCAGAGGGCAGCCGCCGCACTGATCCTGCAGCGGACAGGACTGAGCACGGCGCTCGGGTGAGGTCTCAAGATACTTGGACACACGGCCGGAGCGGGACTTGTCTTTGGAGGCCAGGGAACCGGCAATAATGGCATTGCCTGATTCAGGAACTACACGGGCGCTTTCACCGGGCATGAGGTTATCAACAAAATAGACCATGCCATCCTTTTTACAGACACCGCGACCCTGGATATCAAGGCTTTCGCACTTAAGCTCCAGAGCTTTGGCTGCACCAGTCTTCTTTTCTGCTTTATAAAAACTAACCATAACGTGCTCAATCAAAAATAAATCTTAATCAGGCTGCAGCACAGTCTGCAGTCCGCCCGCCCGCTCCTGCCTCCGGAACATCCGGCCCTGCAGACGGCCCGACCCGAAACCCACTGTCTCAGGCCTGTAAATCAAAGTCTTCAGGCAAAATTGCCCGTCTATTGTAACGGCCCGCGCCGCTCACACCAAATCATCCCCGTCCCGCCATCCCCGGCCCAGTGGCCCAGCGCGTCACCTGCAGACCCGGCAAACGCCAGGCCCCGGCCCCAGGGCGCAAGGCCCAAGGCGCCATGCCTACCTGTCGCCTGCCCTGCGTGCAGCTCCACGTCCAGTACGGCCACCGGCACTCCTTGCCTTACGGGCTGAGCTGCCACTTGCAGACCCGGCGTCAGCCCCTGCTGCACTGTCAGAGCTGCTAACGGAGTCGTCGGCAGAATACTGTTCCACCTCAAAGAGAGTTCCGGCAAACACATCGCCAAAACTGTCCTGGCCTGAGATCATGGAACCGGGCATATCACCGCCCGTACTGATATCCTCAAGCATGTCCATTACGCCATCGACGGCACTGAAGCCGTCACCACCTGACACATCGCCATAGGATTTGGCAATTCTGTCCTCAGCGCCCGCACCGGCACCACGTCCGCCAGCAACGCGTCGACCAGTACCCGCAGAGCTCTTACGACTGCGTCCTGCAGCAGCAGACGACTGAGCTGTCTTCCTGCGCGCACGACTGCCAGCGACCTTTTTGACCGGCACCTCAGGAAGGTCCCCATCCTGACCAGTGCCATGAGCTGCAGCGTCGGCAGCAGGCTCAAGCTGTGGTTCGTCCTGCGCAGCACTGTCAGATGCTGCTTCGTCGGATGCTTCGGCAGCAGGATCTGGCTGTGGCTCATCCTGCTCAGTGCTGTCGGCTGCTGCTTCGGCAGCTGGCTCTGGCTGTAGTTCATCCAGCTCAGTGCTGTCGGCTGTTACTTCGGCAGCTGGCTCTGGTTGTGGCTCATCCGGCTCAGAGCTGTCGGCTGTTACTTCGACAGCTGGATCTGGATGAGGTTCGTCCTGCTCAGTGCTGTCGGCTGCTGCTTTGGCAGCTGGCTCTGGCTGAGGCTCGTCCGGATAGGTGCTGTCGGCTGCTGCTTCGGCAGCTGGTTCTGGCTGTGGCTCATCCGACTCAGTGTCTTCTGCGGCAGCCTCGGCAGCAGACTCTGGCTTTGGTTCATCCAGCTCAGCACTTTCAGATGCAGCTTCATCGGATGCTGCGGCAGCTGGCTCTGGCAGTGGTTCGTCCTGGACACTGGATGCGCCTGTGACCGGGGTTACCTGCAATGAAGACGGCTCATCTGCTGACAGGTCGACAACGGCAGGGCTGGCGTCCATGTCCAGTATGGCTGTTGTGCTGCTCTGTGCAGCTGAGCTGTCAGTCTGGGAGTCAGCTGGTGCCTGGCTGTTGTCCTTATCGTTGTCCTGGGAGGCGGCCTGGGCCGGATCGCTCAGGTTCAGGCTGCTGTCCTGAGAGGCAGTGACTGCTGACGCTTCCTGGCCCTGGTCGATATTGAGCTGCGGTGAGTGCGCCTGACCTTTTTCAAACTCAGGGATGTCCTCATAGTCATCATCTGACTGGGCTGCCCGGGAGGCAAACTGGGAGACATAGCGTGGACCACCGGAAGGCACAATGTCCTCCATCAGACGGGCCCCCTCGCCTCCCTGCTCAAAATACGGATTGCTCTGGCCGCTGGCAAAGTTCATGGCGGCCTGAATTACAGGATTGGCTGCCGGGCCGCGCTCAGCGATCTGAGAGCCCTGGGCAGCTGCAGCTGGTTCTGATTCTGGTGCCAGTGCTGCAGCTGGTGCTGGTGCCTGTGGCTCCTGCTGCTGTGGCTGTGCAGGAGTGTGCAGCGCCAGACTCCAGGCAGGAGGCGGTACGTCAGCTGCACCTGGGGCATTAAGAGCAAGGCTCCAGGCAGGCGGTGGCACCTGGTCGGCAGCCGGTGCCGGAGCAGGTGCTGCAGCTGATGCGGAAGCAGCTGGTGGCACCGGCTGCGAGGCCGGCGTCAGGGCTGCCGGTTCTGCAGCTGCCGGAGCGGCTGCAGGCTGTAAGGCAGCTGCAGGTGCGGAGCTGTCAGCGGCCGGAGCCTGGGCCGTGGTCTGCTGAGGCTGCGGGGCGCAGGCGACGCAGACTGGCTGTGCCGCTGCTGCGGCGGCATCAGCTGCAGCTTTGGCGGCGGCCTTGCTGGCGCGCAGCTGATTGTATTCGCGGTACATGCGGCGGCTCACCACTTCGCGGCCATTGAGCAGACGGTTGATAATGGCAGAGGTCAGAGCCTTGGCATTTTTGGAGGAGTCTGGAAATTTGTGGGCAAAGCTGATGATGTCCTGAATCTCATCGCCGGTTAATACCGGGCCCATGAAATCACCGGCACAGGTGTAGTACTTCTGCAGCAGCTCGTCCTGCTCTGTGTTTACTGCAGCGGCCCTGTTTTCATAGCCCATGTGGCCTGCATGGCCATAGCTCATATTGCGTGGAGTGCTCTCCATGCGACGGCCCCTGACACGGGACTTGGAGAACATCAGACCGTCATCGCTGTCGTCAGCATGGCTGTCGTAGCCGTCATAGCCCGATGAATCATCATTCCAGGAGGATGGGGATGAGGAAAAAGACGATGAGCTGCGGCTGCCATTACGGCCCATGTTCATGGCCTTTTCAAAAAGGTATTCATTGTAGCGGACAAAGCCCGATCCAAAGCAGAAACGGTAGGTCTCGCGGGTTTTGAGCATGCGGCCCTGATCATCCCAGAGGCTCAGTGAGTAGCCCAGCTGTGCCAGCAGCTCAAACTCAAAGCGGCGCAGGCTGCTCTCCACGGCCTTACGCTGGGAAATGGCCTCCAGAGTGCCAATGTAGGTACCAAAGAATTTGACGTCACCGTCACGGGAGCGGTACAGATGATGGAGCAGCTCGTTGACATACATGGCGCAGAACATCAGCGGCATAGGGTAGGAAAAGCCCTCATTGCTGCGCTCATAGTCCCGCAGAAAATACATGTCGCCCCGGCCCTGCACCAGGGTCAGATTCAGAGGCACAAAAGGCTGAAGCACGCCCTTGAGCGGAGAGTTTTTGTTAGCCGCACCACGGGCAATAACAGTCATGGCGCCATAATTAGGGGAAATGGCCTCTACTATGAGGCTGCTCTCCTGATATTCCCTGCTGTTGAAGATATAACAGGGCTCATTTTCAATTATTGTGGCCATAACTCCAGTTCCTGCCTTTCTTCATGCCTTGTGCTGACCGCTGTGGTCCCCGATCCCGGTGCCGCTAAAGCACCACCTGTCTATTGCGCCCCGGCCTTACCGGCCCGTCCGCTGCGCAGTTCACTGCCGCCCCTGCCAGCTGCTCCTGCAGCGCCCGCGCCTGAGGGAGGCCTTGTCTGGCCTCAGGTGGCCCTGGGCTGGGCTGGGCCGCCCGGGTCCGTTCATCCCTGTGATGTTCCTCCATGGGCTGTGCCGTGTGGCCCTGAGCGCCAGGCTGCACGGCTGCAGCAAGGACTGCCAGACTCAGGGGCATATGATAACCACAAAGAGCTGCGCCGGGCAGTTTTTTCGCTATTTTATCAGTATTGTCCCTGGCTCATGGGCACCTGGAACGTGCCAGGCAAGGGCCGGATGCCTGGATGCTTTGGCTGCTGCCATTAATGACAAAGCCAGACTCCTGGTCTGGCTTTGTCTGGCTAAGGACGCTGCTGCGGCCTGGCTGGCTGCCGTGGCAGCTGCAGCGCGGCGCAGCCGGGCGGGCCGGGCAGCTGTCGCGGTGATCAGTGCTGCTCGAAGTCGGCGTAACCAAGGCTCTTGAGGGCACGCTCGTCGTCGGCCCAGCCGGCCTTGACCTTGACGAACAGTGACAGGAAGACCTTGCCTTCGATGAGCTTTTCTATGTCGTGGCGGGCCTCGGAGCCGATAAGCTTGATGCGGCTGCCGCCGGCGCCAATGACCATTTTCTTCTGACCGGTGCGCTCTACCAGGATAGCGGCACTGATGCGGGTGGTACCATGCTCATCTTCCTTGAACTCCTCAATCTCAACACTTACTGAGTAAGGCAGCTCATCGCCCATCTGGCGCATCAGCTTTTCTCTGATGATTTCGGCAACCATGAAGCGGGTGGAACGATCAGTAATGCTGTCCTCGCTGTAGCAGTGAGGTCCCTCAGGCAGAGCCTGACGGATCATGTCCTTGAGCACCTCAAGATTGCTGCCCTTAAGAGCTGATACCGGAACGATTTCCCTGAAGCTGAGGCTGTCCTTGAGACGCTCAATCAGAGGCAGCAGCTTTTCCTTGTCGTCAAGCTTGTCCACCTTGTTGATGACCAGGACCACAGGAGCTGAAGAGCCCTCGAGCTTTGTGCGCACCATTTCGTCATCATCAGTCCAGAAGGTGGCATCGATAACCCATAAGATAAGCTCAACATCACCAAGGGATGACTCGGCAGCCCTGTTCATCAGACGGTTAATGGCCCTTTTTTCTACCTTGTGCAGACCTGGAGTATCCACGTACACAGTCTGGTAGATGCCGTCAGTATCAATACCCAGAACGCGGTTACGGGTAGTCTGAGGCTTGCGGGAGGTGATGGAAATCTTCTGACCAATAAGGTGATTCATCAGGGTAGATTTGCCAACATTAGGGCGTCCGACAATAGCTACGAAGCCAAACTTGCTCTGTTCCAAACTTCCTCTCCGGAAATAATCAAAAGTTTCAGCCGCTACTTTCACTTGCGGCTCAATACCAGGGCTGTGCCGCAGCACGGCACAGCCCTGGTGTCTGCCCGGCCCTGCCGGGCCCTGGGCGGTTACGGTCAGCCTGAATAAGGTCAGCTGATAACGGCCAGGCGAATGCGGTCAGCTGAATAAGGTCAGCTCAGTGCGGTCAGCTGAATACGGCCAGTCGAATGCGGTCAGCCTGAATACTGCTACTTGTGTGCTGCCAGGTATTCAAGCACGGAACTGGCTGCCTTCTGCTCTGCGCGGCGGCGTGAAGAACCCTTGCCTCTGAATACCATTTTGATGTCCTGAACGGTAACTGATACTTCAAATACCTGGTTGTTATCACTGCCCACAATGTTCTCAATGCGGTAGACCGGCAGCTCCTTGTGCTGGGACTGCAGCAGCTCCTGGAGCGCAGACTTTGGGTCCTTCTGGGAGACATTAGGGTTGATGGCCTGCAGTCTCCTGTCGAACCATCTGAGCACCAGGTGACGGACAATTTCAAACTGCTCATTGCTGTCGATGAAGATAGCGCCAATGATGGACTCTACGGCATCGGCAAGCAGGGAGTCACGACGGGAACCGCCAGACTTGAGCTCACCCGGGCCCAGCAGCAGACAGTCACCTATCTTAAATTCACGGGCCATCTCGGCAAGGGTGGTCTCACGTACCAGTACTGAGCGCATGCGGGTCAGATCACCCTCAGGACTGTCAGGGAAAAGAGCAAAAAGCTCTTTGGCTATGATCATGCCCAGGATAGAGTCGCCCAGAAATTCAAGACGCTCATTGTGATGAGGTCCAAAGGAGCGGTGAGTAAGAGCCTGCTCCAGCAGGGAAATATCCTGGAAGGCATAACCAATGGTCTGTTCCAGGTGCTGGATGCGGTAAACAAAATTTATGTCTGTTGTCATCTCTTTGCCTGTTTGCAAAAAGTGCCCACCCTATAACCACCCCTGTGACCATAATGCCCCCTGATCTGCCCCATGCTGTGCTCATCAGTCTGAGGCTGTGCAAGGGCAGGTAAATCGTGCCCCTGTCAGGATTATGGGTAGAGTGACTATAGGGTGCCCACTGATACTGTCAAAAGGTGAGCTAAGACGTTCATCCCGGGCTGTAATCCTGCGGCGGCTGACGCTGCCAGTGGCAGCGGCAGCAGCTGCTGGCCGGCCCGGGATGGACGCTGTTATGGCCGCGCCCGCATGTTCCCGGTCTGGGGCACATGCGGGCGCAGCGGTGACGGTATAACCGTCCTGTTATTTAAGTCCGCCTACACGGGAGAAACGTACGGCTGACGGAATGAATGATGGCAGGGCGCTGCTTTCATCTCTGTCAAACTCAAGAGACAGCCAGACGGCCACTGTCTTGCCCACAAGGTTCTCCTCAGGCACAAAGCCCCAGAAACGGCTGTCCTTACTGTTGTCACGGTTATCACCCATAACAAAGTAATGGCCCTCTGGAACTACCCATGAGCCTCTCATGGTGCCCTTCTGGCGGTAGAAATACTGAGACAGATCAGGTACACGAGGGTTGATCTGAATTCTGTGAGCTTCCTGACCGAGCTTTTCGTCAAAGACCAGGTATTCCTCCTGGAAAGTGCCGCCGTCCACAGTAAGGGTGCCAGCCGGAGTGAGCTCCAGAGGCTGAGGGTCCTCACAGGCTGTGCCGCCCTCACCAGAGCGCACCTCTGAAGGGCTTACTGAGGCAATATTGCAGGCCTTGCGGATGTAGACACGCTTGTTGTCAAAGATAACCTCGTCGCCTGGCATACCAACGATACGCTTGATGTAATCGATGGACGGATCTTCAGGGTATTTGAACACGGCCACATCACCACGCTCAGGTTTGGAGGTCTCAATCCATACTCCATTGGTCAGAGGATTGCGGATGCCATAGGACCACTTGGACACGGCAATGAAATCGCCTGGCAGCAGGGTTGGCTCCATGGAGCCTGACGGAATGCGGAAAGGCTCAAAAACAAAGGCACGGAAGAGGAAAACAAAGAGTATTACCGGAAACAGTGATCCTATTGAGGTAACGGCACCTGTACCTTCCTTGATGCGGCGCTGATCCTTGCGGGACAGCTGCGGACAGGCCTCAAGGGCGTTTTTAAGAGCCTCAAGGCGTCCCGGACGCAGCTTGCGGTAGTCATAAGCATAGGCAATACCTGTGATTACCGTGGCTATGACCAGGATTAGGGAAAAAGTATTCATAAAATCAATCTGCAGCACTGGCAGAGCTCGGCGGCTCTGCTGCGTCTGTATTTTTAAGTGACTGGGCCTGTCAGCCCCGAAAGCCCATCAGCCTGCACGCTCACAGGTCTGAAAGCATGTCAGCCTGAAAAAAGGTCCTGCCCCTGACAATGCCCCTCATGACGGGGCTCATAACGGGGGGCTCAATATGAGGCCCTCATGATGAGTTCATGTCAGAAGATTATGCCTCAGCATTATTAGGTCCTGCACAGTCCCACTTCATGAGACTGTAAAACCGGACCGGCAAGGCCCTGTCAGGCAGAGCATACCATGGAGGGACGGGGCAGAGCATGGCGGGCCCATGCTCGCGCCATGGCATATGCCATGGTAGGCGGGCTGGCCTGCAGGGCCGGCTGGTCTGCAGGGCCGGCGGGCAGCCATGAGGCCAGATCCCGAGGGGCAGTGGGCCTGAGCTGGCCTGCTATTCCTTGCCTACCTTGAGGATAGCAAGGAAGGCCTCCTGTGGAACCTCTACGCGGCCAAGCTGTTTCATGCGCTTCTTACCGGCTTTCTGCTTTTCAAGCAGCTTGCGCTTACGGGTGATATCACCACCGTAGCACTTGGCAAGCACGTCCTTACGCATGGCTTTTACGGTACAGCGGGCAATAATCTGTCCGCCAATGGCAGCCTGAATGGCGATATCGAACATCTGACGAGGAATAAGTTCCTTCATCTTCTCCACCAGGGCACGGCCACGTGACTGGGAAATGGAGCGGTGAACAATGATGGCCAGGGCGTCTACGCGCTCGGAGGCAATCAGAATGTCCACACGTACCAGATCGCCGCGCTCAAAGCGCTTGAAGCTGTAGTCAAGAGAGGCATAGCCGCGTGATACTGACTTGAGACGGTCAAAGAAGTCGAGCACTACCTCGCTCATTGGCAGCTCATAGGTCAGGGCAACCTGGTCATGGTGGTAAACCATGGAGGTCTGCACACCACGCTTTTCCTGACACAGGGTCATAACAGCACCGACATACTCTGATGGCATGAGCATACGGCACTCGGCAATAGGCTCACGGATTTCGGAGATATTGCTTACCGGTGGCAGAGCTGCAGGAGAGTCAATGTGAACGATTTCACCTGAGGTCAGTACGATTTCGTAAATTACGGTAGGAGCAGTGGTGATGAGGTTGAGATTGTACTCACGCTCAAGACGCTCCTGGATGATTTCCATGTGCAGCATGCCAAGGAAGCCGCAGCGGAAACCAAAGCCCAGAGCTGTGGAGTTTTCAGGCTCGAAGAACAGGGAGGCGTCGTTGAGTGACAGCTTGTCCAGGGCATCACGGAAGGCGTTATAGTCTTCGGTGTCTACAGGGAACATGCCGGCATAAACCTGTGGCTTGGCCTTATGGAAACCAGGCAGGGCCTCAGGGGCCTCACGGCGGGCATGGGTAATGGTATCGCCTACCGGGGCACCGTGAATGGTCTTGATGCCGCAGATAACCCAGCCTACTTCACCGCAGTTGAGAACCGGTACATCGACACGCTTTGGAGTGGAGATACCAAGACGCTCCACATCCCAGGTCTGACCGGTACTCATAACCTTGATCTTGTCACCCTTGCGCAGAGTGCCGTTCTTGACACGTACCAGAGATACTACGCCCAGATAGTCATCGAAATAGGAGTCGATGATCAGGGCCTGCAGAGGGGCATCAGGATCGCCGTTTGGAGCTGGAATGGACTGCACCAGACGCTCAAGCACATCCTCAACGCCAATGCCGGTCTTGGCTGAGCAGCGGCAGGCATCATGGGCATCAAGACCCACGATATCCTCGATCTCGAAAATAACTTTTTCCGGATCGGCAGCTGGCAGATCAATCTTGTTTAAAACAGGGATAACCTCAAGGTCGAGCTCAATGGCCTGATAGCAGTTGGCCAGAGTCTGAGCCTCTACGCCCTGACCGGCGTCAACTACCAGCAGAGCACCTTCACAGGCAAACAGGGAACGGGACACCTCGTAGGAGAAGTCAACATGGCCTGGGGTATCAATGAAGTTAAGCTCATAGATTTTGCCATCCTGAGCCTTGTATTTAAGGGTAACAGCCTGAGCCTTGATGGTAATGCCGCGCTCACGCTCAATATCCATGGAGTCAAGCACCTGGGCCTGCATCTCACGGTCAGTAAGGCCGCCGCATACCTGAATGAAACGGTCAGACAGGGTGGACTTGCCGTGGTCAATATGAGCAATAATGGAGAAATTGCGCACTAAAGATTGGTCGAAAGTATCAGCCATAATAAGATTCAAAATTTCCAGATATAAGCGGGCTTCTGGCCGGGCCCTCAATGACTGCCTCAGCGGCACTCTGACCGGAACCTTGCCGGTCCTGTGATGAGATCTCTGTCTCTGCTCTCAAAGCTTTCACTGCTGTCATGCTTTGCGCCCTGACCCTGCCGGTGTCGGCCGGCGCCGTCACAGTGGCTCCGCCACTGCTGCAGGCACAGCCATGGCGGCAGGCACCTCTGACGTGGCTGGAGCCACCACCGGGCCTGTGCCACTGTCGTGGCAGGGGCCGACATCAGGGCCGGGGCCTCTGTTGAGGCAGGTCGCCATGATGAGCTATGGCGGAGGCCCGGGGCATCTCAGGGAGTGATGAGCTGTACTGCCCTTAAGCTGCGGTGAGAGCAGGCATATGCCAAAAAATTACTCAACCCTTTATTTTAACCGATTTACCCGGACGATCGCCACAGCTGACCAGGCCGCTTCCAGACAATAAAGGCCCCCATGCGGGAGCCTCAGTCAGGCCCGCCAGCGGGGCCAGTGCTATCAGGACAGAGTCATGAGCTGTTATGAGCTGCCCTTCCTGATTCTTGTAATACTGTGCGATGGGCGATATGCGCCTGCGCCTATGGTGGACTCAAATCCGCCTTGCTTGTAGTAATGGCCCTGAGGCCATGCTGCAAAGGTACGCAGATGGTTAGGAACTGTAGGTAATTAAAATGATTTGTATTTCTTAAGTATAATGACCTGAACGGAGGAACCTTATGGCAAACCAGATTCAGGTCACTTTAAACAAAGATTCTATTAATCAGCTGCTTGAGGCTG
>NZ_JALKIL010000041.1 GCF_023051105.1 Anaerobiospirillum sp. NML120449 | reverse complement strand
TAAAAATTATGTAGCTTTTCTACATATACGGCTGTTCAGTTTGATAGAATTAAATACGAGGTAAAAAAAATGAATGGCCTGTCTATGCGGCTTTAGCTATGGAAGATAGCTTAAATGCCGGGCTATGCTTGCAGATAGCAATGTCAGCTCTTATCTGGGCGGCTGTGCTCTCATCGAACAGGTCTATGCCCGGGCGCACGTCCGCTGCAGCTGCAGCAGCGGCCGGCGCTGCAGCCGGGGCTGCGGCTGCGTCCGGTGCGGCGGCTGCGTCCTGTGTGGCGGCGGTGCCGTCCGGCGCGGCCTCCTGGACCTGCGCCTGCACGGATACAGGCGCAGGGGGCAGGGCATCAGTGAGGATGTGAACGGCCGGAGGGCAGAACAGGTGGAGGTGTCTGCAGTCCAGGCCCTCAAGGGAGCGGCTGATGCGTCCGTTCAGGCACAGCATGCCCCGATCGGCCTTGCCTAACATGTACCAGTCATTGCAGCTGTCGCCCCATGCGGTGATGGTATATCCCTTCTCCCTTAAGATTCTTACGGTGTGGTACTTGGTATCAGCCGAGATCAGGGGTGAGGCTATGCAGTGCCTGAGATTAAAGCGTGCGGCCAGGTTATCCCACAGCCCGGTCAGTCCGGCTGACAGGACCACAAAGCTGTCATTGCCTATGGTGTCTTTAAGGTTCGTGTTGAGCCGGCAGCGCTCCAGAGCCCCGGTATCAAGGCTGAGCGCGGCGGTCTCACGGGCAAAGAGCCATGACTGAAAGCCCGTGTAGAAGTTACCGTCAAAGACATTGGTACGGTGTTCAGGGGCACAGATACGAAAGCTGTCCTGGCAGATGAGCGTGCGGTCACCATCAACAATGTGCAGCTCACATGGATCCGGGAACCACGAGATGATCTGCTCAGCTATCTGCCCTGCATGAGCACAGCAGTTAAGGCCTGAGATAATGTCCTCGACAAAGAGGGCAAAGTCATCCTTGCTGACCGTTGTGGCCGGCAGGATATGGAAGTCGCGCTCATTGAGCTGACAGTGGCGGCGCAGCTCCCTGATCTCTCTGTCCTGCCAGCGGGACAGATCCACTTTGCGCAGGTGTGCAAAACAGCTGTTCTTATGTGAGGTCTGCATGCGCTCCCACAGCAGGGCCGGGTCACAGTACAGATAGAAAAATACATCATAGACGGCGCCGTCTTCAGGGGAGAACACCACCTGATCTTCAAAGGCATAGTGACCGTCGCTTATCAAATCGTCATCGCGTGATGCAAGGTACTGGGTATATCTGACCCGCCACTTATGTTTTTCGGCCTCGCTGAGCGCGCGGAACTGTCCGTCTGTATTGTCATTGAGCCATTGACTGCCGCTTATGGGGACTAGCCTGTGAGCAAGGCTGTTCATCAGGGTGGTTTTGCCGGCGCAGGGCATACCGTACAAAGCAAATCTCATCTTTTCAGAACGCTCTCCTTATAGCAGTAGTTGCGGTCAAATTCAGGAAGATTGAAGTGCACCTGATCCAGAGGGGTGTCAGAGGTAAAGGGAGTAGGGATATCCACGCAGTTGCCGCAGATGAAGATCTTTCCGTTGGCGTAGAACACATTGTCCATGCCCGCTGCGCATTTGCCTCCGTACATGGTGCAGTCATAACCGCCCCGGCGTACGTTGAGCACGGCGGCTGCCCTGTCGAGAAACTCACGGTACTGCTCAATACTTATGCCGTAGCGTCCGGTCATGCGCGAGAAAGTGATGCGGCTGTCAAAGGCTTTGAAAAACTCGATGGTCTCATCGACCCGGTCGAGGACATCCTGCCCGACAGTGCAGTTAAGAGACGGCCATGAGCCCGTGACTTCACGGTACAGCTCAATGCCCTGCATGACCTTGCGGTGGGAGTGGCAGCGCCATCTGTCATGTATCTCTTTGATACCGTCGATCGAGACACCCACATTGACCTTGTGGTCATGCAGCCAGGCAATCATGTCACGGGTAAAGACCGTGCCGTTGGTGATGGTATAGGCAGCCACGAGGCCTGCTCTTATCAGATCGTCAATGCGCTCAATGCAGCTTTTGAGCAGATCATACTCAAGCAGGGGCTCGCCATTGCCTACAAAGCCTATCTTGAAGAGCTTGATGTTATGCTTTTCAATATGGCTGCGGATATTGTCCAGGATGAGCGGGATATCCATGGCTGCAGGCTCAATGGACTGTTCCTTTTCAATAAAGTGGCAGTAGCGGCATTTGAGATTGCAGCGGTTGTTTATGGAGATACATACACGGGTGATCATTTTGACTGTCGCCTTCCACGACTGCGCAGCGGTCCCTGTCTCATGGCTGCCTTGTAATGGTCCTCACTGGTAAGACCGTTGAAATCGACAATGCTCTTATCAGCACCGTAGCTCAGCAGGATATCGCGGCAGTGCCTGTTGCGATTGGCTGAGGCCTTGATAAGGGCTGTAAAGCCGTTGCCATCCTGCTGGTTGATGCTGGTCTTTTTGTGGCGGCACAGAGCCTTAACAAAGCGGGCCCTTCCTTCCCATGCAGCCACCATCAGGGGCATGTTGCCTTCGTTCTTGCGGCGGAACGTGGAGGCTGTGTAAGGATTGCGGTTGCCCTGGTTGGGGTTGGCGTTACACTCATCGAGCATGAACTGAAAGATCTTGAAGTCACCTGCCTGTATGGCATGGGTCAGAGCCGGAAAGTAGTATCTGCTGTTGTCTAGCTTGTCGATGTCTGCTCCGTGCTTGATGAGCCATTTGATCTTGGCCTTGCGTTCATCAAGACTGGCTTCCTGGTTGCGTACTGTGGAGATAATCAGAGTCAGGCCGTTGCCCAGATAGGCATTGGCCTCAGCAGAGCTGGGAGGATCAATGTCTTCGTAGCTGAGGGCAAAGTATCTGTCAAACCAGGCCATGCGCTCGGTGCTGATCAGCTTCTGGCGGCGTACCTGGTATTCAGGCAGGTGGATGGCGGTGACATTGGGAATGTCGGCCTTGAGAATGGCGGAGAAATCCACGTCATTGGTGATGATTTCTGCCAGACAGCCATATTTACGGGCCGCTTCTTCAGCTGTTTTGACAATGCGCCGGTCATTGTTGCCGTGAAAGTCCGGGGAGCAGTCGCGGTGAATGATATTTGGGGTGTTGCCTATATCATGGATTATCTGCCAGGCAACGCGGCTTTGTTTCTGGTCGCCACGGTCTTTGAGGCGGTTCAGCTCGGAAAGTACAGTAGACGCAATGATGATGTGCATGTACTCGTCAGCAAGGGAGTCAATGAGCTGAGGGTTGCACAGAAGGGCGGAGGTATCAGGAACAGCGATTTTCTGGGCCTTGAACAGGTTTTCCCGCTGTATCTCATCAAGCTGGAAGTACTCGCAGTATTTCATTGCATATTCGCGGGTCTTCTTGAGTTTGAGACCGCCAGACTCAGCGCGGCTGATCGATGACTTGTTGCCTACATGGATGTGCTCGGCAAGCTGCTCCTGAGAGATATTGTTCTTCTCGCGAATCTCCCGTATGCGCTGGCCAAGTAAAGTACTTTCGCTTTGCAATCGGCATCTCCTTACAGAATTTGGCTGGGGTCGAAAGCATATTAGCAATCGCAAATCCAAAAATTAACGGGCCAAAACCAAATAGCAACAAAAGCACGAAAATAGCAACGCTTTTAGCTCCAATGGCCTGTTTACAGGCCTTTCCGGCTTTGTTGCTGAAACGCAAAAAACGAGGCATCGACCCTCAAAGGGGCCTCTTACAGTCATTTTTGCAGCGGTTTTTACTGATTTTTCACAGCAGTTTGAACCTGCTGGCCAGCCCGCGATCGCTCCTGAATGTCACCACACCTGGCTACCCCGGGCAGAACCATGCAGCTTATATCACTCATATCGCAACACAGTGCACCTTCATATACACAACTACAGCCTCCATTTTTGTTTGTTTGTTCTCAGGCCTTACAGCCGACTTTAAGGTCAGCCCCGCCGGCTTCATAATGCCCGTCTTTCACTTTGTCCATATGTTTGTCTGTATGAGCCCAACCCGGGCTGCGGCTATAAGCCCAACCCGGGCTGCGGCTTCCGTCCGCCAGAGCCGGCCGCCAGTGCCGGAGCCAGTAACATCCTGTCACCAGGCACCAGACACCGGCCGACGGGGCGCTCAGTAAGCACGGTCTGCTGTACTGATGTTAAGCACCTGTATGTGCTGAGCATGTGACAACAGTGCTTATGGCCGTGCTCTTTCCGCCTGAGATCATGGCACAGCAGAATTATGGCGCGTACAGGCAGAAACGGATTAAGCCCAGGCTCCGCCCAGGTAAACCTGTCCGCCATAATCTGACTTGAGCCCAGACTGACCCTGCCTCTATATATGTAGAGCAGCGGTGATAACGGCAGGGCAGAGGACGATGGTGGCGTGCTCCTCTATATGAAGAGCAGCGCCATAGACGGGAGGGCATATGCTGGTAAGTGGGCGCTCTCTATATATGCAGAGATGCAGGGATGCAGCAGGGCGTCGGGGCGGTGGCTGGTCGGGCAGGGTGTTTTGCTTATATAAATGCAGTGGAATGGCTGGGGCAGGGCGTCGGGGCGGTGGCTGGTCGGCGGGACGTTTTGCTTATATAAATGCAGTGGAATGGCTGGGGCAGGGCGCGGGGCGGAGGCTGGTCGGGCGGGGAGGGCACTTGTATGTAAGGTACAGGATGAACAGGGTCGGGCCAAAAGTGGGAAGTCCGGGCATTTTATGGGCTTTTTGTGGGGATATGTGCACAATTGTAGTGCCTGGTTTTGCAGGTAATGGCACACAAATGACTATTTACCGCTATAATTGATAGTCTGTTGTAATGAGTGCCGTCCCGATGCGCTTTTGCGCGTCTAGATGCTGTATGGCAGGCCGGTCCTGCACTCAGCCTGTGCAGGCAGCGGGGACCTGATTCCGGTTCAGGTCCCGGGCTGCTGATGTGGGACGCGTGTCAGATGCTGCCGGCCTTGCACGGCTGCTGGAGCCTTCATTCCGTCCTGGAGAAACAGGCGGGCTCGGGGGCCGGGCCGGCTGGAGGTTCCGGGCTGACCGTGGATTTCGGGGCGGTTGCGGCTGCATTCTGATCATTGCATTGACGCCACGGCACGGCTGGTGGGCGGGCGCTGTTTATGACTGGTGTTCTTTACAGTTACCGCCGGGCTGGCTGTGCTCAGGCACGGAGGCTTTTCATATTGCTGTGGCCATTAACTCAAGCAGACCGTGGGCCTGTGCTCCGGTCTGTTGTGTTTTTGTCATGGCCGTATGCAGAGCATGCAGGTCACAGACGGGGAAAGGCTCGCTTTGAGTCAGTACTGTCCCCGTACTGAAAGTAAAAACGTTCATATCAGGGAACACAAAAATCATGCGTCTTTATCGTTGGCTGTCTGATTTTCATGGAAGCTCCAAAGGAATTGCCCTTGCCATAGGTAATTTTGACGGCTTTCATATCGGTCATCAGGCGGTAATCAGCCGTATGCAGGATAAGGCCCGTCAGATGGGACTTGAAAGCGCAGTACTGATTTTTGAGCCCCAGCCTATGGAGTTCTTTGCCCGCAGCATTCCGCCACGTCTCTTTTCTATACGTGACAAGCTGCGCACCTTCCGTGCCTTTGGCGTTGAAAATGTGTTCTGTCTGAGTTTTACCCGCAAGTTTGCCGATCAGGATGACAAGGCCTTTGTGGCCATGCTGCGCGATCAGATGGGGGTCAAAAGTGTAACCGTAGGCTCACCATTCAACTTTGGCAAGGGTGGTGCCTATACCTTTGAAAACCTCAGAGAGTGCTGTCAGGCCGCAGGCATTGAGTGCTCAGCTGTAGACAGGATTGAGCAGGAGGGTGAGCGTATTTCCAGCACCATGATTCGTGGTCTGGTGAACAACGGTGACTTTGATACCGTGGAGCGCTTCCTGGGCAGGCCTTACTCCATTGCCGGACGCGTTGTTCATGGCAATGCTCTTGGACGCACCATGGGCTTTCCAACAGCCAATATCAACCTCAATCGCCGTGTCTGCCCTCTCAAGGGCGTCTATGCAGTTGAGGTTCGCTGTGGCGGGCTTATCTACGGAGGTGTAGCCAATGTTGGCTACCGTCCAACTCTTAATACCAGAACACTGCACACTCTTCTGGAGGTCCATATTCTGGACTTCTCAGGCGACATCTACGGCCAGGAAATAGAGGTCTTCTTCCGTCACAAGATTAGAGATGAGATGAAGTTTTCCGGTCTGGAGCAGCTTGCTGCCCAGATTAATGCCGACAAGGAAAAGGCCGCCCGTCTGCTGGGCAGATAGCCAGCAGGCAAGGACGCAGGCCGTGCCGGACCCCAGGCCTGGCCACACGGCCTGCAGGGCCCGCCAGAGCCATAGCCATGGCGGGCGGGCTGATGAGGACCTCAACCCTGAATTTCTTTCAGGAGTGATTCATGGTTGAGGAAAGGTCCTCAAGCCCACAACGCTTTAGTGTTAATCGTTATTTTTAGGATGCATCCAATGGCAGATTACAAGTCAACTTTAAATCTTCCACAGACTGCTTTCCCTATGCGTGGTGATCTCGCCAAGCGCGAGCCTGCCATGCTCAAGAACTGGGAAGAGCGCAACCTCTATCAAAAGATCAGAGAGTCCCGTAAGAACTGTAACACTTTCATTCTTCACGACGGCCCTCCATATGCCAATGGCAACATCCACATTGGCCATGCGATTAACAAGACCTTAAAGGACATTATCGTCAAGTCCAAGACCCTCTCCGGCTTTGATGCCCCTTTCATTCCTGGCTGGGACTGTCACGGTCTGCCAATTGAGTTAAAGGTAGAGGGTGAGGTAGGCAAGCCAGGCGAGAAGATCGATGCTGCTCAGTTCCGTGAGGAGTGCCGCAAGTACGCCAGGCGCCAGATCGCCGCTCAGATGGTCGACTTCAAGCGTCTGGGTGTTCTGGGCGACTGGGACCATCCTTACCTGACCATGGATTTTGACACTGAAGCCAATATTATTCGTGCACTGGGCAAGGTTATTGAAAACGGCCACTTCGTACTGGGCTACAAGCCTGTTTACTGGTGTATGGAGTGTCAGTCCGCTCTGGCTGAGGCTGAGGTTGAGTACTACGACGTAGAGTCCGATGCCATCTTCGTACGCTTCGTTGCCGAAGATCAGGCTGCCGTATTAAAGGCCTTTGGCAATCCTGCCGGTGACGGTGAGGTCAGCTGCGTAATCTGGACCACCACCCCATGGACCCTGCCAGCCAACCGTGCCATTTCCTTAAATGAGTCCTTTGACTACGCTCTGGTAGACGTCAAGGGCGAAAAGGCCGGCCGTTACATCATGGCTCAGGACCTGGTAGAGGGCGTAATGAAGACCGTCGGCGTTGCCGAAGAGGATTACTCCATTGCTGCTACCTGCAAGGGCAAGGATCTCGAGCTGTTAAAGTTCCAGCATCCTTTCCTTGATATCACCGTTCCTGTAGTGCTGGGCAACCACGTCACTCTCGAAGCCGGTACCGGCTGCGTTCACACCGCCGGTGGTCACGGTCTTGACGACTATGCTGTGTGCATGAAGTACAACATCGAGATCTACAACCCTGTAGGTCCTGATGGCTGCTTTGTCAAGGACACCCCATTATTTGCAGGTCTGAATGTATTCAAGGCCAATCCTGAGGTCATCAAGGTTCTGGTTGAGCGTAAGGCTCTGTTAAAGGCCGATAAGATATCCCACAGCTATCCACACTGCTGGAGACACAAGACCCCTGTAATCTTCCGTGCCACACAGCAGTGGTTCATCTCCATGGACGGTCACGGTCTGCGCAAGCGCGCTCTTGAGGAGATCAAGGGTGTGCGCTGGATTCCTGCCTGGGGCCAGAACCGTATTGAGGCCATGGTAAGCCAGCGTACCGACTGGTGTATCTCCCGTCAGCGTACCTGGGGTATGCCTTGTGCCGTGCTGGTTAACAAGGAAACCGGTACTATCCACCCACGAACCAGCGAGATTATCGAGAAGGTAGCTCAGGCTGTTGAGAAGAAGGGCATCCAGGCCTGGTGGGATCTCAAGGTTGAGGATCTGGTAAGTGCTGAGGAAGCCCCTCTGTACTACAAGGATCCAAACACCCTGGACGTATGGTTTGACTCCGGCTCCACCCACTTCTCCGTAACTGATCAGCGTCCTGAGAACCGTGGCGCCTCTGCCGATCTCTACCTTGAGGGTTCAGATCAGCACCGTGGCTGGTTCATGTCCTCCCTGATGCTCTCCGTTGCCATGAAGGACAAGGCTCCATACCGTCAGGTTCTGACCCACGGCTTTACCGTAGACGGTCAGGGCCGCAAGATGTCCAAGTCCCTGGGTAACGTAATTGCCCCTCAGGAAATCTGGGACAAGATGGGTGCCGACGTACTGCGTCTGTGGATCTCCACCAACGATTACACCGGTGATATGGCCGTATTCGAGGAAATCTTCAAGCGTTCCTCCGACTCCTACCGTCGTATCCGTAACACCATCCGCTTCCTGCTGTCCAACCTCAACGGCTTCGACCCTGATCAGCACATGGTCAAGTTCGAGGACATGGTTGAGCTCGACAAGTGGGCTGTTTCCCTGGCCAGGCGTACCCAGGAGCAGATCATCGGCTATTACGACAACTACGACTTCCACCTGGTGGTCAAGACCTTAATGCGCTTCTGCTCCATCGAGCTGGGCTCATTCTATCTGGACATCATCAAGGATCGTCAGTACACAGCCAAGACTGACTCCCTGGCCCGTCGTTCCTGCCAGACTGCTCTGTACATGATCGCAGAGTGCCTGGTGCGCTGGATTGCCCCAATCCTTTCCTACACCGCTCAGGAAGTATGGGAGGTTATGCCAGGCAAGCATGACGAGTTCGTATTCACCTCCACCTGGTTTGAAAACGAAAACCTCAAGGCTCTCGACGAGACCTCAAGCTTCAACTCTGCTTACTGGGAGCGTATCCTTGCTTTCCGTGATGAAGCCAACCGTGCCATTGAAAAGGCCCGTAATGACGGCCTGGTAGGCGGCTCTCTGGAGGCTGAGGTTGCTGTTTACGCTGACGGCCAGATGGCACAGGACCTCAAGGCCCTGGGCAATGAGCTCTCCTTCGTACTCATTACCTCCAAGGTAATCATCAATGAGAGCGAGGCTCCAGCCGATGCTCTGGTTGCTGAAATCAATGGCGTCAAGGTAGGCTTTGTCGTATCCAAGTCCTCTGCTCAGAAGTGTGAGCGCTGCTGGCACTACGAGGAAGGTGTTGGTCAGGATGCCGAGCACCCAACCTTATGCCCACGCTGCCTCGAGAACATTCTGCGCTTTGGTGAAAAGCGTCTGTTCGCCTAACAGCACCATAAATGCGGCCTGAGCTTCAGACCGCACAGCATACGGCCCGGCAATCTGCCGAGGCCGCCTGCACAAAAAGGTCATTGCCCTGACAGGCAATGGCCTTTTTGTTTGGCCGTCCAACCGGTCACCCCTGGGCTCATGGCCTGATCATGCCTTGTCGGGTCCTGGTGGCGACCGCTGGACTGCGGCCGCCCGACCGGCCCAGCCGCCCGCAAGCTGGCTGATCCAACGGTGCGCCAGAAGCCTGCCCTGACAAGCCCGGCTGCCCGTAAGCTGGCTGAGCCAACGGTGCGCCAGCAGCCAGCCCCGACCAGCCCGGCTGCCCGTAAGCTGGCTGAGCCAGTGGTGCGCCAGAAGCCTGACCTGACAAGCCTGGCTGCCCGTAAGGTGGCTGAGCCAGCGGTGCGCCAGAAGCCCGGTCTGACAGGCAGCTGTAATGAGCTTTGCATTTTGCCTGTCAGTTACTTATGATCCATGGGTATTTTCCATGTTTGTTTCAGAAGAATTACCGTGTCAAGAAATTCATCAATTTTACGTAATACCCGTCAGCGCAATGGTATCCGTTACCTGCTGCTGAGCATTGTGGTTATCATCCTCGATCAGCTGACCAAGTACTGGTGCGTTGAGAACATCGACTTTAACAGCCGTGGCATCGAGGTTCTGCCATTTTTCAACCTGGTTCATGTCTACAACTATGGAGCGGCTTTCAGCATGTTCGCTTCCTGGGGCGGCGTGCAGCGCTACCTGCTCTCAGGCATTGCCATTGTCATGATCCTGGTCTTTACCGTAGTGCTGCTCAGAGCCAAGGCATCAGCCCGCTGGCACTGCATTTCCTACAGCCTCTTTATTGGCGGCGCCATTGGTAATCTTATCGATCGACTGTGGCATGGCTATGTAGTAGACTTCCTGCTCCTTTACATCAAGGATGATGCCGGCACCATTACCTGGTCATGGCCGGCTTTTAACGTGGCAGACATGGCCGTAGTAGGCGGCGCCATTTTAATGGTAATCCTGGCTATCTTCTCCCGCGACGACACTCCTGCAAGCCGTCGCCGTCGCAACCGCAACTAAAGCTCCGGCATTTGCAGCTGCCGCGCTGGCAGCCGCCTCCTCCGCTGGATGCAGCTGCGGCAGCTGCGGCCGCACCTGTAAGCAACGGGGCCCTGTGCAGTCAGATTTTCTGACCGTACAGGGCCCCTGTTTTTTGCCTGGAGTTCAGGCCCGCAGCGCACCTGCCTTGATTGCTGGCCTAAATCGCACTGTGCCCGTAGTGCCAGACTTGGGCACGCATACCCTCAGGTGGGCATGCCCAGGTAGCAGGCTGCCTGGAACTTATGGCCGTGATATTTAAAGTTTGTCATGACGGTGATTTAAAGACTGTCACAGGCAGGAGGATAGCCTTGCGCTGACCGTATTCATGGCATTTGCCTGGAGCAGTCGGGCTTCTGGGGTCACATATAAAGTTTGACATAAGACCGGCGTCTGCCCACAGGGTACTGGCCCGGCAGCGGCGCAGTATGACTGTCGTCCGGGATGAGCTCAGCGCCTAAGTGGCGCAGCTCCGTACTGGTCTGCAGGCCGTGGCTGGATGCGGGCCGTTCTGGTCTTCGGGCTGTAGCTTGGTGCGGACCGAGGCTGGATGCGGTCCGTGACCGTATGTGGGACGTGGCTGGGTGCGGGCATGAAAAAGGGGAGCCGAGGCTCCCCAAAAAGTAGTTTTGGTTAGAAGTATTCTTACTTTTTCATGGCGCGCTCAAGAGCGGCTTTGTCTTCGGCAGGGTCCTTTTCAACGGCCTTGCTTACGATACTGTCGACATAGCGGCGGGTCAGAGTGCGCTGAATGTCATCAAGTACAGAACCGTTGAGGCGGTACTTGACCAGGTAGATAAAGCAGCCTACAAGGCACAGAACGGATACGCCCCAGTACAGAGTGATGATGCCGTTGATGGTGCTCTCGCTCTGCTCAACATTAGGAACGTAATCTACCATGCTCAGGAACAGACCTACTACAGCTGAGGATACGGCGCCGGAGCACTTGGCCAGCAGAGTATGCAGAGAGTAGTACATGGACTCAGAGCGCATGTTGAAGGTAACATCACCGTAATCAACAGTATCGGCCACCATGATCATTACCAGCAGCCAGTAAACGGCAGTGGAGAAGCCGGTGATACCGCCGGAGAGCAGGACCATTGGATACAGTGGAGCCATACCCCAGGCAGCGATGGCCAGCAGACCTCCAGCTACAAATGGCAGAGAGATAGCCAGGGTAAAGACCAGCTTACGGCCGATGGCATTGACCATAGGCTTGAAGAAAATCAGAGTAGGGGCAGCAATAACGGAAGCGGCCAGCATCATGGTGGAGAACATGGACTCGTCATGCAGGGCATACTTGAACATGTACAGGTTAAGGGCGTCCTTAACACCGCAACCGATAACGAAGCAGAAAGCAAGAGAGAGGAAAATCAGGAACTGCTTGTTTCTGGTAACGATGGTAAAGGCATCCTTAAGGCTGAAGTCATCGCCGCTGGTCTCAGCATAATTCTGCTCAGTCCACTTGCAGGTCACCCAGGCAGAGGATACGGCCAGCAGACCACCGATACCGGCGTAGATCATGTAGCCAAGACCGTCATCGCCCTGACCAAAGAGGTGTACGGCGTAGATACCGACACCACCTGCAATGTAGCTGCCGATGGTTGCGGCAAAACGTGGATAAGGCAGCAGGCCTTCACGCTCGCCCTTATCAAGGGTAATGGAAGGGATTAAGGACCAGAAAGGAGCGTCACATACGGTGTAGGCCATACCCCAGGCGATGTAGACTATGGTCAGGTAGACCACCTGGGCAGTACCCTCAAAGAGGTGGGTGCTGAAGCAGGCGACCATGAAGATGAAGTTGAGGATATTACCAATGATGAGCCATGGCTTGTATTTGCCCCAGCGGGTATTGGTCTTGGCAACGATATAACCCCAGATAGGGTCATTGATTGTGTCCCAGATACGGGCTACGAGGAAGATGATACCTACGGTTGCAGCTGATACACCGGCAACGTCAGTCAGATAGAAAAACAGGAAGACGTTGACCAGGGCAAGAGAAAGGTCCTTACCAAAGCTGCCGTAACCATATGACAGTTTGGTCTTCATGGAGACCTTAGGAGAAACAGGGTCAGGAACTCTGCTTCCGGTGGTGTCGATAGTAGAACTCATAGTTATTTCCTCAGTTTAGCTTCTGCCTGACAGAGCGGGGCGGCAGAAACAGGGGACTGAACAGCAGTGTAAACTGCCTGCAAAACTGTTCGATGCCGTAAATGGCCATGACCGTTTTTCGTTTCAGTCTGCGCAGGCCTCAGATTACCTGACCTGAGACTGTATGCTGACAGCTGTATAAGCCAGTTTTCGTATTAAGAAGGAGCCACGTCAGGCAGGCCTGACGCAGCTCCCTGGAGTAGTGGAGTCTGCCTGCATCATCTCCGGGCCGTAAGGCCTGGCCGCAGGGCCGTGGCACAAAGCCGTGCCGCAGGGCCGTGGCACAAAGCCGTGCCGCAAGGCCAGGGCACAAAGGCGTGCCGCAAGGCCAGGGGGCTGTACGTGGCCGGAGAGGGCAGATGTTCAGAAACAGACAGTTGCAAAGGTGTGTGAGGTTGCTCCTGTCTGTAAGACGGTATGCGCCTTATGCACCTGGTGTAATTTGCGGTGCGGGCGCTGCAGCTGGGGCAGGGCGGACAGGTGCCACCTCAGTGGCGGCGTCCGTGGCGGCCCCTGCCTGCGTCTGCCTGGTCTGGACCTGGACCTGGATGCGGTCCTGAGCCTGGCGGTCAGCTGCGGGTGAACTTTACATAGCCTGACTTTGGTACTTCAAGCTCCATAAGAGAGCTGTTCAGCTCCAGGCAGTCAATGGTTCTGACCTGACGGCCAAGGCAGTCAAAGATCTCGGCCTTTGCCTTTACCTCAGAACCGGCTGCCTTGATGGCAAGGGAGGTCAGCATGGCGCCGTTTACCAGGTACAGGGTACGGACGCTGTCCCTGTCAAAGAGGGCAAGGCGCTGATCGGTTCCGGTAATGATGAGCTGCTCATCGTTTAAGGTGCCTGAGATCAGTGAGTACATGAGCTCAGGGTGGTAAGCCTCCATGTGGCCCTTCATGAGCAGGTCGCGGTGCTCGCGCCAGAAGGTCAGCCAGTGTCTGACCATGAGCAGATGCTCATCGTTCAGATGTTTGCAGTTTGGTGATATCTGAGGCACTGAGAACAGGGTGTGGATAAAGTGGAGACTGGAACTCTCTACGGATTCACGTGGAGACCAGGTAAACATGTCAGAGTGTACGGCTGTGTTCAGAGCCATGGCACGCACATCAGTGGTGGTCATGCGGTTCATGAGACTGTCATTTGGACAGTCATGGGCACGGAACATATTGCCGTAGCCGCGAATCATAGGGCCTACATAGTTCTGACGGAATTCAATGAGGATATCGCTGCGCACGGCCATTAAGGCAGTACGTACTTCAGTCATGAGCATGTCCACGGCTTCAGGCAGGGACTGGGTGCAGCGGGCGGCATCATAAGCACGGGCCTTTTCATCGGCCTGGCGCATGTCAAACTCGTCGATAAAGTCGAGCTTGAGGCCGTCGAGATCATATTCCTTTACGGCATTGACATAGGTGTTAACCAGGAAGTCACGTACTTTCTTATAGCGCGGGTCAAGGACATATGCGCCCCAGCGTGGGTTAAAGCACAGGCTGTAGTCCTTGTACTCAGGACCGTTTCTGGACTTGCCGCCGACAAAAGGAACGGAGAACCAGATCATGTACTTCATGCCCATCTCATGAACACGCTTTACATGCTCTTTCATATTAGGGAAACGGGTACGGGAAACTTCCCAGTCACCACAGAAGGCATAGCCACGGTTGTTGTCATCAGTCTGCCAGCCGTCATCAACAATTACAGTCTTGCAGCCCAGAGATGAGGCAATGCGGCACTGATCTTCAATTTCCTGCTCGCTGATATTCTGCAGGAATGCATACCAGGTGGAGTAAACAGGCTCAAAAGCGCCTTCAGGCACAGGCATGACATATGGGGTAACAGTGCGCTCGAACCAGCGGGAGATATTCTTGACGGCAGCAAAGACGCTCATGGCTGAGCTGTCAAGGCGCAGGGTAATTTTGTATTCACTGGTTGGAGCACCTGGCTCATCAAAAAGGGAGAAAGTAAGACGTACACACTCTTCCTCTTCGTAGGCACCGCCGGTAATGGTAACGATATTTGAGCAGTCGGACAGAGCAAAGGACAGCTTGTTGATGCCTTCTGCTGAGTACAGTGAGCCCATTGGGGCTACATTACAGATATGGGTAGTAAGGCTGCAGTAATACTCAAGCATGCCCTTGGCACGGTAGTTCTTGCCCGGAGTCTGAATGGCAGGCAGCCACAGAGACTGGATATTGTCTACAGGAACGCGCAGGTCGATAAGAGTGCGTGGCATGACTACAGGCTTGTCAGCCTTTAAGGTCAGATCAAGGTACCAGACCTTATTTACATTGTCCCTGAAGCTCCTGTCGCCATACAGGCCGCTTTCATTGAGCTCATCGCTGCTTAAAAGACGCTCGCCGTAAAATTCGCCGGCAAGCTCAAACTCATCGACAGTTCGCAGCTGCCAGTCCAGCTCAATACCTGAGTTGTCCTCACAGTGAACTTCAGCATAGCTGCGTATGAATGCCCAGTTAAGCTCTTTGGTAATCATGTTTTCGCTCCAGCATCGATTGAATCTGTCAGGACAGAGAAAGGAAAAATCACAAAGCTCCAGTGCCCGTGTACATGCCTGCATTCCTGCATGCAGCTGCACATGCAGGCGGTGGTGCGGCATTGCCATCATCCACTAAGGGATGCACCAGCGTAATTGCTCTGTGCCTGTACGGTATTTCAGGGACGCAGGTCAGAAACTGCGGTCTGATCTTTAGCACGAACCGTTTCGTAATGTGTATTTATTCGTGAGAAATTACGAACACGTGTTATCTGATTTAGATTATAGAAAATTGAGGCGTGTTATCCATAGCTATTACGTGATTTAGATCACGTATCAGTGGCTGAACTTTAGAAAAAGATGAGCTGGATCACAGAATACAATTGCCTATACAGGCCGTTTAATGATTGCTGATGGCGGGAGATGGGACCGGACTGCTATCAGTGAGATACGGATAACGAAAGATGTGAAGTATGGCCTGGTTTTTAGCCAATTCCTTTGTTAGTATGGCTGTTATATGCGAACATGTTCGTAAAATAATGTGCGAACAGTTACGAATATTGACGCGTTTTGGGGGCTGAAACAGGTATAAAAGGCCATAAATAAAGCATGTAAACGTGTATCACATATTGATGAAAGTGTGGGTTTTATAAGCTGGCTAATACAGTGCACAGCCCCCTGGTGCACTGTTATGAATACCTGCAAAAGCTTATACTTATGAGCGCCAATAAGATTTGTTGCTTAAATTGTCTCCACTTCCTGAGCACGTGCACAAAACAGGAAACTCTGTTCGTAACACAAAAGAGGCCCGCCGTCGGTCTGTCAGACGCCGCAGCGGCGGCAGCCCGGCCTGCAGGGCATCCCGGCCGGGGGCCGGACGGCGTAGCCGAAGCCGTAAGCAGTGCGCTCTGGTACGAACTTATATGAAAAGGTCTGTGCATCAGTTACCTGGCAGCTGACATTTGCTGACTACGGCTGACCTCTGACAGCCGCTGCCGTAGCTGAAAAACCTTTATTTGCTCAGGACAGATCCCTAAGAGTTATTTTTATGAACAGTACAGATATTGCCAAGCTTGCGGGAGTATCGCGCTCTACCGTATCCAAGGTTCTGCACAACTATCCGGATATTCCTGAGGAGACCAAGCGCAGGGTGCTTGAGGTCATAAGGAAGCACAATTACAAGCCTAATGTTGCTTCACAGGCTCTGCGGGGCATTTCGCCACGTGTTATTGGCGTGTACTTTCTGACCCGCCTCAATGACGGTCTGTTTGAACGTATCAATTCCCATTACGACAACTCGATGCTCACCTGCATCACAGTGGAGGCCAAAAAGCGCGGCTACACCATTTTGTATGACGTGCTGGTGCCTTCTGAGACCGAGGACGACATTGTCAGCAGCATCAACGATGCCTTTGACAGCCACCGCATCAGTGCGGCCGTTTTTATCGGTCTTGATGACAGGGCAACTTTCATTCCCCGCATTGCCTCTCATGACCGCCACATCATAGTGCTCGACAAGAATGTCGACACCACCAAGGGTGTGCGCTGCCTGTACTCCAACGATTTCAACTCTTCTATCAGAGCCTGTGAGCATCTTTATGCCAATGGCTTTACCCGCATCCTGCATCTGTCAGGTGATCTTGGCAAGCTTTCAGGTCAGATGCGCCGTGACGGTTACTACAAGTTCTGCAACCGCTTAAGAGCCGATAACAGACCACATTTTGAGCCTATGATTCTGGAGGGCAAATTCAGCATAGAGCATGGTTATAACTCGGGGCGAATATTTATCGAAAACAGGCTTTACGAACGCTACGATGGCATAATGTGTGGCTGCGACATGATTGGCGTGGGATTTATGAAATACCTGCGCGAACAGTCACCAGAACTGCTGGACAAGGTTGGAGTGATTGGCTTTGATAATGAAACAGTCGATCTGTTCATGACTCCGGCTCTGTCCACCATGGCACCTGACTATCGCAACTTTGCCCGTCTGATTTTCGATCTCGAGCAGAATTTTGAGCAGTTCAAGGGCGGTATTTCCGTCAAGATTGAGCAGGATCTGATTGAGCGCGATTCCAGCAGACCGTTCAACCGCCGTCTTAACCGTGACATTCCTATAGACGAGTTCATCGAGCAGCGCATCTATCACGCCAGTGAAGGCCAGTGATGTCAGGCATGGCTGCACGCCGGGAGCCGGACTGCAGGCAGCGGCCTGCGCTGGCCTGCGGCGGCAGGCCGCCAGGCCGGCACCTGCCGCCTGGCGCTGCGGCCCATGGTGGTCTGCAGTGCGCCGGGGCGGAGCATGATATGGGAATGTCATTGTTTTTTGAGGATCTGATCTGTGAGTTTTAAGCTTTACCTTGCCAGAACACGTGGTTTTTGTGCCGGTGTTGAAAGAGCCATTGCCGTGGTTAACCGTGCTCTTGAGAAGTATGGTACTCAAAAGGTGTATGTGCTCCATGAGGTGGTGCATAACAAGCATGTAGTGGCTGATCTGGCCTCAAGAGGCGCACACTTTGTTGAGCGTCTGGATGAGATTCCTGAGCCTGAGAACAAGGTGGTAATTTTCTCTGCCCACGGTGTAGGTACCAAAACCTTTGAAGCAGCCGAGAGCATGGCTGAGACCGTAATTGACGCTACCTGTCCGCTGGTAAGCCGTGTGCATTTCAAGGTTGCCCGTGCTGCCCGTGAGGGTAAGGAAGTGGTCATCATCGGTCACGACGGTCACCAGGAAGTAGCAGGTACTGTTGGTCAGTACAGCGGCCCTGAGAGCAAGGTGCACGTTATCCTTACCCCTGAGGATGTGGCCAATCTGTCTTTAACCACTGACCGCGCTCTTTTTGCTACCCAGACCACTCTGTCAATTGATGAGACTGCGCTTACTGTAAATGCTCTTAAGGCCAGGTTCCCTTTCATTGAGGGACCACGCCGTGATGACACCTGCTTTGCTACTCAGAACCGTCAGGCTGCAGTAAAGGTACTGGCCGAGCAGTGTGACCTTGTGATTGTGGCAGGCTCAAAGAACAGCTCCAACTCCAAGCGCCTGAGCGAAGTTGCCAAGGGTGTCGGGGCCCGCTCCTTCCTTATCGATGACTGCTCTGACATTACCGACGAAATGCTCGCCGGTGCCGAGCGCGTAGGTGTAACTGCCGGCGCCTCCGTACCTGAGCACATTGTTCAGGACATCATTGCTTTCCTCAAGGAACGTGGTGGCAGCGATGAAGTCATCATGACCGGTGACGAGCAGATTCACCGTGTCTTCCCAATGCCAGAGGGCCTCGATTAGTATAAGGCCCTACCGGGCTGGCCGCAGGCGTCGCCGGCGGCGCCTGCTGCGCTGACGCTGCCTGCCCTGTTCCGGCCCCGGCCTGCCTGCCATGCCGGCCTGGCCAGGTCCTGTACAGGGGCCCCTGGCCATGGCCGTGTGCATGGCCGGATCCTCAATCCCCTTTTTCCTTCCTTTTTGCTGCCCTGTTGCGGCCTGCCTGTGCCTGTGCAGTGGTGGCTGTCTTTTTGTGTTACCTGATCCCCTCAACCAGCCCCTGAGCCTGGGCTGTGTTGTGCTAAAATATCGGGTCTTTGCCCGCCTGGGCAGATCTGCAGCCGTCTTTGGTGCTGCGGTATTCAGATACACGGATGTGCCCATGAGCCCTGGTGGCCATGCGTCAATCCTGGTCTTCAACTTCCGTATCTTTGAGCCGGTGATGTCCGCAGAGGCATGGGACCGGAGTGGTGCGGTTCATGTGGTTAGGGCTATGGCTGATCAGAATTTCCTGCAAGAGGTCAACAAGAGACGTACCTTTGCAATCATTTCCCACCCTGATGCGGGTAAGACTACCATCACTGAGAAGGTGCTGCTTTTTGGCAGTGTCATTCAGCGTGCCGGTGAGGTAAAGGGTCGTGGCAGTACCGGCTCCTTTGCCCGTTCGGACTGGATGGCCATGGAAAAGGAGCGTGGTATTTCCGTTACCACCTCGGTAATGCAGTTCCCTTACAACAACTGCATAGTCAATCTGCTCGATACCCCGGGCCACGAAGACTTCTCTGAAGACACTTACCGCGTGCTCACAGCCGTAGACTCCTGTCTGATGGTTATTGACGCAGCCAAAGGTGTTGAGGATCGTACCCGCAAGCTCATGGAAGTAACACGTCTGCGTGATACTCCTATCCTTACTTTCATGAACAAGCTTGACCGTGAGACCCGCAATCCTCTGGAGCTGCTCGACGAAGTTGAGTCCGAGCTCAAGATTCTGTGTGCTCCTGTGACCTGGCCAATTGGCTCAGGCAAGTCTTTCAAGGGCATCTACCATATCCTGCGCGATGAGGTCATTCTCTACCACTCAGGTGAGGGCTTCCATATTCAGGAGCGCCGCACCATCAAGGGCATTGATAATCCTGAGATTGATGTGGCCGTAGGTGAGGATCTGGCAAAGGAGCTGCGTGAGAGCATGGAGCTTATTTCCATGGCCTCCAACAGCTTTGACCATGAGGCCTTCCTGGCAGGTGAGCTTACTCCTGTATTCTTTGGTACCGCTCTTGGTAACTTTGGCGTGGACTGCATGCTCGACGGTCTGACCGAGTGGGCTCCTACACCGCTCAGCCGTACCGCTGACAGCCGTGAGGTTAAGGCCGACGAAGAGAAGCTCAGCGGCTTTATCTTCAAGATTCAGGCAAATATGGACCCTAAGCACCGTGACCGTATCGCCTTTATGCGTCTGGTATCAGGTGAGTACAAAAAGGGCATGAAGATGCGTCATGTACGCATTGGCCGCGATGTTCAGATTTCTGATGCCGTAACCTTTATGGCAGGTGAGCGTGACATTGCCACCGAGGCTGTAGCCGGTGACATTATCGGTATTCACAACCACGGTACTATCCGTATTGGTGACACCTTCACCGAAGGTGAAGAGCTGCACTTCAGCGGCATTCCAAACTTTGCCCCTGAACTGTTCCGCCGTATCCGTCTACGTGACCCGCTCAAACAGAAGCAGCTGCTCAAAGGTCTGCTCCAGCTTTCTGAGGAGGGTGCCGTTCAGGTCTTCCGTCCGCTTATCAACAATGATCTCATCGTAGGTGCCGTAGGTGTGCTGCAGTTTGACGTGGTAGTTTCCCGTCTCAAGCATGAGTACAACGTTGATGCTACTTACGAGGCCGTTAATGTCACCACTGCCCGCTGGGTACACTGCGATGACAACAAGGCCCTTGAGGAGTTCAAGGACAAGGTTCCTACCTATCTGGCCCTTGATGGCAGCGACAGCCTGACCTACCTGGCCACCTCAGGTGTTAACCTTTCTCTGGCCCAGGAGCGCTATCCAAAGATTACCTTTGCCTCAACCAGGGAGCACTGACAGTAATCGCTGCCCTGGCTGCAGCCCAGCTGCGCCTGCAGCACACAGCTGCTGGCAGCTGAAGCTGCCAGCGGCCCAGATTATGAGCCCGTCTTTTCCGTATGGATGAGGCGGGCTCATTGCTTATGTGCAGAGGGCATCGGGCGTCGCTGCGGCGCAGCGCAGCGTCGCCAGGGCGGCGGCCTGGGCTGCATTAAAGAGGGGCGGGCAAACGAACATTATTGTGCTTTTTGAGTTGTCATGTATTTAAATATGGTGCTTGAGCCATATTATTGAGGCAGGTTTTTTACCTGGCGCACAGTTTGTACCAAAATGTCCTGATCCTACGGTGCTTTTGACCTAAAATCGTAGACAGTCACACAGCGTTAAGTGGTCAGCGAATCTGTACATAAGTCCTGGACACACTGCGGGTATGCGGCCATACAGGTGATGCCCTGCAAGCAGCTGTTTTACTCATTCTCTGGTCTTCTGCCAGCATACTTTTGAGCCAGGCAGCATACTTTTGAGGTGGCATTGTAGTTGGACTTACCACTGTCAGCTCATGCTGGCACTGAAGATGCGCTTATGTGAGCTGTGCAGTAATCTCATTACTTCAGGAAATTTGAAAATACACTTATGGCAGGCTTCATGCTGCACATCATGTCAGATGCAGATAAACTGCACCAGGGCATGATATTGTCTTGCCTGAAATATTATGACAACAGGCGGCCGTCAAAGCTTTGATGAGCGCTATCCCCATGGCTGCAGCAAGACATGCAGCCAGGCATGCAGCCCGGGATGCAGGCCGCAGCTGCAGGCTGCAGGGCGCAGCTGGGGCTGTGAGCCGCAGGCCTGCGGCAGGTACTGCTGTGTGGTCGGCAGATTTTGCGGGCAGGTGAGAACCTGTCTTTTTCAGCAAGGTAATGCCAGGTTCAGTCATGCTCTGACCTGATGTTATTGCATGCTTCTTTTCCCTCCTTGCCTGTGCAGCCGTTTGTTGTTTACGGCACAAGGTTTGGGCTGACGGCTTTGAGCCGGTCTGAATTTATGAGGTCAGGCCTTTAGCGGGTACAGACTGTTTTTACAGACTGTTTTATTAACATGCCAACAGAGGCGGCTTCTGCTCCTGCATGATTACTGCAGGGGAGTGGCCGATTGCTTATGAACAGGCCATTTCTGCGATACTTTGTCACTCGCTTTATCATATCTTTCGGCGTCCTGCTGGCTATCTACTTTGTCTTTATTTTCCAGATCATTGAGTCGCGCCGTGACCTTGCGCGCTCCATGGCTCAGGAATCCATTTCCCACGTTGAAATTATCCTCAACAACATGATTGAAAAGACCGATATGGTCGAGGGCTTTTTGCACTCCATGGGTGAGGATAAGATGCGTGCCATGATGGAAAATCTGGACGGCAAAACCCATCTGCAGGAATTCAATCTCTTCGCTTCCATGCTCTACGATACCCCGGCAATCAAAGGCCTGCAGCTGCTGCCAAAAGGTATCATGCTCTACTCCTATCCTCTGGCCGGTAACGAAGCTGCCATAGGTGATAACGTGCTCGAACGTGAAATCACCCGCGAAACAGCCGAATACGCCATGCTCTCCGGTCTTACCACCATTGACGGTCCGCGCAAATTCCTTCAGGGCGGCATTGCCATGGTGGCCCGTAATCCTGTTTATCTCAACGACGGTACTTTCTGGGGCTTTTCAGCCATTTCCATGTCTCTGCCTGAGATCATTGAGCCTTTTGGGCTCAATGACCTTACCCGTCAGGGCTATGAGTACCGCTTTGTCATGATGAATTTCGGCAAGCCTGTTGAAGTGGGTTCCACCCTGCAGCATCACCAGCTCAAGGACTGTGTTTCCTACTCCAAGCTCATCTCCGGCCGCCGTGTCACTCTGCATATTATTCCGCGCTATGGCTGGCTGTCAGCAGCTGATGCCTGTTACGGTCTGATCTTCTTCCTGGTAGTAGCTCTGGTCATTGCCTATCTGGCCACCCGCAACAAGCAGTCATCCATGGATCTCATTGATGCTCTGCAAAATGAAAAGCACATGCGTGAGCTGACGGCTCAGGCCTATAACGAGGCTGAGCAGGCCAATAAGGCCAAGAGTAACTTCCTCAGTGCCATGAGTCATGACCTGCGTACCCCTATGAATGCCATTGTCGGTCTGTGCACTCTGCTGGCCCGCGACAGTGGCAATCAGCAGAAAGTGGCTGACTATGCCCGCAAGATCAGTGCGTCCTCGCAACACCTGCTGGGCCTTATCAATGACATTCTGGACATGTCCAAGATTGAAAGCGGCAAGGTCTCGGTCAATGCCCGTGAGTTCTCGCTTGCCGAGCTCATTGAAAACGTCAATACCATTGTCCGTCCTCAGGCTCACGGCCGTCATCAGGCCTTTGATATTCATATCAACAGTATCGAGCATGAGCTTCTCATCGGCGATGATCTGCGCGTCAATCAGATTCTGCTTAATCTGCTGTCCAATGCGGTCAAGTACACTCAGGTAGGCGGTCATGTCTGTCTGACTGTTACCGAGGAGCCAAAGCGCTCCAATAACAATATTGCCAGCTATATCTTTGAGGTCAGGGACAATGGCATGGGTATGACTGAGGACTTCCTCAAGCATATTTTTGAACCATTTGCCCGTTCTGAGACGGCCATGAACACCCGCATACAGGGTACCGGTCTTGGAATGACCATTACCAACAATCTCATCAAACTGCTGGGCGGTACTATCGACGTCAAGAGCAGGGAGGGTGAGGGTACTACCATTACGGTCAACCTTTCATTCAAGATTCATGGCGTTGAGGTCAATGATCGTGACTTCTTTGCTACCCACAACATCAGCAATGTACTTATCATTGATGACGATATTTCCGACTTCAAGTCAGTAGAGGTAACCCTCTCTGAGGCCGGAGTAAAGTCTTATCATGCCCGTGGCAGTGCTGATGCCATGGAAATTCTGGCCAGCATGGAGAAAGATAACTCCAGCATCAGTCTCATTTTGCTTGACCTGAAGCTTGAAAACGAAGACGGTGTATCCGTTGCCCGCACCCTCAATCAGAGCAGCTTCAAGGACATTCCTGTCATCATGCTCTCAAGCTACGACTATTCTGAGGTTGAGCTTGATGCCATGGAGGCCGGTGTTTCTCATTTCCTGAACAAGCCTCTGTTCCTGTCCAGCCTCAAGCAGGCTCTGGATACCATGTCTCACCGTGAGTCAGCCGATGGCAGGACTGATGGCAAGGGCGAGGCCAATATTCTTGAGGGCATGAATATTCTGGCTGCCGAGGATAATGAGCTCAATTCCGAGATTCTGGTAGATCTGCTGAGCATGCGCGGTGCCCACTGTAAGGTATGCTCTGACGGTGTTGAGGTGGTTGAAGAATTCAGCCGCAGCTTACCTGGCACTTACGACATTATTCTCATGGACGTACAGATGCCGCGAAAGGATGGTCTTGAGGCTACCCGCGATATCCGTAATCTTGATCGCAGCGATGCCCGCGTGATTCCTGTGATTGCCATGACGGCCAATGCCTTCTCTGAGGATATCAAGGCCTCACTTGATGCTGGCATGAACTATCATGTCTCCAAGCCGATTGACTTCAAGCTCCTGGAGATGTGCATCAAAGACGCCCGTGCCCGCTGGTACTGCCGCGAGCATCCTGATGATCCTTCCTGCATACCATATATGGCAAATGGCGAGGTTGCTGCACCTGAGCGCGGTGTGCCTTACGGCTCTCAGGCCGTTGCTCCAGATCCTGTAGAGTCTGAAGATCCGGAAATTGCTGCAGCTCGCGAGGCGGCCCGAGCCCAGCTCAAGCCTCAGATCATGGGCGCTTCACCTGATGAATATGTAGCAGGCGATCCTGCAGTACCGGTAACTGAACAGTCCACCGCTCCGGCCTCCGCCGCTGCCATGGCAGCAGACCAGACTGCCGGCGCAGCCGCCAGCGGCGCCAGCGGCGCCTCCAACAGCAGCCGCAGCTGACGTACGGTCAGAGCCGCCCGGTCATGCCTGGTAAGTCCCGGCAATGCCGGGCAGGTCCAGAAATGCGGTCATGTCTACATATTGCTCATAAAGAGCTTATAAAAGCGCCCTGATGGGCGTTTTTTAATTGCGTTTTGTGTATCTGGTAAGTGCGATCTGAGGACAGGTTGCGCAAGGGGCATAGCTTTTTGCCGACTGTGCCTTAAGATAAGGGCCTGAATCGGGCTAGCTCGGAGCGCCGCAGCCGCGCTGCAGCCACGCCCTGGCTCGTGGCAATGGCTGCAAGGGCCATGGCGGTTGGCCATGGCTTCAGCGGTCCGGGATGGGGCACCTTGGGAGTGGCCTTGTGGCCGGGATTTTCCTTTATTGAGGGGGACAGAGATGACGGGGCTTTGTGACCACCATTGCCATTTGCTGCTGGGACTTTATGACCCGCATGAGCTGGTCAGTCGCTTTTATTGCGCAGGTGTGCGCTCACATGATGACTGGTGGCAGTATCTGAATGAGCAGGTCGAAGCTCAGGCTGACAGGCTGTCCGCTGGCGGTCAGCTGGAGGCGCGGCTTGAGAGCTTTGTGTCCTCCGAGGTCGAGCATTTTGTTTTACAAAGCGTCTGTGCCTTTGATGCACTGATGTGTGCCAGCGTGCTCAGGCGCGCCGGGCTTGCTGACAGTGGGCGCTTTTCTCTTGGAGTCGGGATTCATCCTTTCTGGCTGTCTGACGTGCTTGAGCACAACGCCTGGGAGGCAGAGCTGCAGCTGCTGTTAAAGGTCATTGCCTTTGTGCAGGACAGCTGTCCTCAGCTGTATGGGCAGGCTCTTGGTGAGGTGGGCCTTGATACGCGTTGTACTGTGGATATGGATGAGCAGTACCGCTGCCTCAGTGACTTTCTGCATGCCACCGTGCATCTGAATCTGCCTTATTCCTTTCACTGTGTACGGGCCTTTACTGATCTGCAGCGCTGCATCAGGCAAACAGATCTCAAGGGCAGAATCAGAGGCTGTTTCCATGGCTTTAATGGTAAGCCTCCCCTTGCCAGGGCTCTGATAAAGGACGGCCTTAAGACCGGACTTGGGCAGGCTCTGCTCTTTGCAGACAATCGGAAAAAATTCACCCTCCTTGCTCATGACCTGCCTGCCGACCAGATTCTGCTGGAAAGCGATTTTGACGGCACTTTCAGCGACCATTACGACGGTACCCTCATTTCAAGGATCAGCGCTCACCTTGAGCACCTGAGGCAGGCTCCCCTGGGCAAGTAGCCTCTGACCCGGCATCCTCTGCCCCGCCAGCCTTTGACCCGGCAGCCTTTGACCCGGCAGCCTTTTACCCAGCAGCCTCTGACCCGGCAGCCTCTGCCCCGCCAGCCTTTGACCCAGTATCCTCTGACCCGGCGGCCTTTGACCCAGTAGCACCTTAGCCCGTAACCTCTGAGCCTGTAGCCTCTGACACAGCTGCCTCTAAGCCAGCAGTTGGCAGCAGGCGGCACAGCGGCGCGCCCAGGGATGGGCCGCCGTCGCTGCGGCCATGCTGGCGTTGCTCCTTGCATTGACGGAGCAGAGGCTGGTCATGGGGCGTGCTGAGTCAAAATGGCCTATAATTAGATTTCCTGTCGCCAGCTGCAGTTGCAGCCGCCGCAGCCGCCGGCGCTGCAGCTGCTGCAGCTTGCTCCGCCTGCTGCAATGGCAGCAGGGGCTGACCGGGTACGGTCAGGCAGCTGGCATGATGTTGTTTATCAGGATTGAAGGATAGAGCATGTTCCGCGATGTATTTTTAGTAGTCAGACGTGAAAGTGGGGAGTCAGCACAGAGCATTACTGAGCGCCAGCAAAACCTGATTGATGAAGTGCTGGGGATGTGCTCATCTGATTTGGGCTCAGTACATACTGTTTATCAGTGCGACCCGCGCCGTGAAATGGTTTACAGCCTCAGTGTCTTTGACCATGACATTGACGAGAGCGTCGAGCGTGCGGTTAAGCATGAGGTGCTCGAGGGCCGCTTCAGGGGACAGGTTGATGTGCTCTTCTCTGAGAGCTTTCCATGCTTCTGTCCTGGTACCAGCTATGACGGTGCTCTGGTAATGGACATGGACATGACCACAGTGCAGATTGAGGGTATTGATGAAATTGCCCGCTGCCTCAATGTCTTTGACCAGGTAGCCGCCATTACCTCAGAGGCCATGCATGGCAAGCTTGATTTTGCCCAGTCACTGACCCGTCGTGTTGCTCTGCTCAAAGGCGGTGATGCTGAAAGCGTGCTGGAAAAGGTTCGTGGCATCATGGTTGAGACTGACGGTCTTAATGAGCTGCTTACTTTCTGCAATGTCCTTAAGAATGCAGACCATGGTGGCAGGTTCAAAACCTGTATTGCCTCAGGCGGCTTCCATGATCTCATTGATGTCATTGTTCAGCGCTACGGTATTGATGCCGTCAGAGCCAACAGACTTGAGACCGACGACAATGGCTTATTTACCGGCAGGGTCAGCGGCCCGATCATTGATGCTCAGGCCAAGGCCGATCTGGTAGTTGAGCTAAGAGAAAGTGGCACTGCTCAGCAGAACATTATTGTGCTTGGTGATGGTGCCAATGATCTCAAGATGATGGCTCAGGGCGGTCTGGGCATTGCCTATCATGCCAAGCCAAAGGTTCAGCAGGAGGCCCGCAACTGCCTGAACATAGGCACTCTGGCAGCCGTACGTGCTCTGCTGCAGCTCAAGGCCGACCTGAATACCCCGGCCTGAAAGCTTACCATGCGCTCCCTTGGCAATGTCTTCGTCAACGGCCTTGCCAACGTTATACGCTTCCCGCGCCTCTAGCGGCCGACAACAGCCAGAGTCTGGCTGGGCGGCAACAGCCAGCCGCAGCCCGGACTGTCCGTTCCTGGGCCGTGCCTTGTAAATGCCAGGGCCACCAAGGCCAGGTCAGGTCCGTCCGGTTGGGGCGGTTGAACAGCTATGAAAAAAAAGCGTCCCTCTTCACAGATGTGGAGAGGGACGCTTTTTTCAGGGCGGCAGGGCCGGAAAACCGGGCCTGCCGTGAGGCGGGGGCCGGGATTAGCGGCCGGTGCCGAAACGCTCGTAGCGGATAGCTGTCTCTGGAACGCCGTTCTTAATCAGAGTGTCAATAATGTTATTGGCAAAACGGGTTGGGCAGCATACATAGTAGGTGGCATCATCAACGACGAGGTTGGCAATGTCTTCTTCTGTTGGATGGCCCATTTCAGCTGTGTAGTGCAGCTGGAGAACACGGATATCCTCTTCGGTAATGAGCTCCTCGATTTCCTCACGGTGTGGGAGGTGAGCCTCATCCTTACATACATGGAAGAAGATGAGTGGACGGCCACGGGCGTCTTCACTTCTTAACATGGCAAGGGCAGGGGTAATACCGATACCTGCAGAAATCAGGACGATAGGGTTATCGCCCTTCTCGAGAATAAATTCGCCTACAGGTGGGGAAACGTCCAGGAGATCACCCACGTTGTAACTGTCGATGAGGGTATTGGAAACCATGCCTGCAGGACGGTCATCAACAGGTGGAATACGGCGTACACTGATGCGGATAGACTTGTGGTCGTGAGCATTGACAGTGTACTGACGTGGCTGAATCAGACCCTGGTCCTTGAGGTAAATACGCAGGGATACGAACTGACCTGCGATAACATCACGCAGCTCACCGCCATCAACAGGCTCGAGAATGAAGCTGAAGATGTCCTCGGTTTCCTGATTCTTGTTGATAATACGGAAAGCACGCCAGCCGGACCAGCCGCCATTGGCGTTGGCACTCTCCTCATAGAGTTCGGCTTCGGTCTTGATGAAGATTTCTGCCAGCTGTGCATAGGCTGAAGCCCAGGCATCGAGCAGCTCATCGGTAGCGGCATCACCCAGAACTTCCTCAATGGCGTCGAGCAGGTGACGGCCCATGATTGGGTAGTGCTCAGCGCGGATGTTCAGAGATACGTGCTTACTGGCAATATGCTGCACAGCATTGAAAAGGACGATAGGGTTTTCAATATTCTGAGCATAGGAAAGGATGGCTGCAGCAAGTGACATGTGCTGCTTTCCAGTACGCTGATGTCCCTGATTAAACAGCTGACGCATTTCAGGATTGCCTGCGAGCAGGCGGCGGTACAGAGCGGCTGTAATTTCTACGCCACGCTCCTGAAGAGTAGGTACCGAGCTTTTGACCAGTTCAATCTGTTTTTCCGTAAGCATGAAGGGGTCCCTGGTTGATAAATTCAGCTAAATATCCGCATCCTTCTGGCAGGTTGCGGCTATGACTAATGGCCTTTAGGAAACTATTTCGCGTAGACAGACCTGAAAGGACCATTGAGACTGCAGCTGGCATTGTGCTCAGGCTATGACAGGCCCGGGTACATCCACTGACCGCTGAATAATGAAATCCGTTTGTTTGAGCGAACTGCCATCCAGCCGCAGCTGGCGGCTTCCTGGGTCATACCTGCAGTGCTGTACAGGACAGAAAATTGACAGGCAACTTCTGCTTGCTGACAGCTCTGTTACAGGTTTGAGGCTCTGATTTCCCGTAATTATACGGGGCGCCCCTGAACCAGACCAGATAATTCGTTATTTATATGCAGCATTCAGGCCGCGTTTGTATGACGTTTCCCGACGGCAGGCTTATGGCATTGCCTGACGGCCAGCAACTGGAACTGCCTGCCGGGCGGCCATGGCACTGCCAGCTGGCAGGAGCAGGGCACCGCCCTGGCAGTCTTATGTGCCTGAGGGTAATGCTGATGCCGTGGCCTTGAGGCCTGTCTCGGGTAGTTTCCCCTGTTAATCCTCAGCTGCATCCTCGTTTGCTGCAGGCTTTACATGCAGCAAAGGGCGATGCTGATAAGGCAGGTGAAGCTGCACTGTGCCCTGAGTCAAAGGCGGCACAGAAAATCAGAGTTTACTCTGAAAGTCTGTAGCTGTTCAGGCATGATACCGCAAACTGCAAAATATGTATCAAGGATATGCGCACAAAAGCGAATCATATCTACTGTTGTAAGTGTGTGATGCTATTGAGCAGTGTGTGGAAAAAAGGCCTGCACGTGCTGTTTGTCTTTGATTTCAGATATGGAAAAAGCCGTGATTTTTTCACTGTGCACCAGTCAAAAAGTGCGCCGGATCCCATATTGGGGCACTGTTAAAGGCACATACTAGCACATAATACGACATATGAATTTGAAGCCCGTGGCACTTATGACCAAAAGTAGGAAAAATCCTGCTCAGTCATTCACGCACGGCAGCATACTCCTCAGCCATTAATGCGGCAGCATTCTGCACAGCCGGTATTGCGCACAGCAGCATTCTGCACTGGAGCATCCACAGCAGCATCGACAGCAGCATCTGTACAGGCTCCAGCGCGGCTGCGTGCCTGGTGCTGAATCAGGCTGTGATGCCTGATCCGGGGTGGCGTCCCTGCACTTATGGCACTTGCCTGGGGCTTACAGGGTTACAGCTTTATGTCCCTGGGGACACAAAATGTAGCCATTGAGGGCCCTTAATGCTATTTTGTGCTGTGCTTTGCTCCGGCAAAAGTTCTGCAAATTCATAAACGGCAGAAAAATACACTTTCTTGAGGACAAACTCTGCATCAGGATCACAATCTTATTATGTTGTCAGAGGCGGCCCTCAGGCGGCGCCTGCAGGTGCAGACAGGCAGCGTATAAGGGCACCAGCATGCAGCCCGGGCGCAGGCCGTGTGCAGCCAGCCCGGGCGCAGGCCGGGTGCAGCCAGCCCGGGCGCAGGCCGGGTGCAGCTGTGTGGCTGCCAGTACGTAGCCTGTACTGTGGCAGGAGCAGAGAATATTCCGGTTTTGTGAGTACCGGCGGATTTTGATTTTTTATTCAGGCAGAGAGCTATGGCCAAAGCAAAAACAGTTTATGTGTGCCGTGAGTGCGGCGCTGAATTTTCACGCTGGCAGGGACAGTGCAAGGCCTGTGGCGAGTGGAATACCATTGAGGAGCTCAAGCTGGCCGGTCCAAAGGCCGAGCGCTCAGTTGCCCGTGGCATGAGCGGTTTTGCCGGTCAGGCCGATGGCAAAATTGAAAATCTGGCCAACGTTCAGGTGGCTCAGACTCCCCGTATTCCCAGTGGCTACGGAGAATTCGACCGCGTGCTGGGCGGCGGCATTGTGCCTGGCTCGGTAGTGCTTATTGGTGGTAATCCAGGTGCCGGCAAGTCAACCCTGCTGCTGCAGACTGTGTGCAAGCTGTCAGACACTACCAAAGTGCTCTACATCACAGGCGAAGAATCGCTTGAGCAGGTGGCTCTGCGTGCTCACCGTCTGGGCCTGCCAACAGCCAGTGTCCGCATTGGTGCTGAAACCTCCATTGACAATATTGTCAGCCTTGCCATGAAAGAAGAGCCGTCCGTACTGGTAGTGGACTCCATTCAGGTCATGCATTTAAGCGATGTTGACAGTGCTCCGGGTTCGGTATCTCAGGTACGTGAGGCCGCTGCTGCCCTTACCCAGTTTGCCAAGCGCACAGGTATTGCCGTCTTTCTGGTAGGCCACGTTACCAAGGAGGGCAGCCTTGCCGGCCCTAAGGTGCTCGAGCACTGTGTTGACTGCTCGGTAATGCTCGAGGCCGGTAATGACATGCGTTTTAGAACCCTGCGCTGTCATAAGAACCGTTTTGGCGCTGTCAATGAAATCGGTGTGTTTGCCATGACCGATAAGGGCCTGCACGAGATTAAAAATCCATCGGCCATCTTCCTCAACCGTCAGGAAACAGTGGCTCCAGGATCTCTGGCTACCTGCGTGTGGGAGGGTACCCGTCCGCTGCTGGTGGAGCTGCAGGGCCTTGTCGATATATCCCAGTATGGCAATCCGCGCCGTCTGTCTCTTGGTACCGATGCCAACCGACTGTCCATGCTGCTGTCAGTGCTGCACCGTCATGCCGGTATTCAGCTTGCAGACCAGGACGTCTTCGTCAACGTGGTAGGTGGCGTAAAAATCGATGGCACCTCAGCTGACGTACCTCTTATCCTGGCGCTGCTGTCCTCCTTTACCGAGCGTCCGGTAGAGCGCACCACCATTGCCTTTGGTGAAATAGGTCTGACCGGTGAAATCAGACCGGTGCAGTCCGGTCTTGAGCGCCTCAATGAGGCCGAAAAGCAGGGCTTTACCCGCGCCATTGTCCCTTTCGATAATGCCCCGCGTAACAAAAACCGCATAGGCAACATGGAAATCACGCCAGTCAAAAATATCCAGCAGCTCGTTGAGCTGGTCTAGCCGCCCGACAGCCAGCCTGACTGCCTGACTGATTGCCTGTCTGCCAGTCTGACTGCCTGGCCTTCCTGCTCTCAGCAAGGCATGGCTCTCTGTCTGTCCCGGCTGTCTGGCAGGCTTGCCTGACATACGGTCAGGCAGGGCATGGCAGGGCAATGCAAGGTCAGGCTGGGCCCAGGCAATGCCCTGCAGTGTAATTGGGGGCCGGGGCCGGTATTTTACTTAATACAAAAAAAACGTCCCCTGTTACTGCGTGGAGTAACAGGGGACGCTTTTTATGGGGCTGCGTAAGCAGGCCTTAAAAGTCCAGGCTGCTCTGCACTTGCAGAGCGTGCCGGGCCATGCCTGCTGTTAGCGGCCGGTGCCGAAGCGCTCGTAGCGGACAGCGCTCTGTGGAACGCCGTTCTTGACCAGAGTGTCGGTAACGAACTTGATCATGTCGCCTGGGCAGCAGACATAGTAGGTGGCGCCGTCAACGATCTGGGCAGCAATGTCAGCCTCGCCTGGACGGCCCTTTTCAGCAGTATGGAAGACATTGAGCTTTCTGCCTGGCTCCCTTGCAATCAGGGCGTCAATTTCAGCACGGTGAGGCATGTGAGCATCATCGCGGCAGACGTGGAAGAAGTTGAGGGCACGGCCGCTCATGTCAGAGCTCTTTAACATGGCCAGAGCAGGGGTAATACCAACACCGGCGGTGATGGTTACTACAGGGTTTTGACCCTTCTCAAGTACAAACTCGCCCAGTGGTGGGGAAACCTCAACCATGTCACCAACATTGTAGTTGTCGTGCAGAGCGTTGGAGACCATGCCGGCTGGATTGCCGTTTACAGAATCAATGCGGCGTACGCTGATACGCATGGACTTGCCGTCGTGAGCATTAACAGTGTACTGACGTGGCTGAATGAGCTTGTCGTCCTTGAGGAATACACGTACGGATACGAACTGACCGGCAGTTACATCACCCAGCTCGCCGCCATCAGCAGGCTCGAGCACGAAGCTGGTGATGTCGCTGGTTTCCTGGGTCTTGGCAGTGATAACAAAACCACGCCAGCCAGACCAGCCGCCCTTGGCAGTGGCAGCGCTGTTGTACAGGTCGGCCTCTACCTTGATGAGCAGATCTGCAAGCTGACCATAGGCTGCAGCCCAGGCGTCAAGAAGCTCGTCATTTACGGCATCGCCCAGAACTTCCTTGATGGCCTCCAGCAGGTGGCCGCCTACGATTGGGTAGTGCTCAGGACGGATGTTGAGGGATACATGCTTGCTGGCGATGTGCTTTACTGCATCGCCCAGAACTGAAAGGTTCTCAATATTCTGAGCATAGGCAAGAACGGCCATGGCAAGGGACATCTGCTGACGTCCGGCACGCTGGTGGCCCTGGTTGAAGAGCTGACGCATCTCAGGATTGAGAGCGTGCATGCGGCGGTACATGGCAGTAGTGATGGCTACACCGTGCTCCTGAAGAGCTGGAACTGAAGCTTTGATCAGTGCAATCTGGTTCTCAGTAAGCATGTAGATTTTCCTTTTTGACGAATTATCTGACATCGCGCTCTCTAAAGAGAGCTGCGATAACAACAGGGATAATATCCCTTGTATACCGCATCATAACTTCACAGTGTCAGCAGGCAGAAAGCTGACCTGGTACGGTTCGTATCATTTTGTGTACACACACGCCTGAGCTTAATACAGCATGTTCTTAGCATGGCTGCATTTTGCCTGAGGCGGGGCATGATGAGCATTGTGCTGACAGCTTCATGCTGTGGCGCAGTATGATGATATGCCGGTTTTTATAAGGCAGTGGGATATAAGGTTTGCCTGATGGGGTATGTTCTCAGGCCAGTTAAGGCCAGTTCAGGCCATTCAGGCCTGCCAAGGTCATGTTCCAAGTCTGGTAATGAAATCAAACGGGGCAGTTAAGGCATGGAGCTTTGGAAACTGGGGGCTGCCAGGACATATAAATCTGCACTCTTAACTTCTGTGGCCGGGCAACACTGTTTAGTGTTGGGCGGCGCGCTGCAAGGTGTGAATTCAAGGTGTTCCGGACTTTTACATACATGGCTGGTTCCAGATATAGTAAGTCAGCACTTACACAGTGACAATGAGTATTCTGGTGAAATTCTTTCACATGCATCAAAGTAATCACCTGCCTTACAGTTAATTTGTCAACTACCTATGCTGATTTGCACAGCAAGAGAACATATTTGTTCAGAAATTGACCATATTCTCAAAGATGCGGGTCTCTTCACACTGCGCTTTTTCACAAATTACGCATGACGTTGACAACAGGTAATGCTGCCACTTGGCCTGATACTGCCCCAGGTGAAATGTGAAGCGTATCTTAGGCTTTTGTCAGCACGCCGCTGCATATGCGGTTACACAGGGGCTGACCAGTACCACCGACGGCAGTGAAGAGTTGAGGGAGCGATTTCACCGGCTAAAAGGCGGGCGCGGCAGGCAGGCAGGCCTGCAGCGGCGCGACATGCAGGACGGCGGCGGCCTCTGCAGTCGGGGCTGCATGCTTTGAATAATGGACTGGGTGATTAGGGACGGGACGTAAATTTCCCTGCTGTTGAACTGGAGTTGCCTGGACAACTCAATGGGGGCGTGCAAGAGGCTGAAAGGGCTGAAAAAGCTGCTCCATAGGGCCAGTGCAAGCTGCTGAGCGGGATGCGCAAGCTGCTGAGTTGGATGCGCAATATGCTCAAGCTGCTGAACAAGCTGCTGCATGGATGGGGGCAATGCTGGCAGGGACAGATTGCAACAGTAAGCGGGATGATTTCCGGCAGGTATGAAAGCTAAATAGCGCATGACTGGCACAATCAGGCTATGCAGCAGAAGCGGCTGTCACAAATGCAGGGGTTGTGTCCTGGCAGGTGGTCAGATGGTGGCAGCGGTCAGCTGACGCCTGTCTGTGCTGTGGCCGGCAGGACTGTGGGCGTCCTTGCATGGCAGTCGGATACGGGATGGACCTTGCTGGTCTGGGGTGGGTACGGGACAAAATAAAATGCCAGACATTTCGTCTGGCATTTTATGGATAATCTTTTTATCAGTCATTATGCATGAGAACGTTAAGCTCACGGCCAAGAATATCTGAGCGGCCTACGTTCATCTCAACAAGACGGCGCAGGTTGGAAATTGAATCTGAATCAATACGCTCACACTCCAGACCCAGCTTCTTGCCTATTACGTGACGGCAAATCATGAGCATGGTGATCTTGGTAGTGGCCTGCAGCTCGATAACCAGCCTGTACTTCTGGCCTTTAAAGAAATGAGGATCGTCTTCAAAATTTCGCAGCTCTACAAACGCTCCTTTGAGGGATACGTCATGTACCAGAACCATGTAATTCTTCTTTTGAACTTCAGATTGTAAGATGCCTTCCAGATCGAGGGCAACACGAGAGTATTTGCGGCGCTCCATATTCATATTCCTTAGTATTCCTAAGCTTGTTTCCTGATGTAATTAAGAACCTGGCCTGAAAAATCTGCACTGATCCTGATGCTGGTTGCAGTCAGGATTAAAGGGCTTTCACGGGGTACTCTGTCAGCCTGATGTCTGAACTGACAGGCGTGAGTGCCCGGAGATTCCGCTGCTACATCCAAAACGGGCTGATGTACGCTCAGAAAAACCGTGCCTGAATACTCCCCCGTAGCAGGGGAACTCAGCAGTTAAACCTTAGTTTGAATGTTTGACAGCTGCCAGTTAATAAGGTTGCCGGCGTTACCAGGTGCCTTTTCTGACACAAAAGAACGCAAATTGACGATTAAGCAAGCAAAAAAGCGATCGACATAGTGATCACCACTGACTCCGGATAACCGGCCTTTCTCAACTGTGCTTCAATGCCAGTCCTGATGTCTGAAAGACTGGACAAAGCATATAGCTGTGATATTGAACTGGAACTAGTTTATCCTGATTCATACTATATTTCTAGTTACACCATAAAAAACGTACAGGCGATTATTTCTAATTGTGATGCAGCGCATCACAATATTGTTAAAAGCGCATTAGAACACGGTAAATCCGCCCTGCAGATTATTCTTAACTGTAAGTTTGTAAAATCAAATATGGACAGTTTTCAGGGGGTTTTTACTGTGTAAACGTTATACTGGTTATCAAGTGTTTGGGACAGCAGAACGTGCACTTTAAAGGTTAATTTTCGGTCCTGGATCCATATGGTCCATAGACAGTGGTCGAACGTCTGGCAGGGCTGCGGGACTGGCGATCTCCTCCTGCTCTGTCACGTCCGTGACGTGGGCCTGAACCATCACGTCCATAGCTGTTACGTTCCTGGCCCTGGCTCTCACCACGTCCGTGGCGGCCACGTCCGTCACGACCGCCCTTGCGGGCGCCATCCCGGCCGTCGCGGCCGTCGCGGCGTCCAGGATGACGGCTGTCGCGATTGCCTGAGCGTTCACGGCGCTTTGGGCCGTGACCGTGCTCAGAGGCGCGGGCAGTGTTCTCTGGGGACCTGGTGTCTGTGTCGCTTTCCAGGAGAGCATCGTCCTCGGTGAAAACTGCATGGCCATGAGCGCCCCGGGCATTGCCGGCGCTGCTGGCGCCAGTGTCAGCGGCTGCTGTCAGGTCGGACTCATCATCAATGTCATCAAGATCAGCAAAGTCATCGCCATCGGTGATGGCCACACCGTCTGCAGTTTCGTACTGAGCATCGCTCTCCGGGCTGTCGCTGCCCTCATTGCTGCTGCCTTGAGTGCCGTTGCGGGAGGCTTTGGCATTCTTTTTCCTGGCTGGCAGCTGGCCCCAGACGTTCTCGTCGGAGCTCTCGCCGGGGCGTCCTGCACTGGTGGCGCCATCTGCACCGCCATCGGCGTCGCTGTCACGGGCTGAAATGACAAAGCAGTCAGCAAAGTCCTCGTAGCTTAGCTCAATATCAAGGCCGATATTGCTAACCTCAGGGGCAAGGGCAAAACGCAGCAGCTCCTGGACATTCTTTTCTGAGCGTGGCTCCATGACCTTGTACATAAGGTCAATCTGGAACTGCATCTCACCCTGAATCTCCTCAAGTTCGAGCAGGGCGTCTTCATCAAGTTCCTGTTCCGGGTAGTTGTGCTCACAGTAGCGGATAACGCTGGCCATGGATGCCATGGAGGCGTTCTGGGCGTTCTTTGAGCTCATAGGGACGGAGGAGAGGGCTACGTCGAGCATGACGGACACGTCAAAGGCAAAGCTGTCACCTTCGGTATAGTCCTCAAGCTCCATTGGCAGATAAGGCTCAACCTGTTCGAAGGCGGCCTCAAGGTCGATGTGGTTGAATTTGTCGAAGTGATAAGTCCAGCACTGTCTCAGGGCGTTGAGAAACTCGGTGCGACCCTGCACCTGTCTGACTTCACACCACAGGGCAAAGTTGCTGTAGGAGCGGGTAGCCAGCACCAGGGCAAAGAGACTGTGACGCCATGGCGGCATCTTTTTAAGCATGGGATGGAATTTTTCACCAAAAATCAAAATTCACCTCGACGGTATCAGGGATAAACAGTTTTAAGGGCACATTTGATCCAGGCCGGAAATGATTGCATCTAATGACGCATCAAAGCGGCAGGCGGCACTGAAAGCGCCATGGGCGCTTGCTCAGAGCTGTTAACAGCGGCTGGGCAGGAAAGTTCTTTATGGTTAAGGCTGACAGCTGCAGCAGTGAAGTGCGGCTGTTGATTTAGGGCATCCGGAACAGGCCATTATGACCTTAAGTGCAGCCTTATAAGCAGGGACAGCAAGCTGTATATCAGCTCTTATGCAGCTGTTAATATTATATCCCAAACACCTGCAAAGGCGATATTTACGGGATTGCATGACCATGCGGTGCCGTCTGTTATTTACGCGCGTCATTGTGTCCATAACAGCACTGCACTGGTCAAGCCCAGGGCGGTATGGTCCGTGCAGTTCCCTGAAGCGACTGAGGGGGTTCCATAAGCTGAGGCCAGGCGCTGCTCATCAAGTCTTGCAGCGCAGTGCAGGCAGCATAAGGATCAGTCAGAGGCCAGTTCGAGCCTGAAAGGTCATCCACTTTCGGACCGTTCGCGGCTGCTGTACTTAACAGGGCAGGACGGTGCTGTCGTAATACATACGACAATGCTTCCTGCCCTGATGTTTTTCCGGGCGGCAGTCAGTGCCCCGCCCCTGAGCGCTGCAACTGGGGGCTATGTATTTGCAGGTTCTGCAAGTGCAGACGGCGGCGCTAGGCGCGGGGCGTGAAACAGAACTGAGCTCCTGCTCCTGTCCTGCGCTGTGACTGACATAGGCGGCAGCTGATCTTTGGTATAGCAATACCTTGTGCACCTGATATGACCAGATCCGGGACACAGGCATGGCTGGACCTGGCCATGGCTGGACTTGGCTATGGCTGGACCTTACCATGGCTGGACCTGGCCATGGCCATAGCATTTGCCCTGGACGTGGAGTGGACCCTGTCCGGCCAGAACTGAACGGGTATGCCTGTTTGTGTGCAGTGGTCACATCTGCAGTTTGGGGCAGGGAGGACGATGCAGTTACTGTAGTATGATGACAGTGATGAGCGGGTGTGTCCTTGCACTTACCTGTTCTGTTCTGACTTTTCAAGCACTGGTAATTGGTGCTGGTGCTTAAACAAACTGGAGTTATCTCAATGAAAAAGATCATTTGTGCCGCAGTTTGTGGTGCTGCTCTGTTTTCAGCATCAGCCTCCAGCGCTGAACTGAGCGCAGATTATCAGAAGTGCCTGGATGAGTCCGGCGGTGTTACCGCCGCAATGCTTGACTGTGTTGTTACTGAAAGTGAAATTCAGGACAAGGAACTCAACAGGATTTATGGTCTGTTGATGAAGTCACCTGATGTGGAGCAGGCAACCAAAGACAAGATTAAGGCTCACCAGAGAGCATGGATTAAGTACCGCAATTCAGCCTATGAGATTTTCCAAACCATTGAAGGCACCATGTACAGATTTAGCGGTGCAGAAAATGACCTCCAAATCCTGGTACGTCAGGTTACCTTCCTTGAGAGTATTGCCTATAGTACAGGTGTTCTTCAGTAATCAGTACGCATCAGGTCTGCGCGCTGTAAATGGCGTACAACTGCTCTAAGCCCGCCTCTGGAGCGCCGCCTGCAAATCACTGCTCGCAGGGCACCAATGCCATGCAGGGCACCAAAGCCATGCAGGGCACAAATGCCAGTCAGGGCCTGACAGTGAGTGGCTGCAGGAGCAGCCCATACATGCACGTTCTGCATCAGTATTAACTGAACATCGGCCTGATCCGAACTGTCTGCACGGTCATGAACGTGCTGGCTTTTGTAGCCACTGCATTTAACAGGGCAGGATGGTTCTGTCGTAATAAATACGACAGGGCCACCTGCCCTGATGCATTTCAGGGCTGCAGGTCTTATCCATAAAGCGGACGCCGCAACAGTGAGCGCCTGCGCCCTGACCTTGCAGGGTCCTGGTGGTTCTGGCTTGCAGGCCAGGCCATGCAAGTGCTGACAATGCCAGGCCTGAGCATGCCCGGGGGCGTCAGCAGAGCAGGGGCTGGTTATGGCATTGGGGCTGTCGGCGGGGCGGGCGGTGCTGCGGAGCCATGGCTCTGGCATGTGGTGAGTCGGGATTTGACGGGCAAATATCGAAACTGGTCAGTGATAAACAACAGTGCAAGCAGGGCAGTATGGAGGGGAAAAATGGCGGGATCTGTGCTGCAAAGTGCGACAGGGGGCTCATTTTCGGGCAGGGTCAGGGATTTTTGTACAATTTTGTCCGGTAAGTCTATATCCTGAACAGGCAGACCGGTCGGTTCTGTCAGTTACATGCCTGAGCTGCCTGCAGTCCTTTTGTCAGCTGGCTCTGGTGGTCGTAACTGCCTGATCAAAAGACACAATGGATTTTTTTGCATGAAAAAGTACCTGAGCGCCCTGGCATTTGGCTCATTAGTTTCCACCTCGGCAATGGCTGAGTTTTCTCCTGATTTTCAGCAGTGCATGGACATGTCAAACGGCGTGACCGGAGCAGTCATTGCCTGTTGCGATGCTGAGTCTGCCCGTCAGGAGGCCCGTATTAATGATGCTTTAAATGCAGTCATGAGCTCAAGTATCTCTGAGGAAAGCAAAGCAAAGCTCAAGGCTCACCATGATGCCTGGATGAAGTATCGCGACAGTGCCCGTGACTTCTACAGGACCATGGAAAATAACGTTTATCTGGTTGTCGCCAGTCAGGCTGAGACTGAAATGCTTAATGCCCAGGCTGAATATCTTGAGAGTATTCTCAAGTATGAGGAGCTCTAACATCCCATAGCCTGATACGGATAAGCTCAGAGTCCTGAAATCAGTGCCCCGGCATGACCAGGGAGCGGGCGCCGCAGTACCGGTAAAACGCGTATGAGAATACGGGGTATATACATACAGCTGGGCTGTGACTTCTTTTGCAGCTGTTCTGATGGTTGCAGGGCTGGCCCCGGGGCTGCAACCGTCGCAGGTATGAGTGATGGCCGGAATGCTGGTCAGAAAGTCATCAGGCATACTTGCCGGCATGCACCTTGCCAGTCTGCATGGTGGGCTGAATGCCGGGATGAATGATGTCCGTGAATGTGGGATGCATGCCTGGCTGCGTGATAGCTGTCATGATGGTCATCATGATGGCTGGAGGGCGGGCTTAGACTTGTTGCGTAATGGCTGTGCCATTTATCGGGGCGCAAGCAGATAATAAAACCGGGAGCTCTCCCGGTTTTGTATTTATGGTTGCATAATTTTGTTATTCCCAAGGGCGCCGGGTCGATTGAGTAGACAGGCTGAGACTGCTAAAATAGCTGATCATTCAGACGTCGGGGTGGGAACTTTTTTCCTGTGCTGATGTCTTAACTGGATAACTGATTCATCAATCCCCGGATCAGGGTATTTCAGCCTGTGCCTGTGCTGGCACTTGGTGTTTGCAGGCTGGATTTATCGGAGGCGGGCTGTGGTGGGTCTTTTCAGGCTGTTTTCTGCAAAAAATGCCTGCATGTGAGAAATGTCCTGATTATCAGGCCCTGAATATTGCTTTGGAGCATTTCAGGTGTTGGGGACGGCTTTACAAGGCCGTAACTGCCGGTATCGGGCATGCAGTGAGCAGTCGGCTGTACCAGTACAGCACTTTTCTTTTGTAACTGTGGCCTGTCGTTAATGCGACAGTATTTTTACCCGCATCAGGCGTGATGCATTTTCTGATATCTCTGTGTTTTCGTAAGCTCATTGCCCGGGCGCATGGTCCGTGATGGCGCTGAGTTCAAAGTCTTATCAGCATTTTCTGTTCAGGTTTATCCGGTTAAAGCAGTGCACTGCTGTTTTAACCCTGCTCTATTTCAGTAACTGCAGTAAACCATGGAGCACTGCCCGGCTTTGCGCTGTGTATGGCTGTGCCGCCCCAATACTGCACAAACTGTGCCGCACAAAGTGACAAAATAAAGTCACTTCATGAGAGCACCAGTATTTATCCCGGACTGCAGGCTGAGCTCCTCATGAAAATTCCCGGCTGTTCCCGGGGACAGGTGGTGCCAGGTTCTGCCAGGATTTATCTCACTGTTCTGTCCTGTAACAGATTTCTGTTCAGTCCTTAATGCGAAATGACAACATATAGGTAGGGAAAGAAAGGCGCTTTTGATGTAGTCCATAACCTGGTTAAAAAATGCAAACTGAAGACTATATCTTTCAGGACGACCTGTCTGCCAGCAAGTACCCGCTCTCGAAAAAACATGTTATAGCCATCTCCAGCACTGTATTTCTTGCCAGTGCTCTATATTTCGCCCTGCCTCAGGACAGAACCGTTACCACAGTTGCCTCTCACAATCCGCCAGTGTACGGCGATATAGGGGACGAAAACGGTTACGAGGACGTAATCGATCCAACCCGCTCCCTTACAGATATTCTGCTCACCAATGACAATGACCTGCCGGCATCGTCAAGTGACGTTCTCATTTCCGAAAATAACAACAACCAGGATGTTTACACCCAGTCTGAACTGGGCTCAATGGAAAACTACGATGAGGACGATCTGACTGCTGCCCTTTCCTATACTGATGAATCTGCACTCGAGGCCTCATTAAACGAGCTGGCCAGCAAAGACGCCTCCATGGCAGCTCAAAAGATCAACTGGATAGCTGAAGATGTGCAGCGCGGCGACACCCTGAGCTCCATCTTCTCGGACATGAACATTCCTTATGCTGTCATGATGGCCATTGCCGATAATCCTGAGGCCGGCAGCAACGTGACCAATCTGCGTCCAGGTCACAAGGTATATTTCAGCTTTGACAAGGACAATAATCTCACCGGCTTTGTAAAGCAGATCAATGGTGACGAGCAGTGGCGCTTTACCCGCAGCGACGTTACCACCATGAACTTTGATGTAGTGCGCGAGCCAAAGGGCGAGCACATCATGGTACTGGATGAAAATGGCAAGCTGGTGCCGTCGAGCACTCTTGGTGATGGTCCTGCCTATCGTAACCGTGGCCGCCTGGTAGTAGCTACCATCGAGCAGGGTGACAGCTTCTCAAATGCCGCCCATGAAGCCGGTCTTACCTATTCTGAGATCCGTCAGATTACCGATCTGTTCAAGGGCCAGGTGCAGTTTACCCGTCATATTCAGCCAGGCGACTCCATTCGTGTGCTCTTCTCTGAGGACAAGGGCGCCGGAAAAATCAACGCCATTGAGCTCAAGCTCAAGAAGGTGGGCACTCTTTCAGCCTACCGTAACCTCGCTGACGACAAGTATTATGACGAGCGAGGCTACAATGCAGCAAGCTCGACCTTCCGTCGTTTCCCTATTGATGGCAAGGTAATTATTTCATCCCACTTCAATCCCAGCCGTCGCCATCCTGTAACCGGTGTGATTCGACCTCATAACGGCACTGACTTTGCCGTAAGAGTGGGTACTCCAATTGTTTCTCCTGCTGACGGCGTGGTTGAGCTGGCCAAGTACTCACGTACTGCCGGTTACTACATCATTATCCGCCACCGTGGCAGCTACTCTACAGTCTATATGCACTGCTCAAAGCTGCTGGTAAAGCAGGGTGACTCGGTCAAGATTGGCCAGATGATTGCCCGCTCGGGTAATACCGGTATCTCTACCGGACCTCACCTGCACTACGAGCTGCGACGCAACGGCCGTCCTGTAAACGCCATGCGCATTACCCTGCCAGCCAATGACGATACTACCGTGGCCCGCAAGTACCGTCAGCGATTTAACAGTAATGTAGCCATGTTCAAAAAAGAGCTCTATCAGGACTCATTAATTGCCCAAAAGGACTAAATAATTGTTAAGATGATCCCATGTCCGGCTGGTTCTGGACATGGGTTTGTTTTTTCAGGAGGTCGAAATGACTGTGAAAGCCATAGGCGGTTTCAATACGACCCTGCAGGAGGTCGAGGAGCGCTACGCCTGGATCAATGAAATGATTCAGTCACGTCAGACTCTGGTTCTTAAGTACATGCAGCTGCTGACAGCTCAGGGCGGTCATGATGCGGCCAGTGACGACCTTTACTCACAGGAAAACTCTTACCCTCCTGTATCAGCCATCACCTCTTTTTGCGACCATCTCATCGATTACGTATCCCACGGTCACTTCGATCTCTATCCCAAGATAATGGGACTGCTTGAGAAGTCCTCAAGCCGCTCTCTGTCCATTGCTCATCGCGCTATGCCAAAGATTGAGAAAACCACCGAGTTCCTGCTCAACTTCAATGACCGTTATGCAGAGGATATGGATGAGACCAAGTATGATTCTCTCATGTCCGATCTGGCCCGTGTAGGCGAGTGTCTGGAGCTGCGCTTTAAGAGTGAGGACCGCCTCATCAAGGGTCTGCGCGTGCTCAATATCAGAGACACAGTAGCCGCCCGTGAGCAGGCCGCTGAAAACAGCTGACAGACTGCTACAGGCTCCGGCTGCTAAGGCGTTCCAGCCGCCTCAGCTGCTACGGCCGCCAGGGCTTTCCATGCGCACCAGCTGCGCCGGATGCACCGTCTGAGCGGATGCCCCGTCCTGCCCTGATGCCAAGACCTGCCCGTATGCCCAGTCGTTTCAGGCTGCCTTGCAGCGCTGTATGCAGGGCAGGCGCAACTGGCCGGTCAAAGGAACTGTAGGTAATTAAAATGATTTGTATTTCTTAAGTATAATGACCTGAACGGAGGAACCTTATGGCAAACCAGATTCAGGTCACTTTAAACAAAGATTCTATTAATCAGCTGCTTGAGGCTGG
>NZ_JALKIL010000040.1 GCF_023051105.1 Anaerobiospirillum sp. NML120449 | reverse complement strand
CGGATACCAGAGTGTCATCCTCGCTTCAGCCATGACGGATACCAGAGTGTCATCCTCGCTTCAGCCATGACGGATACCAGAGTGTCATCCTCGCTTCAGCCATGACGGATACCAGAGTGTCATCCTCACCTCAGTCATAACCGTTACCAGAGTGTTATCTCCAATCAGGCATGCGAGCCTGTGATTTGTATCGCACAGTGTGGTTGTTTCGTGCTCTCTGTCTGTTTAAAGAGGGGCAGGTGATGCTGTGGTGGTATGCCATGCAGAAAGTGCCCATGGCAGGAGCAGCCTTGGGGTAGGTAGGTAGGTAGGTAGGTGGGCGGGCTGTAGTGCCTTCTGTATTCAGGTCTGAGCGTATGGCGCAGAGGTAATGCCATATATTTCCCATAGCCTAATGACTTGATTCTTGCTAGTATGTTGGTCATAAAGGTTCCTTAACTGTGATTGTTAGTTTTTTTAACAGTTTAACAAGGAGCCTTTTTCTATTTATGGCCTGTTTATCAGGTTTTTACAGAATTTGTGACGTATTTTGAATTTTTCCCCAAAATCGGGAATAAAGTAGTAATTTCGCCTCCAAAATGCACCTCATGTGCTGGGAAAAACTGCCCAAAACAAACATGCTTGGACATTATTGGTGTGCTAGTGCCTGGTAATCGGCATAAATATCATATTTTGCTTAAGTACACGGGCATGTATATTTCCAGCCCTGCGTGCTGAGGTGACTGTGCTCAATTGATTATCAGACCGTGGATCTGATGCCTTTGGATCAGTGTGCAGAAGGTTACGTGGCTGCGCAGGCATGCAGATATGCAGTTATTCCAGGGATTGAAGGTATCCCCGTTATTGCAGGCATTTCTAAGATATGCAGATATTTCAGGTATTGCAGGGAAGGGTTTGTGTCTTGATGGGGCCGGGAAGTGGTGGGGGGTTGCTGCAGCGTCGGGCGACGCTGCAGTGGGATATTGGGACAGCACCTTCATGATGCTGTGCGGGTGGATTAGAGGTCGCGCTTGTCTGCTGAGGTCTCAACGGCTACCGTGACCACTGCAGGCTGTACGGCTGCGTTGCTGGCCGGGTTGATATCAAAGCTTGGGGCGTGCGGGGTTGGGGAGGCTGGCTCGGATGCCTGAGAGGCTGGAGCTGTGTGGGCAGTGGCCGAGGCAGTAGCCTGGGTGGTGGCCTGTGCGTCAGTCTGCTGCTGGAGCCCGGTCTGCTGGCTTGCAACCATGGCACGGGCAATATGGTGGCTGTCGCGGTAGAGGTCAGACTTAAAAAGGAATGGTACCGGATGGGCCTGAGGGTTGGGGATAAATTTGGTGAACACCAGTGTGCCTACAGCATTGCCCAGCACAATTACTCCAAGGCGGGTCCAGTCGGTAAGTGTCATGTCCACTTCGGCCATGGCAAATACGCCGCAGTCAGCAATGCTGTGCTCAAATCCTGCCAGAATAAAGAACATGACCGGCATGATGACATACAGAGGATTCTTACCCTTGTGGAAGCCGTAATAGGCAATGTGCATCATGGCACCGCAGCCTACAGCCAGAATAAAGGATGAGAGCATGTTGTCATTGAGCTTGTAAGCCGCAAGGTCCTGAGCTGCAGACAGATCAATACGGGTATTGGTAAAGAGCCATGCAGTAGCGGCACAGGCCGTACCGTTAAGGACAAACATGTAGAGCAGTCTGAAGGTCGACTGTGGAGTCCAGTCTCCCACCTTGCCTGTATACAGGTAGTACTCTTTGACCATGATGGTCAGCAGACCAAGGGAGAAGAGAAAGGAACCAATGTATTTGATTGGAGAGGCAACGTAGATTACGCAGGCAAGACCAAGCACTATGCCTGGCAGCAGGGACTTGACGGTAAATTCGTAGAAAAGGGAATCGGTACGCATATGGGAGCTCCTTGGATGTCTGATGCATGTCATCTGTGCACAGGCAGCTTCAGGGCACTGTGCTGCAGCCTGGCAGTCTGTCTGCCCGGTGACATGCTGACGCTAACCATTTAACCGTTCATGACGGCCGTCCGGCAGAACTCTCAGAGAGCCGGACCTGTGAAGTATTGCTGTCCTGCAAAGGGCACTTATCCCCGACAGCGTGCATGGGGAAAGCCAGATACAGACGGCGCGTATTGTAACAAAGGCCAGGGCGTAAGACATTAAATCCATTATCAGCTGGTCATTTTTCCCAGGTAGCCAGCCTCAGCGCCCGCTCCCATACAGTAAAACACTATGTTTTTGATAAAAAAGTTTCACTTTGTCCGGCCTGGATATACGCCGTATTCATAGCCAGTACTAGAGCACTGATGGCTTTGGCTTTGCCTGTATGCGCTTAGCCTGTATATGAATAATGCGCCGCGAGCAGCTGTGTCTAATCTGAGCACAGCTGTGCTGGCCCGTGCTAAACCGCATGCTCTGGCCGGCCTTTCCTGGATGGGGTGTAGTGTCTGGCATGATGCAGGTGTGCATTGCTCAGGCAGGCTGTCCAAAACAGCTGCCCTGAGAAAAGGGCTGAAAGGGACTGAAAAGTGGGGCTGCACAGCCCCGTACTGGCATGGAGTAACAGGGACTTGCTGTCAGGGGCGGGCGCTGTAAGTTGCAGGATGCAGTCAGCTGCAGAACTATGTCAGTTGCAGGATGCAGTCAGCTGCTGACATGACTGCAGGCACAGACAGATATCAAGCCGCATGTCTGATTCAGTCCCTCAAAGTCTGCAGTTGCCATGGCTGTACAGTATTGTAGCCTGGCCCCTTGGCGGCATGCGGTTATGCCGCTTACTTCTGCAGAGCACAGCTCACGCATAAGCACAGGCCACGACCAGGAGATCAGATACTGACTTGCTATGGTCATGCAGCAATGGGCTTAGCTGCTAATTGCTCTGACAAGCCTGGTCATGCTCCTGAAGATGTATCCTGGCAGCGGTCCATGGACTGGCAATACATCAACAGGTCTGATGCCCACAGACAGGCAGAGCCTCAAACGGCCTGATGCTTATAGCTAATAGCCGGCATGCTGCACTTATTCCTGGTGTGAGGTGCCGGACCTTGCCGGGACATGCATGTCCTTAACTGCCTGTCATACTCTTGCTGTAAAAGCTGGCGACGGCTGGCGGACAGGCGCCATGTCATGCCATGCTTACTTGCCTTTACGTCCTGCCTGCAGGGGCAGAGGGGCAAATGTACAGGCTGCATGAATGTCTTGACTGCCTGTCCTGCATGCACAGTGTGCTGCCTGGGTTTACCTGGGCTCATGTGGACAGCTGGTAAGTCTTATGCATGATCTGGCACATCCGTAATTTTTAAAGTCTATTGAGGCTGTGCTATCATATTTTGCGGTTGTGCCGGTTTGCCACTGTGGCTTGCCGTACTGCCATAACAGCTCAGCTGTATTTTTTGCTAATCAATGATCATACGGGCGAACTGACGAGGTTTTTCCTGTATTTCAGTTGACTTGTTAACTGTCAGCATTTTTTCCTTGCGCCAGGTCGTTACTGTGTCTTTTTCTGGCCGGATATGCTGGCGAAGTACACGGCCGCCGTGGTCCTGTTCAAGGGCGCCTGGTAATTATGGTGGTGGTCTGTGAGCAATTGACAGAGGCAGCATGTTCTGCCTGTCAATTCAGCCCCTGTCCCGGCTGTAGACGTCTGAGGTAATCAGCATGACTAAGCCTCAGGGGCAGTACTTTAATTTGGATCGTCTGCTTGGAGAAAACTAGATGGCATTGCGTAAAGCAGTTATTACCGGTTTAGGAATAGTTGCCAGTATCGGCACAGGTAAAGAGGCCGTGCTTGAATCCTTACGACAAGGCCGTTCCGGCATCGTCAGAGAGGAAGAGTTTGCAGCCATGGGCATGCGTTCCCAGGTAGCAGGCATGGTCAACATTGATTTCAAGGATTATATCGACCGTCGTGATCTGCGCTTCATGGGTGAGGCAGCTGCCTATTCCTATATCGCCATGAAGGAAGCCATTGCTGATGCCGGTCTTGAGGATTCCGATGTTTCCAATGAGCGCACCGGTCTTATCGTAGGTTCAGGTGGCGGTTCAACAAAGGCCACTGTAGAGTCAGCTGACATTCTGCGCTCCAAGGGCGTCAAGAAGATTGGCCCTTATGCCGTAACCAAGACCATGAGCTCCACAACCTCTGCCTGTCTTGCTACCCCTTTCAAGATTAAGGGTGCCTCTTTCTCCTTAAGCTCAGCCTGCGCAACCTCAGCTCACTGTATCCAGGCAGCCTGTGATGAGATTATGCTGGGCCGTCATGACATTGTCTTCGCCGGTGGCGGTGAAGCTGCTGACTGGACCATTGCCAGCCTTTTTGATGCCATGGGCGCACTGTCCTGCGGTTACAACGATGTTCCTGCAACTGCCTCCCGTGCCTATGATGCCAACCGTGACGGCTTTGTTATCGCTGCCGGCGGCGGTATCGTAGTTGTTGAGTCCGAGGAGCACGCAAGAGCACGTGGTGCCCGTATCTACGCTGAGATTGTGGGCTGTGGTGCCACCTCCGACGGTGCCGAGATGGTTGCCCCTTCAGGCGAGGGTGCCGTACGCTGCATGAAGCGCGCTCTGGCTACCTGCGATACTCCAGTTGATTACATCAATACTCACGGTACTTCTACCGTGCTTGGTGACAACAAGGAGCTTGAGGCTATCCGTGAGGTATTTGGCGACAAGTGCCCTGCCATTTCCTCAACCAAGTCCATGTCCGGTCACGCTCTGGGCGCTGCCGGTGTAAACGAGGCTATTTTCTCCCTGCTGATGCTGGAAAATAGCTTTATCGCTCCATCCATCAACATCTCAGAGATGGACGAGTACGCAAAGGGCTTTGATATCGTTACCTCTACCCGTGATGCTCAGCTCAGGACCATTATGTCCAACAGCTTCGGCTTTGGCGGCACCAACGCTACCCTGATCCTGCGCAAGTATCAGGACTGACATGCCCAGGTCTGCAGCCGCTGAGGCTGCAGCATTCAGGCCCCAGGCTCTCGTGGAACGAATGCAATTGCAATTGCATATTCCCCGGGCAGCACACAAGGCAAAGTTTCCGGCATAAGGAGACTTTGCCTTTGTCATTTTTGCAGACAGGGCAATACCTGCATTTGCGTCTTATTATCAAGCTGAGCACAGGCCGCCCTCCCGGACAGCGCAGACATACCGTCCGGCATCTGTTAACAGCCATGCCTTTGCCGCTGGCCTGATGGGCTGCCCTGCGGGCGCACTCGTAAAGTGGGATAACACTTACGCCTGTCACTGTCAGCTGTCAGACTCAACTTTGTCATAAGTAATATGCCTGCCATAGCGGCCCTCTCTGTAACAGATCAGCTCTGGGTGAGCTCATACTTAATGCACAGGTATGGCATCAAGGCAAGGCAGCAAGGCAAGGCAACAAGGTCTGGCTGACCCATCTGCTGTCCATCCCAGTCATGTTCAGCCCCGGCATGTACCGCTGATGCTCAGTATGTCCATTCAGGTCAGAGCTTGCTTAAAGCTCAGACTCACTGCATATGGAACATATGTTTACAGCCGGGCAAAGTGTACAGCCGGTACTGCCAGGATATGCCAGGCAATATATCGGGCATGAAAAAACCTGAGTGATTTGCCTGCAGACACATAGTGCAGATTACTACGGTATGAATCTCTGTACATGCCAGCATTGCCAGAACATTACCGGGACTGCACTTATGCCTGCAGCCGGGGCATTACTGGTACTGCCCGCATGGCTGCAGCCGGGGCATTACTGGGACTTTGCTCTGCCTGCAGTCGGGGCATGGCACAAAATGCTCAGCTGCGTACCTGTACAGGAAGTGCGGTGGGGACAGGCGTGGCAAGGCAGCAGGTCGCCCGGGGTAAGTGCCTGGTAATGGCGCGGCGGGCGGGATTTATTTGTTTCTGGTACTGCGGCAGCGCAAGGTGCTGCATAATTTTTCAGGAAGTAAAAACAGTGGCTAAAGCAGCAAAGGAAGTTCAGCGTCTTGACAAGATTGTGGCCCATCTGACCGGCATGAGCCGTCAGCAGGCTACCCGTGCCATCAAGGATGGTGATGTAACTGTTGATGATGAGGTGGTAACAGATGCCGCCGGCCGCATCAGCGTGCATGCTCATATTGTGGTGGCCGGTTTTAATGATGACGAGTCAGGTGCAGTAGCTGCCTCAGAGGCCTTCAAAAAGCGTGTTTTCATGCTCAACAAGCCTTTTAACTTTGTCTGTGCTGACCGCGACCGTAACTTCAATACCGTGCAGTCTCTGTTCAAAAACGAATTACACCACACACAGCTGCACTGTGTAGGCCGTCTTGATGTTGATACTACTGGTCTTATCATTGTGACCGACGATGGTGATCTCAACCATGCCGTGACCTCACCAAAGACTCAGCTCTCCAAGGTATACCTTGCCCGTCTTGACCGTCAGGTTCCGCCATCAGCAGTAAAAAGCTTTGCTGCCGGTATCAGGCACCCTGAGGAAAAGAAGCGTTACCTGCCTTGCTCCCTGCATATTTTCGAGCCTCAGGTAGCTGCTCCAGTGTCTGCCCACAATGGCGAAAATGAGGGACAGACAGAGTACTGGGCAGCCGTGCAGCTTACCGAGGGCCGCTACCATGAGGTCAAGCGCCTGTTTGAGACCGTGGGCTGTGAGGTCCAGGAGCTGGTGCGTGTGGCCATTGGCTCACTTACTCTCAACGAAAAGCAGCAGCTTGGTGAATATGTCAGCCTGTCAGAGGAAGAAATTGAAGCCCTGCTGACCAGCTATGACTATCAGCCTGATCAGCTGGAAATGCTTCTGGAGCGCTACCGTGAGGCCCTTGAGGTATCACGCCCAATGTGGTGGCCGTCAAGCTGCGCCCTGGCACAGGCCGTCCGCGCAGCTCAGGCCGCAGCCTCCACTGCAGGCGCTACCGCTGCAGCAGCTTCAGCCTCAAACCCTGACACCGCCGACATTTACGGCAATGCCCGCGCCAGCTCAGCTGCAACAGGGGCAGCCAAGCTATCAGATACCAGTGATGAAGACTGGGGTGATGAGGGGGACTTTGATGAGGTGGACGAGAACGGCGATCTGCGTATCTACTGATTTATCCGGTGATAATACTTTATAAAGTGATAAGTAAAGCAAACAGGATTGTGGTCCAGTGCGGCGATTTTACTGCGCCCAAAGGATTGCTCTTACTTATTACTGATGACCAGGCTTCTGTGTAAGCCAGCCTGCTCAAACTTCCCCAGGGTACCGGCAAAAGCCAGATATCCCCATCTTTTGCCAGGTTAAGCCAGGTTGCTCATGCCAATCATGAAGCCTGGTAAGTTATTTGTCTGTACCACGTTTTGCAAAGCCTGATGGTTTGAGCCATTGGGCTTTGCTGCTTCTGGGCTATGCTCTTTATGGCGGGCATAAACATAAGTTGCAACTAAAGAGCAGGGATGCAGCCCAGATGTGCGGTCAGGTATGTGCAGGGACGTGAAAGTCGGATCTGGCCAGAGCAGCCCGCTGGCCAGATTAGCCCATATGGATAAATTAGCCCATTAACATCATTGACCGTATCGACCGTATTGTCAGCAACGCCCGCTCAGGGCTGGAGCTGTGAGTTCGGGGAGAGGGGCACGGTGCGGGGGCACGGTGCGGGGGAATTAACTGTACCGGGGATGACGTCAGAGTTAATAACCGAGCCCAGGGAGAGCGTGGCCCTGGTGCGGGCGGTGCTCATCGGGCATGGGGCAGGAGTGGAGAACAGTCAGTGACATTAGTCTTTTACTGACGGCGGTTCAAATAACAGAAAGTGGACTTTGTACTATGGGCTGCGATGGTATGTAAGCGTGAATGCTGTGTAATCAGGCTTTAAGATCCGGCTAATAGTGGGCTAATAGTGATCTTATATAATTTGTCCTTGCTATCGATATGATATGCGTTGCTGCAGGCCGGTTGCTGTTCCCCGGTTGCAGCAAAATGTCACATGCTTAATGCCGACTGGTGCTCAAGCCGGCTCAAATAAGGGAACGGCCTGACCATCATGGTCAGTTGAGAAAAGGTTTTACGATGAGAAAGACTTTATGCGCTTTGGCCGCTGTATCAGCAGTACTGTTCATTGGTGTTTCATACGCTGCTGACATGTCCCCTGACTACGACCGATGTATGGACAGAGCAAAGACCTTTAATGACCGTCTGGCCTGTGTTCAGGAAGCTGAGATTTACCTTGGCAAGCAGGCTGAGGACACCTGTGAGGCTCTAAAGAAGAGCTGCTCTGAAACTGAAAATGCCAGAGAGTGCATGGCAGCTGCCGAAAAAGCGCATAATGCCTATATCGACTATTACGATAAGATGGCAGTGGTACTGGGATATATGAGCAATGCTGAGGGCAATGAAAGCCGTATCAGCGCCATGGAGCAGCTCAGCACCATTACCTCTTTCCATACTGAGCTCATGCAGGGAGCAATTGAAAATCTCGAAGAGGCTGCAGAGGCCCGCAAGAACGCTGAGGAAGATTAATATGGAGCCTGCACAGCAGGTCCATGATGTCCTCAATACCCATGATGGTCATGCTCTTCAGAGACGCTCTGAGCATAATAAACATGTTCAATCATAAGGTCCGAAGCAGGTCATGACCAGGCTCAAGCTCCGTAGCCAGCGTCAGCACCAGTACCAGCACCAGTGCAATTGTCAGCACCAGAACCGGTGGAAGTGTCAGCACCAGTACGGTGCCGGTGTCAATGTCAGCGCCAGCTCATGCCCTGGGCAGGAATGCCACACCCCACAGGAAGAAATTCCCGTGGGGTTTTGTGTTTCTGGAGGAGCTGATAATGAGCGAAGTGCGGCATAAGGCAGGGCACGGGGATGTAGTGGGCTGTACAGGCTGATCTATGGTATGCAGACAGGTAATGATCCTTGTCTGATATATACGCTAATTTTGAAATTTTTTGTCCCAAAGGATACTGGCAATAAAAAATATTATCCTAAGATAAGTTATTCGTAAATCCTTAAAAATCAGGTTTTCAGTGAATATTTGTAAAATAACAGTTAGAAAAATAACCAATAATTGTACAATTATTGGGATAGCGTTATCCCGCTGATTTGAGGTTTTTTTTGATGGCTATTTTAAAAATTATCACGGATATGCCTCCCCCAGACTGGGCATACATCACTGCATATGGACGAGTGATTCATAGATACCGCAAGGATGGCAAGCGACATAATGTTGCCATAGGCAATGTCGTATTAGTGAGGCCATGCAAAACTGAGAGATAACGTATTATGAAAAGTTTTCTTTAACTGCTCCAATTAAGGTTGTTGATCCCATCACATGAAGCTATTACATATTTAGATTTATAGATTAAATTTATTCTATTATTTTAGAAAAATAGATCTGGGGTGGGACAAAAAATTTCAAAATTAGCGTATATATGCTGTTCTTAATCCAGTAACTGTCTGTCAAAAACAGGTTCCTTTAATTTAGGTCTTTATCCCCAAACTGTGTCGCATAGACGATCTCAGGTATGTATGTTCAACCCGGATCTGCCTGAAGGTGACAGCAAAAATTAAATGTTATGGTAAATCCGGTAAGTTTGCTGTCTGACTGGCTAATATCTTTAGCGTCGGGTGCCTGCCATTTTTATGCAGCACCAGGCTCTGCCGGTAAAGTGTGGGGCGGGCCTCAGTCCATGAGACCTGGTGTAAGTATGATGACTGGCCTGTATACCGTGTTTACCAGCCTGCAATGCTCTGTACCGTAAGTCTGTTATTTTGCCCTTGTTAAATTCATGCGGCAGTAAATGTTAAAAAATGTTCCACGCGGTTCCACGTGTATACAAAATTGCAAAAAATAAAATTGTTCCACGCCAGGTCAAAAATTAATCCCCAACAGGAAATGCGTTATTTATCTGATTTTTGGGGCGGTTGGTTCACTGCGTAACAGCCCTCTGGGAACAGTTATCACCCTTGTTTCAGGCTGGACTGTTCCCGCCGGAACAATTACTGGGAATCGCGGGGGCAAATTAACAAGGACAAGATATTTCCCGCTCAGGTGTATGCTGGTCTCTCATGGCATATGGTCAACTATCTGTTCTTACTGACATCCCGTCACCATGGAGCAGTGCTCAGGGCTCATGTCTTCCGGTGTAGTTTTAATTGGCAGCGGTAGACAGGGATATGACTGTGGCTGAGGCTGCGGCAGTGGCAGAGACTGGTACTGTGACAGCAGCAGAGCATATGACAGTAGCAGAGACTGTGTAAGCTGCTGAGGCTTAGGGCAGAGTTGGCCTTTTGCGGCTCTGACAGGGCGTATGGCCAGTATGGCTCTGCCTTGTTCTATGAGCCGCAGTGCGCTGTCTTGCGCGCCGCGCGGCGACATGAGTCATAGCGACTTATGACGTTCTGTCAGGGCTTCGGGCAATAGGGGGCGTATGAGGAGCCGGCTGCCGCTCCTGAGGTCGGGCAAGAAAGGGAGTACTTAGGAGCCTGCTGCAGTGCTGAGGAGTCAGGCTGCCGTGTCGGGAGGGCGTTGCAGGCCACAATGCTGCATGGGGCTGGGCAGTTGGAGCTGTTTGAGTATTTTATTCATAAGACTGCATTGGGCTGTAGAGCACAGATTAACTGTAGTTTTTGTATTAGACTTAGGCGCCAAAAGCTGATGAATGCCTGGCCTCAGTGTCGCTGTGGTGCTGGAATGTCCCTTTGCATTGCCATTACAGATGTCATGGGTACAGACAGAGCCTGAGTATGCTGCCATGTTGGAGCTGCTGACCTGTTGGGGCGGCTGACAGGGGCTGTGCTGGCAGGGCGGTTTAGCTTGAACGAGTTTGATTTTTAACTGCGGAGTTAGTTATTCATGGAAAAGATTGTTGTCACCGATGCCATTTCCATCCCTAAGGCCTATCCATTACCACGTCCATCTTTTGAGCATGAGTGGGTAAGCTATGAGACCACTACCCCTGATGAGCTGGTTGATCGCGTTAAGGATGCTACCATTATCGTGACCAATAAGAGCCGTTTAACCGCTGAAGTGCTCTCCCAGTGCCCAAAGGTAAAGTTCATTGCCGAGCTGGCTACCGGCTTTAACAATATCGATATCGATTACTGCAAGGAGCACGGCATTGGTGTGGCTAACATTCAGGGCTACTCAACTGACTCTGTAGCTGAGCACGCCATCACCATGATGCTGATGTTAAGCCGCTCCATGATTAAGACCCGCAAGGAAATGGAGAATGGCCTGTGGGTTAATGCCAACTGCTTCTGCCAGCTGCCATATCCGGTAGTTGACCTTGCCGGCCGTACCCTGACCGTAATCGGTTCAGGCTCCATCGGCTCCCGTGTAGGTGCTATTGCCAGTGCCTTTAACATGAAGGTTCTCAAGGCCGAGCGCCGTGGTGCCCAGTCCGTACGTGACGGTTACACCAGGTTTGAAGATGCCATTGCTCAGGCTGACTTTATCAGTGTTAACTGCCCTCTGACTCCTGACACCACCAACCTCATTACCAGCAAAGAAATCGCCACAATGAAGAAGTCCGTCTTCATCATTAACAATGCCCGTGGCGGTGTGGTCAACGAAAATGACCTGGTTGAGGCCATTGTCAGTGGTGCCATTGCCGGTGCCGGTGCTGACGTAGCTTCTGTTGAGCCTTTAACTGCCGATCACCCATATGTGAAGTTACAGAACAACGACAACTTCCTGCTCACTCCTCATCAGGCATGGATGTCTCACGACTGTCTGCAGGCTCTGGTCAAGCAGTTTGGCGAGAACCTCGAGGCCTTCCATAAGGGTGAGTCCTTACGCCGTATCGTCTAAAGGTTCATAAGCCCGGAGACAAAACAACACAGCTGACCTCAAAGGTCAGCAGGGGCCAGGAGCAATCCTGGCCCTTTTTCATGGCCGGCAGCCGGGCCTGCCTGGCATGCCTGCAGCCGTGCCGGTGGCCGGCCATCTTCTGTTTCACTCATGCTGCTGGACACTGGTCGGGCAGCATGGTGCCAGGCTGTCGGCTTGGACATGGTTCAGGGCAGATGCAAGGGCCTGGTTAAGCCGCCTTGTTTTTGGCACCTGCAGGGGCCAGGTTACTAAACCTGGTTGTACCATAATGGGGTAATGCAGGCACAGAGGATAATGGCAGCTCAACAGGCCTGTACAAAGGCATTGTCAGATCGAATATGTACTGAGATAAGGATGATCTGTCTGCTGCGTGATGAGTCTTTGAGGTTTAGTAATGTGCAGCTCTGGTGCTTTGTCCAACATAATCTGACAGAAAAGGCATATCGTGGGATAATATGCGCCGCAGCAATCTGTTGAGTAATACAGAATCTTCGGTTTAGTGGCTGCTGAACTTCATTTTCGTCTGACATTTTGCCCGGATGCGCCAGGTGCTGCCAGGGCGCAATCTGTTTGTCCAGTATGCGGACAAATTGTGCCCAGGGCTTATGCTCCCTGCCCATAACATCATCAGCTGGTCTTATGCCAGCAACAGGTGCTCATCCCGTACAGTCAAAAGAGCCTCATGGCCAGGGTACAGGGTACAGGGTACAGGGTACAAGGTACGGCTACCGTGTACATGGTACAGAGCTTATGGCACAGCTTTACTGTGCCAGGGACCCGCAGGGTGCAGAGCGCACTTAGCTGTATGCTTGCACATGATGTATGCATATGATGCAGCGGGCATGACCTGCAGGTATATATGGCCGGAGCCTTAGTGCCACGGCATGCCTGCAGGGCGTTGCGTCTGTGGGACAGGTGCCCATATCGTCAGAGCATATGAGGACAGTGGCATTCAGGTTTTCAGTTATGACTGCCTGAGGCATGGTCACGGCCGGGAACAGCTGCTCTGTCAAGGTGATATCTGTGCCTGACTGACAGGAGCGCTGGTGCTTTTGCTTTCTGTTTTTCTCAGTTCTTATTGAGATACTGTAAGCTTTATTATGATGCTCAGGCTCACAGCCGGTATCAGGATTAATTAACATACCTCCCGGAGCCCCATGGAAAATAACAGCAAGAATCTGGTGACCTCTGCCGCCAATGATCTCGGATATACCTTTGAACTGTGTGTTACCTCAACTGAGGGCGTGAAAGTCGCCTCTGAAATCGGCGCCCACAGAATTGAGCTGTGTTCAGCTCTGAGTGAAGGTGGCCTTACCCCTTCATACGGTATGATGCGTGTGGCAGGTGAGCACTGTGCAGAGGTTGATACAAAACTCAACGTCCTGATCAGACCAAGAGCCGGTGATTTTATTTACACCAGCGAAGAGCTGGAAATCATGCGCCATGACATTATGATGGCCCGTAAGTTCAATGCCAATGCAGTAGTAGTGGGCTGTCTTACCCATGATGGTAAGCTGGATGTTGATGCCATGGAGCTCATGCTAGATGCTGCTCATGGCATGGAGTTAACTTTCCACCGTGCCTTTGATCTGTGCGCTGACCGTATCGAAACCATGGAGCAGCTTATTAAGCTTGGTGTGACCCGTATTCTGACTTCAGGTGGCAAGGCCAATGCTCTTGAAGGTGCAATGAATATCAAAGAGCTGCATGATAAGGCTGACGGCCGTATCCATATTCTGGCCGGTGCCGGTGTCAAGCCTTCCAATATTGTTGAGATTGCCCGTATTTCAGGCATTAAGGAATTCCACTTTTCTGCCAGGGACACCTATCCATCAATGATGAGCTATAAGAACCCTGATGTCTTTATGGGCCTGCCAGGCTCTGATGAGTATGCTATTCAGTACACCAGCAAGGAAATTGCCCTGGAGACCATCAGCGCCCTGTTAAACAGCGCCCCTGAGCTCAATAAGTAGTCAGGCCAGGCGCGCCTGCCCTGCTGCCAGGCACAAACGCATGGCAGCGCGGAACAGCGCAGCACTGTGACTGGCAGGAGCTCCGCTGCGGCATCCCGGAACAGCGCATACTGTTACCGGCAGGAGCGCCGCTGCTGCCGCCAAAGCAGCTGCAGCAAGGCCACAGGAGCAGGTCCCCACGCTCAGTTGTGACAGTGCCGAACCAGGCGCTCACTACATTACAAGGCCCTCTGTCGGCAAGGACAGAGGGCTTTGTGCATTCATGGGGGCTTGAGATGGCTGTTTTTAGTATGCCGGGCAAGAACCGGTTCCCGGTCTGCAAAAATGACAAAGCCCCCTGTCATGTCTGACAGAGGGCCTTGTGGTCGGTGCGGGCGCGGGCGCCGTACCAGCCGGGCTTTTGCCTTAGCTGATTAGCTTAAGGAGAAGGCCAGATCGTACTGATCTTCGTGGAACTTGTGCTTCATGTTCTCGATGCAGTCGATAATGTCGTGGTGTACAAGCTCACCGCGCTGAATGCCGATGCAGCGGCCAGAGTGGCCCTGACGCAGCAGTTCAATAGCGTAGGCACCCATACGGGAGGCCAGCACACGGTCAGCAGCGGATGGAGTGCCACCACGCTGAATGTGGCCGATAACGGTAGCACGGGTCTCAAGACCGGTTCTCTGCTCGATTTCCTGAGCCATCTGGTGAACGTCAGTCTGGTTCTCACATACTACCAGAATGGCGTGACGCTTACCCTTGGCAATGGAGTCGTCGATGGACTTGTAAACAGTTTCCTTGTCCCATGGTCTCTCAGGAACCAGAACAGCTTCCACACCACAGGAAATAGCGGCGCTAACAGCAAGGTCACCACAGTGACGGCCCATAACCTCAACTACGGAGATACGCTTGTGAGAGGAGCAGGTGTCACGCAGACGGTCGATACAGATAACAGCAGTGTTTAAGGCAGTATCGAAGCCGATGGTGGTATCGGTACCGGCGATATCGTTATCGATGGTGCCTGGCAGGCCGATACAAGGGAAGCCCAGCTCGGAAAGGAGCTTGGCACCCATGTAGGAACCGTCACCGCCTACAACTACCAGAGCATCGATGTTGTGCTCTTTCATTACTTCAACGCACTCGCGACGGATAGCCTCTTCCTTGAACTGTGGGAACCTGGCAGTACCGAGGAAAGTGCCGCCACGGTTAAGCATGTCAGAAACGCTCTTACGGTCTAATGGGATGATATTACCCTCATGCAGACCAAGATAGCCGTCCTGAATACCGCAAACTTCGTAACCGTAATCAAGAGCAGTACGAACTACAGCACGGATGGCAGCGTTCATGCCTGGGGCGTCACCACCTGAGGTTAAAATACCAACTTTTTTAATAGCCATTTTCTGTTTCCTGGATCTGGAGCTAAAGCCAACCTGAAATAATCCGCCTTTTTCAGCTCAGGCAAGGGTCCTGGTCTTCTTATGGAGGTCACCTTATGAGGTGACGGGCACAGTGTTATCCCCATGCTGGGGGCCAGACGGGAAAAGCTTTATCTGTACTGAAAACCTGGACCGGTACTTACTTTTGCTTGAGGCGGGCAGGAGCGCCTGTATTGGCCGGGGCGTCCTGGAGTAATAAGACCACATCTGTCAAAATTTCCTGCAGCATCCTGAAGCCTTGCGCTCCTGGCTGCCAGCTGATGCTGACACCTTGCTGGAGGAGTGCTGACCACGGCAGGAGCTTATGCCCTCTGGCATGACAGCAGCTGTCGGAATGGATCCGGCAGGACAGTATGAGAGCCTGTGCATATTATGCTAAAGCTCAAATGTAAAAACTGTGGTTGAAACTTATTCTTTAGTTCCAAAAAATAATCTGAAGCATCAGCCTGGAGGTCACACTCAACCTGGGACAGCTTAACCATATCTGTCCATAAGACTCTCCTGCGTCAGCAGCAGCCGGCGCAAGCTGATTAGAAAGTCCTCACAATACCCTGCACACACGGATTTGAGGATTATGCTGCCACAGACAGCATGTGCCTGTAGCAGCTGAAATGCAGCTGATGATATGCCGCACTTATTACCGGGACTCAAGCCCGGAGCACTTACTGATAAGCCTTGGCTTTTAGGCGTTGGCAACAGCAGCAGCGATGATAGCGGAGAAGTCGTCAGCCTTTAAGGAAGCGCCGCCAACCAGGCCGCCGTCGATGTCCTTCTGAGCGAATAACTCTGGGGCAGTCTTGGCATTGCAGGAACCACCGTAGAGGATACGTACGCCGTCAGCAACTTCCTGAGAGAAGGTAGCCAGGTAAGCACGAATGTCAGCGTGAACCTTTTGAGCGATCTCAGGGGTAGCAGTCTTGCCGGTGCCGATAGCCCAGATTGGCTCGTAGGCGATAACAGCATTCTTGAAGGAATCGATGCCGCACAGATCGATAACTGCCTTTAACTCCTCACGAACAACGTCCATGGTTTTGCTGGCGTCGAACTCAGCCTCAGACTCACCAACGCATAATACTGGAATTAAGCCGTTCTGCTGAGCAGCCTGGTACTTCTGAGCAACGTAGTTGCTGCACTCCTTGTGGTACTCACGACGCTCGGAGTGACCAACGATGGCGTAGGTACAGCCGAACTCACGTAACATCACTGGGGAGTTCTCACCAGTATAGGCGCCGGAGGTGTGAATATCGCAGTCCTCTGAACCCCAGGCAAGCTTGGAGCCCTGGGCAAGGTTCTCAACCATGCCGATGAAAACGGCAGGGGCGCAAACGGCTACTTCAGCCTTACCGGCAGCGTTGTTTGCTGGCTCCTTTAAGGCATTTACTAAAGCAGTTACAGAATCCTTAGTGCCGTTGAGCTTCCAGTTACCCATTACGAGAGGAGTTCTCATGTCTTATCTCCAATAGTTAAGCAAATAACGAATCTGGCATCTACAAGCCGGCCCGCAGGATCAATATTCCTGGTAAGGCCGTTATTCCCGTGCTGTCTGATACAGAAAAGGATCAAGGCCTGCAGAGGCTGATCAGCTTGTTAGGGGTATGCCTGAACATGATCTGTGCTCAGTCTTTCATCACATGAAAGATTGTTGATGATACAAATGATCAGGTCAGGGGTCATTTTACACCTTTTTGAGGGCTGAAAAAAAGACAAAAAGGCGCCCCACTAAACATTATGGGGCCCCTTTTGGGGGCGTTGCTTAAGGCACGAAAGCCACCACTTGAAAGACACAAAGGCAAACAGCTTACAAAGGGCAGGTAAAACGTTTTCATCGACCCGCATCACTGTGTGCCTGGCACGCTCATGTTGCCCCGTAACAGTGCCTCCACACCATCAGCACCCGCTCTGCGCCAACATGGCACTCACTGCTCCAGGTAATGATGGCCCCAGACCACACCTGGACAAGACCTGGCACGCAAGACAGCTCAGTCACAGCCTGAGCATGAGCCTGAACCGGGTTCTCTGTCCCTGGCAGTAGCGACACATGCCATGTCATGGCCATATGAACGGCCGGAAACGACAGAAGCCATGACCGTATTGCGATCATGGCTTCTGATAAGGCATGCAATGCCAGAAACACAGCTGTGTTCAGAGTTGGCTTACTCAGCCTTTTCACCCTGCTGAATAGCGCGGGCACAGGCAGCTACGTCCTCAAGCTCCTGGAGGGTGAACTCAAAGCCGTGCTTCTTGCCCAGAGCAACCAGGTTCTCACGGAACTTGTCATCGGCACGGATAGACTCAAATTCCTTGGTCAGTTCTTCGTTCTTGTCAAGGCTGGTAAACAGATCATTAATAGCCTGAATGCTCATAAAAACTCCTTATCGCCGCAGCGAAAAATGATTAAACGGAGCCCTGTATTTGCAGGGCATGGCCTGCATCATAACACTGATCGCACCGCGATATAAACACAAAGGCGGCACTGTTAAGCCTTTGTCTGTGCTGTCAAAGACCACGTTCAGGCTCCTGTAAATGCCGATTGGTCCGCCCCTTACGTGCAACTGCCACAAGCACTTTATCCCTTAAAAGCTCACAGGCCGGGCTGTCGGACATAGCCGCCAGTTCATTGCCGCCAGTTCATTGTCGCCAGTTCCTGGCCTCAATTGCCGCTCTGCAGGCATGCCCCTGTGAGAACACAGGGACATGCATCTGCCATGCAGCTGTGATCAGAAGCCCATGCAGCTGCTATGCAGCTGCGCTCAGAAGGTCATGCAGATGACATTGACCTGACCGTCAGGCAGTCTCGCGGCGCCGCCTGAGGCTGATGCACAGGCATAGTATGCCTGCAGGCTAAGAATCAGAGGCATTGGCAGAGGCAGCCGGGACGGTCAGGCTGTTTTTTCCAGCACATCGCCCGTGATGGCGTCGAGCAGTCTTATCAGATCCTCCGGTCTGATACCAACCGACATGCCGCGTTTGCCTGCTGAGACCAGTATTTCATCCTGTCCAAGAGCTGAGGAGTCCAGAATGGTAACAGTGCGACGCTTCTGGCCAAAAGGGCTGATTCCGCCAACCACATAGCCGGTGACACGCTGCGCAGTCTGGGGATCAGTGGTCTCAAGGTCCTTGAGCTTTGCAGTGCGGGCGGCGGCCTTGAGGGAGATTCTTCCTGATACCGGAACAATGCAGGTCACATATGTTTTGTCATGATGGAGGATGATAGTTTTGAAGACCTTATGCTCATCCATGTTAAGGGCCTGAGCAGCATGGCGGCCAAAGTCATGATTGTCGCTGACATACTCATATTCTTTAAAAGAGATTTTGTTTTTGACCAGAAAGTCCAGAGCCGGTGTTTTCACAGAATTGTCTCCATTGCAGGCCTTACCCGGAAATGGTGTCTGAGGCACTTCTGAGTATGGCTGTGAGCTGATAAGGCTCATTATATGTCCGTATTAGACATACCGTAACCTCACTGATGTACTCCACCGTCTGCAGCTGTGTCTTCAGTGGGGCGCCGGGGCTGTTACCGGAGGTTTGGGATTATGGTGACAAATCAGAGCAGGATGGAGGTAGTGGCGGCGATTTTTGCGGCCTTTGTGGCAGGTATGATAGATATTTTTTTGCACCATGGTGACTGCTGTGAGATCAGTCATGTTTTGCCTGGTATGATATGCGCGATCTGAACCGGTATATGTCATGAACTTTGGCTGTTAGCGGTGCAGAGCGTACAGATAACACATGCAGACACAGACAGTGAGCCACTGGCACGACATCATTACAGGTATTGATGCACGTTTTCATCAGGCAGCACTTGCTGTGTTCCGTACACATTACAGTGTCATTGAAGTCAGGGGGACTGATGGAAATAAAGCTTGCTTCTTGGAATGTCAACGGCATTCGTGCAGTGGCTGCCAAGCCTGAATGGCAGGAGTGGTTTGCTCAGGATAAGTATGATGTCATTGGACTTCAGGAAACCAAGGCTGAAAAAGAGCAGATCCCTGAAGCTATTGTCAATAAAGAGGGCTATGAGAGCTTCTTTGCCAGCTCCAAGGTCAAGAAGGGTTACTCCGGCACTGCCGTATTTTCCCGTATCAAGCCGTTATCTGTAGAGATTGAGTTGCCTGATCCTGAGTTTCAGGGTGAGGGCCGTATTGTCCACCTTGAGTTTGAGAAGTTCCACTTCTTCAACGGCTACTTCCCAAATGGTGGCGCCGAGGTTTTAGATGAGAATGGTAAGCCTATCAAAGGAGAGTTTAAGCGAGTCCCGTATAAAATGGGTTTCTTTGATAGTTTCTTTAAGTATGCTCAGGAACTGCGCAAGAGCAAGCCTATTGTTGTGTGCGGCGATTTTAATATTGCACACCATGAGATAGACCTTGCCCGTCCAAAGACAAACAAGAATACTACCGGATTCCTGCAGATTGAGCGTGACTTCCTCGACATGTTCACCTCAGCAGGCTATGTCGACACTTTCCGCCACATCAAAGGAAATGAGGAAGGTCATTATTCATGGTGGTCCTACAAGATGCAGGCCCGCGCCAAGAACGTAGGATGGAGAATCGATTACTTCTTCGTCTCCGATGAGCTTAAGGACTGCATCAAGGACGCCTCCATTGAAAAGGATGTCTTTGGTTCCGACCACTGCCCGGTCAACCTGACCCTCGAGCTGTAACAGCTGTAAGAGCAGCTGAAGCATCAGCAGGCTGATGGCAAAGTGGCCGCAGGTTCACGCTGCATAACACGGGGCGCTGTTCTCTTTGAGGACAGCGCCCCGTGCCGTTTCAGGCCCACAGCACCAGATGCCCTGCAGGCAGCCGGGCTACCTGCTGCATCCGGCTGTCATGTCATGCTGGCTGGAGTGGCGGGACCGCCTGAACCTGAGTCCTGCTGCCCGTCAGTCTGCCTGCAGGTCAGCCTGGCCATGGCCTGAACCCATGCGCTTAACCACGCACATGGCTGCGCCATGCTCTGCCCCGCCGCAGAGCCAGACCTTGGCTGCTTTGCTCAAGATGGCCTCTGCCTGAGAGGCCTTAAGGCCCGCCTTAGCCGTTTATTCTTATGAGGCTTCACCGTGGACCATTGTGAGCTGACTGGCTGGTATTCAGTATGGAAAGCTCAGGCGGGCAGGGATATGACGCAGATAACACTTTTGTAATTATGCAACTGTGGTGCGATATCAGCATCCTGGCTTTGGGAGTAAGATAGGAGTAAGGACCGGACGGCTTTCATGCTGTTGCGGATTTGTTAACCGGGTCAACTGACAGGAGTTAATTATGGCTGATAAGACTTACCGTTTTGCCACTGTTGAAGATGTGCCTCTTATCCTTAAATTCATCAAGGATCTGGCTCATTTTGAGCACCTCGAAGGCGAGGTTTCCGCAACTCCTGAGCTGCTCACCGAATGGCTTTTTGACCGCAAGGTAGCTGATGTTATCTTTGCACTGGACTCCAACGAAAACGAAGTGGGCTTTGCGCTCTTCTTCTACAACTTCTCCACTTTCCTTGGCAAGGGCGGTATCTACCTTGAGGATCTCTTTGTAATCCCTGAGTACCGCAAGCTGGGCTATGGCAAGTTCCTGCTGCACTCTCTGGCTCAGATTGCCCTGTCCCGTAACTGTGGCCGTCTGGAGCTGGCATGTCTGGACTGGAACACCAATGCCATTAACTTCTACACCAAACTTGGCTGCAAGGTTATGGATGACTGGACCACCTACCGCTTCTCTGGTGAGTCCCTGATGAACCTCGCCAATGTTTAATGGCAGACAGCTAAAGTCTGATGTCTGAATTATTATGTCTGATAGCTGCTCGCGTCAGGTCAGCGCTGACAGACGCAGTATAAAGCTCAGCTGAGCAGCAGCGACGAAAAGGTGCCATGCTGTCGTAACAGCGTAATACACCAGTCCGCACACCATGCCAGGCCGCGCCATACCATGCCATGTCACAGCCGGGCCGTCCTGAGGTGCGACCGGGCCCGGCACTAAAAAATACCGCCCCTGAACTGTACATGCAGTAACAGGGGCGGTATTTTTTTTGCCTGTTGCTTGTCAAAACAGCATAAATATGGGCGTTATCATGTGTTTGATAGATACATAAAGCAGGCAAAGAAAAAGGACCATGATGGTCCCGCAAGTGCTGGTCAGAGTCTGTAGAGACTGCCTTGATAAAGCTGATATACAGGCCATATTTATTTTGCAGGGCCCATAAAATTTTAAAGCTGCAGCCAGAATCCGCATTCCGAACTGCAGCCCAAGTGCTTCAGGTAAATTGTATCAATACCGTTTGTGCTATGCAAGTACACAGCTGATTCTTTTTCATATACCTGTAATTTTGTTTCCCGGGCCGCGCAAAGGCATATTGACAGGTGTCGATGCCACGGGGCTGGACAGCATATATGTATCTGTCTCCAGGGGAAAATGCAGCCCCCAAAGCTACTGCGATCTTGATGAACAGCATGAAGCTGATGCGCTGAGTGTACCGTGTCAGCACACATGTGGGCATGTCAATGCATTTTCGGACATTGCAGCTTGCTGCCTCCTGCCAGTGCCTGTGCCAGGACCAGAGGCTGAGCTGCTGCGGTTCCAGGACCAGAGGCTGAGCTGCTGCGCCAGTGCCGCTGGAGAAGAGAGGAGTACACCGCCTGAGGGACGGGAGGGGCGCTCAGTATTGCCAGGGCACAGTGATGTGGGGGCTGCACGGTCGCATTGTTGTGGTGCACTTTGTGGCCGTGCATGGTTATGGTACGTGATTTGTGCGTCAAAAAGGTGCGATAAAGGGGCCTGGTCATGGCTAAATAGGGCGGGCGGCTTGTTACTTTCAGATCATGGTCATACAATGGATACATATTCTGCAGAGCACAACTGTCACTGTTCTCCAAAAACCAGTAGTGTTTCCAAAGCATTGAGGACGGTACAGGTAACTGTGCAGATATTTCTGATCAGCTCCTGTCATGTCAGGCTGACTGTCAAACAGCAACATAATGGTGCTCATCGGGCCTTTTATGGGCCTTTGTTTTTTCTGCAGCACCAGTGCACAGTGCTCCCGGAGCCGGGAACAGTGCAGACAGCAGTCCCGGACAGGCGTTAACTGCCAGTATCCAGGAAACTGAGGGCGGCCCGTCAGGGCCATAATCTTTCCTTGTAACAAATCATTGGAAAGTTGAGTAAGGCTGTATCAGAAGTGACGACGACAAGGCCATTGAGGCTGCAATACTCTCCTGATTCTCTTTGAGAGCATGCAGGGAGCCCTGGTGGTCAGTAATCCAATCAGACTAAAAGGCATGGCCCGGACCGTTTTTGCGGAAAGGACCTGAATAACAGATGAAAGCACGCAATCTTAATAATTTGCCTGCCGCTGCACACTGCAGTCGCAGATCAGACGTTATCTCAATGAACAACGGTGTCGCTGACACTGGCCGATTTAGCTTTGGATCCGCTGCTCGTTATCACTACTGGTATTACTTTAACTACAACTACTAATAAGGCGTTTTAACCATGAACCTGATTAATGAACCAATGATTCCACAGCCTCCTCTCTACCGCGACGGCATCGTGGATACAAGGATAAATAACGTGTTACCTTTACTTCCACCAGTGGCTATTATCGAAAAGTTCCCTACCACTGAGTCAGCTGACCAGCTCGTATTTAATACCCGTAACAACATTCACAATATCATGCGCGGTCAGGATGACCGTCTTGTAGTCATTACCGGCCCTTGCTCCATTCACGATCCTGTAGCTGCCATTGACTACGCTCAGCGCCTGCTGCCATTACGTCAGAAGTACGCCGATCAGCTCGAAGTTATCATGCGCGTATACTTCGAGAAGCCTAGAACTACTGTGGGCTGGAAGGGTCTTATCAACGATCCTCGTATGGACAGCTCCTTTGATATCAACAACGGCCTGCGTATTGCCCGCAAGCTGCTGGTAGATGTCAATGCCATGGGCGTTCCTGCAGCTACCGAGTTCCTCGACATGATCTCTCCTCAGTACATTGATGAGCTGATCTCATGGGGTGCTATCGGTGCCCGTACCACCGAGTCACAGATTCACCGTGAGCTGTCCTCAGGCATGTCATGCCCTATAGGCTTTAAGAATGCCACCGATGGTTCCACCCGCATTGCTGTAGATGCTGTTGTTGCAGCCCAGCACGAACATACCTTCATGACTGTTACCAAGATGGGTCACGTAGCTATCGCTCATACCCGTGGTAACGATGACTGTCACATCATTCTGCGCGGCGGCAAGGAGCCAAACTACCACTCAGTAGCCGTAGCTCAGGCCTGCGAGCTGTTAAAGGCTGCAAAGCTGCCAGAGTCCGTGATGATCGACTTCTCACACTCTAACAGCTCCAAGCAGTTCAAGAAGCAGCTTGATGTCTGCCATGATGTTGCTACCCAGATTTCTTCCGGTTCCAACAAGATTTTCGGCGTAATGATCGAAAGCAACATTGTTGAGGGCCGTCAGGATCTGTGCGAAGACCTGTCCAAGCTCGTATACGGCCAGTCTGTAACTGACGCCTGCGTAGGCTTTGAAGATACCGAAGCCATGCTTGCCGAGCTTAACGAGGCCGTGCTGGCACGCCGTGCCCGTAACAAAGCACAGTAGGGGCAGCCCCCTCAGGTATTAAGGGGATGATGTCGGTGAGCATCACTCTTCTATGCCTGTCCTTTTAGTCGAACACTCATAAGCCTGACTTTGACCAAGCCAGGCTTATATAGTTTTTGGGCCCCCACAATCGTTTGTATGCACGCTGGGCAGGCTGCAAAAAGCCCTGAAAAACAGCCTTTACGCAGTGCATACGGCACGCCACGGCAGGTAAGCAGCACAGCTGCTCTGCAGCACTGATGGTCGCTGCAGCCAGTGACGCAGTACAGCTGCTCTGCAGCACCGCCGATTGTTGGTGCAGCAGCACCTGCTGCAGTCAGTTTCAGGAGCTGTCCAAAGGGTTACAGATATTACCGGTCAGTACTTATTTACATTGATAATTTGCTAGACTGACTACTGATTTTCACAGAGCCCGTACATGGCTGCACAGTCAGGGCGGGCAAGAGAAACAATTCAGCCCCTTCATGGCTGTCAGGCCAGAGGGAGATAACACGGCATTAGAGAGGAACACATGCAGGCTTTATCACTGGAGAAAGACAAGATTAAGATCCTGCTTCTGGAAGGCGTAGACCCAAGTGCGGTTGATACCTTTAAGAAAGCCGGCTACAACAATGTTGAGTATGACAAGAAGGCCTACGATGGTCAGGAGCTGCTCGACAAGATTGCCAATGTCCACTTCATTGGCATCCGCTCCCGTACTCAGCTGACCAGGGAGGTTCTGGAGCACGCGCGTCGTCTTGTCGGTATCGGCTGTTTCTGTATCGGTACCAATCAGGTAGACCTTGAGACTGCTGCCAGCCTCGGTATTCCTGTATTCAATGCTCCTTTTTCCAATACCCGCTCTGTAGCTGAGCTGGTAACAGGCGAGTATCTCCAGCTGTTACGTGATGTTCCTGCCCGTAATGCCCTGCTGCACCGTGGTGGCTGGAACAAGGTTGCACACGGCTGTTTCGAGGCCCGTGGCAAGACCCTCGGTATCATCGGTTACGGTCACATTGGTACTCAGGTAGGCATTATCGCTGAAGGCCTCGGTCTTTCCGTTATCTACTACGATATCGAGAACAAGCTCAGCCTTGGCAATGCCCGTCAGGTTGATACCATTGATGAGCTCTTTGCTCAGGCCGACATCGTTACTCTGCATGTTCCAGAAACCGATGACACAAAGAACATGATTGATGCCAGTGCCTTTGCCCGCATGAAGGATGGCGTGTTCTTCGTCAATGCCGCACGTGGCACTGTAGTTGATGTTGATGCCCTTGCTGATGCCCTGCGCTCCAAAAAGGTAGCCGGTGCTGCTGTTGACGTATTCCCTGTTGAGCCTGCATCCAATAACGATGAGTTCAAGTCACCGCTGCGTGAGTTTGACAATGTCATTCTCACTCCTCATATTGGCGCTGCTACTGAGGAAGCTCAGTGCAACATCGGTATTGAGGTGGCCCAGAAGCTTGCTCTGTACTCTGATAATGGTTCCACCCTGACTGCAGTAAACTTCCCTGAGGTTTCTCTGCCAGCCAAGCGTACCTCTGTATCCCGTCTGCTGCACGTGCACAAGAACATACCGGGCATCATGCAGAAGATTAACGAAGTCTTCGCCAGCCAGAACATCAACCTTGCGGCACAGTACTTGCAAACAAGTGGTGATGTAGGTTACGTAGTGATGGATATTCACTCAGAAACCCCTGAGACCATTGTTCCATTACTCAAGGAAATTCCAGGTACTCTCAAGTGCCGTATCCTGTTCTAAGCTGATATCTACGGGCTTTAAATCCCATCTGTCAGATAACAGGTCCTTTCCTGCAAAAGCGCTGCCCTCACAGGACACTACGACCGGCCATGGTGAAATGTTAATTTCACAACAGCGTGTCTGTAGCTGTCAAAAAACTGTGAACAGCGCTTTTGGCATATCTGCACCGCTGGTCCTGATGTGACCGCTGTTGTGAGCTGATCAGTACAGCTTAGCGGCAGCAGAGTAACCCCAGGATTTTGTAGATTATCCAGAGTGAAGCTGCGCCATGCTCAACAGATTTAGTAAACTTTCATCCACATCACTGGCCCTGCTGGTCAGTGGTTTTCTGGGCTTTGTTGCTGCTCCGGTCCATGCCGCTGATCCTCAGGTATCAGACGCCAACCGCTGGCAGTTTACTGAGGATCCTGAGTACAGCTATAACAAGGGTTCGGCCTCCAAGCTTATCAGCATCAAGGAAGCCGTACTGCACCATACTCTGGGCATCAAGATTAACCGCAGCATGATTGACAGCTTTACTTTCAAGGTAGGCTGTATGCTGCAGAATCCAACTCCCCTGATGGAGCTGAGAGTCAACAGCCTCGATATCCGTCTGTTTGACTCAGTCAATGATTTCGTATTTGCCCGTTTCGTTGTCGACAAGGGTCAGGAATACTCCCTGCGCGGCGACCTTGCTGGCCGTAACCGTATTCTTTTCGCTCCTCTTACAGAAAATCAGGAGCGCTCCTTAAGTGATCTTTTCCTGCAGATGCGTGAGGGTGGCACCCTCAAGATTGCTCTGCTGCAGGGTGCAACAGCCAAGGTTCGTGTTTACGAAGTTCCTCTGGCCGGTTTTATGGAGCACTCAGATGCTCTCGTGCAGAGCTGTCAGAATTACAACCGTGCATGGCGTGGTGAGCGTACTTATCTGCCTGACTATATGGGCCGTGAGCCGGAGGGCTATGCACCTAAGGACTACAACCTCAAGGAAGATGAGGAAGAGGTCATCGATCCAAACGCTCCTAAGCCAGTAGTGGTTGAGGAGACAGTTAAGGAAGAAAAGCCTGAAAAGGCTCCTCCACCTGAGGTTATGCCATTTGCTCCAGGCGGCGGTCCAGCCAGCATTGGCCCTGATGGTCGTCCTGTCGGCGCTTCAGGTGGTGTGAACACCGGTACCGCAGGCGCAGCCGTTGACAAGTCTCTTGGTAATGCAACAGGTCCAATGCAGATAGGCCCTGATGGCCGTCCAGTCCAGCAACCTGCCCAGCAGCCAGCCCAGCAGGGCGCCGCACCGGCACCTGCACCTGCACCTGCACCAGCCCCGGAACAGGCTCCAGCTCAGCAGCCAGGTCAGCAGCCAGGCCAGCAGCCAGGCCAGCAGCCAGGCCAGCAGCCAGGTCAGCAGCCAGGTCAGCAGAGCCCACAGCCGGCAGGTAACAACGCTGCAGGCGATCCAGGCGCCATGGACATTTTCTAATCCGAGCTTAAAGCATTCCAAAACAAAGGGTCACCGAAAGGTGACCTTTTGCTTTATGGAGAGCACACTTTGAACTGACCAGCCAGGCAAGCAGGCAGTCGGCCAGCAATGCAGTCAGCCTGGCAGAAGGCCTGCAATGCAGCCAGTCTGCAGGCAATGCAGCGAGGCTGCCTGCCCGTAGCCGCTTATCAGACACCAGGCAGCCGGGGCTGCTTATGCGGCTAAGCTGCATGTCCTTATACTTGAAGATGAAGCGCAGCATGCAGCCTTGCCATAGCATTGCTCCTGGTCAATGCTGCAGCGTATTTACTGTCTGAGATGCCATGATCAGCATGGGCCTGCAGGGGCGTTTAGAACAGGGGATTTGTTACGTTCTGAGATGGTCCTTGAACGTGACCTTTCGACAGGCAGTGAGCCTGATTTTTTGACAGGCAGTGCGTGACTGAACTATTGCAGGCAGGAGGATTGTTACTGAACCTTAAGATGCACTGGTTGATGTCTATGACGGGCGCTTAAGGGAATTCAGGACAGATGCTGGTAAGGATATGAGTGCTGGCCCAGAAATCCGTACAGCGCAATGATGGAGCTGCTAAGCAGGATAGAAGTCAGTTGGGGTCGAGGGCTTTAGCTTTAATGGGAGAGGAATGGCTGTAAGAGCCGAGAGGGCGGCAGCTGGAGCTGGTGCCGTGATTTTGCGGGACGTATAAACGAAAAAAGATGCCTGAAGCATCTTTTAGGGTGGTGCCCAGAGCCGGGGTCGAACCGGCACGGATGTTTAGTCCGAGGGATTTTAAGTCCCTTGTGTCTACCAATTTCACCATCTGGGCTTAATCTTTTGCTGTCGGTCGTGACTGACAACGCAGACCATTATAGTGATTATTTAACTTCATGCAAGCATTTTTTAAAAAATTAACCAAAATTTAAGCAAATAACCCCACAGTTGTGGGCTGCTCTTTGCGCGATTGAGCAAATTGGGCTATTCATACCGGCAGGCATGGCAGAATCACTCCTAGTCACTCATTGCAGAAGCTTGCTTTATCGCTCAGATGAGCTGGCGCCAAACCCCTGCATCCGCAGGGGAGCTGACTTTTATGACTGCAAGTTGTCAGGCCCCCGGGACGATTGGCTGTCCTGGGCTGGAGGTAGAGTCTGGTGCTGAGTTCTGGTGAGTATTTGTGCGGAGGTATACCTACTGAGACTCATGTAGTTCAGGTCGGCCAGACTTACGGAAAGCCAGTTCTTAAACTAAAGCTATCCCTGTTTTCTTGAAGATATCTTTGTTCAGGCAGCCATGATTCAGGCTGCACAGTCGACAGCTGTAAAGACAGATATCAGGTAAATAGCTGCTATGTGAAGGGTCGAGATGTGACTGTATGTGACTGCATTGGACTGTACTGGATGGGATGAAGTAGTAATGGATTGGATGCAGCAGGATTGAGTCGGAAAGGATAGGAAAGGATGGGATGAGATTGTATGGTATTGGATGAGATGGGATGGGATGGGATGGGATTAGGTCCGAAAGAAGGGGATGAGGCGAGATGGGGACAGTCTGGCCAGGCCCGGCCACATCAGGCCATGTCTGCCCAAATCCGGTCAGAGCTGCTCAGGGGATGGGGATTGTAGTTTACAGGGGCCATAAACGAAAAAAGATGCCCTAAAGCATCTTCTTGAGAGTGGTGCCCAGAGCCGGGGTCGAACCGGCACGGATGTTTAGTCCGAGGGATTTTAAGTCCCTTGTGTCTACCAATTTCACCATCTGGGCAAAACTCTGATGTTGTCTGGTCGCCGACAACGCACCTAATTATAGAGATTATTGGCCGCTGTGCAAGTGTTTTTTTGAGCGAAAGGCCAACTGTCATCAGACTGCCAGATTCCAGGCAGGATTGCTTAGTACTTATGTGTTTTATAGTGCAACTGCAGATGCCTCGGCATACGGGTAAAAGGCGATGAGCTTATGAGCAGCTTATGAACATGGCAGCTCACTGCATACATCAGTCACGCCATTACGGGCTGCTGTGCAACCTTTTAAGGCTATGCTTACTGGGGCTGCACTTTGCAGGTAAGGCACAGCACTATGGCAGTACTTTATACCCCTGCGCGTTGCCGCCCTGGTGGAGACGTTTGGACATAAGGAGGCCTGACGGGGCGGCCTGATGAGGTCAGGTACAAGGTCAATACACTGCACTGCATGGCACCAGGACTGCACTTTGGCATGACCGTACTCGAGCATGACTGCACTTTGGCATGACCGTACTCGAGCATGACTGCACTTCATAATGGCTGCACTCAAGCATGACTGCACTTCGTAATGGCTGCACTCAAGCATGACTGCACTTCATTATGACTGCACCTCAGCATGACCCCACAGCAAGATGAAATTGCGGCGGCATGGCTGCATTGCAGGTACTGGTGGTCTTGATTAGGTAATCTGCAGGCAGGGCAGCTGCATGCTGGAAGGTGTATGTGATTTGGTGGGCTTTGATTGCAGGGAAAGGGTAGAAAGGGCCTGATTGGGGCTTAGACCTGGAGTTGCTGAAAGCTTGGCAAGATGGGGCCTGAGCGGCCTGTTTTTTGGCAGGGCTAAAATGAAAAAAGATGCCTGAAGCATCTTTTTTGGAGTGGTGCCCAGAGCCGGGGTCGAACCGGCACGGATGTTTAGTCCGAGGGATTTTAAGTCCCTTGTGTCTACCAATTTCACCATCTGGGCATAATTTGTTGTCTGGTCGCCGACAACGGTGCACATTATAAGGATTTCACTGGCGCAATCAAGGTCTTTTTTAAAATAAATGTAAACAGCAGGTCAAAATCTGACTTTTCGGCTGCCATGAAAACAGCTTTATTATCGATGTATTTATATTTATCTATATAAATGACGGTATAACCGACTAAAGGCTGAATATGGTCAGATACGTGAGTGTATTAAGGTTATTCAGTTATGAATGATGCAGTGACAGGTGGGCTGGAAACTGTAGACAGGCGCTCTCTATTTGTAGATTTTCACCTGTAGCGTGGGAGGATGACATTCCGGGGCAGGTGCCCCGGGATGACATCAAAAGCATCTGCTTCAGTACAGGCATAAGACGGTGCTGACATAAGGCATTTCCGCCCTTATGCAGCCTGTCATGCTGTGACTGAGCACAGCAGAGCCGGTTGATGGCTGAGCTGGAGTTTCAGCCAGCATGGCGGCTTACTGCTGGATATTCTGACCTTCCTCTTCACGTGGCTCTTCGCCATCGCTTTCTGGGGCGGAGCGGTTGGTCATGGCGTTCTCAAGAGAAATGGACATCTCAAGAATGTGGGCGTCCATCGTGTTCTCGTACTTGATCTCTACGTCCTGAATGTCGACCAGAGGTACGTACTTCTTGATCACTTCCATTATCTCCATCCTCAGCTGAGGAAAAAAATCTGGACAGTTTGTACCTGCTCGATCATTTACAAGAAGTACATGCAGACGGTTTTTGGCGGCCTGCGCTGTGCCAGTTGGCTGTGCAGCCGGCTTGCCTGCAGATGAGGACGTTGAAGAAATAGCTGACTTAATCAGATTAAGGAAAGACATTGTTGCTTGTCCTGTGAATTTTCTGAGCAAATTGTGAACATTGCACTGCGCCTTACTGTCTCTACTGTCCCTTGCGGGACTTAATTACGGGCATAACAGCAATGAAATTATGTTCGGGCTTACCCATGGGGCGGCTGTCACACAAAGATCCCTGTCAGTAACCGTGGCTCTGAAAGACTTACCCTCACCTTCAGATACAGTTCGTAAGCTTATAACGCCTGTGTTCTGACGGTTCTGGTCTGAGCACTGTGTGACTTTACTGTTACTTATTTCAGTATCTGCATGTCATGTGCTCAACCTGATTTTGCCTGAGAGCCGCTGATTGTACGGCCAGTCGGGCATGTAAAAGTTCAGGTTAGGGCACATATGCCACTTGTCTGCATTTGTCATCGCCATCGCTATGGCCTTTTCCTGTGCCTCAGGTACCGGCCTTGCAGCCAGTGAAAGGGCACTGGTATGGTTTCATGCATCTGGCTCATGCTTGATCCTGCCTTGCAGACTCACAGCTGTTTTGTCAGCAACTGCTGAAATATGAAGCTCTTATGAGCTGATTTCCGTGCTAATGCCTGCTGCATTATCGGGCTCAGTGTGAGAGCCTCTGGCTGTCGGTACAGGCATAGTCGTTCACTGAAGAACAGGCTGCGGGTAAACAGTCAGCCCATAGTTTCAGTTTCTGTAGCTGGCGCAACTGAGTATGCACGTGCATGAACGGGATACTGATAAAGGGCAGATTAAGAACCGGGCTTAATGATGCCCATGGCAGAGTATTTACTGCCCAGGGGTGTAAGCCGTGGCTTATTTACCTAAAAGCTTCTTGAAAAATGATTTCTTTTCGGTAGTAAAGCGCATTGGGACTTCATTACCCAGAATACGGTCAACAGTGTCCTGATAGGCCTGACCGGCGTTGCTCTTCTTGTCCATGATGATGGTTACACCACTGTTGGAGGCAGTAAGAACCTCTGCAGACTCAGGGATTACACCCAGCAGCTGGATGGTAAGCAGTTCCTGAATGCTCTCCAGTGACAGCATTTCCTCACGGGCAACTCGCTCAGGGTCGTAGCGGGTCAGCAGCAGCTTAGGAATTACCGGATCCCAGCTGTTTACAGCGCGACGTGACTTGGCGTCGATAATGCCAATGATGCGGTCAGAGTCACGTACTGAGGAAACCTCAGGGTTGGTGGTGATGATCGCTTCATCAGCATAGTACAGGGCAATCAGCGCACCGGCTTCAATGCCTGCCGGGCTGTCACAGATAATGTACTCAAAGCCCATCTCTGACAGCTCAAGAAGAATCTTGCCTACGCCTTCGTAGCTCAGGCTGTCCTTATCCTTGGTCTGGGAGGCAGCAAGAATACGCAGATTGTCTGAGTGCTTGTCCTTAATAAGAGCCTGGTTGAGGGTAGCATCACCATGCAGTACGTTGATCAGGTCATAAACTACACGGCGCTCACAGCCCATAATCAGGTCAAGATTACGCAGACCGACGTCAAAGTCGATAACTACTGTCTTGTGACCCTTTAAGGCCAGACCGGTGGAGATAGCGGCTGCAGAGGTTGTCTTGCCTACGCCACCCTTGCCTGATGTTACAACGATGATCTTGGCCTTGAATTTCTCGTTAATTGGGACATCGTCCTGGTTAGACACTCTCTGGGTCTCCTTCTTCCTGGTAGTGCGGGCTGTTCCGCGAGCAGCAGTCTTTTTGGCCGGAGTTGCCTTCTTTGCTGCAGGAGCTTTTGTTTCAGCCTCTACTTTGTTCTGGTCATCTTCAGATGAGTCATCATTTTCGGCTGAATCATCTTTTTCTGTCTTTGCAGACCTGGCTGCTCTGGCAGATCCCTTTTTGTTATCTGCATTCTTGCTCTTGGACTTGCTGTCATTATCAGCTTCGTCCTTGTCAGTTTCAGCCTCAGTCACGGCCTTTTCAGATTCATCATCTGCGCTTTCATCAGCTTTTTTGTCGGACTTTTCTGAGCTGGAGGCATCAGCAGCCTTGTCATCGCTGACAGTATCAGCAGCCTTGTTATCCTTATCGGCACTGTCGTTATTGCTGTCAGCAGCCTTGCTCTGTTCAGCCTTGTCAGTGTCTGTTACGGTGCCGGTGTCGGCCTTGCCAGCAGTGGAGCTTTCAGACTTGTCTGAAGCTGCATTGCTTTGAGCGGTCAGGGCAGTATCCTTTTCTGCTTCAGCAGACAGGCCTGCTTCATTCCTGGAGGTATAGGTCTGAGCTCTGGAGTTTTTCTTGGAACGGGCCATTTAATCTTACCTTGGCAACCTGTTGGTGAAAAATTTGGTAATGGCAGGCATATGCATGTGCTCATGCCTGATGAGGTCCTGTGCTGCGCATAATCACGGGCAACGCTTTGACCGGCGCAGGACAGGGACCATGAGATTATTGATCGTTGTTTGGGCTCTATCCCGTCATTCCTGTGTTATTGAGCCCTGCTGACTGTTATCCTGCAGGTGTTGACGGGTACTGACTGAGGATGCTTCCTGAAGTCTGTTACAGAGCATATTGCGCTCTTTGCCGCATTGGCCGTCAGGCTTTTGGGCCTGGCTGGGGCGCTGCATGCTGATCAGGGAATGCCCGGCAAATCAGTCGATCACGCTCTGATACTTAAGATTGGTATCATCAAGTGAAATTACAACGCCGCGATTTTTGTTGCGCACTGCAGTAAGCAGTGGATCGTTGTAAAGATCCTCGCCTGAGCTGTAGTTTCCGGCAATTGCGACAACGCCTGGGTTGAAGTTGCCCTGAACATGGATAAGAGAGTCTGCCATTCCTGGATCATCGTCATCCATTGGTGCGCCGGCACAGAGGTCAGCCTCGTTTACATTGCCGAAAACAAAAATGTGGTGTGAGGCAATGATTCGTGCATGAGAACCAAGCGAGCCGTATATTGCAATGGAGCTGTTCTGGGCACTGATTGACTCACCTGAGCGTACATTGCGGCGGATGATTTTTACCGGACCTGGTACCTTTACTTCGTAAGGCACCTGCACTTCATAAGGCTTAATAATAGGAACAGGGACCTTAACTTCGATAAACTGGGTAATGATCCTTGGCTTGAGGTTGGACTCACGGATACGGTTGTAGCGTGAGGAGTTAACCACAGGAATACGGCGGCGGGTCAGTGATTCGGCTCGGTCCTCGTTGACCACACCAGTTACGCCGATTAAGAAGAGCTCATGCTCCCGGCAGACGCTCTGCAGTGTCAGAAAGTCAAAAGAGTTGAGGTTACCAACGTCTTCGACATTGAGTACTACAGGTGAGTTGCGCCATGTTCCCATGGAGCCGTCAATTTTTGAGGCCAGGATTGACTCAAGCTCAGCGGCAGTACCTTCACGTATTTTTATGACGGCTATGGAAAAACCTGTATGGGAGATGTCTCCCAGAGGAATTACCTTTTTGCTACCTGTTGGCGCTGAGTCCATTATCAAAATCCTTGTTATTCTGAAATTTCGTATGCTGACCGGATGTTACAGCAATAGCGCAGTTAATGGTTTCTGCAAAATTCAGTACGACCTGTCTTTATGAACTATGCCAGGTTCCTGAGGTCAGGAGTGAGCTCAGGCAAATATACGACGTAAAACGCCTTTCTCATGCCTTTGCAAGCCCATGACAAGCAATTTTTATGCTGTATCTTAGTCAAATCACTCGATTCTAGCACATCATAACATTCTATCACAGTTTTACTGATGGCCTCGATGGCCTGTATATAAGGAATACAGGGCCAAACAGCTCTCTTTCCCAGGTGCTTTACCAGGGAGTTTGCTGTGCTGAAATCATGCTCCAAAGCCGCACTGGCCAGATTTACAAGTACATATTAATTACCTGAGAGCAACTCCCCCGACCAGCATCCTCCCAGACAACTGCGCAGTCCAGTGCAGAATCCTGTTCACGACAGGATGCTGTTGCCCGTGCACCATCAGATTGCCGGCCAGTGCATCATCAGATGGGCTGCCCTGCACCGGCAGGTGGGCTGCCCGTGCAAAAGCACAGCAGTTCTGCATCTTACACAGCGGCGTAGCATGTATAAGCAGTGAGAGAGCGATATACATGTGGCGGCTGTGAACAGTCAGTTAAGATGACAGCGAGCTTGTAAGTTAAGGTGCCGCTTTGCAGGCAGGCAGGGACAGACAGGTGGTCATGCAGGGACAGGTCAGCCGGTAAGGCATGCAAAAGCCTTTTTTCAGGGCAGTTGTGATCAAGTCAGTTGCACCTTGGGGCATGGGTAATCATAATAGGGCCATGGAAATTAAGTGATGAGGAGCACTTTCAATGGACCGTCTGGTATACGTTTATAAGAGCAACAAGAAGCTGCGCAGCTTCCTTTATATTGTGGAAAAGGACGTTTTTTCCCATATTCCATCAGGTCTGATGGATGCCTTTGGTGCTCCTGAATTTGTCATGGTCTTCAAGCTCCATGCTGACCGCAAGCTGCAGAAAATCACCCCTGAGGAGCTTAGCAAGGCTCTGGATGAAAAGGGCTTCTTCCTGCGTATTGACCTGCAGGATGAAGAGGAGAACATGCTCAATCAGGAGCGCAAGCGTCTGGGCCTGCCTCCACTTGAGCGCGAGCAGATTGCCGATTATTTCCACTAGATTTCGGCATATGGGGCTGTCCTGCAGATGCAGTTGAGTTGAAGCTGCAGGCGGCCTCCATTATCCAGGCCTGAGCTGCAAAAGAGCGGCTGACCTGATCACAATAGAAAAGCGCCCTTTCATGGCTGGTGAGAGGGCGCTTTTTTCGTATCGTACCGACAGTTAAGCATTGTGCAGTTCATAAGGCTGCTGTTGGGACATCAGTCTCATGGCTGATACTGCCTTATGACTTAAGGGCTGGCCCGGCATAAGGCATGGAATCAGCTATTGCATCAGCCCTGACATAAGCCGGTCATAGGGCATGGCATCAGTCTGGTCATATGGCATGGCATAAGCCGGTCATAGGGCCGGAATCAGCCATGGCATAAGCCTGGTCATAGGGCATGGCAGCAGCCCTGACATCAGGACTGGTGAACTTACTGCAGGGCTGTCATGACTTGCCAGCGGCCGTTACATTTTCTTCTTGCTCTCGCCTGTCTTGATCTTGCTGAGCTGATAGCACAGCAGAGTGTAGTCCCTGGTCTGCTTGCGGTCCCTGGTGAAGCGCTTAATCTTGGTAGTGAGGCTGTTAACAGTCTCAACAGGACTGATAAAGCTTTCATCATGAAGCATGTTTTCAAAACCTACCTGTCCAAGGCTGTCGCCTTTGAAGTTCTCGCAGTCCATCACACCGTCGGTATACAGCAGGATGCTGTCGCCATCATCGATGCTGAATGTCATACTCTTGAAGTTCTCAGAGGCAGCCGCACCGATGACAGGTGCGGTACGGCAGTCAATGTAGTCAAAGCCCTGCTCCTTCTTGTAGATAATAGGCAGGTTGTGACCGGCATTGAAGTACTCAACATTACCGTTGCGCTGGTCAACTATGATGATGCATACAGAAGTCAGAATGGACTTTGGATTGTTATCCACAATGTTCTGATTGAGCTCCTGCATGGCTCGTCCCAGAGGCAGTCTGATGGACTCGGACAGACGTATAAGCTGACGTATCAGAGCAATATTGATTAGAGCAATATTGGTTGAAAGGGCACCGGCATCATTTATTGATCCGACAAAAATGGCCAGGCGGTGGTCACCAAGCTCAAAGACATCATAAAAGTCCGATGCTCCCTGATAACAGGCCTCAGTATGGACATTAAGGGTATTGCTGAAGCTCTCCTTGAGGAAAATCTCACGGTTGACCGCGCTGTGACGCAGCTGGTCAATATAGTGCTTCTCGCTTTCCTCCATGTCGCGTGCCTTGTTGATCTGGAGAATTTCCTGGATCGACTGGTACACGGTTTTGCCCATCAGTCTTATGTGGGACGACAGTGCGCCGATTTCGTCATTGCGCTTAGGCAGGCTGTCGCATATACGCTGCAGCAGGACGGGATCCTGAAGCAGGGTTGCAAGATGCTTAATCTTGTTATTGATAAGCTTAATATCATCAGCATCACGGCTGGTCGTTTTGACCAGAACAATGACAATAATAAGGGCAAAGATCAGACCTGCTATGCCCACCAGTGCCAGGAACCAGTACAGCTGGGTGGTCATGCGGCTGTTATCGCTGTTAATCAGCACAAACCAGTTGTAATTCTTGAAGGCTCCCAGCGAGGCGTACTGACCGGTATCAGGGTCATAAAACTGAACAGCACCACGAAGACGGGCCTCGAGAATCAGATCCTCGTCAAGCAGGGAGACAATATCGTCTCTGTTCTTGAGAGTTCCTGCCAGAGGATTGAGATCAGAGTCGATCAGGGTGATGTTATACGGACTGGTAATGCTGTTGGACAATACAGTCTCATTAAGAGAGTTTGATATAAGGCGTTTGAGGGTATCTTCCTGCTGTTTGAGCTTGGAAATGTCGGTAATGATGACTATGAGCTGATTGGAGCTCAGGCTCAGTGGTGCCACAATGGCAAGGAAAGCACGCTCATTGTTTACACTGTGACGCCTTTGCGCCTGACGGTAAGAAAGCGGCTGTTCTTCTGCAGCTTTGGCGCCGGTGGTTATGGCATCAGTTTCATTTTCAGCATGGGCGCCACTACTGGAAGAGTAAACATCTCTTTGCTGTAGATAATCACGCTCTGCTGCAATGGATGCAGCTGTTGAGTAGCGCAGGTTACGTTCCTGGATGTCGTTGTTAAAACGAGGGTCATCATCATTAAAGGCATGATTGTGACCATCATCTTTGTGATGCGGACCACTGGCCTGAGAGTCTGAGATGACAGTGCCGCTTTTAATAACAGAACCGTCACTGTCCAGCCCAACAATGTTATCAGCAGTTACAGGTGATCCCATGTTTGCAGAGATAAAGCTGTCACCGTCTGAGGTCAGGACGTCAACGCGATGTATATCTTCGTCTTCTTCGTACTCACCTGACAGGCGGTTATACATGCCTGGAGCGACCGGACTGTCATCTGTATCAGCATTACGTACGCTTTTGAGAATAACGAAGAAAGAGTGATCAGCATTGTTGTTGTTATAAAGAATGTTGCTCAGTGTTCGCTCATCATTGGCCAGCTCATCAAGGAGTACACGGTCCCGGTTCTTGATGAAAATGTCCTGCTCAGGATTTCTGGTATTGATGGAAAAAGCAATGAAGCCCAGCTTGTTTAGCTGAGTCAGATGGCTCTGCAGCTTGATTCTGTTGTTATTGAAGTCAGGGCTTTCAGCACCAATGAGAAAGGACTCATTTGGATCATCAGCCGGGCTGATAAAGAAATTGCTGTAGCGCTCAAGGCTGCGGTCAACAATAGGACGACGAATACTCAGAGAGTTGTCTTCCTCATTAAGGTCAAGATCACCCGAAGCAACAGCCTGAGCGGCTGCAGCAGCAACATCAGCATCACCAGGAGCCCTGATGGCATCGCCAAGATTGCGGGCGGATCCATGAATGCCTGTGCCGTATGGAGTTGATGCAGAAGGGCCATATCCATCATTGGAGCTGGTGCGGCTGAGCTGAGGAATAGGGCTGTAGATAATGCCAAAGTTCTCAGATACTGCCTCCTTTTCGGCGGCAGATGAGTGAGCAGCCTTCTCGGCACTTGCTGCAGAGGCAGCAGTGCCTGGAGCAGATGCGCCACCTTCAGTCATGCGTCTTGCCAGGTCCTCAAGGCCTGCGAGGCCTGATTCCTCATGTGCCTCACGAACACCTGGTGATGAGATGACATCGGAGCTTTCCACTGCCTGTACGTCAGAGACTGGGTGAGAACTGGCGGTATCGGATTCACCTGTGACATCAGCATCATCTGTCTGAGCCTGACCGTTATCCAGCTGACGCTGGCGCTCTGCCAGCAGTGAGCGGTCAAACAGCGGATCGAGTTTGACAATATTGCCGCCGTCATTTTCTTCTTCAACAGGACCGGCGGTCACCTGATCATTTTCCCCACCTGCAGCTGAAGCATCCTTGCTTTTATTCTCCATGCTGTGAGCCAGAGACTCGAGGTAAAGGTCAGATGAAGTGGCGCTTTTATCCATGCCAGGGACGGATGCTGATCCTGTTTTGACGTAATCAGGGTGATACCGTCCTGCAGGGGTGTACTGGTTTTTAAATGGAGCTGCGCCAATAGTGGCCAGACCGCCCTGACTTATGGCATCTACTCTCTGACCTTCACTGTTTACAAAACGGGATGGATCTGAGGCTGTGTTGTGGGCAGCATCAAGAGCTTCGGCAAAACTGGTGCTGTTTTCGGTATGGCGGGCATCCAGAGGCATTGGAATGGTGACATCGCTGCCATCATACTGACTGTGGTACGTAAAGTCGCCTGAGTGAGCTTTATCAAGAGCCGAAATAATAGAGGCACCAGTAGTGCCGTCCAGCAGCGCTACAGTTTCCTTGAGGTCGGTAATATAAGGAGAGTCAACACGGCCAGTATTACGGTTGATGGTTGTGCCCTGGCCCGTGGTACCGGCTGAGTCATTAAGTGGGGCTTTGCTCCTGTCATCCCGCTCCAGACGCGATGGCGGTATGGTCCTGCCGCTGTCAGTATTTTCCTGATTGGATGCTACAGACATGGCGTGTGGAGATGGCGATGGCGCAATAAGGGCACTGCGGGCATGTGAGGCTGACAGGTTGAGATCAGCTACACGGGTGTACTGAGCTGAAAGATCAACTATGCGATAGAGGCGGAAGAGCTCATTTCTGATTATGGAAAGGTTGGAAAGCTCGGAAACACGCGAGTAGAAGATGCTGTTTTCCAGATCCTGGATACAGAAGTTAAGGGCATGCTGCTGCTGAAGAAACTGTTCTTCCTGCTGTCTTTTATCCCAGTAGCCATAGCTGATGAGGACCATGCCCACAACAGGGATGGTCAGGCTCAAAGATGATACAAGGAGCATGCGGCTCTTAAGTGAGGTGATATTCAAACGCATGATATTCCACGCCTGAAAATGTTGATTCCTGGACCGTCTCAAGCAGATAAACAGAGACTTGTTATGCAGAAAAAGGCCTTCAATAGAAGAGGTCACTGAAAAGGCCGTTGCTCAGCCCACTGCACAGGCCGTTGCACAGCCCACTGCCAGACAGACAACTGCCTCAACGGCAGCCAGGTCGGCAGCAGGCAGCCGACAGCCCCTCCAGCCCATTGGTTCGAAAACCGATAATCACAAAGCTGACGGGCTCAACAGACTGCTGGTTAAGCAGCCAAATGTCTGAACTGCCCTGTATTTAAGGCAGGCCGACACAGCTGTAGTCCATACGCTGAGCAAACCGTCTGATATGCCCACCAGACGTCGGGTCACACCTGCCATGTGATCGGGCATCAGCCTGCGGTCAGGCCTTATGTCTGTCGACAAGGACAGCCAAACTGCACAGCTTAATCAGCTGGACAATGATGCACGGGACAGCTGAGTGACTTCCTTACAGGGGATATGTGCTGATCCGGAATTGCGTTGAGGCGGTCTGCATCTTTTCTGATTACTGTAATGAGAACAGTTCTGTCTTAGCAGATGTAGCGTTTAAATTAATTTCAAACAATTAGAACCCGTCAGGCTGCTCAGGCTGGTTTCCAGACCACAGGCTTTTGTTGGATCCGGGGCTCAGATTCATTCCTGTTGCGTCATTTAGGGATTGAAGCGGTAATGCTTTTGTCGTTACAGCCTGCTATTAGCTGCAGGAGCTTAGTGCACTGAAATGACAGTGCATGAGCAGACACCAGCTGTGTTTAACCAGAAAGTGACTTGAGTACTGTCTGCACAGGGCTGAACGGCTTATTAAATCAATATTACGCAAGCTTTGACAGTCGGGCAATAACTCCCGGGGGTGTACGCTATGCTGCGTTAAGGAAATTGCCGTGACTCAAGTAAGACTCCTGCCTGAGCCGGGTTGCATGCAGTAGACCATTCTTGAGGCCTTGGATCTTTCATATGTCATGACATGACAGCGGCGGCATTGGCCTTTACCTGTGCCCGGTCAGCTGGAATGTGTTAACACAGGAAGCTCTGTGGCAGCTGATCAGTCACAATGAGCTCAGAATAGAAAGATCATATTACTTTTGACCCAAAAGCCCCTTTATTTAAAGTCAAAAATCCTACTCAGATCGCCTTATAAGGACTTTTTAGGGCAGGCTGTGGTTAAAACTCCCTGTAACATATCGATATATCTATAATGCACTGTACTTAACATACTCCTTGAGCTTCATATGTGCGCCATGGCCACCTTTCCAATATTCGCATCATCCCGCTAAAACTCATTGCAAACCTGTGAGACAAATGGTCATGAACAGGTGCAGCTGACCATGTTGCCGGGCGCAGTCAAAGCAAATATGGCTGGTTTCGTACGTTCATGGCATCTGCAGGAGCCAGCTTGCATAACAGGTACATGCTGGCTGCAGCTCGGGTGCATACCAGTTGCAGCTCGGGCGCATGCTGGCTGCAGCTCGGGCGCATACCGGTTGCAGTTCGGGCTCATGCTGGCTTCAGCTCTGGCGCATGCCGGTTGCAGTTCGGGCTCATGCTGGCTTCAGCTCTGGCGCATGCCGGTTTCAGCTCGGGTACATGCTGGCTGCAGTTCGGGTGCATACCGTTTGCAGCGCAGCTGCATATTGGTTGCATAGCTGGCCCATGCCTGGCGCAGTCGGGATCGAGGCTGAGTACGTGGCAGACTTTGCGGTTGTGCAAGCTGTCGAGATCGCGGTTGCGCAAACAGTTTTGTGCGAGGTCACGGTCGTGCTGGCGGGCGCGCAGTGGTCGTGCCTGCGGGCGCGTGCACAGGGTCAGCTCTGGTATTTGAGTCTGCGCCTCTGAGCTGTAAGCAAAAATCTGCGCCTGTGCAGCATAAGCTGTGTGCATTAATCGGGCGTGTGATGGAGATCTTGCTTTAAATTGCAGCAAAATTGCATTTTCAGTGGGGAGAAATACCGTAATTGCGCGCTTTCGCTGTGCATATAAAACTAAAATTTGAACTTAAAAATGTAACGAAGAAAAATAAAAGCATAGTTTCAGCTACAAGAGGATGCAATCTATGCGATGTGAATTTTGTTCCATCATGGTCGCTGCTGTGAGCATGATGATCTGTGGGGCCGCTTCGGCCGAGCCTCTGGCAGGGGTCGCTGCCGAAACCTTAAGTTCCATGACCAGTCTTAATGCACGACTGCAGTCGACCCCAGATAATATTATTGATGCAGTTAAACAGGTCAGCACAGCTGAGCCGTCCAGGGGCCTGAACAGTTTTGAAATGGCCAGCCGTGAGCATCTTAGTCTGGATGAGGGGCACTACGGTTATTCAGGTGAGATCAATGACTATGCCCTTACCGAAGAGGCACTGCGTAATGCCGCAGATATTATCCAGAAGCTGATAAGTGATGAATTTGCCGCAGCTGAGCAGATAGAGCGCTACCAGCAGCTGCACAGCGAGTCCAACAACGATTTTGAAGCTGATAGCAAGGAAGCAGACAGCACATATGACGAGGGGGCAGCTGCTGCGACACCTGCAGAAACAGCTGTAATTTCAAGCACAACAGCAGCTGCAGATTCAGCAGCTGAAAATGAAAGCACAACAGCAGCTGCAGATTCAGCAGCTGAAAATGAAAGCGCACCAGCAGCTGCAGATTCAGCAGCTGAAAGTGAAAGTGCAGTGCAGTCTGCTGCAGCGCCTGAAGGACCGGACAGTGCTGCCAATGGTTTTGTTATTGTCTGTGCCATCATGGTCATTCTCATGTCAGTCCCGGGTATAGCGCTATTCTATGGTGGCCTGGTGCGCAGTAAGAATGTGCTCTCCATTATTCAGCAGAGCATAGTAGCCTTTGGTATCTGCTTCATCTTATGGTTCCTGTTCGGGTACTCATGGGCATTTGGTCCTGCAGATGCCGAAGAAAGCTGGTTCTCTTTGATCTTAGGTGGTAACGACAAGATCTTTTTGAGGGGCATCACTTCGGAATCATTATCAGGCTCCCTTTCTGAATTTGTATTTATTGTATTCCAGGGCGCTTTCTGTGCTATTTCAGCCTGCATTATCGTGGGAGCCACCGCAGAACGTATCCGTTTTGGCGCTCTCATGACCGGTATTGCCATATGGGCAGTCTTTTCCTACTTCCCCCTGGCTCACATGGTATGGGGCTTTGGACTTATCGAACATCTCTTTGAGGCCTGGGATTTTGCCGGCGGTACCGTAGTTCATATTAATGCCGCCGTAGCCGGTATTACGGCAGCCCTGATGACAGGTCCCCGTATTGACCTGCACCGCACTGCCATAACTCCACACTCTCTGCCTTTTACCTATACCGGCTGTGCCCTGCTTTGGATAGGCTGGTTTGGTTTTAACGCCGGTTCTGAGCTTTCACCTGATGGTGTAAGTGCTCTGGCTTTTATCAACACCGTTCTGGCACCGGCAGCAGGAGCCCTTACCTGGTCACTTGCCGAGAAATTTTTCAATGGCACTACATCATCACTGGGTTCATCATCAGGCGTACTGGCAGGTCTTGTTGGTATTACCCCAGCCTGCGCTTATGTCAGCCCTGCAGCCTCAATCATTATAGGTGTACTGGCAGCTTTGCTGTGCCTGTGGGGCGTAAGAGGCTTCAAGCGCATGACCGGAGTAGATGACAGTCTTGATGTCTTCGGTGTCCACGGCCTTGGAGCCATTGCCGGAGCCATACTTACCGGTATCTTCTGTTCCCCTGATCTGGGGGGTACCGGCTTTAAAGGCTCTCATACCGGCATGTTAAGCCAGACAATGGGTCAGATAGGAAGCATCATTATTACAGTTGCCTGGTCAGGAGCAGTATCAGTAGCTGCGTTCTGGATTGCAGGAAAACTGTTTGGCGGTCTGCGCGTTTCAGGTGAGGACGAGCGCATTGGACTTGACCTGACCTGCCACGGTGAGCGCGGCTATACCTCTTAACTTTTCAGACTGTTGTCTGTCATCTCAATATTCATCCCCCAGTCTCCTGCAAGACTGTGCGAGAGATGGCAAAGCCATGACAGAGCAGATGCATTGCCCTGTCAGAGTCAAAGGCCGCACCGGCAAGTCAGGTCGACACTGCTGGTCGAGTCTAAGGCCTCAGGTATAAAACCGGCTGCAGCAATGACCGGAAATGCCTGTGGCTCTGGCAGTTGCTCTTGCAACGGCAATTACAAGCCAATTACAATTGCCGTGTCAATTGCTGTCGCTCTGGCTGTCGCACAGCAATAAGCGTGGGAGTTGGGGAACATTGGCCATGTCAGACCTGGCTGACAGACAATCAGTGAGCCATATGCCGGAATCACACCATCCGGTATTATCAGTATGAAAGGAAAGGATCATCAGCCTTTCATTTTCCCGGGCAATGCGTCCCGGGATTTTGCATATTTAAGAGACGCAATAAGCAGCAGCTGCAGCAGCGGCAGCTGCTGCAGCGCTGCGCATGGTAAAGACTGGGGAATGTCGGCCGGGAGCAACAGCGGCTTTGGGTACAGGAGTGAGGGCGCGGCAAGTATTCGGCTTAACAGTGTGCTGGCAAGGGATGTCACAGTCGGCCCGGGCCTGCAAAGTTGATCAGGTTTTTCCCCTGGTACAGACCAGGTTACAGTATTTTTCTGGTGTAGAGCTGGCATTGTCGGTGGCTTAAATATGTGGGGTAGTCAAAGTAATGGTACTTATTGGTGGTTAACAGGGATTTTTTGATGGGGTGATACTAAAAATTACAGGCTGTCATAAACTTTTTTTAAAAAATTTTCAGGGCGTGATTCAGGTCACAAAAGCTCATATGCATGGGGTTTTATCCCTCCCCATGGGCTGTAGAATATTAAGTTTGTATGAAAAAACTTTAAAAAAGTTGTTGACGTGGGGTTGGAAATCATTAAAATACGTCTCCGCTGTCACGCACTGAGGCGTGAAGCTGCAAAAGCCCGGCGCTTTTGAGTTCTTTGAAAATCAGTAAGTACAGACAATCTGTGTGGGTTCTTTAAGTTAAGAACTTTGAGTTTTGCCAACAAACTGGCAACTGGTTACAGTTGCACTTCAAACGAATCATTAAAGTGAAGAGTTTGATCATGGCTCAGATTGAACGCTGGCGGCAGGCCTAATACATGCAAGTCGAACGGTAACAGCAGAGGAGCTTGC
>NZ_JALKIL010000039.1 GCF_023051105.1 Anaerobiospirillum sp. NML120449 | reverse complement strand
ACTTTGTTAATGTCTTAAAAACAGATACGAACTATAGCGACAGCTCAATAAAAAGGCTCGTTGTGCGTCTGGCTGACGATGCTCAGCTGCTAAATGCAGTAGGCATAATTGCTGCCGCTTTAGAGCTTAGAAAAGCCGCTTAGCACGTATCATGCGTATGCCCTGACGAGCACTGGGCAAAGCGCCATCTGGCATGATCGAAGCGTTGTGACATATGGGCTCCAGCTGCTTTGGTCTGCTGTTCAGACTTCAGGAGCTGAAATGCGCATAAATGTCCTTTAAAATGTCTTGTTTTAACCCCCTTAGATAAGCGCCAGTAAGTCGCATTTTATCGCCCTGGTGACCATAATTTTGTCCGGCCACGTGGCTATGGGCCTGCGAAAAAGCAAAGTTAGTGTTTTTGCAGGATGCATGGGGTTTGAAGTACTGATAAACTACTCATATTTTCATGCCGCTCTGACGGCTGTGTTGTTGGTTCATAAATCAGGTGTATTTGTGGTTATGGCTTTTGATGGCAAGGAAAATACTGCTGCTAATGGAGTTGCAGCGGCGACTGGTGCCGGTGGCTCAGCGTCCTGTGGGTGCTGTCCGTCGGCTATCTGGTCATTAATAAGCCATCATGTAACCTGGAAAGACAACTTTAACCAGTTCGACCATACAGGCGCCCACTCTACATATACCTCTGATGCCCCCATTTCTGACGGCAGCCATAATTTCCATGACTTGAGCCGGCTTACAACCATAAGTCCTGCTGACTTACACCAGCAATCATGCGCAGCTGTTACACCACTTTCTGGTGCATCCCGTGCTGTTGCATCCCGCCATGATGCATCCTGCTCTGGCGCATCCCGCTCTGATGCATCAATCTCTGTTTCATCCAGCTCTGTTGCATGCAGCACAGCTGCAAACAGCTTAGAGCGTACTGACAGCTCATCATCAGCCCCTTTCCCGGCAAAATGCCCTGCAATATGCCCTGCAATATGCCCTGCAATATGCCCTGCCACAATGAGCAAGTCACTGCTCAGGCAAAGCTTTTCTCTACCTTTTTCTCTATCTGAGTCTTCCCCTGCTTACATTGCCAGCTTCACATCTCCTGCATCCCAGGACGGCAATACAGGCTGTGCCATAACCGCAGTAATACCAGGCAATTCAGTCACGACCACTCCTGCCTCACTTTCACTCTCAGATCATACCGCCCCAGCCCCACTCTCTTCCTGGGTATCAGGAGCAGCGCCCGGCTTTATGCCTGCAACTGTTCAGGTGACCGCAACAGCCGGTCAATATGGAACTCAAAGCAATGAAATGCCTGGCGCTATGGTAAAGACTGAGCCGCCCTGTCGCGCATCCCTGAACAGACAGGACCACAGCCACTGCAAAAGCCCCTCAGTCGTGCAGGCGCACAGTCTGACCAGTACCAGGGGGCACGACAGCAGGACCTTTGAGGTTAATGCTCAGGACTGTGCTCACAAACAGCATCAGACTCAGATTTCACCACAGATTAAGATTCAGGCCATGGCACATAACAACTCTCATATTCAGACAGATAACATTGCAGGTAACTGCATTGCAGATAACTGCACTGCAGCCAGACGCACTGCGTTATCACGCTTAATGTCTGAGCAGTCAGCATATGACAATGTTCAGGAGTTGGCCATGAACCATGCACAGGCACAGGCACAGGCCCAGCCAAAGCAACAGCCTCGGCCAGTTAATCAGGATCTGTCACCGGTACAGGCACAGTTACATTTACAGTCAAAGTCACGCAGCCGTTCTGGCCGTTGTGAGTGCAGGCACAATCGCCCTGGTCAGGTCCTGCGTCGCAGCGCTCTTGCTCTTGCTGCAGCGGCTGTGCTGGCTGCCATGCCGGCAGCAGCCGATGGCACTGCATATTCTGCAGACTCTGCATATGCTTCATATTCTGCTGATGCTGTCAGTCAGGATATGCCACTGGGCTTCAAGCACAATCCAGAGGCTCTCAGGGGAGCATCCACAGCTCATGACCAGGCTGGTAATGCTGTTCAGGGCGGTCTGACCCTGCCTGCTGAGCAGCATATTGAGCCGCTTTACCCTTTAATTACCGGTAATAACCACGAGCAGAACTCACCTTTTATTCTGCAGCGCTATCCTGATGTGCAGCCTCTGCCTTATCAGGGCTATGACTACTCCCTGAAAAACGCTCCTGCACCACTGCCTGGCTATAAAGGCAACCGTCTGCAGCCTCACGCTCTTTCTGCTTATGCTGAGGCTCACAAGAATAATGATGCAGACAACAGGCCTGCCAATGATGCAGCATCTGCCGATTCGGGTTCATCCCTTGCCCCTTCAGCAGATGTTTCGCAAGCTGATGGCCATAAGTCTGATGCTTCAGACAAGTCACTTCAGGACAGAAGATCAGCTGACCGCAAGGCAGATGCTGCCCGTACACAAAGCAAGGTAACAGGCTCCACAACTGAGAGGAAAGCAAATGGCGACTCCAGCAAGGTAATTGAGCGCTCTGCCTCAGCATCCACTGATTTTGAAACTGACTTTGCTGTAATGCCGGCTTCAGGCACTGACAGTACTTCAGACACAGTATCCGGATCGAGCTCAGGCAATATGCTGTCGCGCTATCGTCATCAGAACGATGAAGTCTGTCATCCAGCATCGGGCAACGACTCAGATCAGGTACATGCCATGGGCTCCTCGGCCTTTGATCCGGCCAGCATTTCCCTTTCACTGGAAAACTCAAGAGGATGGCATCACAGGGTACTGCCTGTCTTCAGTGACGCTCCGCTCGTGGCTCTGGCTCACTATGAGCTGCCAGTAGCAGAGATTATGCTTCATTCTTCTGAAGCAGCCTTTATGGCAGTAAGAAGAGCCGCTGCCAGCTCCATGGGGCCGGTATTTCACACAGTAGCAAGCTCTGAGGGTGCCTACAGCTATGGCTACGGATCTGATAATCCTGCCGCCTCTCATATCGAGAATCTTAAGAGCATGGTCGGATCCGACGGTATGGAGAGCATCAGCTCCAGTGAGCTCAGCGCCGTATTTGATGTAACTTTACCAGTACTTTCAGCTGTATACGACAAGTCAGCTCAGGTATGGTCATCATATAAGCAAGAATGCATACCGGCCCGGCAAACTGACGGTAATGACCAGCAGGCTGCCGTTAATGTCCAGCAAGCCTTTACCAGCCCAGACTCCAGTACCTCGGCACCTGTACCACAGAGCGCAGCCAGCAATGGCCTGCAGGGCTCTGCAGTACCTGCAGTCCCGGCAGCTTCAAATGACAGTGGCAATACACTGCCAGCTGAAGTCTCCTATCACGCCAGCTCAGTTTCAGACATGGTGATACCATCAGATTCCTTTGCTCAGAGTGCCAGTAATCTGATTGATAACAATGCCATGACCCCAAGGTACAGCTCTGCCTATGCCGAGGCCAGCAGCGATCCTGCTGCCCCGTCATCGCCAGCAGCCCTTGCGCCATCACAGCAGGTTGCCAGTGCCGGCAATGCCTGGTCACTGAGCAACAGTATTACTGATGCAGGACAGAGTGCAACCGCTGCAACAGTCGCAGCTGTTGCAGCCGCCCCAGTTGTTGCCATGAATGGCAGCGCTCCGGCAGTAGGCTCTGCCAATGTGGCTGCCCCTGCTCCAGCAGTCCAGGATGCAACAGCAGCTGCTGCGCCAGCACCTGATGCAGCTGCCGCACCGCCAGATGCCGCACCGACACATGCCCAGGTGGCTGATGAAGGACCTCTGCCCTGTATCGAGCTGCCAGCTGGCAGTCCACTGCCGGAGCAAATCAGACCACGTCAGTGCTTTGAGCTGCAGGGCGGTAATTTCATTGCTCAGGACACGGTAGTACAGGGTCGCCTGTTTATTAAAGCCGGACGCAAGGCTCAGCTTACTCAAGGCCGCAGTATCACTGCCCGCAATGGTGGTCTTATTGAACTTCGCGGCGAGCTTGATATGGAACCGGGATCAGCTCTGAATATTGACCATGGCAGCAGCTTTAACTGCAGTGGACTTCTGCACATGGCACAGGGAAGCTGGCTTAATACCCGTGGCAACACCACATTTAAGAATATTGGACGTATAATCCTCGAGCCAAAGGCCCAGCTGACCTTCAGTGATGAGACAGAAATGCGCAACAGCGGTCAGCTCATTTTGCATCAGGCATCAGCTCAGCTGCGTAATAAGGGCAAGCTTGAGAATGTCGGCACCATTGAGTTAAACAGCGGCGCCTCCCTGTATATCATGGATAAGAGCAAGGTCAGAAACGCCGGCAGGCTGCTTCTTGGTCAGGGAGCAGAAATGAGTATTGGCGGTCACAGCCGCTTTGATAACCGCCGTATCCTCACACCTGAGGGACTGGTTACCATCAGCCGCAATGCAGTCTTTGAAAACAGAGCTGCTTTCCGACAGAAAGAAAAAGGTGAGCTCATAATCTCTGACAATGCCCAGCTGCTTAACAACCATACCTTTGAGATCTCAGGATCAGCTCTGTTTACTCACAGTGCCCGCGTACTCAATGATGGTGCTTTTGCCGTGAAAAAGACCGGCAATGTCAAAACCGAGCAGATGGCCGTGATGATCAATACCGGAACCTTCCGTAATGAAGGTGGCGGCTTTACCATCGAGACTCAAGCCAACTTCGTCAACGAAAACATTGTCTCTGGTCGTGAAAGTCGCTCTCAGGGCAAACACCGACTCTAATAACACTCAGGCCCGGCACCTTACAGTACCGGGCCTGTTTCGTTCTTAGCGTTGCTCAATGAGGCTGGACTGCAGCACTCCGAGCATTGCCAGATTGGGATGGGCTGCAGATGTCTGAGCATTGCTAAATGAGGCTGGACTGCTGCTGACTGATCGTTGCCCGATAGGAGTGGACTGCTGCTGACTGATCGTTGACCGATAGTACTGGGCTACTGCGCCTGATCGTTGCCCGATAGGAGTGGACTGCTGCATTATGAGCGTGACCGATGGTGATGGGGGCAGCCGTTGCATGGCTTGCCGGGCCTGGCGCTGCAAGTGGGCTTTTATGAGGCGGAAAAGCCGTGCTGAAAGCAGTTCTGGATGTATTGAAATTCTGTCTTTTAACGCATTCGCCCATTTAAAAAGATCGACATGAAATACCTGTCAAAATGCACATAATTTTTTAAAGAGGCCTTTATTCAGGCTTATTTTTAGATATGGTCCACAACTTGAGAGATTTCTGAAAATATGATCTTTGACAGGAGTACAATAATTTAGCTGAATTTTCCGCTACGGCACATTGTGCTAAGGACTGCCGTGCGGATCAGTTGTGCAGGGCATTGCTATACAGCGCAGCTGCCCTGCTGCAGATAACCTGTAATCACACTCTTTTCAGGTTGTCTGCAGTCGGCCATGACTTGTCGGCATTATGCAGGTGGAGGCAGCAACATCCTGCATCCAGACCATGCAGCCGACCTGAATACTCACAATGGCCACGCCAGCCATGCAGTCATCTCCCAAAGATATAGTGAAACATATTGAAGTGACGGCAGGGTAAAAATGAGATTCAGGACAGCAATAAGTCACGGCTGAAATGACAGCACACTGTTTATCTGCCTGATAAAAGACAGATCGCAGTGCCTGTTCTGCTCATCCATGCAGCAGAATGAATGATGTCACTGCATTAGCTCATATGGCCCTGCCATACAGCTCCTGCCAAAGACATCAGGCACAGTAGTCACCGTTGCATTGCGACAGTTCAAACGAAAAACACCATGATATTAAGCTTATCAGTACGGCTTAAAATCAGGTAATTGAATATCATTCCTCACACTCTCAGTGCCTGGAATCTCTTTTCGTTACCTGTCACCAGTGATGACACCAAAAGTATCTAACAACCAAAAAATAAGGCCCTCCGCATAGCGACAGGGTCATATCTTTGTAAAAAAGCAGTAATGCCTGCTCGAGGCTCTTGCTCTTGAGCCACAGGCATCAATATGCTTTATATTATGTTTTATTTTGTGTCTGTGCCTGACACCCATACTGTCAGCGCGAATAAGCCAGCAGTGACTCACGTCACTGCTGGCTTTTATTTTGTCTGCACTGCAGCTGCAAAGCAGCAGCATGTCTGCCCCTGGTCACCATTGACAGCTGATGCCCATGGCATGAATAAATGGCATACCTGATGATGCTTCGCAGCTGCATGGACATCAAGGGATGATTATCTGAGCGCGGTTGTCATAAAGTGGCTCTTGAGCTTGATGACATTCTCCACAATATAGTTTGCTGGACGTGAAATGCGAGGCATGGACAGATATTCATGAAGAATCTTTATTGCCTGGTAGCCCTGAACCTGAGGCTCCTGGCAGATTACAAAGTCGATAATGTCTGACTTGACCAGCTCACGGGCTGAGTAGATCTCATCGCAGGCAACGACAAAGAATTTTCTTGCAGTGTTGGCAATAACAGCCGCACCAAGGCCACTGACACCTGAACCGGATGCCATATAAATGCAGTTGATTTCAGGATGCTGACGAAGAGCCTCCATGGTGACCTGCTGGGTGATGATATCGTTGTCCTGCCCCTCTAACACACCTGTAAGCTTACAGTTCTTGCGGTGTTCCAGAGCCTTTTTGAATCCTTTCAGACGCTGAGCATGGCCACGGTGTCCTTCCATGCCTATTACGACAAGAGCATTAACATCACGACCCTCAAGGCATTTATCAACCAGAGATCCGGCAATGACACCCGACATGTAGTAGTCAGGACCTACATAGCAAAGGTAAGGCACCTTGTCGATTTCATTGTTCATAAGCAGGACAGGAATACCAGATGCCTCAATTTCCTTGAGATAGTCTCGTATCCTTTGATCATCAACTGTACACAGAGCAAGAGCTTTACAGCCAAGATCACGCAGCTCTTCTATGGCCTTAAGATGAACGCTGACATCCCAGCCCTCAACCTCACGCATGGTGATATCGATGCCAAGGTCGCCAAATTCATTCTCTGCCTCCCTGACGCCCTGTCTGATGTCATCAAAGAAAGGAGCATTAATTGACGGCAGCAGCACACCAATGGTGTTGTGGTTACGGTGAGCGGACAGTGCACGGCCGGCACGGTTTGGGACATAGCCCATATCTTCAGCCAGCTGTCTTACACGGGCAGCCGTCTCAGGGCTGACTTCGCTTTTGTCGTTTAGAGCACGGGATACAGTTCCAACAGATAATCCAATGGCTTGCGATAAGTCTTTTAAGGTAACAGTCATCCTAGTTCCTTGCCCGCTGGGAGCTCAATAATTTCTGTCCAGACAACAGAGCTCAGGTAAATATGGCGCAATAAAGCATGCCTGTTGTGGCAATGGTCATACAGCAGTGACAGCTGGCCACTGCATATTTCCTGAGCCGCTTTTTGCTGCAGGCAGCAGGATGCACTCATGCCTGCTTTGTTCAGTATTCATTTTTATGCGTGATAAAGGATCCAGACAGCTCTGTAATCTGTTTACAGACCACAGTGCACAGGCCTGCTGTTACCATGATAAAGATGCCGGTAACACATTAAACCTGCTGCATGAGCACCTGCTGTGTGAGTGCACAGCCTGCATACTGCTCGTAACAGAAACTGCCATTAAATACCTTTTGATGTATGACGTATTGCGACTTGCTCACCGCATATCAAAAGGGAAAACCCTTAAGAATGCCCGTTGAGGCCGCCTGATATTCTTTCATGTCAGGACCTTAACCAGGGAGTTTCCCTGCCTCTTACAGCTGTCCCCAGAAGCCGCCAATATGTCATTGTGCCAAAAGGCACAGGCCCGATAATCTCTGGTAAAAAGCCATAATCGTCAACGATTGCAGACATTGTTTCAGACAATCATAGCCTATCGTGCACCAAATTAGCACAATTTATTACTGCGGTTGAAGAAATTTTTAACCTGATTACCCCTCGACTCCTGTAAAACCTGCACACAAAAGCACGTACTTTTGTGCTTTTGCGATAGTGCCATCCCTGCAGCACAGTAATCAGAACGCCCGAATAATAATCAATCAGGCACTGACTGCTCAACTTAAATGCCGAAAAACTAAAAATCAAAATGAGCATCAAAAAGTGCCATGCTGACAACAACTGCAGACGCGCCACAGACCGTACAGGGCCACTGTTTGTGCCCTTTTCAGCCATGGCCCCCGAACCAGATCACTGTTTGTGCCCCTGCCCTGGCACCTGCACTTGAGCCCTGTCTGTACCCATGCCCCGGCACCCGCACTTGAGCCCTGTCTGTACCCATGCCCCGGCACCTGCACTTGAGCCCTGTCTGTACCCCTGCCCTGGCACCTGCACTTGAGCCCTGTCTGTGCCCCTGCCCTGGCACCTGCACTTGAGCCATGTCTGTGCCCCTGCCCTGGCACCTGAACCAGAGCTGTATTTGATTTCATGCTGCCTTGCGATATCTGCAGTCAGCCCGTTTATAAGTTGCTGCAACATTAGCCTGATGAGAAACCCGGAAACCAGGGCCAGCTGATCTGCTTGCCCATATGAGAAAAGATATCTTAGCTATTGGACCATGGCTGTGCCAGGATAGCTCTACTCTATTCCTGCAGCTGCTCTGTGATTGAGCTGTCGGTTGCAGGCAAGATTTACTCTGCTGGCCAATGGGCCGGTGCCCCATTTATTGTTCAAGGAGAAATACCAAGTGGATATCACTATTACTCACTTACCTGAAGCTGAGACCTTTGAAACTGTTATCGATGGTCACCGTGCCTTTCTGACTTATGAGATTTATGATGGCGGCCTTGATATCAGAAAGACTCTGGTACCAGAGCCTCTGGGAGGTCAGGGCATTGCTGGCAAACTTACCAGGGCAGCCTATGATTATGCCCGTGATAACAACCTCAAGTGCCTTGCTACCTGCTCCTATGCCGTAACCTGGCTCAAGCGTCATCCTGAGTACAATGGCACTGCCAGCTGCGACCACGTTGAAGGCGGCTGCGCTGTAGGCCGTCATCAGGGCTGAGACCATACACGGGCAAAAGCCCGCTACAGTCCAATAAGCGGAGCACCTCCTGATACTCCTCAATCAAAGCTGCCGGACCGATCCCTTCCTCAACCATATTCAGTCCCGGCACCACAAAGCTGCCTGCTTATGCAGGCAGCAAATTTACCTCGCAATTCCTGGCCATTCCCGCCACCCTGACATCCTGACTACCACACTGACTTACAGCAGAACAGTCATTTCCCACCAAATCCAGGCCAACAGCACCTCTACACACATTCTGCAGTCGCTCTGACAGCGAATCATCCTTCCTGTACAAATATCCCAGTCACTTTGCTTTTTACTCATGAACACTGGCCGTCTGCAGCTCGTAGCATCGCTTTTGCGTTTTAGTTTCTTTTGCAGGCAACAGGAGCAAGAAGAAAGAAGCAAGAGTTGCAGCATTTGCTGCTATATTACTTTTATAAAGCACCATGCTCTTAAATGATGCCCTCTCATTGATAATGCAGAAAGCTGATATCGTACCTTGGCAAGCTACCACCACTGTGACTGCCGCCTGAAATGGTATTTGAATGTCGTTTAATGACATGGCAGTTGCAGCATTATGAGCGGAGGGGCTCCTGGGCTTAATGATGGGGACAGGAGCTGAAAAGCAGGCGTGATGAGAGGATGATAAACTTGCCACTGATGGCAAGCGACTTTCATTTTATGAGCTTTTTGCAGTTTTCTGAGGTCTTGCTTTAAGGGTAAAAGCACAGGCATTCCTCTTATGGCTCATTGATTTTATGGTCTTTTGGAAAGCATAACCGCACCCTGGCATGCTTAGTGCTAAAAGTACTTTCAGTCGCATGATTCGAGCGAACGTCAGTATCTGAATTCAGTCTGATCAGAAGCTTCAAAAGCCAGTTCTGACCGACTTAATCGAACGATAAAGAGAGAACTTTTATGGCCTTGTATGTCAATACCAATGTATCTAGCATTAATGCTCAGCGCAAGCTTAGCAATGCTACTCTGAGCCTTAATACCAGCTATCAGCGCCTCTCTTCAGGCCTGAGAATCAACTCTGCCAAGGACGACGCAGCCGGCCTCCAGATTTCCGACCGTCTGACCTCCCAGATCAATGGCCTCAACCAGGGCAACCGTAACACCAATGACGGTATTGCCCTTGCCCAGACCATTGAAGGTGCTCTGGACGAAACCACCAACATGCTGCAGCGTATCCGTGTGCTGGCTGTACAGTCTGCCAACGGCACAAACTCCACAGCAGACCGCAAGGCTCTGCAGGAAGAAGTTACCCAGCTGTCCCAGGAAATCAACCGTATTGCCCGTCAGACCACTTTTGCCGGTGCAACTGTTATCAATGGTAAGAATGACCCAAATAATGCTACTGCTCACCTTAAGGTAAGCAACAGCCTTATTCCAAATGATGGTAAGCTGGTTTTCCAGGTTGGCGCCAATGCTAACGACACTCTTACCCTCAACTGGGCTGATGCTTTCACCTTATCAGGTCTTGCCAAGATGGCTGCCGTTGGCGCTGCCAACGATATTACTGGTGCTGGTAAGGATGCCAAAAATGGTCTGGTAATTGATGGTCAGAACGCAAAATCACAAGTAAGATGGACTATTTCTGCAGCATCTTTAGCTACTTATACCCTGGGCACTATCGATAAGTTGATTCAGGCTGTAGACTCACGCCGTGCTGAGCTTGGTGCTTTACAAAATCGTATGGAAAGCACTATTCGTAACCAGGCTTCCATCTCTGAAAATGAGGCTGATGCCCGCAGCAGAATTCGTGACACAGACTTCGCCTCTGAGACCGCTGCTCTGACTCAGAACAACATTATTCAGCAGGCCTCCCAGACGGTTCTGGCTCAGGCCAACCAGCGTCCTACTATTGCTCTGAGCCTGCTCGGTCAGTAATAGAGACCTGCGACTGACAGCTTTTGCTGTGGCCAAAAGAAAGGCGGATCATTTGATCCGCCTTTCTTTTTGTCTTTCAGTTGACAATGAACTTATGGACCCCGGTTATGCCATGGATTACCGGTCGGCGCGCTGCTGGACAACGCGGCCACCAGCCGGAACATCCTCGATTACCCAGACGTTACCGCCAATGATGGCCCCCTTGCCTATGGTAATACGTCCCAGAATAGAGGCGTTTGAGTACACAACCACATCATCCTCAAGAATCGGGTGACGTGGAATGTTAAGAGGCATGCCTTCATTGTCAACAGGTATGCTCTTGGCTCCGAGAGTTACGCCCTGATAAATCTTTACGTTGTTGCCAATGATACAGGTTTCACCTATAACTACGCCGGTGCCATGGTCAATGGCAAAGCTTTCTCCAATGCGGGCACCAGGGTGAATGTCGATACCGGTTTCGGAGTGAGCCAGCTCAGTAATAGCTCTTGGGATTAAAGGAACGCCAAGAGTAAGAAGTCTGTGGGCCATACGGTAGTTGCTTACAGCTCTCAGGCCAGGATAGCAGCAGATAACCTCACCAAAGGAAGTGGCAGCCGGGTCACCGTTAAAGGCGGCACGCACATCAAGAGCCAGGCTGGCGCGCAGTTCCCCAAGTGACTCAATGTACTGTATCGCAAGAGAGCGGGCCAGCTCTTTGACCTCATCATCGCAGCTCAGGCACTGCTTGCCCTGCTCACCAACCTGAGATTCAGAGCATTCACAGTCAGGATCATTGCAGCCACAGTCTGAGTTCACTGAAGCTGCTGTACTGCCAGATTCGGTACCGGTTGCGGCGGCAGCAGCTACGGCGGCAGCAGCTGTCGCAGGAGATCCTTTGAGCTTGAGGGTACGGTTATGCTGGGTACTGACTGTGGTACGGGCATGGTGCTCATTATCAGCACTCTGGAAACACAGCGCTGCGGCAATCTGATCTGTCAGGAGCTCAAAAAGCTGCTCTACCTGCAGGCCTATGTGATAGGACACAGTATGGCGGTTGATCTTGGACTTGCCAAAGTAGCCCGGAAAGATAATAGCCCGGGAGAGCTTTACTATTTCATAGACAGCGCGGGCCGAAGGCAGAGGATTGCCCTCAAGATGCTGCTGAAACAGTCCACGTAATGAATCTTCAGCTGAAAGCTCACCAATAATGTGACTTAGCTGTTTTGAGTAATCTACCAAGAGTCAATCCTCACCATATGCCAGAGTACAGGGCTGCTTCATCCAGTTTTTGCTCAGACAGCGCCAGCCCGGTATCTGACAGAAATAATCTTTGGGATGTACCGCATTTGTCCCAGTAAGACAGCTCTCCAGCAAAGGTCCATGGGTGAAATCGCCCTCAATAATGGGACCGGGACTTACCTTGTGGAGCGCCTGGGTACAGCCCCTATAACATAACCGATTTTGCCTCCAAGTGCTCATACCTGTGGCAGTGCACCACAATTGCAGCTGCCATGGCCTTACATCAGTCAGCTACTTCCTGCACTTGCCTGCTTGTTCCATGTCAGACCTGCAGATAGCAGACAGCGACAGATAACAGTCTGCCATATGGTTAAACACGCCAGTTACAGAGATATCAACTCCAAAGTTCCAAGCAAGCAGCTGTACCAGCAACAGTATGGCCCAGCCACCACCCATGTTCCACGCAAGATCAGGTAAATTTAATTTCATTTGGGACAGCATGCCTCGGCCTGCCTTGCTGTTTCCGCTTCGCAGCTGTTTTCTGGTCAAACCATGAGTGTCCTTACCTGCACCGGTGTTTCTTGCCTGACTGGTGTTTACTGCTTGCGCTGCATTTTCTACTTGCACTGCTCTGCTTTACCCGGCCTTCCACACCGTTGCATACAGCAGCTTGCCATGATTGGCCCTGACTGTCCCTGATTAGCCTTGATTAGCCTTGTTTATCTCCAGCCAAAGGGGCGTTATGCGACATTTGCCAGTGTGCGTTGTCTCCAAGGCAAGGCATGTCTATACATGGGCAGACATTGCTAAGGTCTGGCTCATGCCTTACAAGAGCTGTATGCCCTTTGGAATATGGATATTCTGTATACAGACTTCGGGTGTGAAGTTAGAGCGCGTGATGCTGGTGTAAGTATGAGGCTGTCGGCTGTGCATCTGCATGGGTTCTGTTGGAGAGATTATGACTGCTTATGCACCATTAATTTGCATGAAAAATCGCTGTTTTGGTGAGAAAAATGGCAATTTTGCGGCCGTTTTGCGCTCTGAACCGCATTTATAAGGAAAATCCAGCGCAGTTTGTGATTTGCATCAAAAATGACAGAAAAGGCCCTGATGACAACGATTTTGCAGCTGATAAAAAGTAAGCCTGGTGGCCGTGCTAGGATAAAACCACTTCCAGATGCTCCCGCAGTCCTCTAAATCAGAGTGTACCGGGCAGGGCAGCCTCTCTGGTAGTACATATTCCCGAAACGGTCCACTGTTATGTGGTCAGATCAGGACAATTTTTATGGAATCAGACTGTAGCTGTTGCAGCATGACTGACAGCGCAGCTGCTCCTCAACCTGCTTGCCCGTGCTCACCTGTAATTACCAAAACAGGATGTAGATCCAGGCTCAATGTGGCGGTTACCGCCCGAATGACTTAATCCAGGGACATTTGCGCTCTGTTACCAGTCAGTCAGCATTAAAAGCAGTTGGGAGCAGCTCAGAGAATTTAAACAATTAAGGAATCAAAACCATGTCCCGAATCGCTCAGAGCCTTACCGCTTTAATTGGTCGTACCCCACTGCTTGCCATTAGCCGCCTTGCTGCCGAGCGCAACGCTCAGGCTCAGGTAATTGCCAAACTTGAGTATTTCAATCCAGCTGGCTCCGTTAAAGACCGTGCCGCTCTTTACATGATTGAAGAGGCCGAAAAGGCCGGCAAGCTGCAGCCAGGTGCAACCATTATTGAGCCAACCTCAGGCAACACCGGTGTAGGCCTTGCCATGGTGGCTGCTGTAAAAGGCTACAAGCTGATTCTGACCATGCCTGACACCATGAGTCAGGAGCGTCGCCGTCTGCTGCAGGCCCGTGGTGCCAAACTGGTACTTACCCCTGGTGCTCAGGGCATGAAAGGCGCCATCGCCAAAGCAGAGGAGCTGCGTGACCAGACTCCGGGCAGCATTATCCTCCAGCAGTTTGAAAACCCTGCCAATCCTCTGGCTCATACCAGCACCACTGCCGTTGAAATCTTTGAAGATACCGATGGCAAGGTAGATATTCTGGTATCAGGTGTCGGTACTGGCGGTACCGTAAGCGGCGTAGGCCGTGTGCTTAAGGAAAAGATTCCAGGTGTAAAGATTGTTGCCGTAGAGCCTGCAGCCTCTCCAGTCTTAAGCGGCGGTAATCCAGGTCCTCACAAGATTCAGGGTATTGGTGCCGGTTTTGTCCCTGTAAACTACGATAAGAACGTAGTCGATGAGGTTATCCAGGTAGCCAATGAAGACGCCTTTGCTACAGCCCGCGACCTGTCCACCAAAGAGGGCGTACTGGTAGGCATCTCATCAGGTGCTGCCATGCATGCAGCACTTACTCTTGCCGCTCAGCCTGAAAACAAGGGCAAGAACATTGTCGTAGTTCTGCCAGATACTGGTGAGCGCTACCTCTCAACCGAGCTCTTTGTTTACGAGCAGGAATAACAGCAAAAATCCCCCGACCGGCCAGCAGGCCGGTCCCGGACCGCCGCCCAGATGGGCGGCAACCTCTGCAATCCCTCCCCGAATATTCCTTTCTGACAGGTTCTCCCTTACAGCAGCCCAGTTCTGCTCTCCCCATCCATTCCCTGTCATTTTTCTGATACCTGCCCCTTTTCTGTCCCTGAGTTCTTTAAATCTGGTCCAAAGCAAAAGCCACGACCTGTTCCCAGGATCTGAACTACGGCATCACCTACATTTTCCTCTATACATATTCTGAGGCGGCCTTGACCATCCCGTACCTGGCTTGACATTCAGGATCCTCCCATACCTGTTCCTGCCATGACCTGCCCTGTATATTTCTGCCCTGACATTGCATGAGCAGGCCTGCCATGATGCTGTTAGTAGACTGACACTTATATTTGTCAGGCACGCCAATACACTCAAGGTGACGCCATGCTTTAAGCCTGGTTTAAACATTCCATGATTCCCTGCTGTGCGCATGCCCTGGTGAGCCTCTCAGACTGTCCAGCTGTTGCCGTAACATATAGTTGAGACTTTAACTAAGGCATGAGAATGCATGACGCACTCAGAGCAGTCATTAAATCTTTTATACGGCCTGTCAATGTGGGAACTGTCCTCATCTTTACCTGAGCTGCTACTGCCTGATTCTCAGGCCGTTGCTGGCATCAAGCCACAATTTCGTATTAATTGAGCCATGATGTTTGTGCCTGTCCGCTTCATGCACTCTTTTATATCGTGAATATGATTAGCACTGCAAAACATTCACTACTGAATGTTTTAGATATTGTATTGATGCTGGCAATCAAGATGAAAACCTCAGGCTGGGGCTGGTCATTAAATGGAGTTGAGTGGAAAGTTGTGGAAAGGTGTGGAGTGGCATGTCATTGCGAGATATATCCATACTCAGGCTGGTTACGTGACTTAGCGCGTCAGCGGTCGGATAAGCGCTTTATACCGTGGTATTACTGGAGAGGTTAGACCGCTGTCTGATCCGGGAATGACGGGGAAGTGAATGACTGGGCCAGTATCTTTAGAACGGACAGGGCTCTGGCATGTCATTGCGGGTAATGGCACGGGGCCTTATGGTTTTTGGCTTTGCTATATGGCTTGCCATATTAAGGGTGGGACTTGTGACACTGTGGCAAAAATGGAACTGGAGTCACTTTAGGGGTGGCAGCATAGCTTATGCACGTGCAGCGTGCTCTGTAGCGTGCACTGTTGCAAAATGGATTAATTATTATGGTCACAGACATCGGTTTTCGTATATAGTTAGCAGATACGTTTTCCTTATTTTCTCAGTACGCAGCTGCAGGTCAGCATGCCTTCCGTTCACAGCCATATGATGCCGTACCAGTCGCATAATGACGGGTTGCGGCTGTTTTTATGTGTAACGGCTTGGCAATTGGGTACAAGTCCTGCATTACAGGTATCATGTCCTGTAATTTCCTGTTGAGGGATGGGGGCTAACGGTACGGATTAAGGCAGGAGCAATTTATGGCACATATCAGACAGATTCTGGCAAACCTGAGTATCAGTGTTTCAGAATTCAAGAAGAATCCCAAAACGGTAATTAAGGCGGTTAAGAGCGAGCCTATTGCCGTAATAATCAATGACAAGCCGGCTTTTTACTGTGTGCCAGCCGACATTCTTGAGTCCCTGTATTCCAAGTTCTACGAAATGAACGAAATCCAGAACATTCAGGAACTCAATAATGACGCCAATGATCCTGTGATCTCTGCTGATGATGACAGCTTTGGTGTAAAAGACATTTTCCAGTCCATTGAAGACGATCAGGCTGCCAAACTTGCTGCCGATGATGATCTTGTCGACCCTATCCGTAACTCCGTAGCCGATCCCCTTGATGATGAGGTAGCCAATCAGCTCAACAGCTCCATTGACAAGCACCTCTTTGACTCCAGCTGCCAGATCACCCCTGCCTCAGGTTCTATGGACCTGGGCTTCAATTCCCTTGAAGAAGGCTCAGAGGATCTCTCATCCTTTGGCATGCTCGACAATACTGTAGATCCGGTAAGTGCCGCTTTCGACGATCCCCTCATTGACACTGGTGCACTGCCTGACACCGACATTACCTTTGAAGATGAACATGTCTGTGAGCATGGCTCTACCTCAGGTTGTGCCTGCAAACTGGCTGCAGCTGTTCTTGAGGAAGTAGGCCGCCAGGCTCAGCTTGCAGAAAATCAGAAGAACAGGGACATCCAGAGCGCCAAAGGCAGCAAGGGAAAGAAAGGCAAAAAGAAAGCTGAAACCGGAAGCGACAGCCTGCAGACCGTACCAGGTACCTCAGCTCTGGATCCTGATATCACACCGCTTAGCGATAACGATCTCAACTCCCTTACAGATTCTCAGCTCAACGCTCTGAATGACTCAGCTTTGTCAGCCCTTACTGAGGCCGACATTTCTGCTCTGACCTCCAGCATTGGAGCAGAAAATGTCAGTGATGATGCTCTGGCTACAGTTACAGCCTTAAATGGAGATATTGACCCTGCTCTGGCAGCCGCACTGGCAGCTTCAGGCGCCAGTGCCGAGCGTGCCGCAGCTGCAGCCTCTGCCATTGCAGCCCTTGCTGCCATGGAGAGCTCAGATGACTTTGATGTCACTGACAGTCTTATCTCTGCCGCAGACTTTTCTGACAGCATGAATACTGGCAGCGGATCAGCTGATGATGAGGCCTTACAGAGTTCAGACAGCACTTCAGCCTCTGAGGAGCTCGCTGCTTCCTTAAGCCCGGCTGAACGTCAGGCTGCCCTCAATGCTGCCCAGGCTCTGGCTCAGGCGGCCATTGTAGCCGCCCGTGCTGAATCCATTCTCGATGAGTGCAGCTGTACTGATGAAGTAAGCAGCACTGACTCGTCTGCCGGCGCAGACGGCAGCTCTGAGCAGAGCGATAAGCCGGTTACTGGTCGCGTCAGCTGCCGCACCTGCCCAGGACCTGAAGAGAATGAATCATGCTCCCTGGGCCGTCGTGAAGGCGGCTGCGCAGTAAAAGAGCCTCAGCTTAATGTTGAGGGCATGCCAGCAAAGTCAGACAAGGCTGAAAAAGGCAGCAAGTCAGGCAGCACAGCCGACAGGCAGGACGCTACCAGTGCCGCACGCCCTGCAGCCGTTGCGCTGAACATTACCTCAGGAGCCCGTGCAGACATAAGTGCTGCTGATAACGTAGCTGAAAATGACAGCAACTCCATGCGATCTCTGGTAAGTGGCCCACACTCCTTCAGCCTTGAGCATGTAGCCAAGACCTACAGCCCGTACAAGCAGAAAAAGCTGATGGAAAAGCGCCAGTCTGAGCTGAAAAAGGAGCTCAAGGCCAGCCAGAAAGCCCAGAAGAAGCAGGAAAAAGCTGAGAAAGCCAAGTCAGAGAAGTCAGGCAAGTCCTCACGCTCCCGCAAAAACAAATAATCTCCCGGCCCCGATCTGCACCCCAGACCGGGGCCGTTTCATTTCACAGTCCTGGTAGTAACAGCACTATGTGCCTTACCAGCAGCATCCTGCGGCCGTCCTGCATACACACTGCCATATGGCAGGACCAACTCAGCATGGAAACTGCAATGGCGCCCTGCACGGACGCAGGGCCGCATTCCATGCAGTTGCTTACGCAACTGACAGATATACATCTGCATAGTCCACTCTTAATGTCAGCATACCTGCGCCCAGCCCCGGAGGCCTCACACATGAATGAATGCGCTAATGCATGCATTCGTGCATGAAAGAATGCGCTCATGAATGCATTCGTGCATGAAAGAATGCGTGCATACATGGGCCTGTGGCTAAAAGTACTTAGAATGCTCCATGGAGCCTGGCAACCAGAGGCGGAGGCAGTGCTACCCCACTGAATGCTAATAGCTCAACATACTGCAGCCAGCGGGGCATATCCTTATCTTTAATGGCATACGGCAAATCTTTCTAACATGACCTCCTGCTACAGACATTAGCTGTGCTCAGAGTATCGCCTGGCCATCATGTGACAATAATCCAGGTGAAGGTAAAAAGCCTTATCAGCTTTAACCTCCCTGCCGCACCAGCAGCATTGCCAGCCAGGCATGAGGCTGCAGCACTCATAGCGATGCAGATACTGTTGAAGCTTTTAGCTCAGCTAAGGATCAGCCGCGCCATGTCCTGTCATGTCCTGTCCTATCATGTCATGTCATGTCATGTCATATCCAGTTATGCCCTGCTCTGCTCCGCTGTGCAAACCAAAACTCCCAGCTTTTGCCCATTCAATTTGGGCGGCAAAACAGTCTGCGCCATGCCAGATGATTTCAGTTATGGTCATGGCACCTGGCCATATCAATACACCAGCCCATGCTATCTCTTATTACTCTCACATCTGACATTACAGTCATCAATCACTGTATAAATGCTTTCTAAATCTTAAAGAATAAGCATTTTTAAAAATTATGGCATTCAGGAAACATAATTCCGGAAGATGGGGCTCCGCTCCAGCTTTACCTGGTACCTTATCAACCCGGAAATACCTGATAAATCAGGCAAGAGCTTCACTCCCAGACAGCTTTTCTGAATGTCAGTCATACATGACCAGACTGCATGGCTGTCTTATATCTGTGCCATAACCTGTACTTTCACTTGAATCTCCTTCTTAGTCCCTGTGTTTCCTGTCATGGATAATTGAAACAATGTTGTTCATGCCTTTGAGATTGCGATCTTACGCCGAAAGCACATGCCCTTTGCTCAGGCATAAGGCATAAGGCATGAGCCATCTTCTGGGCAGACAGCCTCTGAGCAACCTTTTCAGCCCCAACTTGCTCAACAGTCGCTTTCTTAAAGCCATCACGATATATACAAACACAGGCACAGGCACAGGCACAGTACCACTTTGTTTTGCCTGTTTATGCCGAGAGTCTATGATGCGGTCGGGATGCTGATTTAATCCCTGTCCTTTCTAATTAACACCTCGCTGCCCTGCACCTGAGGCCCATGAGACTTTGCATGCAGCACCATCCAGGTCTTGATACCGGTCCCTTGCTAAATGGCAGAAAGCAGATGACAGATGACAGTTTTGCCCTTCATGAGCGCAGTTTCTACCACAGCTTCGCTTAACGGGAGATTCTCCTTCTATTTACCTCCTGCCTTGATGCCAGCACGTTTAAAGCCATGGTCTTAGATAGTCCAATGACTATAAGACTCTTCCGTAAACTGCCTTAATTTCCCTAATACATGCCTTTCATTCATCACTGCAGCTCACAACAGGCACGGACTATCGGCAACATAGTTTCCCAGCACCTCCAGGTATTACCAGGTTACATACGGACGCAGCGTATGGTTGCCCCATTTGCTGTGCAGGCCAGGGCGCTTTTTCGGCCCTTTACGTCTTCGAATGCGGCAAGGCAGTAGCCGGTGCCGCTTTACAGGCCACGACCACGCCTCTTTCATGGCCGCGCCTGTGGCAAGACCAATGTGCAAACATGTAATCCAGTTCAAATATATGCAGCAGCCGCTGTAAGGGTTTTATATGACCTGTACGCCTGGTGTTAATCACTTAACAGCTTGCTGATAACGAGCAACCCTGCTTTTACTTTTACTTTTACTTTTAACCTGCATCTGGCCTGATAGACAGAGCATTTGGTAGCCGGTTTTGCTGGTTTACATTGCATGTGTGGAGGGCGTGTGTATGCTCGTTTGCTGTATGGCCTGGATATAGCCATGGTGGTGGCTGTGCTTCAGGTGGTGGGACTTGCGAGGCGGCGGCTGGGAAGTTGTGGCTATTGCCTGGTATTGATGCTGTTTTTTATTTTAGAGCGCATTTTGCCGCATTGTTTGCCGCGACCATTAATTACGGGTAAAAGATGATATACATGCGGGATTTGGCGTGTTTTACACTATGAAAATCATGCTGTTTAGTGTAACGATAAGCACAGATAATCCGTTTTATAAACTGACTGGCAATATTGAACTGCCATTTACGGTGATTTACGAATAAATGTGGCCACTTTCTGCACTATGCGGCACATAATGCCCGACTGTCAGGATCAGCGTTATCACTATGTAATCAGGTCAAGGAGACGACAACTATGACAGTTTGTGCATTTAAAAGAGCTCTATTAAAGCGCATAAACAGGCTGTTTGTTAATTTATTCAAGCTGTATCTTTGTTTTGAATGCACGACTGGCAAAAATAATGCAGTTGTGACTTATGCTCTTTTGTAATGCAGGTCCAGACATGTACAACGGCAAGCACTGATACAGTGAAACTGCCGCTTGCGGCATGTCACAAAGTCCTTAATACAGGAAACGATATTGCTGCAGTCGAGCAAAGATACCAGTGAGCTTTTTACAGCCAATAACATAGCTGAAAGTAAACAGTACAGTCAGGTATCAGCGTGCAGATTCCTTAACCATATGGCTTTCTGATACTGGCTGAATACATGCACAGACATGTCATGACAGTATGTGCTCAGGATATGTGTCTGATTCAGATGCTGATTATGACGCGCTCTGAATAAACCAGTACATACGGCACAGCAGCAACATGTTTGCGGCATAAAACAGTGCTTTTAAACGACTTAACAGTACGGTACTCAGTCCATAGTATCAGGCAGATCAGCTGTTATTACAGACGGCTCTTCAGCTTCATCTTGTCATGTGAGAGGCCAGACATACAGCCTTGAAAACAGCAGAGCTGCAGTGACTGTTAATGCACTGCAACCAGAATGTGACGCCGCGCAAAGACAGGCCACAAAAGTACAAATATGGCGCTGTTCATGCAACAGGCTATGCAGCCACAAACTTAAAGCCTGTGATAAGTCCAGCAGGTGCTAACTGATGCAGGTAGACACAGTTTTGCATATGTAAAGTACTTCACAGCACTGACATCCGCTATGGAAAGCATTTCCATGAAGTCAGTGCAAAAGATTTTCCGGCCACAGCCAGAAAGGCCTGGCCAATGGTGCTTCAAATATCCAGGGCACCTCCAGCTGTCCGCACAGGCTTTTATGAGCAGCCTGCGCAACAGTCCAGTTTTACCTCACCGGTTGCATCTGCAGCCGGATATTCAGGCAGCGCCTACAGCGCTGTCGTTAACGATGTCATGCTCCGTGACGAATCAGCCCGCGTAACGGGACTTAACAGGCATATTGCCTGCGGATGCATGACTGAATGTTCGCGCTCTGCAGATTTTTACAGAATTTGACACAGTTGCTTAAGGCCGCTGCAGGCGGCATCCTATGGAGGGTTACATGAGAAAAGCCACAGTCGGCAGCAAAAGCAAAACAAAAGCTGCCAACGTCAGTCTGATCGGCGTCTTCCGACAATTCGTCGCCGAGCATTTTTCTGCCATGGATTCCTATTCGCAAAGCACCTACACCTGCTATGTAGATACTGGCAATCAGATGGCCCGCTACATTGAGGAGGGCCTTGGAGAAGACAGCGACAGCTTTTCCTTTGAAAACTTCAATGCCGAATTTGTCCAGGGACTTCTGGAGTGGTTTATCGACGTTCGCCAGATTGTTCAGTCCACCCTTAATGTCCGCATGTCCGTGCTGCGCTCTTTTGCCCGCGAGATGATGCGTACCAAGATGGGCCGTGCTGACACAATGCTGGAAATTACCGAAATCAAACTGTGTGCTGCAACCCGTCCTGAGTTTGAATTCTTAAGCGCCGAGCACATCGAGGAAATCCTCGAAGCTTACAGCCCTGATAACAAGGTAACCTGTCGTCAGAGCCTGCTGCTTAGAATTCTCTATGAGACCGCCTGCCGCTCCCAGGAGCTTTGCGACGTCAAAGTTGGTGATTTCGTCTTTGACGCCGACAACAATCTCTGGGTATTCATTGGTGGTGGCGATCTTTCACGCCGTCAACTGCTGCTCAGTGACGAGACTGCTGAGCTGCTCAACTACTTCCTGAGCCGCTACTCTCCTGATGCCGATGCCCAGTCACTGTTAATCACCAGCACTCCGGACAGCAAGTTCCACAAGACTGGTATTAACCGTATCCTTCACAAGTTTGCCAACAAGGCCCGTGAAAGTGATGAGAGCATTCCAGAGAAAATTACCTGCGTAATGCTCCGTCACAGCCGTGCCATGCACCTGATGGATATGGGCCTTGATATGATGGCCCTGCAGGAGTACCTGGGACTTAAGTCTCCTGAAGCTGCCATTATGTACCACAACCGCTGGCTCAGACTGCAGCAGCAGGACCAGGATATGGTCACCCGCCGCCACTTCGTATCCGGCGAGACTGATGAGAGCGTACAGGGCAAGAACAGCCAGTGGCGCATGCTCGCTGATGAACTCAAGGCTAATACAGCAGATGAGTATGAGGACGAGTATGATTATGAGGACGAGGATGAGTATTACGAGGAAGAGGACGAAGCCCCTGTAACCAGAGGCAGAGCCGCTTCATCAAAGGCAAAGGCCACCAGAGCCACTGCATCCTCAAAGTCCAAATCAACCGCTGCAAAGAGCGCCCGTGGCTCAGCCAGTGCTGAAAAGACTGCTGCAGCCAGGCCTTCAGCCCGAATTACCAGAGGTGCAGTCTCAAAGACAGCCGCTGCAAAGGCCAGCACTGCCAAGTCTGCCAAGGCCACTCCTGCCAAAGCCGCCGCAGCCAGGACTGCAGCTGCCAAGGCAAGCACCAGCAAGAGTGCCAAAACAGCCTCTGCAAAGACAACCTCTGCAAAGACTGCAAAGACTGAAACTAAAGCTGCAGCCGCCAAAACAGCTGCACGCAGCACCACTAAGGCCACCAAGGCAGCCGAGCAGCCTGCAAAGGCAAAGACAGCTGCCAAAAAGCCTGTAGCATCCAAGACCAGCGCAGCCAAAGCTGAGGCCGCTAAGCCAGTACGCAGTACTCGCAAGGCCGCCGCTGAAGCTGACAAGGCACCAGCTGCTTCCGCCCGTCCAAAGACCAGGCCATCAGTTCGTGCCTCATCTGCCAAGGCTGAGACTGCCGCTGCCAAGCCAGCTGCCAGCAAGGCCAAGGCTACAGCTGCCACAAGGAAGACAGTAAAGACTGAAACTAAACCAGCCGCCAGGGCCAAGGCACCAGCCAAAGCACCTGCTAAGGCCCCAGCCAAAGCAGCTGCCAAGGCAACAGCCAGGACCCCTGCAAAGCCTGCCGCCAGCAAGGCCAAGGCAGCAGCTAAGCCAGCAGCTAAGCCAGCTGCCAAGGCTGCCAAGCCAGCTGCACGCAGCAGAAAGTAGGCTGAATGAAATATATTAAGCGCCGCTAATGCGGCGCTTCAGAGCTGCAGTTACATCTGCAGCCCTGAAGCCCGGTAAGGAAATGTGCCCTGCCGGGCTTTTCTTTTTTGCAGTTATGTAAAACGCGCCACGAACAAAAGATTTCAGATCAGTCTGACGCCCGCAGCAGAATCAGGGACAGATTTTGCCTCTGAGACCGCTGCCCTTACCCAGAACAACATTATTCAGCAGGCATCACAGTCTGTACTTGCCCAGGCAAACCAGCGTCCTACCATTGAGCTGAATCTGCTGGGCAGATAAGCAACCAGATATGTCTCATTATCATTAAAGGCGGGTTTATCCGCCTTTTTGATTTCTGCAGAGGGGCTGATGTCCGACGTGCCCTGCAGGTTGTACACTCAGCGAAACTTTAACGTCTGAGCACAGTATGCAGTCCGGCAGGCAAAGTCATTTGTGTGCATCTTAAACAAACACTGCAACGCGCAGGCTATAAGGCTTTCAGCGAGACTCGCTACTCACTGAGAGCCATGACCAGGACTGGTGATGAGAATGACTGAGTGGCTTGTTGCTGTGAGATGGACTGTACTTCTGGGCAGAAAGCATTTTGGTTTGCAGCTTGCTTTTTGCAGCTTGCTGCCTGCAGGAGACGGACTTGCTGCCTGCTGGAGATTCTCTTGCGGCTGCGGGAGCGGATTTGTATGGACGTGACAAAGCGCAGCATGCCTTGAGGCCGCTGGATAAGTTTTGATGATAAGGTTTGGGGATGAGTTTGTTGGGGAGTTTGTTGGGGAGTTTGTTGGGGAGTTTTTTGGAGAGTTTGTTGATGTGGCCAGGACGGCCTGAAAGGGATGGCGGAAAGAGGGGGATTTGAACCCCCGATACCTTTGAGGGTATGCCGCATTTCGAGTGCGGTGCATTCAGCCACTCTGCCATCTTTCCGTGCGTTCTATTATAGGAAAAAAGTTTGCTAAAGCAAGTGTAAAGGTAGATTGCACGCCACAATGAAACGCAGGAGCTAATACGTTACACAATCGGCCAGGCTTTTGCGGTTGAACCGGTTCAGGCTGGCGGTAAATAGGAAGGTCTGCGGGCCTGAAACTGGTACCGATTGCGGGCCCGCTCTGATGAACGGTATGCACAGGCTGCTGCAGTACCCTGGATGCGGTCAGGTTAACATTTTTGGGCTCTCAGGCATGGGGCTGCAAGAAGTTCGGCCGACAGTATGGAGCATAAGGTCTGGCTGTGCTTAAGCAAACTTCGAGTGTCAAATAGCAAAAAGGCTCCGGGGGCATCATACCCTGGAGCCTTTTTACTATGGCGGTACCGTACACATGCACGGTACCGCTCTGTGCACAGCTGGCTAAAGCCAGCGGTGCTGGGGCTTAGTCAGCCTTTTTGCCCTCAGTGCCCTCTACGACTGCCTGGGCAGCTTCGCTGGTGGCCTCGGATGCAGCTGGGACTGCGGCTGGCTCGGTCTGGGCCTGAGCCTGCCCGGCTGCTGCATCAGCAGCGGCGTCAGCTGGAGCAGGCTCTGCCTGGGCGCTGTCTGAGGCAGCAGCAGCTGCAGCAACGGCACCTGCTGTGGCTACGTCGGTTTGAGCGGCTACGGCGGCTGCAGCGGCACTGTTGGCAACAGGTACTGTGTCAGCATCAGCAGCCTCGGAAATATGAGGAGCATTGCGCTCATCTTCCTCTACTGAGGAGGTAACAATGGCCTCAGAGCCGGTGCGGGTAGTGGTGCCAAATACCTGAGAACGCATCTGTGAGTTGTTGAGATTGCGATCTACTACTGAACCACCAACGATCTGAGCAAGAGCGCGCTCCTGCATGGCTACGGCTACGTAGCGGTTGGCAAGATCACGGATACCCTGCAGGAAGCTTAAGTACATTTCAGCGGAGTGAATGGACACATGCTGGCTGCTGATGATGTTTACCAGCTCAACCTGGGAGCGGTCGATATCACGGTTTAACTTCTTGGCGTGCTTTACCATGGCCTCTACATTGCCAGCTGTAGGCTCAGCGGCCATACGGTGCAGATCACGGGAAAGCATGTGCAGACGGGCATTGATGTCCATCAAAGAGGTCTGCATTTCGCCCTGGAAAATGGTGTGACGGTTGGCAATGTGGTTTACGGCACGCTCTACCATGTAGCGGATAGCCTTGGAGGCTTCACGCATATTGGAGAAGGTCAGGTAGAAGAAGTGCTTGGCATCACTGGTAACCTTGCTCTCACCCATGTTGGAGCTGGTATTTGCCAGGGTGTAGTACTCAGAGCGCACCTTGGAAATATCGTATTCGATATTGGAGGCCTTGTTGAAGTCTTTTCTTAACTTGAGCTCGTTGTCGCCAAAGAAGTTCTCAAGTACGCGGTCAACAACCTCAACCTGAGCATCAAAGTAGACAGGAACGGCCTTGGCAATAGAGCCCAGAACCTTCTCATTGTCATCCTTGGCCTCAAGTACCAGAGATGTGGTATCAGAGGTCTTCTCACGGGCAAAGTTGCTGCGGATAATCACTGCCGATGTGATGAGCATGGTAATGATAATTGCAATTTCACCGACGCCAAAGAAGAACAGGCAGACAATGGAGGCTGCTGCAAAAGCAGAGATAGCGGTAATAAACCAGCCGGCAATAACGGTGATTACACCGGAGATACGGTATACGGCTGACTCACGGCTCCAGGCGCCGTCAGCAAAGGAGGTGCCCATGGCGACCATGAAGGTTACATAGGTGGTGGACAGAGGCAGCTTTAAGGTGGTTGCCGAGGCAATCAGAATGGAAGCCAGAACCAGGTTTACAGAGGCGCGGACATAATCAAAAGGAAGTGGAGCTTCGCCCTTGACTACATCCGGCTTGATATAGCGACTGCCGATAAATGCCAGAACGAAGCCAGGCAGAATGTTGCGGCAGGCACGGGAAACACCCAGACCAAAACGGGTAATAACACGACCTGGGGTGGAGGCACCAAACTGCTCGTGCTCACCGTGGGTGGAGCTTGAGAGGTTAATGGAAGTCTGAATTACACGGTGAGCCTTTTTGGAAGTCCAGAGAGTGAACACCATGACCAGACCGGCAATAATGAGATAAATGGTGGAAGCTGGAGCATTATTATTGAGAATGCCCATGGTTATCTGATGAGGATCAGGAGAACCGGCACTCAGCCAGAACATGAAAGCATCCAGAGCAGCCAGAGGCACACCAATGAAGTTTACAAGGTCGTTACCGGCAAAGGAGAAAGCCAGAGCAAAAGTACCAGCCAGAATAATGATCTTGAAGACGTTGAATCTGATTAATACCAGCACCTGACCAAGAATGGTAAGGCCGATAAACATATAGGTGAGAATGGCTGAGGTGTTGTCATTGATGAACTGAATGTACTCAGGCTTCATGAATGAGGCACCTTTGGCACCTTTCATTACCAGGAAGTAGAAAATGGAGGAAATGGAGAAACCGAAGAACAGACCACCAAGGTACTTGTAGGTATTCTGGAATCTGAAAGTAAAGAGAATACGCAGAACGAACTGAACTATGGCGCCTGAGAAGAAAGCGACTACTACAGACACAAGAATGGCAGAAACAATGGTTGCTGCACGGTCGGTCTTGATGTACTCAAAGATCTCCGAGTAAGACATGCCCATGGTGCTGAGCTTGTAAGCCGTAGCAATTACGGCTGCACCGAGCAGCTCAAAGATAATGGATACGGTAGTAGAAGTTGGCAGACCAAGAGAGTTAAAGGTATTGAGCAGTAACACGTCAGCCATCATTACGGCGCAGAAAATCATCATTACGTCGTAGAAGGTAAACAGCTCAGGTCTGAACATACCGCTGCGCGCAATTTCCATCATGCCCGACGAGAAAGTAGAACCGATAAGTACACCAATAGAGGCTACGATCAGAACTACCTGCAGAGGAGCAATGCGGCTGCCTACAGCTGAGTTAAGGAAGTTTACGGCGTCGTTGGCAACACCGACAAAAAGGTCAATAACCGCCAGCAGCAGCAAAAAGCCAACCAGCACAACAAAAATTGATTCAAGCATAAGTATTATCACTTTTTTGGGGGCGCTCTTAAGCCGGCCTGAGGCCAGGCTGCAGATCCAGTATCTTTTACCCTGCGCTTAACTGACATAATCAGTAAGGTCCCACTCCATCCTGCCTGCATCATGCTACTCAGCACTCCTGAGTGTTATCAGCCAGAGACAGGGCCGCTCTGTTCCAGTTTTGCCGCTGCGGCCTATGACTGACTTGAGTGTCATCAGATGCCACAGCATGCAGGTTGAACACCTGGTTCAGAGACAGTTTATCAGCGGCCAGATCTGGCAGATCACTGACAGCCCTGCCGCATTTTCAATATACCCTCATTAATATTGAGGGCATCTTATGCAGATTGCACACATGAAAAAGTCCGGAGGGCAGCCATGGCATGTGCCATGGCTGCCAGACAACTACATTGTCTTATGTTGCTGTCAAATACTCCGGGCTTATGTCTGCAAGACTGTGATGTCAGGAGGAAAGGCGCTGTGCCTTTTCAAAGCATGGACAGAATAAAAGATGCTGTTATCTGCCGGTCAGTACTGTTTCTGACGGGCATTAAGAGGCATTCTCTAGAAGCTCAATCGTTAACTCTGACGCCCTGAAAACCTGCTTGTGACGGCCAGGACATCATACGGCTACCCCTTGGGAGACCGCATGAAAAAATATACCACAGGGCTCAAAAGTTGCCGCAAGACTAACAGGGCATTGTTAAGTTTTTGTTAAGCTGTATCACCCTCAAATTGTACCATTTCATTATCCAGTACCTCCTGTTATCACAGTTTTAACAGGCAATACAGGGGTCCTTTGCTGCCCCCTGACTGACAGTTTCAGTACAGAGAAAAGTCAGGCTCATGCTTTACCATAGCCAGAAATATCGGCAGGTACATGCAGGTCAGGCATATATTTAATAATATAAGACCATAACTTTCCAAGCCAGCCACGCAAAGGTCAATATCTCGACCAAAAGTACCATCCACTATGTTCCGATTTAAAGCAAAGAGCCTTTGATGGTGTATCAAGCCGGTCATAAAAACGGACCTTTCTACTGTTCAGGATCCCACCTGGTTTCCAAGTCATCATGCGTCAACCCCCCGGAAGTCGGGGCCGGGGGTGCAGACCTGCCTGCATATCAGTTTCACTTTCTCAGAATGCTTAGTATTAGCAAAACTTATACAGCTCCAGCGTTGCACCTGGCTACAAGATACTTTTACACATATTTATACTATATACCTGCACATTTTACACACAAGAAAATATCACAAAGCCATTTAATCGGACAAATGCAGGATAAAGCCCCAGAACCATAGCTGTTTCACAGTTATACATACGACTTTTACAAAAGTGACAGTAAAACCGTGTTAACTACACCATATTAACCTGTTTCCCCGCCATGGCTGATCCCCAAAACTCTATAAAAGTCCCTCAAACAGGCCATGGCAACGCATCCAGTCTTAAACCCGCTCAGCCTTTATATTGGCCGTCCAGTAACAGTTATGACGCCTTAATTGTTCTGCAGTTTCACAACAGCAGACGCCAGATCACTGAAATTACCAGCAAAAATCCCTGCCAGACAGCTTCAAGAAAACCGGCCCCTCCCTCAGCCTGCCCTTTAAGCCACAGAGCCAGCCAGCCCCCACAGCCCTCAATCCGTCAGACCATCAATACTGGAAACACGCCCCTAAAATCATGAATCCTGGTATGAGTCGAAGCACGAGTATTAGCCCACATCCCTCAATAACACTCATACATAGAGCCCCTCATCCATAAAACACACAGGCCGCTGCCATATGCAGCGCACAATGTGGCTATGCAAGCAGCTGCCATATGCTGAGCACAGGTCGGCCATGCAGGCTGCCGACCTTTGCAGATCACCAGTCAGCCATTCAAGCAGCTGCCATATGCAGCGCACAATGTGGCTATGCAAGCAGCTGCCATATGCTGAGCAAAGGAAGATATAAAGTGTCACTGCCGACATGCAGGAATCAGCAATACCTGTCATTCATGCAGAGATAAGTCCACTCAGTCATGCAGCACTCCCAAAACGCTGCTCTTTATCCTTGAGGAAATCATTATCAACTGCATAAGCCGCTCGCTACGCCATGTCCTGACAGGCTCATGCTATTCATGCCCTTTATCCTTGAAGCTTGCGTTCATTTTCAATGATGTGTGTATGCTTACAGGAACTACGTACTACTGATTAGCTTATGCAGCATGCTTCAAGCTTACAGTTGGACAAGTGCAAGTAACATCAAAGCGTAAGCGCTAAGCCCGCCATAGCTGGCTTTTGTGCCGCTGACATAGTATTTCCATGCTGACAAAAGATGACGGCATACCTGGAAGGTGTTATATATTGCAGCCGACTGCAATGGTCATCCCCGTGCTACTGCAGTAATCCCTTATAAAAGCTTTTCCTTCAGGTGATTACGTACAGCATCTGTATGCTGGACTTGTAACAAATACCTTTGACAGCAACTCAACTAATCCATTACTGACAGACAGGCAGGCAGGCAGGCAGGCAGGCAGGCAGGCAGGCAGGCATTATGGCTGACTGCCTGATGTTTGTCGTTCTTTGCCTGACCTCATCTTAAGCTGATATGGAAATTGACCATCTCTGCCCTGCATCATTGGTCCACATGCTAATTGCCGCAAGTTTTGTCATCCATAACAAATAGCAGAAAGATCATACTCAGACATAAACTTGAACATAACGGATCATGTAGTGACTTAGCTTTATGTGACCGGACAGAGCTCGACGGGCATCATAGCCCGTTACGTCATGATCCTGATAGCAAGTCATAAAATGACTGGCAAAATCCCTGGCAGGCATTACGGAACATTACCCGGGCATGGTCTGACGAGGGCACGGCAATGCACTGCACAGCCAGGCATGGCATGGCATGGCACGGCATGACCATAGCCTGGTACTGCATCCGGAAGCCTCCAATAGTTCAATGCTGATGCATAGTTCTACTGCATACAGGTGCTACGTACCGCCTCTGCATAAGATACTAATGGCACTGTCATAAGCTGCCCATTGGTCTGGCCGTAATGAGGCATGTCATGTTTTCCTTTCTTTATGACTGCTTGACTTGCTGCCGTTTTGACTGTCGTGTCTGGCCGCTGTTTTTTTGCTGCACAGTGGCTGTTCCAGAGGTCTGGTCATATCGGTTGCTGCTCAAATAAGGTGAAAGTAAGTGTACGGTCCATTGCCCAGGGGTAAGGGTAATGGTCAGGGGCCAGGGTATCCTGAGTAGCCCGTGCAAGAGCAACCATGTATGCCAGATTAAGATAACTGGTCAGGCTTATGGCATCAGATAATGAGGGCATGGCCATCCCGGCGCCTTGTCAGACTGGAGATGCAAGGAAAAAGGCATTATGCGCAGCGCCTCTGCAGGGCAGAATATTGCTGTCAAATGTGCTGTCAGAATGCAGGAAAATCGATATGAAAAATATTGTTTGTAACAGGAAGTGCATTTGTCTGCTGGCATGGAAAGGCCATGCAGACAAAGGATGTAATGCGGGGAATTTTTGTTTGACACTTGGGGGGCTTTTGTCTAAAGTATAGCAGGCCTTGATGTCATACCCGGTGCAAATGGCTTATTTATGCGCCATTTACCGGCAAAACTCCAGGTCACAGCTGAGGATAAGACAGCTGTCTTTTACCTGCCTTAGGGAGTATCTCTCTCCTGATAACTGACTGGCCGACTTCCGTCTTCAGGCCTGTACTGCATCCGCCTGAACCTGGAATCCACTCATACCATTAAGGCAACTAAAAGTCAGTTGATCCTGTCATCTTAAAGTTTTCTTAATGCAGAACACACACTGTCCTGACAGTGATCTGCTCTAATGTCTGCTTTGCTTACTCAGCTCACTTACTGGCACTCTCTGCCAGAGCAAATCCACCCTGTGATTACTGACTCAGACTACTGTCTACTGTACTGATTTCATCTTATTTCTGCCCTTAACCCTGCTACTGTGCGATTATGCTGCCTCCAGCCATGCCTGAGCAAGTTTCATAGTATCGCTTTAGCAAAATTCATGGTCGTGCATTAGCAATGCTCATAGTCTCGCTTTAGCAAAATTCATGGTCATGCATTAGCAAGACTCATAGTCTCGCTTTAGCAAGGCGGCATAATGCTTTCTTATCGCTGAAGCCTGCTCTAAGGCTTTGGTAAAGAGCCTGCAAAATCTGATGAGACAATTCAGGACTGAAATATGCTGATTTCTGTTTCGCCTGTTACTCTGGCCAGTTCCAATACTGACCTGGGGCGTTTAACAACAGCTTCGTATCAGTCCGGTATCAGCACTGCTAACCATATTCTGAAGCTTATTAATCAATGTTTTGCCGACCACAACTTTAGCCCGGTATTTTCATCACTTCATTCAAGATGAGCATGATGAGCAGCTCATCACAGGATGAACCTGAGTAACAGCCTGACTGCGCTGTCAAATTCCTGTTCTGACATGTCATTGAGATCTGCATGGATATTAGCTGCCATACAGTCAGGAGAACATGCCATTGAGGACATGCCCCTGCTGATGTTGTAATGATAGCCAGCCTTAAGTGCTGCTCTTTACCTTATATGTATTGCAGGATCCTGCCTTCAATACTGGCAGAGCACAGCAGTGCTCGAGGCACCATGGTCCTGTGATGAAACTGTTACCAGCTCCTGACTGAGCTCAGGAGGCATGTTCGGCACCTGAAAGGATCTGTATGGCCCAAGCCGGCTGCTCTCCTCTGTGTCTGCAGCTGCGGTACGTTGGGTCATCACCCCCTGCTGTCGCGGCATTAACCAATGCACACCGGCACATCTGACGCAACGACACGGCTGACAACAGCCAACAGTGTATGGCGTATGAACCTGTGAAAGTATGCAGTCTGCATGATCATAATGGCCAGACAGGCCGGTCCATGCATAGAATGCAAAGCATGCATGCATGCGATATATGCAGCTTTATACAGCAGTCGTATACAGCCGCCAGGCTGCTCCGCTGGCGGGCGAGCCATATTTGCCCACTTGAGCATGTATATTGCTGAAGCAGCCATGCATCACTGGTTTTGCGCCCTGACATGATTGCGGGTGGACAATACACCAGGCCGGGATGGCCTCAGGTCACAGCCCAACCTGTTCTTTTACGTATGCACGGCACTGTGCACAACAGCCTTTGTGCTGTTTAGTACAGGAGATTTTTCTATGATTACAGCCTGCCAGCTCTATGATGACAACAGCCTCTCCCTGGTAAGGGTAACTGCAGGTGACGCCTTACCCTCAGATGTAATCTGGCTCGATGTGCATCAACCCACCGAGGAAGAAAGCGACTGGCTGGAGAAGCTCTTCGTTGAAGACGTGCCTGATGAAGACGACATGGACGATCTGGAATCATCGTCCCGTTTTAAAATCGGCGCCGACGGTGTGCATATTCTCTCCCTCTTCCCTCAGCGTCTTGCCAATGATACCCGTGGCGTGAACATGTCATTTATCATCCGCAAGAATCTGCTCATCTCCTTCCGTGAAGATGAAGTGTCCATCGTACGTCTGTTGCGCTATCACATCCGCTACGGCAAAGCTGATATCCGCTCTGCCCTGGATATTCTGCTGCAGCTGCAGGACCTCAAGGTAGATCAGCTCTCTGACCTTATCGAAGATGCTTACGGCGTACTGGATGAAACCGCCGATCAGATCCTGTGTGATGACAGCGTGGAAGATACCCTGCGTGAGCTGGTACGCCAGGAAGAACTCAACGGTCAGATTCTGCAGGCCCTGTACGATACCCGTCGCGCCCTGCGCTTTATCAAGAAGTCCTTTGAGACTACCCTTGATGACAAGCAGGAACGCAGTATCGATGAAGTGCTTAACGATATCGAATCCATTCTTCCGCACACTCAGTTCCTGGCCAACAAGATCAACTTCCAGCTTGAGGCCTCCATGGGTTATACCAACCATAAGCAGAACAAGATCATCAAGATCTTCTCTGTGGCTGCAGTAGTGTTCATGCCTCCTACCTGGATTGCATCCCTGTACGGTATGAACTTCGAGTTCATGCCTGAACTGCGCTGGGAGTACGGCTACCCTCTGTCCATAGGACTGATGGGTCTGTCAGCTGCACTTACCTACCTGTTCTTCCGCAAGAAGGGCTGGCTCTAACCAGGCCTGCAATCGACTCCAGTCTGAAAATTGCACCGGTCTGCAAACAGCTCAATTCTGCAGTTACACCGGCACAGGATAAAACTCCATCTCAGGGCACCGCCGCCCACCAGGCATCTGTGGTGCCCTACAGGCAGCACAATCCGAAACAGCTCAACTGTCACTGGCTCAGACAGCATTGTCGTCAGCTGTTGTCCAGCCCAAGGCCCACTTTAATGTGGGCCTTTTCATATCCAGTCACTGTACAGCCCGACCACTACCCCTGACCCCGACTTGAACCGCCCTGCTGCATGTTTTCGCTCCTGTCAGTACAGCACAACCAGGTCCTGCACCGGCAAAGGCCTCCCCAGCAAGGCGATCACTGGAATACCTGTCTCCATGATTAAGAAGAGCCTTATGCAATCCAAGCCATGCTGTGCGAACTTTCAGGACAGCACACTCATTGTGAAGCAGCCAGTACTTAACACGGGCGCCCCATTTACATTAATAATCTCCAAAACAATATAGTATTGCCTGATGAGCCTCTGCATTAGCTGGTTAACAGCCCCTGCATTAGCTGGATAACAGTCCCAGCGTTACCAGCTGAAAAATGCTGAGTGGAGCTTGTCTCTGATGACATACAGCTGCAATCAAAACCGGCTACATAGCCTTGCCAATATCACTGCATTGCCCTGCTGCTTGACCTGAAACATGAAAAACCTCTGTCAACCTGAACAAACCAGGCAAACCATGCAAACCATGCAAAAGCACTCCAGGCTCCAAAATTTCATGGCCACAACCTCCGCCACTGCCCCCTTGGCATCTTGTAAGTACAATGATTTTGTAATGCATCACCAAGGAGCATCAGAGCAATATGCTGATTGAGCATCAGCACTTAAAACACTTGTTGACAAGTACAAGCTTTTCGATGTCATATGCTGTTAATATTGTCCAGGCAATGCTCCGAATTTATCAATTTCATAGACATTCATAGCTGCTTTTCTGCTGTGGTGTGGTTACGTTTACACACCACTCAGCAAATCACCCTGCAGTGCATCTAGTAGCGTACCTAAAGAAAGCACGTCAGGAGGTGAAATAAATGCGTATTTTCCTTATAGGGTGGCTTTGAGAACAAGCAGTTGTCCAACAAGAGCAACAAAATATTCTGTGATACCTTTCCCGGCTGTTCCCGGCGTCACCCAGGAGAAAGTGTAAAAGTGTTCATGGCCTGCCTGCAAACAGGGGCTCGTCATTGGGTGAATCGAGAAGATAATATTGCACGCCCTTATCATGGCAGCACTCAGGGTGACTCAAAGGCACGGTGAAGCCTAAGCAGAGCGTTGTGCAACATTTTGGTATGGCATCCCGGGTATTTGCTGTGTTGCATCACCGTTGTGGTGCATATATTTCTCACAAATTACGGTGATTTAATAGGGCAAAATATGGCCTTTGTGTATCTATTTAAAACCGTTTACAAGCCTCATATAGATACACGGAAATTTTTGCCGGTTCCCATAAAAAGGTCAAACTTTGAGTGTCATCAGTATTCAGATTGTTGGCTGCGGTCCGTTAAAAGGTGAACTGTTCACTGATACCCGTATTTGCGGTCTTTGTGATCAGGATCCATGTAACGTACCTGCGCACCGATCCCAGGCAGAAGTTCTGGCTTGATTCTTGAATCAATCAGGCTATAAGTTATAGGGAGCACCAAGCTTCACCCTGTAGCGGGAGCCTGACTAATACGATAAACAGGCCAGAAAACAGCAGAACAGAGTCCTCACTACTGATGGATAAAGCTGCTTAATTTCTGCAGCATTAGCTGTCATGGCGTGCCTTAAAAGAGCCGTCACAGCCATACGTTTTAGAGTAGTTTGACAGCTTGCCGGAGCTGATTTGTTTGCCGCTTACGGCAAAGGATTGCAGCTGAAAAACACGGCGCAAAATCCCTAAAGTCGTAAAAGGCATAACCGTTAAAATAACTAAGCGGTCAGAGAAAAAGACTTTGACCTGGTACTCAACAGTTCCAGTAGCTATGACTGGACGCGTGCGAATTTTCAGGAGTGCAAAATGCCATCTAATATTACTTCCGCTGGTTCCGCTTCCGGCATGGACTTTGAGTCCATTATTGCTGCATCGGTTGCTGCCAAGAAAAACCAGATCAACAAGAACGTCATCTACCGCAAGGAAGAGACCAACATCGCCATCTCTGGTGTTGGCAAGTTAAAGAGTGCTTTAACCGACTTCCAGAAGGCTCTGAAGGCCCTTACCGAAGACAACGGCTTCAACACCCGTAAGGTAACCACCAACCAGCCTACCGAGAACCCATTCTTCACCGTTTCCACCAAGGACGACGCTGCTGACGGTTCTTACGATATCGCTGTTAAGCAGACCGCTTCCAACGAAAAGATCTCCCAGACCTTCAAAGACGGCACCAAGTTTGAGGAAGGTACCCTTACCATCACTCTGCCGGACATCAAGAACGACGACGGTACCACCAAGAAGCGTGAGATCAAGATTCAGGTTGCTGCTGACGACACCGTTGCTTCTCTGCGTAAGAAGATCAACGACAATGACTTCGGTGTAACCGCTACTACCGTTTCCACCAAGGACGGCGACAAGCTTGTAATCGACACTGGCTTATCCGGTAAGGATGCCGAATTCGAGATGAAGTTTGATGCCAAGGACGGTAAGGCTGATGGCGCAGCTGCCGAATTAAATGTCAGCACCAAGAACAATAGCACCAATAAGGCTGGTAAATGGGACGTTGTTCAGGGCCGTGACGCCATCATCGATCTCGATGGTCAGGAACTGACCTCCTCTACTAACGAGTTCAAGAACGTTTCCGGTCTGACCATTAACGTACAGCGCGAGTCTGAGAAGGACGACAAGGGTGGCTACATCTCCAACAACGTAACCGTATCTGCTGACATTGATAAGGTTACAGAGAAGATGAACGGCTTCGTAAACGCCTACAACACCTTAATCTCCACCATGGACACCCTCTACGAGCACAACACCTACACCGACGGTCAGAACAACTACGACGGTGGTGAGCTTGCCGGTGACTCCATGCTCCGTGGCCTCAAGACCCAGGTCCAGAACATCATGACCAAGGTTAAGGGCAACTCCTCAGGTCTGGACATCTACTCTGTAGGTATCAAGATCGACAAGGACGGCACCATGTCCCTCGACTCCACCAAGTTCAAAGAGGGCATCAAGGACAACTTCAACGCCGTTGTTAACATCTTTGCCAGCAAGGATGACAAGAACCCAGGTGTTATGACCGAGCTCAACAAGATTGTTGACGACTACACCAAGAGCAACGGTCTGCTGTCCAACCGTGAAGAGTCCCTGAACATGAAGCTCAAGGACTACCAGAAGGAAGAAGCTGAGAACGCCACTTACCTGGAAGAGTATGAGGCCAACTTACGTCAGCGTTATGCCCGTCTCGATACCACTATCGCAGGCTATAACACTTCCCTGAATTACTTAATGTCCGCATTAGGTTAATGCAATAAAGGCTGAAAGCCTTTAAATCAGGGCTTTCAACCTCGCACCTGATTCGCACTACTACTCTGCCCCAGAGCCGTAACAGGCTTTGGGGCTTTTCTGTATTTGAGGCCCAATTATCTGTGCATTTAATGAGGTCGCCTCAAAACAGGAATGCCGGATGTAAAAGCCCTTTTACTGGCCCCATTACAAAAGAGGAGCTGCGTCACAGGCAATAATAAGCCCTGCTGCTTAAAGGACAACTTGCCGCCTATGCCGTGTTGTTCCAATTGACGACATTGGCCTATCCAGTACTCTGCCATGCTGGCTGCAGTACAACTTGGCGGCTATCCCGAGGTGGTCCAATGGCTGACACTGGCATACCCAGTACTCTGCCATGCCGGCTGCAGTACAACTTGCCGGCTATGCAGTGTTGGTCAAATGGCCGCTACTTGCCTGGCCTTTACTCTGGCTCAACACTGAGTAATGACCAGTCAATGGTCCGCCTACGATGCACAAGCATGCTCATTGACTGCCACATTTAGCCAGTGACAGCCTCTGTTATGGCCCATGGTAATTTGACTTCAGTTGCAGGAGTCAGCAGCGCAAGGCACTGCACTTGCTCTGTCTGCTGCCTGATCCTTACGTATGGTGTCGAGATTGATCGGGTCGCAGGACTGTTAAGTGGCAATGCGGTTCAAATGGTACGGGTGTCCGGTTTCAGATTATAAAGACGCAAAAAGCCCGGGGCGCGAGCCTCGGGCTTTATTGTCTGGTGGCAGCAGCCTGCAAAGCAGGCCTGCTGCCCTGTCAGTACAGCGGTGCTGAGCGCAGCTGGACTGTGCAGAGATGAGGAATTACAGGGAGTCTACGCAGCCTAATTCCTGCATGGCGGCGAGTACACGCTCGGTCATGGTCTCCTGGCCCTTACGTAACCATACGCGTGGGTCGTAGTACTTCTTGTTAGGAGCGTCTGGACCGGTTGGGTTGCCCAGCTGACCCTGTAAGTAGTCCTTGTTGCTCTCGTAGTAATCCTTTACACCCTTCCAGCAAGCCCACTGGGTGTCGGTGTCGATGTTCATCTTGATTACGCCGTAGGATACGGACTCAGCGATTTCTTCCTTGGTAGAACCGGAACCACCGTGGAATACGAGGTTTAATGGCTTAGCCTCGGACAGACCAAACTTCTCAGCTACGTACTTCTGGGAATCACGTAAAATGGTTGGCTTGAGCTTGACGTTACCTGGCTTGTAAACACCGTGTACGTTACCGAAAGAGGCGGCAATGGTGAAGTTTGGAGAAATCTTGATTAAGCGCTCATAGGCGTAAGCTACGTCCTCTGGCTGGGTGTATAAAGCGGACTCGTCCTTGTCAGAGTTGTCAACGCCGTCTTCCTCACCACCGGTGCAGCCGAGCTCGAGCTCGAGGGTCATGCCAAGCTTGGACATACGCTCAAGGTACTTGCAGCAGAGGTCTACATTATCCTTAAGTGACTCCTCGGAGAGGTCAATCATGTGGGAGGAGAATAATGGCTTGCCGTGCTCCTTGAAGTAGGCCTCACCAGCATCGAGCAGACCGTCGATCCATGGGAGTAACTTCTTGGCGCAGTGGTCGGTGTGCAGAACAACTGGGACACCATAGGACTCAGCTACGTTGTGAACGTGCAAGGCGCCGGAGATGGAGCCCAGAACGGCACCCTGCTGGCCTTCGAGCTTGATGCCCTTACCGGCTACGAAAGAAGCACCACCGTTGGAGAACTGAACTATAACAGCAGAGTTAGCCTTCTTGGCGGCCTCTAAAACGGCGTTAACAGAATCGGTACCGATGCAGTTTACAGCTGGGAAAGCGTAGCCATTCTCCTTGGCAACAGCAAATAACTTGTGGAGATCTTCGCCAAATAACACACCAGGCTTAACAACATCTAAAATCTTGGTCATTGAAGTCAATTCCTAAAGATAAGGCGCTTGGTTGCGCACTTAAATGCTTAATTGTTTTGTCTCTTACTGATCTCAGCGGGCACACACTCACGGTAGGTCATTACGGAGACAATTTGGGCCGGGGCCCACGAAGAGGCACAGACACCGTCGGTATCCATTTTACCACTGCGCAGGCTCAGGCATGATGCCCGGTTCACAGTCCGGGAATCGGCTCAGCATACGGCTGAATTACTCAGCAGCACGCTTCTCAAGAATCTCAACGGCAGGTAACTTCTTGCCCTCGAGGAACTCAAGGAAAGCGCCACCACCGGTGGAGATGTAGGAAATCTTATCCTCAATGTCAAACTTCTGGATAGCAGCAATGGTGTCACCACCACCGGCTACGGAGAAGGCATCGGAGTCAGCAATGGCACGGGCCATGGCTTCGGTACCCTTGGAGAACTGATCAAACTCGAATACACCAACAGGACCGTTCCAGATAATGGTCTTGGCGCCCTTGATGGCTTCGCATACGTTCTTGATGGACTCTGGGCCCAGGTCGAAGATCATGTCGTCATCGGCAATCTCAGAGATCTTCTTAACAGTAGCAGGAGTAGCAGCGTCGAACTCCTTGCCGGTTACTACGTCAACGAAAGCAGGAATATTGGTCTTGCCGGCAATTTCCTTTGCCTTCTCCATGAGCTCTGGCTCATAGAGGGACTTGCCAACATTGTTGCCCTGGGAAGCGATAAAGGTGTTGGAGATACCGCCGCCTACTACGAGGTGGTCAGCAACGCCCAGCAGGGACTCGAGAACTGGTAACTTGGTGGAAACCTTGGAACCGCCTACGATAGCCAGCATTGGACGGGCTGGGCTCTCAAAGGCCTTGCCCAGAGCGGTGAGCTCAGCGTCAAGCAGCAGACCTACACAGGCAACAGGAGCGAACTGAGCAACACCATAGGTGGTGGCCTGAGCACGGTGAGCAGTACCGAAAGCGTCCATTACGAAAACGTCGCACAGAGCTGCATACTTCTTGGAGAGGTCTTCGGCGTTCTTCTTTTCGCCCTTGTTGAAGCGGCAGTTCTCAAGAACCACAACCTCACCCTCGTTTACTTCAACACCGTCGAGGTAGTCCTTAACGAGGCGTACTGGGCAGTCTAAAAGGGTAGCCATGTGGTCAACAACTGGCTTTAAGGAGAACTCCTCAGCGTATACACCCTCTTCTGGACGGCCAAGGTGGGAAGTAACCATGACCTTAGCGCCCTTCTCAAGAGCTAACTTGATGGTTGGTAAAGAGCTTACGATACGTACGTCTGAGGTAACCTTGCCATCCTTTACTGGTACATTTAAATCAGCACGGATGAATACACGCTTGCCCTTCAGGTCGAGGTCGGCCATCTTCTTGACTGCTGCCATAACGATAATTCCTCAAATTTGATTGTCATTTCAGACTTTTAACCATCATCTCAGGACCTTTGCCTGTTTTAAGGTTTGTGGTCTGCCCGGTGTTGCAAAAAGCACCGGATGATGACGGATGAGAACTTTGCCAGGATCCACACACGCGAACTCCAGGCACCGGCTCTATGCCGCTTTCCAGTTTATACAAAAAAAACCGCATACTTCCGGAGTTTACCGGCAGATAATATCTGCCTCAAGTGAGAAATATTATATAGTAAAAGCACCATTGCAGCAATTGAAAAAGCCCGGATGCGTGCCCTTTGAGGGCAAATCCAGGCATTTAAAAAAGTTAGCTTAATCAGTCATCCTAGATAAACAGTCAGAGCCCCTCAATCCACTCACTGACTGCATCAGACGCCCCTGCCATTGCAACCCTGCACGTAAGTTAACCCCCGCCTCAGACATACAGCTAATAAAAAAGCGCCCTGCAAAGGCGCTTTAATCGTGATTCGTTAATCATTTCTCATATCAGATGACTGCCGCAGCACAACAGCATAAACACCTAAGACATATCCCTGACAGGCCATGCTGCGCTCAATTAAGCAGCACCAAAGTGGAAAGTACCATGGACATTACCTTTCCAGGAAGAACATAAGGCAAAGTCCAGGTAAACGCCCCATATGCATGCCAGACACTGCTCATGCGCTCATATAAAGCCTGCACAGCTGCAGCATACATGCATGGATACTTCTTATACGCGGAGCTATAGCGCTTCTTTATGAAGACGGAAAGATGACTCCGAAACGATAGCCCCTACATGGTGGATCCGGCAGACTATCGGCCTTTCGACATGACATAGGGGCTAATGCAGTGCTGGTATCTAATGGGTCATCAGCCGATGACGACATCAGCTGCCGAGGTTGATGGTTTCCCAGGCGCGACGCATGTGGTACTGGGTTGCCAGTGCCAGACCCTTGTTGCCCTTGAAATTGTCGTCGTTTAGCAGCATGGACTTTCTTCTGAGAATATAACCGGCACGCTCGATGTACTCGGCCATCTTGATTCCCTGGCTGTTCTTGACAGAAGTGCGCATCAGGGTCTTGAAGTCCTCAACGTTGAAGTCCTTGTTCTCAAGATCCTCAGCAAAGTGACGGTAGAAAGGCTCAAACCACATCTTAACGTTGAACTCAAGATACATGTTGGAGCATTCACTGACGATAAGCATGCTCAGATCGCTCAGTTCAGCATCCTGACACAGGTCACGATGGCTCTGACGAATTTCATCAGAAATACGCAACTTCTTGTGGTTACAGGAGAAGTCCATAGCCTCCCTCATAATCATGGCCACGTCTTCAAAGTGCTGACGGGTACCCATGAGGTTGGCCAGACCTACAGCCAGGGTAAAAGCCTCAGTAATGGCATAGGAGGTATGGTTGTAAAGCTCGATAGTTGGGTTGGCAGCGCGCTTGTAGCTGTTCAAGGCTGCGCGGAAAGTCTCAAAGTCCACACGGGTGCCACGGGATACGGACAGTACAGCTGGAGTATCAGCTGGACAGTCAAGGCCTCGTCCTGGATTGTCATGATCAAAGACGCTCAGAACTACAGCACGGCGCAGCTTAGATAAAGGCTCCATGCCAATAAGACCACCCTCTTTTAAAGGCAGGCTGGCAATGGACTGCTCCTTTTGCATGGTAACAGGCATCTCATGGACAGCGTGGCCAGCACCGCTCTCAAAGCCGGCATTGTCAAGGTCAGGGGCTGCTACATACTTGCCGCTCTGATTTAAGACTACGCTGCGGTAGTTAACAGGATACTTGTCTACATAGACGGTTGGAGAGCCGGAGATCATCAGCAGCAGCTCGTTGATAAAGGAGCTGAACTCAAAACGTACATCATCAAGATCGACAATGGTCTTGTCGCGGCTGGCGTCAAGCCATGCCTGATCGATAGACTTGAGCTCAAACTCAACTTCAGATACCGGGCTGGAGCAGATGCCGGCATTGATTTCACCCTGGTCTACAGCTACCTCAAAGGACATGAAGTAAGGTACGGTAAAAACCATGGAAGAGCGCTGGAAGTTGCTGCGGTAGCGCAGGGTAAGTGGGTTTTCAGCCAGAATGTCGTTGAGGCCTTCAGGAAGCTGACCAGGGCCAAACAGGCTCAGATCAGGAGACTGCATGTCCTGCTCACAGCGCACGTTGTACTCAACGTGAGTATGTGAGGCACCGCCCATCTCAACTTTGGACTTGAATTTTACAGTCTGCTCAACGCCGGCAACGGCATCGGAACGACGCATACGCAGGCCCATCTGAAATTCTTTGAACAGATGGTCAAAGCTGGTATCAAAGTACTCATTGGACAGTTTTTCAGTGCGAACCATGGAGACATCAGCCTTAAACTCATCAAGAGCATGGGCCTTTTTGAAATCATCGCTGAGCTCCTCATAGCGTACAGCAATGACCTCATTGAATTTGGCACACAGATCTTCAAAAAATGAACCGGCATACTTGCCATTAAGTCCAAACTTGTACTCACACTCGATGTTGTTCAGCAAATCCGAACCAGCTCCCATAGCAACCTCATATCATCTTGTACAGCAATAACAGCCCGCCCTGTATAAAGACCAGCAGACCTTGCCGGGGTAACAGCAAAGCAAAGAGTCAGCATCAGCCTTTAACATTAACGCAGCTGCAAGCAGCTGACGGCAGCAGCCGTATCTCAGTCCATACACCATCATAGCTTCCCACTCCCTGACACAGAGCAAAAGGGAGAACCGGGTTATAAAGATGGTGCTGCCGCTTAGAAAAACAGCATGGCTCCCAGGCAAAAGGAAGCCATGGCAGTAAGAAATAAGAAATATCATGGAAAATAGCAAAGTTACCCCGCCCCTGCAACTTTCCATAACATAGGGAAAAGCGTTCCGAAAGCCCGTTTTTTCCGCCCTGCACCATTTGACTAGATATAGCATCTTTACCACTTTGAGGGCTAAATAACGGCTCTGCCGGGTGCCATTAATGAAGCACCAGCCATAGACCGCCATCTGGCCAGCCCCATGAAGTCCAATATGGGAAAAGTGCAAAATTTAGAGCTCAATCAAACTTTTGGATCTCCGGCAAGCTAATGCTGATCACTTTTATTCCAGCCCCACACCACAACACAACACATATCGATACGACACCACCATGGCCATGCAACCGCCAGGCAGGGGCCGCCGGTGGCAGAAACAGTCATATTTATGTCGATGCAAAAAATGCCACTTCGACACATCAACAAATTTTTAAATAATCTTGTCCCGCCGGGCACTTCTGTCAAAAGGCATAAATATCCAGTTAAATAAATCTGACGATCACACGACAACTATGGTCCAGGACCAGGCAAAGCGTAATATGGCACACATGGTGCTAAAGCAATAACTAAAAGCTTCAGTAATGTTTTATGAAGCTCATCAACAGGCTTCAACAATGTTTATCCATGGGACCATTATGCTGTCCCGCATACCTGCTTTAAGAGGGAATTGCTATGGCTCTGTACGTTAACACCAATGTCAGTTCGATCAATGCCCAGCGCAAACTTGCTAACAGCACTCTGGCCCTGAATACCTCCTACCAGAGATTAAGCTCAGGCCTGAGAATCAACTCTGCCAAGGACGATGCCGCCGGCCTGCAGATCTCCGACCGACTGACATCTCAGATTAATGGCCTGAACCAGGGTAACCGTAACACCAATGACGGTATTGCCCTTGCCCAGACCATCGAAGGTGCGCTTGATGAAACCACCAACATGCTCCAGCGCATCCGCGTACTGGCCGTACAGTCAGCCAACGGCACCAACTCCGAGTCTGATCGTAAAGCCCTTCAGGAAGAAGTTACCCAGCTCTCCCAGGAAATCAACCGTATTGCCCGCCAGACCACTTTTGCAGGTGCTACCGTTCTGAATGGTAAGAATAACAAGAATGGTCAGGACCATTTAAAGGTTGAAAACAGCCTTATTCCCAGTGCCTCAGGCAAGATTGTTTTCCAGGTAGGCGCAAATGCAGGCGACACACTGTCAATGCAGTGGGATAAGCCTTTCACCCTCTCTGGTCTTGCTGATATGGCAGGTTTTGCTGCAGCAAAAAATATTCAGCAGGACAAAAATGCTACACAAGGACTGGTGGTTGATGGCGCCACAAATGCTGCCAAGGCAGAAGTTCGCTGGACTATTTCCAAGGCTTCTCTTGCTCAGTACACCCTTGGCAACATCGACAAGATCATCCAGCAGGTTGACTCTAAGCGTGCCGAGCTTGGCGCTTTACAGAACAGAATGGAAAGTACTATTCGTAACCAGGCTTCCATTTCTGAAAATGAGGCTGATGCCCGCAGCAGAATTCGTGACCATAGCCCGGCATTTAAGCTATCTTCCATAGCTAAAGCCGCATAGACAGGCCATTCATTTTTTTTACCTCGTATTTAATTCTATCAAACTGAACAGCCGTATATGTAGAAAAGCTACATAATTTT
>NZ_JALKIL010000038.1 GCF_023051105.1 Anaerobiospirillum sp. NML120449 | reverse complement strand
AAATACAGATTTGTCTGGCGACCATAGTGCTGTAGTCCCACCTGTCCCCATTCCGAACACAGAAGTGAAATGCAGTAACGCCGATGGTAGTGCAACGTACGATTGTGTGAGAGTAGGTCATCGCCAGACTTAATTTTTCCTGAAAAGGCCCGCTGAGTAAAAACTCAGCGGGCCTTTTCGCATCTGTACCGTAGACGAGTCTTTTTATCATAGGTGCAAAACAGATATATAAATTACGTATAATGCCTGCTCTGTTTTAGTTGTTCAGGAGTTTAGTGAACATGTCACAGGAGCTGCAGGGTTTTACATGGATTGATATCAGCGTTCTTATCGTCTATATGACAGCAGTGCTCGGTATCGGCATCTACTTTTCCAAAAGCAGAATGTCAGGTAAGGAGTTCTTCAAGGCTGATGGATCAGTTCCATGGTTCGTAACCTCAGTGTCAATCTTTGCTACCATCATCTCCCCTCTGTCCTTTCTTTCTCTGGCAGGCAAGTCTTACGACGGCACCTGGATGCTGTGGTTTGCCCAGCTGGGCACCCTGATTGCCGTCCCTCTTACTATACGTCTGTTTTTGCCTGTATATGCCCGTCTTAATATAGACACTGCCTATCATTATCTTGAGATTCGCTTCCAGTCACCGGCTCTGCGAGTGCTCGGAGCAGTGATGTTTATGATCTTCCAGCTGGGCAGAATGGCTATTGTTATGTATCTGCCATGCGTAGCCATCGGCAATATGGCCGGTATCAGCGTTGATCTGCTGATCCTGGCAATGGGCGTGGTCTCTATAGTCTATTCCTGTACTGGCGGTCTTAAGGCTGTGCTGTGGACCGATTTTATGCAGGGAGTCATCCTGCTTGGCGGCATTGCACTGACTCTGATCTATATCGTGCTCAAGCTTGATAATGGCGCAGCTGACATTGCTGATGCTCTGTTTTCCCAGGGGCGCTTTCTGACCGCGCGTGATCAGCTGATCGACTGGAACAACCTGCTGGGCACTTCTATTGTGGTTACTCTGATTGGCGGCGGTCTGACTACCTTCTGCACTTACATATCTTCTCAGGATATTGTTCAGCGCTTTACCACCACTACCAGCGTTCGTGACCTAACCCGTATGACCATAGGCAATGGCCTGCTGTCCATTACCTGTGCTTCACTGTTCTTTATGATTGGTACTGCACTGTATTTGTACTATCAGCAGCGCCCTGAAGCCATAACTGAGGCATTTCGCAACTCTCAGGATCAGGTAGTAGTTTATTTCATCACCAAAGAGCTTCCTGTCGGAATTACCGGCATTATCCTGGCAGCTCTGTATGCCGCTGCCCAGTCCTCGATTTCAACTGGTATCAACTCCATTGCCACCTCATGGGTAATGGACGTGCAGTCACGTATCTCCCCTGATATGTCGGCTCACAGACAGACCAGAATAGCCCGCTATATTTCCCTTGCTGTAGGTGTTGCTGCTGTAATCACAGCGATGTACCTGGCTCGCATTGATATCAAGTCAGCCTACGAGCTCTTCAAGGCTTTTCTGGGACAGGCTCTTGGAGCTCTGGCAGGCGTATTTATTCTGGGTGCTCTGACCCGCAAAACCACCGCAACCGGCGCCTTTGCTGCTTTTGTTGCAGCCACAGCACTGATACTCTACTGCCAGTTCAACATACCTTCCATCTCATTCTGGACTTACTCAATAATAGCCATTGTCACCACCTTAACTGTGGGCATAGCAGTATCTAGGATCCAGAGCATGATTACCGGCAGGGCCTACCATGCTCCTGAGGGCTCAACTCTGGTCAAGACACGCTCTGGCAGCAGTGCTGCTGCAGGGGGCGCCCTGTCATAGCTGCGAGGCTGTATTAACAGCCTGACCCCGCAATGCTGCTGACATTGAGCAGATGTCCTGGGTAATTTAAACGGCATATTTATCATGTTTTATGAGTACTGGTGTTCTATTGATTTTTATTGATGTAGGGCAGCCACGCCGCTTGCTTGATGAAGGAATCCTTTATTTATCAGGATGATTTTGCCAAGGGCATATACAAGAATCAAGTCATACGCCCCTTAGTGACATCTGATAAAAGCTGATATATATGCAGTTTTTTATTCCTGAAACACTATGGTCAATGTCAGTGCTGCGGCCGATGCTTCGGCCATCTGCTGCCCACAAATGAAACAGGCTCAGATCTGATGATCTGAGCCTGTTTTCTATGTGCTGCCTGGCAGCTCACATCTGATACTCAGTATCAGCCTTGCTTGTTTTTACCTGTACCATGCGGAGCATCAGAGGATTGCGGCTGTACTGCTCTGCACTGGTCAGAAGATTTGTCCTGCGCGTTCATCTGAGCTGCAAGACTGGCAGTTTGGGCGGCCTGCCGTCTAAACGAAACAGGCTCAGATCTAAAGATCTGAGCCAGTTTGCGTATTAGCAGCAGGCTTTATGCTTATGAGGAAGATCTGCTTACTCTCCTGCCAGGGCGCTTTAAAACTTTAGCAGATCATGCCGGATAGGCTTTAGTATCATAAGGTCACCAAATGAAAGAATTAATGCTGCTAATAACCATAAGGGTTGTTTCTCTTCCTTGCATCTTCATATGCATAATAGGCTTCCATCCTTTTTTTATTAGCCAGTTCCGCTTTTGTTTCTTCCAGCTCCTGTTGCAGTCTTATATTTTTCAGATGCTGGTTATATATATGCTGTTCCATTGCTCTTCTATTCAACTCATCATTAAAAGGATCGTTATTGTCTTTCTGAGCATTGTATGTTTCGGAATTGAAGTCGTAGGTTGCTCTTTCTTTACTGTAAGGCTCCATTTCGCTGAATACGTTTGGTTCTGGCTCTACTATTACCAGTGCCTCCAGAGGTATATCTCCATACCTGTTGGAAGAATCAGTGCTGTCGGATCCAAAAATAACGTATAGGAAGACCAAATTAATATATAAACTTATTCCAAGACATATGTAAGAATTATATCCAGTGGTCAAAAATTCGCCGATATATGGTGTACTAAGGTATTTTAATATCTCACTTTGTTCAGCAGCCAAAGGTAGAGAAAAAATAACAAATACGAATGAAGATGGCGCTGCTATAATCGGAATTAACAGCCATAATATTGACTTATTTGAGTCGTGAAGTCGCCTTATAGTTGCTGTAAAAATAGCCAAGATAAACCATAGTGATATGGCATGAATAACATATGTATGGTAAAAATAAGCCATTCTAATTAATTCAGGTATCCCTTCAATAAGTATTAATTGGGAGACCAGAAACTCGCAGAAAATAAGATAAAAGAGAAATGCAGTAACTATTGCATGATACTCATACTTGCTTGCTCTGCCACGAATATTAAAGAGGTTGGTAAAAAGGCTTAGTCTTGCCAGATTAATTCTATGATACATAACATCTCCACTAATAATCATATTATTTGCAAATTAAATGATTATTAAAAGGTTATATGGCCATTCGTGTCAGTTTTTTTAATTAACCCCATAAGAAAATCAAAGGTAGATAACAGCACGGACAGGCCAGTTGGAGCCATCAGTATGTAAAAGAGTCCTGCTAAATAACGTCCCGTATAGAACTTATGAATACCTAAAGCCCCCAGAGGTAAAGGAAAACTTAATAAGGAATAAATAGACTTCCTGGCATTGCTGATAGTGTCAACTTTTGGTGGTAGTGGTGGGGGCGGGTTGATGTCAATTCCTTTATTCAATACATATGGGAATCCATTAAATAACATCAGATGTACGTCCATGCCCAGCTCAATCTCGCCTCTTGATCTGATGAACGGAACAGAAATTGTGCTTCCATCCCCAGTTTCAACGATAAAAAAGCCTTCCTGAATTCCGACTATAGTTGCCATAATTCCTCCGTTCAAGAATGAAATAATGCATGCAAGACCCCAGGGAACATGCGATTAATTACTATAGCTTAAAATTATATTTTTAATATATTAAGCATAACGAATTATTACATTCTAAGTAAAACAGGCTCAGATCTGATGAACTGAGCCTGTTGTCTATGTGCTGCCTGGCAGCTCAGATCTGATACTCAGTATCAGCCCTGCTTGTTGTCACCTGCACCTGGTGGTGGCGGAGGGGTGAAGCCCTGCGGAGCCTCAGGGGCTGGCTGCTGTGCGGCTACGCCCTGTTCTGCTGCCTGGTCCTGCTGGGCCTGGGCGCTCATCTGCGCTGCAACAATTGCAGCCTGGGCAGCCTGTGCAGCCTGGGCAGCCTGCTGGGCAGTATAGACAGCCAGTGGGTCAGGTCCGAACTGATTGTCACCTGTGGTGCCTGGACGCACAGTCTGAATAATGAGGTAAATGGCAGCTGCAGCAGTAAGGAGCCATAACACTGCACTGAGTGTCAGCATGCCTTCGCTTAATAACAGTAAGCCAAGAACGCCGAACACAGTTGCAAGGAGGCTTAAAACTGGAGGCATAATGATTGCCAGAATAGCTGGCATACCGCTCTTGTCCAGATCATGGAAGCGTCTTACTGAAACGGCCAGATATGGGATGAACATGGCAATTGATATTGCCAGAGAGGCAATAGGACCAATATAGGAAATGGCAGAGATTTGAGAGCTTACTACGTTCACAATGCCGTAGAACAGCATGAACCACCAGTACTCTGAACGTGGGGCACGGCCTTTAAAGTTGCGATAGTTAACAGTCATGCATGACTTGACTGCATCCTGGAACTGGATCATAAGTACTCCTGAATGTTTTGTACTAACAATCATGAAGATCTGACTGAGCGGATCTCAATGACATAAAGAAAGAACAGACCTGCTGCAGACTGTAAACTGCTGCTTCAGTCCTGCGGTGCATGCCTCATGACTGAATAAGCCAGCTAAGCATGTGACGGGCTGACAGTAAAGCCAGCCGAAAAATATGTGAAGCAATTTCCAGGCCCATGCTAATTTAGCAGCATTACTGTGCTGTTTATTTCTGGCAAAACCTTATTAGCATGCTGTTTATCTGAACTTGACACTCCAGTGGCAGTATATTTTGCACTGTTATGGATCGGACAAAATGAACATGTACGATGCTGTGCTTTTCCTGTTTTTCTTATGTAATGATAGAGACATTGTTAAACAAAATTATTTCAGGAGTAACGTCACATGCGTTTATTAATCTGTCTGGTGTTTCCATGGCTGGGCTTCTTTACCATCGGCAGACCATTGGCCGGTTTTCTCTGTTTTGTTCTGCAGTGTACGCTTATAGGATGGATTCCGGCAGCAATCTGGGCAGTATACTCGCTGAGCCAGTACAATGCCGATAAGAAGATTGAAGCTGCTTTGAGAATGAAATAAGTACAGACCTTGCGGTCAGCTTCAGACATAACGGCCCGGAAAGCCCCGCTTCATGGTGGGGCCCCGGGCCGTTTGCCATTATGGAGCCGACATGTGATGATCCGGCTTTGCACATTACTCTGCAGAAGGTCAGTCAGCGATGCCCGGATCTTGATGTCTGAATGCGGCTCAGATGTTGATGAATCCCTCACTGTCAGGTTGGCTTGCTGCAGTTTTTTGAAAGTCTGCAAATACCACCTCCAGGGGCAGGTAGATGCCATGGCAGCCACCGGCGGCACTCAGAGTGTCGTCTATGCTATGTGCAAGGCTCTCGGGCAGCATGGACTGCTGTTGTGATAGCTGGCTGGTTATGGGCGGTAGAACAAAGTCAGCAGCAGGTAAGCAAAGCCCTGAAAGGGATGGCCTGAGTAGAACTTATGAGCACCGCCGCATATGAGTGTCAGACACAGTATCAGACATACACTTTTCTTTATGCGCCTGTATCCGGACTCATGGTAAGGCGCGCCATTCTCCACAATGATGCTGACCTGGTTACCTGCATAGACCTAGCTACGGCAGTGCTTAACAGGTATCTGGACCATCTGACCATTGCCCCTGTCCACAAGGCAAATCCCATCTCTGATTTAAACCACTCTGGGCATATTCATATCCTGTGTGCCTGATTCCCCGAAAGGCAGCGTGCCTGAGGGCATCATCCGTGGGGCTCTCTTGTGCCTGTCATCTGACGGCGCTACTGTAACTTTATCTGAGCTGCACCATTCCTGTAACCACTGGACAGAGCTTTGTCCCGGCTATGCAGCTGCCAGGTGGAATCTTTTTGACCGCGTGCTCAACTTTATCCATTAGGCCTCTGGGCTGCGGGGGCAGCTCATGAGCATGATTTTAGTCCATGCTGAGCCTTTCTTAGCTCACATGACTGGGGCTGACAGCTGTCCCTGGCATGCGCATGCAGCGGCAGCACTCCGTCCATGAGCTTGCAGCCTCCAGACTCCGTCTTTTAGCTTGCAGCCTCCAGAATCCGTCCGTGAGCTTCCAGCCGTCAGCGCAGGCCCACAGGGCATGGTCTGTGGCTGCAAATGCCAGCAGCTTGGGCTGATGGCGGGGCGGTCAGTAGTGCGGAGGCGGGGTCTCTTCGCTTTCCGGGCGTACGGCTGAAGGCTCTGACTGCATGGAGGCCAGAAAGCGTATCTGCTTTTCGGCCTTATCCATACGGCGCAGCATCTCATCAAGGAAAGTACCGTTCTCATGGAGTGAAAGCTCAAGCCAGGCTATTCTTTCCTGCATCTTTTCATTGTCTTGTTCTAGGCGCTCGCAGCGCTTGAGCAGCTGCAGGTATTGTTCTTCAGTGTGCATATTTATCCTTCAGGTTGTAAGGATTAGTCAGGTGAGCATATGACCCGGCGGAGCCGGGTATGAGCTTGCTTTGGCAGTGGCTGCAGCGGCTCCAGCTCAGTAACGTTCGCCGGGTACTGCCAAGTTCACAGAGTAGTTCCGGCATCATGGCCGATGGCTCGGCTATGAGCTCAGCAGGTCGTCATAATGCTGCTTTCAGTCTCAGTATGGGGGAGCGCAGGTCCTGCGGCAGGGGCTGAAGCTGGCTGCGGCCATTGCGTCTGTCCAGAGCTCCTGTCGAACCACAGCATGTCATCATCCCTGAGTGTGCACCACGGCGGGCTGCAGGTCTGTGGCTGTGCGTCAGGCATTATAATAGTCACGGGCTGCAAATGCAGAATTATCCCGTTGACGATCGGCCTCAGGGCTGTTTGCTGCGCAGCGTACTGCTACGCAGCTGCGGCCGGAGAGCTTGTCTTAACTCACCTCAGGAGAATGCCATGGCCAAAGTAGAAATGGTCGATATTATTAACCGTGATGATGAGGTCATTGATACCGTACCACGCTCTGTTATGAGGGCCAATCTGCTGCCGCACCGCTCTACCTACGTGGCCGTTGTCGACAGCAAGGGCCGCATCCTGGTAGAGCTGCGTACCCTGACCAAGGATTATGCTCCTGGTTTCTTTGATGCCTGTGTAGGCGGTGTAGTACAGAGCGGTGAGGATGTGCATGAAAGCGCTGCCCGCGAGCTGCTTGAGGAAGTGGGCATAGACGTGTCAGCCAACAAGAACCTGACCTTTACTCATCTGGGCAAGCTGCTCATTCCTTATGCCGTATCCGACGGCTTTGTCATGGCCAATCTCTACCTGTGCAAGGGTGACTGCATCACCTCCCGCCAGAAGAGTGAAGTCAGCGGCATCATGATGCTCTCCGAGTCCGAGCTTATGGCCCTTAAGAGCCAGTGTGCCCGCGACAGCTTCATTGCCTTTGAGGAGATTATGCGTCTGTCCCGCGAGCGCGGCCTGCTCTGATAACAGCGGCCTTACCTGAGCTGATGCTCTTTCGCGGCACAGCATGGCATCATGCTTTGTGCACGCAGCACTGTGCTGCTGATGTCAGCGGGTTGAGCTGACAACTGCTGGACATGGCCATGAGCCATAATGCTGCCTGACCTGTTGTAGCTGCAGCAACCGCTGCTGCGCAGCTGCATGGCCACATGGTATGAACAGCATGGCTGACTGCAAATCACAGAGCCTGCCTACCTTGCATGTGCGCAGCTGACATGTATGAGCTGGGCTGAAAATGTCTGAGCTCAGACATCCTGGCCAGGGAGGTTGCCTGGGCGGCTGCCTGGGGGCCGGAGTGCCCGGGCCGAATCGGATGAAAGGCTCGTGTGCAGATATGACAAAGGCACTGTCTGAGTGAATCGGACAGTGCCTTTGTCTTTATGGGCCGGCCGGGACGCCTGCAGGGCAGCCAGACGGGCCAGTGAGGCGGCCAGCTGGAGCCTGCGGCGGCCGGGTGTGCCAGGGCTTAGCGTTCGAGCAGGCTCTTGTGCAGGTGGGTCAGAACCTCAACAGCTTCGCTTTCGCCTACCAGGAAGCACAGGTTGTGGCTGGAGGCGCCATAGCAAATCATACGTACAGGATAGCTGTCGATAGATGAGAACACTTCTGCGGTGATGTGAGGAGTGCGGGCCATGTTGTTGCCAATTACAGCTACCAGAGCCAGACCGCTTTCTACCTTGACATGGCAGAACTCACGCAGCTCATGGAACAGGGCCTCAGGGATGTTGGACAGACCTGAGGTCTGAGAACCGGCATCGAGGGTAATGGCAATGGATACCTCTGAGGTTGATACCAGATCAACGGACAGACGGTACTTGGCAAAGATGCTGAATACTTCGGCAAGGAACCCGGTAGCACCAACCATCTTAGGTGAAGAGAGCACAATCAGGGTCTGATTGCGGCGCAGGGCTACAGCGCGGAAAGATGGTGAGTGATCGGTAGTTGGACGAACCCATGTACCGCCCTTCTCAGGCTCCTTGCTTGAGCCTACATATACTGGAATGCCGCATCTTACGGCAGGTACCAGAGTGGAAGGGTGAAGGATCTTGGCACCGAAGGTGGCCATCTCAGCAGCCTCAAGATAGGTCAGCTCAGAGATAGGCATGGCCTCAGGAACCAGACGCGGGTCGGTGGTGTAAACACCTGGTACGTCAGTCCAGATGGAAATAGTGCTGGCATGGCAGGCCTCACCAAGCAAAGCAGCTGAGTAGTCAGAGCCGCCACGGCCCAGAGTAGTAGTCTGGCCGCTGGAGTCAGCGCCGATGAAACCCTGGGTGACCACAATGGTGTCACCGCTGTCCAGAATTGGCTGCAGATGCTGCCTGGTCAGAGTTGAAATAACCTCAACCAGAGCCACTGCCTTGCCATAGGTGGAATCAGTACGCATTACCTGACGGACATCAAAGCATACGGACTTGAAACCGCGCTGCTTGAAGATCTCGGTAATCAGATAGGAGGACATGAGCTCGCCGTGGGAGACAAGGCGGTCGGTAACCATGTCAGTACGGGTCATGGTAGCCTGAACGGACAGATCGCGTACTGTGGACAGATACTCGTTGACAACTGCCTCATGGCGCTCGCTGTCAGGGAGATTTTCGAAAATAGCTTTATGAATGGCAAAAATCTGGGAGATGATTTCCTCACGTTTGGTGCTGTCAGGAGCACCTGAGGCAAGTTCAACCAACAGATTGGTAACACCGGCACAGGCACTGACCACGACCAGTTTGGTGTCAGGGTTCTGGGTAACCACATCAACACACTTGTTCATGGCCTCGTAATTGGCAACGGAGGTACCACCAAATTTTGCGATATCAAGATTCTGCATAGCTATCTAATACATTTAGTTACACTGGTAAAAGAGACACGCCATATTATTGGACATGAAAAATCCCTTGTCTGAAACGGACTCAACTGAGAAGTTGATTAAATATTAAGGCCGCCAGGCAAGTGCTTGCAAGCGCAAAAAAGCAGCGCACATAAATTGCGCAAATTTATCGTAAAGGCCCGCAATCCCTTATTTCATGGCATTTGTGGTCATGCCTGCGATAAATACCAGTTTTGCACACTTGCTCCCTGACGGGGCGTTCTTAATAGTGGCACTATTTTAGTGCGGTTGTCGGGGGTGATCTTTATTGTTGCGTTAAAATAGTGCAACAACCCCGCACTAATGTGATCTCTGTATGCTTATTGCCCTGTAATTGTTCATAAGCCTCCCCTCATGAGCCGCAATGATCCCAGGTCATGATCATTAAGCTTCATGACTTTGCACAGCAAGAGCAACTGCAGCACACTCAATTGCGTCCTTGCCAATCAGCACTGCACACAGCCAGCCAGGCGGTCAGCATTGCACACAGCCAGCCAGGCGGTCAGCATTGCACACAGCCAGCCAGGCGGTCAGCACTGCACACAGCCAGCATGGCGGTCAGAGCTGCCTTGATTGGCGGCTCTGGCCAGCTTTTATGCCGGGGCCAAAAAAGATGTGTGCAGGGACGCTAATGTGGCAGGGCAACTGGTTGGCTTCTCGGAGCAATTGCCAGGTAACCAGGGCAAAGCTGCTCCTGGCAATGCGGGGGCGGGCAAGGCGGGGCCAGGCTGGTACGGGCTGCTCCGGTCATGGCCTGGCTGCAGTGCTGTTAAAAAAGCAACGGCCCTGCACCTGAAAGAGTATCAGGGCAGAGCCGTTGAGCCGGAATGCTGGTCCGGAAGTCAGTGCTGCCTGGCGTCTCCTGTGCCATGTCGGCTGCAGCCAACCACACTGGCCGACTGCATGGCCGGCTGTCAGGGGGCTGGCCCGGTGAGCTTCAAGGGGCAGCAGGTGACGGCCATGCTGCAGCTTGCTGCCATAGGCCTGCCGGGCTGGGCAGCCCAGGAGTTACAGGGGGCTGATGGGCCGTGTATGCCTGGACTTATGGGGCCTTACGGGCCTGGTGGACCGGGGCACTTATGGTTACTTGCGGGCTTCAAACTCGTAGCAAGGCACATAATCCTTCTGAGAGAGCAGGATACGTCCCTGGCTTATAAAGTCAGACATGAGCTTGCCCATGTATTCGATAATGTCACGGTCACCATGGAGCTTGAACGGGCCGTTCTTTGCTACCTGTCTGATACCGTATTCCTTTACATTACCGGTTACGATGCCTGAGAAGGCGCGGCGCAGACTGGCAGCGAGCAGATATGGCTCCTGATCTTTGGAAAGGTTGAGTGCGGCCATGCTCTCATGGGTTACATCAAAAGGATTCTGCAGCTCATCAGGGATATACAGAGACCAGTTGTAGCAGTAGGACTCATGAATAAGTGAGCGGTGCTCGTAAATGGTCTTCATGCCCTCGGAGACAGTATTGGCTACAGCCTCAGGATCATCAATGATGATGGTGTAGTGACGGCGGATTTCATCACCAAAGCAATGAAGAAGAAACTCGTCAATGGCATCAAAGTAAGGCCTGGAGTTTTTGTTGCCGGTCAGAATGATAGGCAGGGTGTTGTGGCGGTTTTCATTGCACAGCTTGATGCCCAGAATATAGAGCAGTTCTTCGGCTGTACCAGGACCGCCCGGGAATACCAGCAGCACGTGGCCAAGACGGACAAAGGCCTCAAGGCGCTTTTCAATGTCCGGCATGATTACCAGCTTGGAAACAAATGGATTAGGCGGTTCAGCGGCAATAATGGACGGCTCGGTAAGACCGATACGTTCACACTGAGCGGCATTGTCCTGACGGGCATGACCGTCAAGGGAGCCCTGCATAGGAGCTTCCATAATACCTGGACCACATCCGGTGCAGATATCAATACCACGCAGACCCAGGGCGCGTCCTACATTGTATGCATAGGAGAACTCCTCGTCAGAAATGGCGTGACCACCCCAGCATACAGCCAGATTCGGAGACTGGTTGGCAACCATGGCATGAGCCGAACGCAGACTCTTGAAGATTTCATTGGTAATCCAAGCACTGCGCTCACGCGGATCAGCAGGAAGAGTGCTGTCCTGATTGACACCAATCTGCACAATATCACGCAGTACTGAGTAGAGGTGATTTTGCAGAGTCTTGATAACCTTGCCTTCGACAATGGCTGACTCAGGAGGGTTAATCAGCTCAAGCTTAAGGCCTCGCTCATTGCGCACCACATTGATTTCAAAGCTCTGGTAGTTATCCAGCAGCTCTTTGGAGTTGTCGGTCAGGTTGCCGCTGTTCAATACTGCAAGAGAGCAGTTACGGTATAAATCGTAGAGCTCTCCCTTGGATTTTAAGGAAATAAGATCTGCCTCAATCTGAGTGAGCAGAGCCATATCTCCTTCAGGCCAGACAATATGTACTCCCATAATTACCCGCTTACTGCCATAACAGCAGAGTCATACCCGGCCACAGGCCAGGAAAAATACCAGTGCGGTTACACAACGGGCTCCATCACAGACAAGCCCTGCGTCCTAACCGCGTTCATGGGCCAAACGGCCCCGTAAAACTGCAGTGCAGAACTTCATCTTAGCGTGATTTTGTTTACGCAAATAGACAAAAAGGTAAAAACTGCACAAAATTCCGCCCCGTCATGCTCACGATGTGAGCTGCAACAAAAAAATGAGCCTCCCGGGCACAGCCAGGGAGGCTCATTTGAAATTCATTCATATCACTGACGTCAGTATATCACCTTAAGCGCAGCACCTGGGCCTCATGACGCCCTGAAGGACAAGCTTGCCACATCAGGCAGCATAAGCTGCGTAAGGTGCGCCGCATGCCGCCCGGCATGCATATGCATCTGCCCGGCATGAAGACGGCGGGCATGCAGATGCAGCCGCCCGGCATGAAGACGGCGGGCATGCAGATGCAGCCGCCCGGCATGCATATGCATCTGCCCGGCATGAAGACGGCGGGCATGCAGATGCAGCCGCCCGGCATGAAGACGGCGGGCATGCAGATGCAGCCGCCCGGCATGAAGATGCCCTGGCATGCTCAGGCAGCCGCAGGCTGCCATGACATACGTGACAGGCGGTTACAGGCGCTGCAGGGGCTGTTTTCAACCAGGGAGCGCTCTTCATGGCAACTGGGGCATGAGGGCAGACCATGCGGGCCTGCAGTGCGGCCGGGCATGGGGGCCTTGCCTGCCGTGTCCCATGGATGAAGCGGGCGCAGTGCAGGCAGGATATGCCCTGATCTGGCTGTGCTCTGTGCCCTGTGCTTACTGACGTGAGGTGCGTACCGGGGCGTCGTAGACGCGGGCGTTGGAGCGCACTGGAGAGATGTCGATGCCGCCTCGGCGGGTAAAGCAGGCGGTAACAGTGAGCTCATCGGGCTTGAGGAGATTGCAGATGTCAGTAAAGATGCGCTCGACACACTGCTCATGGAAGCCCTGGTGACGACGGTAGGAAATGAGATAGGCTAGCAGGGAGCCGTGATGAATCTTCTTACCTACATAGGAGATTTCCAAAGAAGCGTAGTCAGGCTGGCCGGTAACAGGGCAGCGGGAGCGGAAGATATTGGTGTTAAGGCTCTCGGCAATACGGGGACCGTTATCCATAAGGCGCAGCAGATCAGGGGTAACCTCAAAGTTCTTAAAGCGCATTTCCTCAATACCGGCCTCGTGCTCAAGCAGAGGATGATCAAAGTTCATTACCGGCATGGCGCGGGCGCTTAAAGGCAGAATCTTAACCTCAACCTCAGTCTGCAGGATTTCATTGAGATCGCGCACGATAATGTCACGCACCTCATTTTCGCTGGCAAATACAGTCTGGCTGAAAGACCCCAGGTAGAGCTTGAGGCTCTTGGACTCAATGATGAAAGGAGACTGGCAGTTGACCTTGAGGGTGGCCATATGACACTGAGGCAGACCCTGAGGATTTAACCAGGTCAGCTCATAAATGCGCCACAGGTCATATCCTGTGAAGGCAGCAGGGGTGAAGTCACTGCGTCCCTGAGCTCGTGCAATAGGAAAGAGCACTGATGGATTGTATTCATCGCTGTAAGAAGTGTCCTTGCCAAGTAAAAGCTGAGATTCAGTCATAAAAATACCAGTATCAGGGGCTGCTCCCCTGAGGCAGCAGCCGTTGTACACAAATAATTGTTCAGTTTCTTTCCCCGCCCATGCCATCAGCTCTGCTTTAACCACACCATGGCAAAAGAGCACAGTGACCGGCCTGCAGGTCAGCACCATGGGCTTAGGCCACGGCGCCGTACCCGGCACGCAGCGTACAGTCAGCATCCTGGCTACGAGCTGCTGCAGTCAGAATCCCGGCCACGACCTGCTGCAGTCAGCAGTACGTCCTGAAATGCCAGGGCCTGACAGCAGTGAGCTGCGCAGCGTACGTGCCTGTTGGGCTGAGCTGGCCAGCTTTGGCTGGCGCTGGCGCAGCTTATGTGCAGGCAAGGGCCATAATGCCGGAAGCTTGTGGCTGCCACTCTTTGTGGCTGTCAGGCATCAGGCAGGGGCAGGCTGCAGCAGCTGCCCGGGGAAAATATGGGGATAAAGGAACCTGCCTTAAGAACAGGTCGTAGCATATGACATGGAAGGGTAATTCAGGTCCTTTGAGACCGCAATACAGACAAATTCTCAATAATCGCAACAGGCTGCCTGTCTGCCCCGTAATAGCCCCTGAGGCCTTGGAGTACAGATACTCAGGACAGCATGATAATAAGCTCCGCTACCTGTCCCATGCTCCATAAAGGACAGGGCGTGGCCCATGGGAAACGGCTCTCATTTATGCCTTGTAAATAAAACTTTCAGCTGTCACAGGCATGGCGAGCATCCCAAAGTAAGCCTGGCATCAGGTACATGAGCCTCGTGCATGGCAGTCCCGGCGGCCAGCATGCCGCCATCAACAGGCACAGCCACACCAGCCACAAATCACCTTACATAAGGCAAAGACATACAGACTGCAGTCGCAGCAAGACTGACAGGATGCCTGTGCTGCCAGGATACCAGTACTGCACTGAAAGCGGCAGCCACATGGCAATGGGCCTGAAGTCATTTCGCCTGGCAGTGCCAGTAAAAGTGGTCCTGGTACTGTCCTGTGCCGACCGCTTAATGTGCTGTAACTGTTTTCAGCATGGGCTCTGATTGTTCCTGGCGGCCGAGGGCCTGGTGACCCGATTTATGTCCTGAGAACCTGTGAAATGCATGTGAATTAAGCATGGGCTGAGAACTCATGAGCTAATGCTCTCAATCCCGGCATGACTGCCGCATCGGTTGCCGCATGGGGCGCTGCATGCCTGAGGGCTGCTGCCGCATAGGCTCTGCATGCCTGCGTGGCTGATGCTGCATGGGTGCTGCATGGGAATAGTAAGTCTGTGCATGAGGCGGCAGTAACGCGTGCGGTTTGATGGTCAGGGCCTTATGAATTCGGCCTGAGGTTCAATCGCTGCAATTATGGACAGTCACTTGCTGCAGGGCTGAGATTATAAAACAATCTCACATACTGTTTTACAGAGCGTATTTTAAGGCGTGTTCTGCAGGTAGCCCTGCACTTTAAAGGTCACCCATGGTGCATCCTAAAATGGACAGGCATACCAGGGCAGCTGTTTCTGTTCTTAAAATGCGCGGGCCCAGAGTAATTCCGGTAAAGCCTGCCTTGCGGGCAAGCTCCACCTCATCAGCAGTAAAGCCACCCTCAGGTCCTATAAGCAAACGGTATTTGCCACTTACAGGCAGCTGGGTAAGTCTGCGTCCTGCTCCCGGGTCGAGAGTCAGGTTGATAAAGCCCTGCTCATCAACAGGACATGAAGAGGCATCATCACCTGAAGATGCCTGATGGGAGTTTACAAAGGAACTCAGGGACTGCAGAGGTTCGACTGGAGGTACTACATTACGGCCGCACTGCTCGCAGGCAGCAATGGCAATACGCTGCCAGCTTTCAGTCTTTTTGGCGGCACGGTCGGCATCGAGTTTGACGCCGCAGCGCTCTGAGGTCAGGGGAATAATGCGGCTGATGCCCAGCTCTACGGCCTTTTGCAGGGTAAATTCCATGCGGTCGCCACGGCTGATGACCTGCACCAGCTCTACCTCAACAGGGCTTTCGACATTATGGCCGAGCTTTTCCTTAAGCATGGCCACAGTCTTCTTGCCTGTAACTGTAAGCTCACTTAAATACTCATTACCCCTGCCATCAAAAAGCCTGATACTGTCGCCAGGCTTGAGGCGCAGCACACGGCTTACATGGCTGGCACCAAAGTCATCTAGCTCCAGCTCGGCTCCAGCCTGATCTGGCATGGCAGCATCATAAATTCTGGGTATTCTCATTTCTCTTTTGTTCACTAATCGTCACTGACAGCACCGGCACCATCGCCAGCATCAGCACCAGCATAAGTACCATAACCATCACTGTGCCCAATGCCTATGCTCATGCCCATGCCCACAGGAAAACAGGTCATGCCCATGCCCGCAGGAAAACAGTTCATGCCCACGGGCGAAGAGCCCATGGCCCCAGGTAAGATGCACCTCAGGTCCTTCTCCCAACGCTCTGCAAACGAATAATCGCTCCACGGGACCGGCAGCTGCACCAGCAGGTAAGGACAGGTAACAGACAGAGGCGCAGGACCTGGTCTTGCTCATACCGGGCCAGTGATGGCCATGGTGTAGCTTGCCAGACACAACAGGGCATAGCCTGGTGCCTGTGCCCGGCTGACATCAGTTCAGACATCTGGAAACGTCCTGCAGCAATAATCAATATCGTCTGTCCGCCCAAAGAGCCTTTCCGGCCACTTGCTGTCAGGTAAGGCAGCACTGGCCTCCATACCTGACAGCACTGACGTCCCGGCCAGACAGTGCATGAATTGCCAGGTATTCTCTTTCACAATGCTAATGAGGCTGGCCAGCCAGGGCGTCCTGGGGCAGCTGCAGGCTCTGAGCTCCATGCATTGCGCTATGGTCTTGCAGGTCATAATTGCCTGAGCATGCGGTGCTGCAGGTATTAAGTGGTCGAGCATGCGGTACTGCAGTTCTTCAGTGCCTGAGCTTGCGGTGCTGTATGTCTGGAGGACATGAGCTGGTGTTGAGGGTTGCAGGGCAGGCTGTCATGGCCCGGCTTGCCGGAGCTTGAGTTAGTGGTGGTTATGCCGGTCGGGGCGGCTACTTGCCTGAGGACAGACGGCAGCTTGCGGTTACATATGGATTGTCATTGCCCTGCTCGCGGGTGATGAGCTCATTGCGGCGGCACTCCATCTTAGTGGCAGGGTACATCTTGTCCCAGGCAAGATAGAGCTTCTTTTGCTGATCTGCAAGGCGGATTTTATATTGATCGGCCATGTACAGGTGGGCGCGGGCGATTGGGCCACGGGCCTCAACTGGTGGCTGGGCACGCTTGCCCTTGAAGTCCACTACCATCTGGCATTTGCCATATTTTGATGGCTTACCATTCCAGTCAGAGAACTGGAAGTTGCCACGGTCACCATTGACCTCGCCAATGGCTGGATAGAGATTGTGCAGATCACCTTCCATCAGGTCAAACTGCTTTACATCGCCACAGTTCTTGCGTCCGCCATCGCGCCAGCATTTGAGCTGGTGGCCAAATTCCCATGCGGACATCACATGCTCAACTTCAATGCGGCTGGCGCGTTCCTTATTCTTGCGTACCTTGTAGCCGCAGCTGTCGAGATCGACAGACCAGCGTACTTTCTTGCCGCTCTTCTTATAGCTGATATCACAGCCACAGTAGATTGTAGAGGTATTGCCAAATTCCTTGTCCAGCTGCTGGTAAATACCAGGCAGGACACGTTTGGCGGCGCTGAATGACTCTACGGCCAGAGCCTGAGGCATGAGCATTACTGAAGAGACAGTGGCAGCTGCAGCCAGAGTGCCCAGCAGCCGGATCAGAGAAAGACGCATGGATAACCTCTTGTGATATGGATACGGGTTACCTATTTTACCTTAAAGCACAGGCCCATGAAAAAAGCTGATTATCCCTGTCATATCCTGGATCATCCCCCGGCATCGACAGTAAGTCACGTTACAGCGCAGGCAATATACAGTCGCATTACAGGCACGGCCGCCCATGTGCAGTACAGTCACGGCCGCCATGGTGCATTACAATCAGGGCTGCCCGGGTTCAGTACAGTCATGGCTGCTGACGTATGCCAAAGAGCGCAGCTCTGATTAGTTTCAGAGCAAATCACCTTGCAGGCAGGAGAGTCTGGTATCAGTCTGTGCAGCAGGGATAACGTGATAACGTGATAACGGGATGACTGGGTGACGGGCGGTCCATGTGCTGCTGTACAAACGATGTGCGGCTGCTGCGCTCTTTCGTTACGGAGCGCAGTGATGCAAGCAGAGGGATACGTGTACTGGCTGCTGGCTCTCTTACAGGACCGTCAGTCACAAAGATCGGGTATTGGGGCTGATGGAAGAGAAAGGAAAGACAAGGGGAGATGGGGGCAGACAGGAAAGAGAGTGGTGATGAGTCGGACAGGAACGACAGGGGGATGATAAGTTCCTGAGGGATGGCGCATCCTGAGCTGACAGGGCAGATTAGTCGGTGCCGGCATGTGGGGGCAGACAGTGATTATGTATCCTCAGCGGAGGTCGGGGCCGCTGTATGGCCCCGGATAGTGATCAGCGGCGTTTTCTGCCTACTGTGCAGGCTGAGGTAATGAAAGGATTGTCATTGCCCTGAAATTCAGCAATAAGCTCATTGCGACGGCACTCAATTACGTCTGGTGGATACTTTTCATTCCACTGTTCAAAAAGCATGTGCTGATCGCCGCCAATGGAGATACGGTAGCGCTGGCACATGTAGAGCATGGCACGGGCAATCTGACCGCGAGACCTGTCAGATGGCTGGGCACGTCGGCCTGCAAAGTCTACGACTACAGGGCAGCTGCCATACTGGGAAGGACGCTCACCCCAGTCATCAAAACGGAAAGTGGCGCGGTTACCACTGATTTCACCGATGGCCGGGAAAATATTGTGCATGTCGCCATCCATGAGATTGAACTTCTCATCGATAATACAGCCTCTCCGGCCGCCATTGAACCAGCACTCAAGGCCCTGGGCAAATACCCATGGGGACATGACACGGTCAAAGGCTACGCTGTTGGCACGCTTTTCAGAGCGGCGTGGCTCATAACCACAGCCAAAGGTATCGGTAAACCACTCAGTACTGTCGCCTGACTGACGGTAAAACAGGGCGCAGCCACAGTAGAGGGTAGTGGTATTGCCTATCTCGCGGTCGAGCTGACTGTAGATTGAAGGCAGGATCTCAGAGGCTTTCTCAAAACTGTCCATGGCATGGACCTCAGAGGCCACGAGAACAGAGGAAAGTCCCACCATAGCAGTTGCGGCTGTCAGCAGCTTTCTGACTGACCAGAGCATACATTACCCTCCTTAAAATGATTTGCTGATTAAGAAAACAAGGCATGGCGATGCCATAAAAACGCAAAAGACGCACAGCCATAATCATGTGCAGACTGTGCCATCGTGCCTGCAGCGCACACATTATAACTGAATGCAAAAAAACCATCATAGACAATATGCAAATGCGCGCCAGTATTGCCAGTGATGCAGCACACAGCCGCCGCTCAGTGAGCTCGGGCAGCCGCCGCTCAGTGAGCTCGGGCAGCCGCCGCTCAGTGAGCTCGGGCAGCGGCCGCGCCGTGCGCTCAGGCAACCGCCACTGAGTGAGCACGGGCAGCCAGGCCCCTGAGGCCGTCAAAGTGTACACGGCTGCCGTCCTGAGCCACGACATAAGGCGGGAATTGCATCATACATTACGGTCAGCAGCGGCATATTTCCAGTAATTTTAACCTGATGCCAGTTAGAAATACTGACAAAGTATGCGCCCCATTGAGTCATGGGTATAAATACATCTGCATATGTGCCTGCGTGCACTTTTTAAAAGTGCACAGGCCTGAAAAGAGCTCACAATTTCATAAAGGCAACAGGCCAAAATGCCTCTGTGCTTTCTGAGCAGGCTTCATTATTTGCAGCAGCTTATGCAGCAACTGAGGTAGATGTTTATGCCACTGCTCTGGTATCAGGCCGGGTAAGGTGGCCTTGAGCGATTGTCATGAGCAGATCGTTAAGCAGCTTTTTCCAGCAGGCAGCGCCTGTTTTCACTGACAATCAGGCGGAAGCTGGGAAAGCCCGTAACCTGGAGCCGGGGCTTGGAACATGGAGCCTGAAAGCCGGGGACAGTGGCGTGGACCATGGAGCCTGAAAGCCGGGGACAGGTGGCTTGGACCATGGAGCCTGAAACTGTGGCCTTGTGACGGGCACGGGACCTGTCCAGGGATCAGGTCTTAAAACGGTTATTACCGCCATCAGATTGTATGTCTTGTATCCAGGCTGTGATAAACAACTGCAGTGCAAGGGAAAATTATAAATCCACTGACAGTAAAAACCGCGTGACCTGGCTAACAGTAATTGATTCCTGTGCCAAAACTGCGCCTGTCAGATCAGCTATCAGTGCACAGCAATCAGTTCAGGCGGCCCCCTTATCTCAGTGCTGTTCAGTCCTGGCTGACTGTTATGCCCATGGATGGCGCTGCAGACTTGCTGTAGCAGGGCGTGGCAGGCTGTGGCAGGCTATGGAAGGTGCTGGCAGTTAATGTACTGCGCCTCATGCAGCGCCTGGCATGGCCAGGGCTGCAGATGTAGAGGGTATCCATGGTAGTAGCTGGTGTGAGCTCCAGACTTGCAGGGGTAAATATGCAGCGTTTATCTTAGTATCAGCATAAGGGCAGGTTGATACTGGCGCGGGCGCTGTGGCTTAAGCCGGCCGGTCAGGACAGGGCCATGCATCTGACTCTGGCTGAAAGGCCAGAGGTGGCATGGTTGTCACGGTGGCCCGGCTTGCCATGGCGGCCCTGGTTGCCGCAGGGCCGGGGCGGCAGGCGGACGGCGGCCGGGGGCTGATTTTGTGCCAAAAGTGCCTGAGTCGATCACAGGTGCGTGCGGGGAATTGTGCTAACATGACCTGATTATGAGCGTTCGGGCTGGTGTGGTGCACTGAGCCTTTGTCAGGCGGTGACTGCGGGCAGGTCAGGACGGCTGTTTTGCCGTTCTTTCGTGTTCGGGCCGTACCGGGCAGATCAAGGATTTTGAGCAATAATTGGGAGTAGCACAGTATGCTGATCGATTTAAAGAAGGTTGCCTGTTTTGGCGTAGCCGGTAATTTCACCGGACATCTTGAGCAGGCCGGTGAGGACAAGGACTTCACCAAGGTAAAGACTGCTGAGGAGAATGCTCCTAAGGCCGTATTCCCAACCTATATCCCTGAGATCGGTGCAGACACCCCTGAATTTCTGGGCACTTTCCCATTTGATGACTACTCCATCATTTTCCCTGAGGGCGAGGAGAAGCTGCAGATTGAGCCTGAGTGCGCCATTGTTTTTGACGTTGAGTGGAACAGCGACAAGGTTGCCGGCTTAAAGCCTCTGGTTTTTGCTGCTGCCAATGACTGCTCTATCCGCAAGCAGGGTGCCACCAAGATCAGCCAGAAGAAGAACTGGGGTCATGCCTCCAAGGGCTTTGCCTCCAACTACATCAAGGTCGACAGCCTGACTGAGGGCGGCATTCTGGACCGTTACCGCATTGCCTCCTTCCTCGTTCGTGACGGCAAGGTCTACACCTATGGTGAGGACAGCGCGGTCAAGGACTACTCCTACTTCTACGAGAAGCTGGTCAACTGGCTTATCGACCGTCTGAACAATCAGAAGGATGAGGGCCCGGCCGAGAACATCAACCTCTACCTCAACCGCGCTAACCGTCCAACCCGCATCATGGTTTCCATAGGTGCCACCCGCTACAGCGAGTTTGGTCTTACCAACTATCTGCAGGTAGGTGACGATGCCCTGGTAGTGGTATACCCAGGTGACGTATACACCCCTGAGGAGATTATCCACCGTGCCGAGCGCGACAATCTTGAAGAGGATGATATCTCCGTACTGCGTCAGGAAATCGTTATCCGCAGCTAAGTCCCTTGAGCGCAGCAGCTGCCACAGCCGCCGCTGCGACAGCTTTCGCTGCAGCTGACCGGCACTTAGTGCCTTTCAGCAGCACAGCCTGCATGGGCCTATCGGCATGCAGCCTGGCTGGGCACAGCGGCATGCAGCCTGTCATCTGCAAAGGAGCGCCTGTTATCAGCACCACTGAGGTTCTGATGACAGGCGCTTTTTCATGCCCGTAAGCAAAGCCACGCCGACCGGATGGTCTGCCTGCCGACGGGCCTGATGACCGGCACGTCTGCCGGCTGGCCTGCAGGACGGCTGTGCGGCTGGCGGCAGGCTGCCTGACAGTTTGCTGGGGCCAGTATCTGAGCAAAGTACTGGTACGGCCCGCTGGCAAGTGCCGCCTGACTGTTCCTCTTATCTGGCAGGCACCGTGGCCGGGCACGTTGCCGGGGCGGGAGCTTGTGGCCAACAGGATCGGGCGGGCGTGCCTTGCTGTGCACTGGTTATGGGGCAGAGCAGCAAAGAGCGATCTTATGCGCAAGATTTGGCTGTTTTGGGCTTAATCATGGGCTTTGTGAGGCTGTCAGCTGGTACGGAGGGCACGTCCGGACTGGACGTGCCCCCTGAAGAAAATGCACAAAAACATGAATGTTGATATGGTCCATATCAGCCCCGTAATATACAATTAATCGGCCTGTACAATACTTTCAGCACCAGGGCTACATGGCCTTATCAGAGCATTATCATCTGGCCGTGCCGGTGCCCGCAGGACTGCCAGGTCCACACCGCAAATCCATCACACACAGCGGTAAGGCAGTTGCTGCAGCCTTTATCACACACAGCTGTATCAGGCTACTGGTTAATGCACGCGCTGCCCTGGCGTTACGGTCCGGGCTGTATCATATCTGCGCCTTGAGTCAGGGCCGCAATGGGCTGTTATTGGCTGTATCTGCAGCCTCAGAGCCCCTTGCTTACCTCATGGTTAGTGCCGGGGCGGGCGCCGGTGCAGCCGCAGGTGCGGCCGGACGCAGCACCTGGCGCTGCCATAGCGGCTGCCCGTGCAGCAGCGCAGGTGGCGCGTGCTTGAGCAGGCGGGGCTTGGATGTGGCATTGCACTGGTGGACCATAAGGCGCGGGCGCATTTGATGTGGCGGCCAGGCCGCATATTCGGTTTAGCAGTAATAATCCTGGAGGAGTAATTATGTGTACTCTATCTATTCAGGACGCCAAGCGCGTTGCTTTTGAATGTATTAGAAATTACGAAGAGAATTCGTCTGTCTATTACCTGGATATTGTCAAACAGGCACTGTCTCACTTTTACTCATCGCTGCTCAATGCCGAGTTCCTTGCTCACCTGGGCTATGAAAAATCATCCTCAGCCACCAAGGAATCACCTAACCGCCGCAATGGCTTTATTCACAAGAAGGTGCGCTCATCCTTTGGCCCTCTTGATGTCATGGTGCCACGTGATCGTGACGGCTCTTTTTCTCCCATTGCCGTACGCAAGCACTCCCGTGCCGTAACCAGTACCGAAAGCAAGGTACTGTCCATGTATGCTCAGGGCATGAATGAGTCTGACGTGCAGATCTGTATTCAGAAAATCTATGGTTATGAGCTGCCCGAGAGCAGCGTCAACACCATTTATGAGCGTGTTCTCTCTGACATCAGAGACACAGGAGCCGGGAATCTCAAAGAGCAGTATGCCTTTGCCTGCATGAGCCGCATTGATTTTAAATTACGTCGTGCCGCCCCTCAGGAAAACGACATGTCCCTGTACATAGTCCAGGGCGTAGACGGCAAGGGCAACCGTGAAATACTCAACTGCTTTTTAAGCCCTCCTAACCGTCGCAAGACACCGGTTGAGCTGCTGCGCAATCTGGAGCTGCGCGGGGTGCGCAATATTGCCGTCCTGATGTGCCTTGGTATGAATATGGACGAGGCTGAAGCAGAAGAGGTATTCCCATACTCAAGCCTCTACTGCCCAGCCCACAGCCCGCGTTTTAACGCCGGTACCGCACGCTGACACCGCCTGTCAGGCAGGCAGCTGCGGCTGCAGCGGCCGGCCTGGCAATCATCCACTGGCGGCTGCCTGGCTACAGGTTCAGATGTTGCGGCCATAAAGCACAAAGGCAGAACCTCCCTTAACAGGGAAGTTCTGCCTTTGTTATTTGTACCGGCAGAGCAGTCTCTGCCGGACATGCAGCCACTGCCCAGGAGCAGTGACTGCAGGAGGGACAGGCCTTGGGGGGCCTGCTGCCATAAGGGAGCAGGTCAGGCCGGGACTTGACAGCAGCTTAGCTTAAAGCGGCGATCAGGCTCTCAACCTTGTCAGTCTTTTCCCATGGGAAGTTGTCGCGGCCGAAGTGACCGTAAGCGGCAGTTTCCTTGTAGATAGGACGCTCGAGGTCGAGCATGTTGATAAGGCCGTATGGACGCAGATCGAATACCTCGTTGACGATATTGGCGATCTTCTCATCAGCTACGGTGCCGGTGCCGAAGGTGTTTACGGAGATGGAAACAGGACGGGCTACACCAATGGCGTAGGAAACCTGAATCTCACACTGGCTGGCCAGTTTGGCAGCAACGATGTTCTTGGCTACATAACGGGCAGCATAGGCAGCAGAGCGGTCAACCTTGGAAGGATCCTTACCGGAGAAAGCACCACCGCCGTGACGGGCAGCACCACCGTAGGTGTCTACGATGATCTTGCGGCCGGTCAGACCACAGTCACCAACCGGGCCACCGATTACGAAACGGCCGGTAGGGTTGATGAAGTACTTGGTCTCCCCGGTCAGGTACTTGACCGGGATTACCTTCTTGATGATTTCTTCCTGAACACCCTCAACTACAGTGGTCAGAGACACATCAGGGGAGTGCTGGGTGGACAGAACAACGGTATCAACGTGGGAGATGGAACCGTCATCATTGTAGGCAAAGGTAACCTGACTCTTAGCATCAGGACGCAGCCATGGCATGATGCCCATGCGGCGTACTTCAGCCTGACGCTTAACGAGCAGGTGAGCATAGGTGATGGCAGCTGGCATGCATACGGCGGTCTCGTTGCAGGCATAACCGAACATCAGACCCTGGTCACCGGCACCCTGATCCTCAGGATTCTGGCGATCAACACCCTGGTTGATGTCTGGAGACTGCTTGCCCAGAGCGTTTAAGAAAGCGCAGTAGTTGCCGTCAAAACCTACTTCAGTAGAGTTGTAACCGATATCGCACACGGTCTTGCGTACTATAGCCTCAAGGTCCACATTGGCCTTGGTGGTAACTTCACCTGCAATGACTACCATACCGGTCTTAACCAGAGTTTCGCAGGCAACACGGGCCTTGCTGTCCTGAGCGAGAATGGCGTCGAGAATTGCGTCAGAAACCTGATCCGCAACCTTGTCTGGATGTCCTTCAGATACGGATTCAGATGTAAAGAGACGTGACATGTATTTCCCTCCTAAACAATGTCAGAAACTGGATAAGGTACGGATCGGAAAAATAACAATAAGAAAACAAAGACAGATGATCCGTTACCGCGATGGCACCGTCCGGCTTCAGTTCAGTCTCATCCGGCAATCCCGAGGCAGGCCAGGAAAGACGGTGACAATACCACAGCATTTATCAGCAACTGCCATGAGCACATGAACCACTGCCTGTAAACACAGATGCATAGCAACTCAAGTGTGCAAGGTGTTTTATGCGCAGCTGCCGCAGTCACTTCATAAAAGAATATGAATACGCAGCAGGACACAGATAAATGCTGATCATCCTTGGGCATGAGTGGTACCGGCTTAAGCGCCATGAACCAGATGCGCCTGACACCATGGCTTAAGCCCGGGCACATTATAAAGCGCCGGACAATGTACCTTTGGTGTCGCGGATGAGCATGACTGAAAGCTGAAAACACAGCCAGGGCCACCAGGATAGAAAAAGCAGGTGTAAAAGCACGCTCTGTTCTTAACAGAACAGCTGCGCCAGATATGTATCCAGCCGCAGGCACAATATAAAAGTGCCTGAGCTGACACATATCGAGCCTGAGCCGGCACACTGGCCTTTGTCAGGTCTTTTCTACAAGCCGTGATTTCCCCCAGCGCCGTATCACGACAGCCGGTATAACCCTTACCTGAAGCCTTGACCTGAGGGCAGCATCAACACCAGGCACCAGCCAGGGATAATGACATGCTCAGAGGTTGATTAAGCAGCTCAGATAGCAGAGCGCGAGGCTGCTTATGTACTGTATGTACTGCCAGGTAAACGTTACTGATAAGACCTGACAGATACAGAGCACAGGGCAGGTGTTATCTGGGCAGCCAGGTCAAAAAAGCTGCCTGGTCGCCAGGTACTGCCGGGAATGTTCTGTGTCCGTGCAGGCCTTTATCCGGCTCTGCCGCCGGGGCGGTCGCATCCTCACAAAAAACTGAAGTACTGAGCATTGCTCAGCTGACAGGAATATGAGGGCAGGAAATCTTTCTAAAAGGTGATAAAAATCAAACCCGATCTCAATCTAGCAATAGGCGCGCCAGAATTTAAAACGGTATTTGATGTATGTTAAGACCTGTGATCCCGGGAGTTTATGCCGGTAGCTGAAAGTACCGGACATGATGGCGTCAAAGCCAATAAATATCGGCATGGAGCGATAAATAAGTGGGGCTGGGCCCCGGGGAATCCCTTGGGGAAACCCCACGTTTTTCGTCTGTTATGGTACTGATAAACTCCCTGAGCAGATGTCAAAAAACCTGCATTGGCGGGATCACAAAAAGTGCCATATTATAGCCCGACACCAGGCAATAGCATCACAGCCTGACGAAAAAAGCATTCATTAACTCACCATCTGGAGGCACAATATTCCCGCCGTTACACACCCTGGGAACAACCTGGAAAACCCCATATAATATCCATATAAACAGCTCAGATATGGCTTTTCCCCGCTCTCCATTCCAGCACAAATAATCATCTCATCCTCACTGCTCAGAAGCGGAAAGCAGCATCAGCACAGATGCAGCTGAAAAATATAAGCAACAGCAAACTGCCACGCATCGCTCTGAGTTCAGCTCACGCCCCTGCAAACTCTCATTACAGTCCGTACACACTATACAAATCCAAAACTGCAGTATCTGTACTCACACAAAAAGTCGCCAGCAGCCCACAGCCTCAGCACCTCAGCATTACCATGGCACCAGGCCCCGCCCAGTTACGAGGGCCTGAACTCAGTCCAAACGCCATGGCATCGTGCTCCTCCTGATTACCATGGCTCCATGCCCGCCCAGTTACGAGGGGCTGAACTCCGTCCAAACACCATGGCACCGTGCTCCTCCTGATTACCATGGCACCAGGCCCCGCCCAGTTACGAGGGCCTGAACTCAGTCCAAACGCCATGGCATCGTGCTCCTCCTGATTACCATGGCTCCATGCCCGCCCAGTTACCAGGGGAACAGTGCACCTTTCCGCTTTCATGGCAGTCAGCTGGAGCGGCAGCTGTCAGATACCGCATAGTGAGTATTTCAGAACTTAAGTAAAAGTACGGCCATCTGCATCTGGTGGCGCATCTCTTATGCAGTATGGAAAGCAGGCCTGCCCACCAGGCATTCACCATGGGTAAGGACCTGCGGTGATATGAATACCAGGGCCGATCTGAAAACTGCAGGCGGGCAGCAGGCAGCTGACTGGCAATGGCACAGTCTGACATTACAGGCATATGACTAAAAGCGTTCCCGGCCAGTCCCTTATTACAGCAGGGCGTGGGTGGACTGGTGGCCTTTGCGAGGTATTGCCAGGTATAAGTATGACCAGGACAGCTTTCAACGGCAGCAGCAAAATGCCCTGCAGCCATGACCAGGAACACGGGCTGAGTTCTGACAATAATGGCAGGGGTATATGTGCAGCAGGCATATGGATAGAACTGACTCTGGTGCCTTCTGCAGACGAAGAACGAGCAGTGCCAGCCAGTCTTCCTGTAAGTGACAGGCGCCATGAGTACTGCCGGTACGAGCAGGAATGAAAAGACTGGCTGTAATCAGTTGGAGTAGCAGGAGCATGGCAGCTGTCGGTGTCTGTGCATAACCTGTGTATACAGAGGCTGGTTGATATAGGCTGAAACTTACTGTTGAACATGCTGCATGAACAGCAAGGTTAGTTTCGCTCATGACTGGCAGGTCACCATATCAGGAGGTACTGACCTGGTAATACTAAGACAGGCACTCTGGCAGCAGGACGAGTCTGTCAGCATGCGGCGCAGCTGTTGACAGTGAAAGCCTGCAGCAGGCGGCAGCGGCAGGCAGCAGTCTGCCAGCAATATGAGTCATGGGTCAGGCAACATAAGTCGTGGTGCAGTCAACGTAAGTCAGGGAGCAGTCAAAGTAAGCGAGAAACATTAAGCATGGCGGGGCAGTTTTCTTAGCCAGTGAAATAATAGTTTTGTCCGAAGCTTATGGGCGGACTTACTTATTAGCCGGCTTGCTGATGGCCGGGTAATCACTAATGCCATATGACGAGACTGGGAAAATGATGGAGTGGCTCAGAATTGCTGAATAACTTGTCAGACTGCATTCACCATGGGACTGGCATTGATGTGATGTGATGTGATGTGAGGTGACTGGCACAGAGGCTTTTCGGATAAGGAGGAGCACTGGTGCTGCTCCATGGATCGGGGGAGTCAATTATGGTGACACTCAAGTGGTAAGACAGGTTGTCAGCAGATTAGGCCAGCGGCAAACACACCGCTTTGGCAGGCCTTGCGCAAGCCCTGGACTTGATACTGCATTTTCGTTGAGAATATTCTTGCCAGGGCATGGATATCCACATCAGATATGGCTATGATCTGTTAGTTAATTATGTAGTGACCGAACAGAGCGTATTTCGGTAACCTGTGCTCAAATCAGCAAACAGCAAAAGTCCGCAGAGCAATATGCCTGATAGAGCATTACCTTAAAGCTCCACAGTATTAAATCTGATGATTTATCAAAGTGCACATTGATGACGGCTGACTGCCGACCTTGCGGCCAATGCAGGGATGGTATTTACAGCTGTTATCCTGGTTAATCTGAGTATGTCCTGCTGTCCTCTATGGCATCCATCACCAGGCCATATTTGTATGGCCCCAGAGGTATGCCCAGAGGTCTGCACTGTAACAGTTTGAGGCAGTACACTAAGCTCTTTCAAAACAGACAGCACGACTGCTCTGTAAGAGCCATGCACTCCGACCGCCACCTGAGTCCCGGCCGGAAAGGTCTTAAGACCTTACTATACATTTCATACTCATTTACATTGACCCTGAGCCTTATAAGGCCCGGAATCAAAGCATAACATTACAGCTGTCCTGACCAGAGTTCAGGCAGCCCAATAGAGAGTAAGAACAATAATTTAACTGCACCTGATGGGTGATGGGATAGTTCAGGTCTTATGCAGCCCTGCTGCTGTAAGTAACAGAAATCAACAGCACATCAGGAGCTCTCCGGGCAAGAAAAACCGCTCCTGGTCAATGCCCGCAAGGCCATGCTGTGAAGGCCAGTGCAGAGACAGCCATTGCAACGACAGGCGGACCAGCGACAGCTATTGCAGCGACAGTGTGTGCCGCTACAGCCATTGCAACGACAGATGGTCCAGCGACCAATGCTGCAGCTCTGGCCGCGCAGGTCGTGCTCGAAGTGCTGCGACATGCAGCCTCTGTCAAATCCATACAGCTCTGCCAGATAAAGGCAGAAATCACCACATAAGAGCAAATAAAGCATAATGCTGAGCTGTAAGGATTTATCCGCAGGACCATAACATCCATATTTAATTTCATTAATAAGCACCCGGGTCAGGCCAGGCAGCTTAGGAATCAGCAGTATTACATTATCCTGAGCCCGCCTGCGTCCTTAATACTTGAGAAAGTAACCTTCAAAGATCGATTGGGTGGTTGACTTACTGGACACTGGCCACTGGGCACTTTGCAGCGGCTGATGTTAAGCCAGTCAGGCACAGGGTGAACATGTAAGGACATCTTAGTGGTAATAATGCATTACAGCAGGATGCAAGGTTGCAGGGCCATAATCTGCCAGGTTTTGCAATCTGCACGGCATTGCCAGGTCGAAATCACAATGAAAATTAAGTGCGAATAAAAGCAACAGAAATCGAAAAAGCTACCGATATAAAACAGGACTAAGATACAACATATATACCTTTGCTCATATGAAAGCCCGGCCCTGCAGTGATGCATGGTACCTGACATATACCTGCAGAGTACCGGACACAAGGTGGCTTGCTCAGCATAAAAAACAGATCTGACCGTGCTGATAAGCAAGGCGCAGCCAGCCAGGCTGCAGATACTGAAGCTGAAACAGGCGGCCCATGTCATTTAGGAATCAGTAAGTTGGGCGATTTGTCCTGTTGAGATTTACCTTGGCTGAAATGCGCTGGCATTGCATTGTAGGGATGTTCAGAGCAAAGAGAAGATAAGGCTCTGTTGATATCCCAGCGGCCCTGATAGCTGAGAGCAGCAATCTCGGCCGCATATTATGGAACAGTTATTTTTCAATTTTATATTTTCCTTTTATCCCTGAGCGGCAGCATCGACTGCAGTACATTCTGCCTTACTGGTTGCCGGGCAGACAGCAGGGCAGGCAGATGCTCTTTGGTATCCGCATGCTTCAGGGCGGGCCGCCGTGACTGCAGCTGTACTGCCCAGTGCTGGCTGCTCTGGCCGTATGGCCTGCAGGGGCTGTAAAGGGATGACATTATCAGATTTATTATGGCCTGAGCCGGCTTAGCAGCTGAGCGGGGCCGCATCATTGTTATTGAGGTTCTTATTTATATGGACATTAAGAAAATCGGCTTTATCGGCTGCGGCACCATGGGCTGCGCCATGGCTGGCCATCTTATGAAGGCAGGTTACGAGCTCAATGTATATACCCGTACAAAGGGAAAGGCTCAGGAGCTGATCAACAATGGTGCTCACTGGTGCGATACTCCTTTTGAGTGTGCCCAGGACTGCGATGTGGTTATCTCCATCGTGGGCTACCCTGATGATGTTCGTCATGTCTGGCTCTCTCCTATCAACGGCGCAATCAAGGGCATGAAGAAGGGGGCTATTGGTGTGGATATGACCACTTCTATGCCTGATCTTGCTGTTGAGATTCACAACAAGGCAAAGGAACGCGGCATCCGTATGGCTGACTGCCCTGTAACCGGCGGTGACATCGGTGCCCGTAATGCCACTCTTACCATGCTCTTTGGTGGCGACCGTGATGTCTTTGACGACCTTGCTCCTGTATTAAAGGTACTGGGCCCTCGTGCCGAGTACTTCGGTCCAGCCGGTAACGGTCAGCTGACCAAGGCCTGTAACCAGATTGCTGTAGCAACCACCATGTTCTCCACCTGTGAGTCCATTGTCTTTGCACAGCGCATGGGCCTTGATGCAGCTCAGGTTATCGATACCATTTCCCAGGGCGCAGCCGGTTCTTTCTCCTTAAAGAGCTACGGACCACGTATCCTAAAGGGCGACTTCAATCCTGGCTTTAAGATCAATCACTTCATCAAGGACCTGGATATTGCTCTGCGTGTCTGCAGCCAGAAGGGTATCAGCCTGCCAGGTGTTGATCTGGCCCGCAAGTCCTTTGGCATGTTAAAGGAAATCGGTAAGGGCGAACTGGGCACCCAGGCACTCTACCTGTTCTATTCCTCTGTCATGCTGCCACACGACTCCGATGACAGCTCCAACAACGATCTCAAGTAATCTCACCAGGCAGGCTCCCGCACTCCCATCCGGCTGCCAGTCAGCCTGACTGGCTTTCAGGCCGGAAGAGCGCAGGCAGTAAGACCAGCTGTCAGCCAGCCCATCAGTCAGCCAGACCTGCTGACCTCAGGCCAGCCAGCACTAAGACCTGCAGTCATGCTATATGCCGGCTGCATGGCCACTACATTGCCGGCACATGCCTGTGTCCAGCTGTGCAGTCATATGTGCATGTGTTTAAGACTGCACCGGCAGCAGCACCTGTACTGCATTTGAAGCAGCTGCCTGGGCGCAATGCGCCTGGGCTTCAAATCCCGCTCTGTTCATGACAGCAGTTCATGGCCAGGCGGGATTTGTGCTTTATGGTCCATAAGAAGATCAGCCCGACCACCGCCTTTTAAGCCCTGCATGGGCAAATGGAAAGCATACCGCGCCAACTCTCCATGCTGGATAAGTGGACATAGAGTGTCATAGTCTGCACGCTCTGCTGCAGGCCGGATTATAAGCCGTAAGAGCATACCAGCCAGCTTTTCCTGCGCCTGAAACAGTTGCAGTAGCCACAATTACCGGTGCATAAAGGCGGTTGATAAGGTGGGCTGAGCGGTTCATTCATGGCTGGCCATGGTATGCCGGGCTCTTACCATATGCCATGGCAGTAATCAGGACAGTGAGGATATTGCAATAGCCATTGTCCTGAGATGCATGTAATACTGCGCTACAGGACGCTCCTGACCATATCTGGCTCAAGGCCTCATCTGATTGGCTTTATAGCCTGCAGCATCGGCTGGCCTATGTGCTCAAAGTGCTGCAGGGCGGGCGCCGTGAGGCCGCCTGGGGATTGCAGGTACGTCGGCCTGTCATGTTGATGGTCCGGGCGATGAAGATGGGAATTTGGTGAGTGAGCAATGTGGCCGTATGGCAAAAGATTAACGTTTAAGTTTGTCAATTTGAAGCGTTTACGGGGCTCGGGCGGGCGCTGCCATAAGATATGCACAGGGCTGACGTGCTACAGGTCATGCCTTGATATACCTTAGAAAAGGGGTGGGGGCGGAGAGCGCCGTGCCGTGCTCTGCAATTATGGGCACGTGAACGTTATTGCGATTAAATGAGATGCACTTTGGCTTGGCATGGAACCGGCATTAATATCAATAAAAGATGAAAAATAAGCCGTAATTATATGCCCTGCAGTGGTGAGTTACTAAAGGCAGTAGCACCAAAAGTACCAGAAACAGAGTGCGTGTTCGTGCACGAAATACCGAAAAGTTCGATCCTGGTCACGTATGTGAGAAGTTATTGAGGGTTTTTCTCAACAGGTGGGGTAAGATGCCAATGAAAGGTGACATCAGCTCTCATAAGCGACATTATGAGATGGCCTATGGCATAAGCCTGCAAGGACAGTATTCATGTCTGTCGGTATTGCACACTGAGGTCACCTTAAGCTGTGGTCTGGCACTTTACTGAGCTGATGCTCTGTTCTTAAATGCTGCAGAGGTGCCCATATCATTTGCCCTGTTTACCCAAATCCTCATCAGTCATCAGATCTCAGGCCTGACACAGGCCTTACCCCTGAACTGGCTTTAACCTGCCGTGCGCCGGTCCCGGACATAGCGTGGACAATCCATGGCACGGACAAACCATGGCCTGGTATTAGACCTGGACTGGATTCTGTACACAAGATTTTCCATGGACGTCTGGTGAAAGTGGCGTCCTGAAATTACAGTTCAGCCATCCAGTCACTCGAGCAGGTAAAGCGGCTGAGCCGGTCTTGATGCCAGGCCAGCCTGTAACTTGAACAGGTAAAGCGGCCGAGCCGGGCTCGATGCCTGGCCAGCAGTAATGGCACTGGAGCTGACAGTTACACCAAAGGCATCTGTCGGTATGAAGACCTCCTCGCTTTGAGTAATGCTCGTGAGGGACAGGACTGTAAGTAAGTGGCATCAAAAGAAAGATCGTGACTTTCTTTGCCAGCAGGGCTTAAGACAGCTGTGGTCTTAAAGCCCGTCCATGACAGCACGACTTCCAGCGTAGCAGAGACCGGAAGCGGTTGCTGTCATAGGTCCCGGAGAAGGTCGTCAGTCAGACTAACGGACAGACAGGCCTGCCTGTCTGTTGGCCTGCACTTTTGTCAGAAGCTGCATGTAAAACAGCGATGCAGCTGCACCTGCAGCTGCATCTGCAGCTAAATTGCTGATGCAATTGCCACTGATGCTGCAAATGCAGCTGCCCATGAGCCGTTTGGGCCATGGCATTGACAGCTGCTGATATTGCAGTTGCTGATATGGCATGGCATGTGACGGCAGGGTTGCAGGTTCTTAACAGGCCTTTGACCTGAACAGCACAAAGTGCTGACATACTGGTGTCTTGCTGAGATAACAGTGAAAGTGACACAGTCGGGTGGAAGACTGTGTTAGCCATATCAGGATCCTGCCAGGGGATACGCTTTTGACTGGCGTCTGCCTGGGAAGACTGATGGAACTGAGTTTCACATTGAGGTTTTTGCTGCCTGTTACTGCAGCTGCGTTATGCTGTGGATTTTTTGCGGCAGTAAAAGAAAGATTTGATATTGAGGACAGAAATACACGTGCAGGTGTCAGGCTGGCGGGGTGCCCGGTCTGGTCGACATTGCCAGCAGGCCCCTAAAGTTTAGTCTGTATGCTGGATAAGCTGTCTTATGATCCATGGTCTAATTGTTGCTCCGGTCATAATGAGCATTGCCTGATGATGCTGTCCTGAAAACGGACTCAGCATAATTGCACTTTGGTGCAGCTGGGAAACCGTAAGAGGCCTGCCAGCCATTTTCTGGCTTTGACCTCTGGGGCTTGTGGGCCCTGTTATTTGTTATTACGCCATCACTGCTGTGCCGGCCTGGTAATATGCATACTTACATATGTATTAATCTTCAGATGCATATTTACTGATTTACATGGGGCTGACAGGGCTGTCCTGGCCTTACACTTATGGGAGTTGTCATGCGTTTTTTCATTGATACCGCCAATGTAGAGGACATCCGCAAAGCCAATGATATGGGTGTTATCTGCGGTGTTACCACTAATCCTTCTCTGATTGCCAAGGAGGGTCGTGACTTTGCCCAGGTGATTGCTGAGATTGCCTCCATTGTTGATGGTCCTATCAGCGGTGAGGTCAAGCCAACTACTCTTGAGGCTTCCGAGATGATGAAGGAGGCCCGTGAGATTGCAGCCATTCATCCAAACATGGTGGTCAAGATTCCTATGACAGTAGAGGGCCTTAAGGCAACCAAAATGTGCAGAGCTGAGGGCATCAGGACCAATGTGACCTTAATCTTCTCTGCCAATCAGGCTCTGCTTGCTGCCCGTGCCGGTGCCACCTATGTATCTCCATTCCTTGGCCGTCTTGATGACATCTCCATGCCAGGCATTGATCTGATTCGCCAGATCTCGGACATCTTTGCTGTAGGCGAGATTGACTCAAAGATCATTGCCGCTTCCGTTCGCAACCCGATTCACATCATGGACTGCGCTCTTGCCGGCGCTGACATTGCTACTGTTCCTTATGCTGTTTTAGAGCAGATGACCAGGCATCCGCTGACCGACCAGGGCATTGCCAAATTCCAGGCAGACTACCGCAAAGTATTCGGCTGATCAGAAAAAAGCGTACTGATGTCTAAAAAGGCCGATCTTTAGATCGGCTTTTTTGGGCTTTTAGGCTAAAATCTAGGGACTTTCCTTTGCCAGGCAGTAATACAAACATTTTGGCGTAAGGCCCATGTCCCAGGACCGCTCTGCCCGTGCCCTGTTTTTACGGCAGTGCCCGGGCAGAACGGTTCGGAATTCTACCTGTAAAGTACAGTCTGAAGAGACTCAATCCCTGTTTTACTGCTATCAAGCACGTAAGGATCTGATGGCTCAGCCCTGTCAGGATCCCTTATGGTCACAAGACCGGACTGCATCTATGATGCAGGCCGGTATGACCACGCCTGTGGGATATTGATAACCATTAACAGGACAAAAGACGGGAGCTCCCAGACGGGCTTATTACACCTGCAGACTGCCTTCAGGCCGTAAGTTGCCTGCTTACCTGGTCATGATACCTGCCATGTTGCCATGGCTGGCATCTCTGGCCCGGCAGCAGAGCACAGCCATATACGGTGAGAACGGTCTGAAAGCGTAAAGCTGCTGCAGCCATGCGCGACATGGCGCTGCACACATGGCTTCTTGCGGCCTCAAAGGCCTTACAACTGTGCTTATGATGCGGCGGTCATGCAGGTGCGGGCGTCTCATGATTATCCTGACAGGAAAGGATCATATTTTTCAGAGTTCAGATTTTCAGCCCCTGGGGGAGCACCATGTCTTTTGATAAGAAGAGCATAGCCGCAGCAGGCGCTGCCGCAGCAGCACTTGTAGTTATTGCCGGCGGTCCGGCCGTAAGTATTGCCAGTTATTCCACCGTTCTTGAGAAAGCCCGTGTAGGCATTGAGCAGTACATTGTTCACAGCGGCGGTCTGGAGCCAGGCAGCATTTCTGTTGCCTTCCATGAGCCTGGCTGGGGGCTGTTCAGCCACGATGTCACCATGGTTATTACCGATGGTGAAGACAGCGTTGCTGTCCCAATGAAGATTAATGCGGGCTACGCCAGATACAATATCGAGTTCGATCTCATCAACGCCCGCATTAACAGAGAGAATGCTCTTAAGTTCTACGAGCTCGATGACATGACTGCTCTTGAGGCTTACGGTACTGTAAACCTCCTCAATGACAAGCTGACCTTTACCTCCAACGGCAGCTTTCTCAACGATGACAAGGCTTTAAGAGCTCTGGCTGACAGCCGTGCTTTTGACCGTTTCCAGAAGTTACAGGCCCAAAAGGCTCTGGAGAAGTCCAAAGCTGAGGCTCAGGCCCGCGCTGCAGCAGCCAGGGCTGCCGGTATTGTAGAGCCTGCTCCTGCCCAGGCAGCTGCTCCAGTTGCTGTTGCCCGTCCATCCACTCCAGCCGCTCCAGGCCCTGCTCCAAAAGTTTCTCCATATGCTCAGGCTCAGGCCAATGCTCAGAAGCTCAGCCAGGACGCCGCAGCTGCTGAGGCTGCAGCTACAGCTGCCCAGACTCCAGCTGATCAGAGCTCCGAGGGTACTGTAAGCATTGCTCTTGGCGGCAATGATAATGTTAAGGCTACTGTAACTGTTGACGGCCAGACCCGTGAACTGATGACCAGGACTAATGTCAAGGGCGACGTAATCGAAGTCATCATTTCTGACGACAAGAATGCCAAGGTTCAGGCTGATGCCCAGAATACCGCTGGTGCTCAGGCCGAAAGTGCTCAGACCGCTCAGGCTCAGCAGGCAGTATCTGCACCTGAAGGTGCCACTCAGAATGCTCCAGTAGCTGAGGCTGCTCAGGCCACCGATGCCACCGCTGACAATGCCCAGACAGCCCAGACCACCGATGCCGCCGCTGACAATGCTCAGACTGCACAGGCTGCTCCTGCCGCTGCTGCTGAGGCGCTTCCAGTTCACACCGGTCCTGTTATTGACTTCCAGATGGATCCTTCCTTAAGCATTGAGGAAAATGCTGCAGCCTTTGTAAACCTGCAGAACAAGGCTCTGATGGATGAGGACAAGAAGAACCACGAACTGTTAAAAGCCATGGCTGCTGAAGAGTATGCCAAGCTGGTCAAGGAAACTGGTTTTAAGAACTCAGGTTCTTTCACCTTAAGCCTCAATGCTGATACTGCAGAGAATATTCACACCAATATTTCCGTAGACAGCTTCCACCGTGACGGCTCCGGCTTTACCAACCTCAATCTTATTGGTGAGAACACCGGTATCGTCAGCGTAAGATCTCTTGGTCGTGGCGAAGCCGCCATTGGTCAGATCTACCAGGTAGAGTTCGACAAGATTTCCCGTGCCTCTGATGTAGTACTCAAGGCCAGCGGCAACCGTCCAGATGCCAAGGGCATGTTCGACCTGAACTACCTGTTCAAGACCGGCACTTACAATGAGTTCCGTGACATCAATGTCAGCGGCAAGGTAAAGGGTCTGAACCTTGATCTGTTCAACAACAAGGAAGGCAGCATCTATGCTCTGGGTGATCTCATTGAGCGCAGCGGTATGGGCATTACCTTTGACAAGGGCTCAAGCTATGTTCAGCAGATTCATTCCCGTGCCAGCAAGTGGACTCCAGTTGAGGTTCGTGACGTAACCGTTAACTTCGACGGTGAGCTCAACCTGCCAAAGGACAGCTCCAGCTTCCTCATGCCAGCACCATCCGGCAAGATCAACATCGATATGGACGTTGATGTAACCACTGTTGCTGATCCGGCCTTTATCTCTGATCCTGATGTTATCAAGAGCTACAACGTAGAGAACGGCCGTTCAACCGGTGTGCTCGAGTTCACCAAGGACGAAGAAGGCATGCTGTGGATCAAGCTCAACGGTAATCCTGTTTTCTAAAGCAAGGCAATATAAGGCAAAGCACCATGGCCCAGGGCTGACCTGAAATCAGGGGCAGCCTGTGACCAGGCGTTGCAGCCAGCTGCGCCGCAAAACAGGCGCATCTGCCATGAAGACTGCGTAATTGCCATTACTGTCGCATCTGCCTGGCCTGCATCAAAGCATGACTAAAGTCATTGCAGGCAGGCTGGCAGTGCCTGTGACAGCAAGAAGCAACAGCAAGGGAGTAAAGCCAGAGAAGGCTTGACTCCGACGGCCGCTGAACTCATGTTCAGCGGCTGTTTAGCAATATGAAAGTGCATTTTCTGCTGCATTGATGCAAATGATTTTCGTCACTGGCTGCAGCAATTGAGAATGCCCCGGCCTGGGCATACAATGGTGCCCGGACTGGCCCCTGAAATTTCCTGAACTGACTGCCAACGGCTTAAAAGCAACAAAAATGCACAGCCGCAAGGCACAACTGCACCGGTGCCCCATGTCGCTACAGCGCGCGATGCCGCGCAGCAATGCTACGCATCCCCTCATCGCCAGGCACTGACGCGAAAGACGCAACAGCGCGATGCCGCGCAGCAATGCTACGCATCCCCTCATCGCCAGGCACTGACGCAAACGACGCAACAGCGCGCGATGCCGCGCAGCAATGCTACGCATCCCCTTATCGCCAGGCACTGACGCGAACGACGCAACAACGCGCGATGCCGCGCAGCAATGATACCTGTAGCCTGGAGCGATGCCTGGCATCGCATAAAGCTTTCAGTCAGCGTAGAGCGCTGCATGGCCTCATTCTGCTGAACAGGCATACAGTCCATTGAGCAAGCGAACAGTACCCTGAGCAGGCGTAGCGTTCACTGACATTAAGTCAGGCCATTGTCTGGCACAGTTGCACAGTGCATTGAGAGATTTCAGGAAGTGTAGTTAAAAATTTTTTAAAGGAGCTGCCCCGTCCGTCTAATCAGCGGACAGGTTACTGTCGTTCCCAGTGCGGGAGCGGCAGCGACCGGGTCAGCTCCTTTTGACTGTATGGCCCTTATCAGCACAGTGCGCTCTGGTTCAAGCCCTGGCGCCGCCGGCAGCGCCGCAGCTGCAGTCTTACCCGGCTGCATTTGCAAGGCTCAGGGCAGCCACAGTCATGCCATGGTAAATGCCAGAGCAGATTATGCCTGTCAACAGCCGGTGCTGCGGCTCAGGGCTTCAGCCTGCAGGTTTAGTAGAATGAGCCTGAAACTCAGGCCAGATAATGTTGTTCATTCCAGGAGTAAACATGTCCGAATATCAGCAGTTAGCTAATGCGATCCGTGCTCTGAGCATGGACGGTGTTCAAAAGGCCAAATCTGGCCACCCAGGTGCTCCACTTGGCATGGCTGATATGGCAGAAGCCTTATGGCGTGGTTTCTTACACCACAATCCAAAGAACCCTCATTGGGCTAACCGTGACCGTTTTGTGTTATCCAACGGCCACGCCTCAATGCTTATCTACTCTTTATTACACCTCACCGGTTATGACTTAAGCATTGACGATATCAAGAACTTCCGTCAGCTCGACTCCAAGACCCCTGGTCACCCTGAATATGGTGATGTTCCAGGCGTTGAGACCACCACCGGTCCTTTAGGTCAGGGTCTTGCCAATGCCGTAGGCTTTGCCATGGCTGAGCAGATGCTGGCCGCCGAGTTCAACCGCGACGGCATGAACATCGTTGATCACTACACCTATGTGTTCATGGGCGACGGCTGCTTAATGGAGGGCATCTCCCATGAGGCCTGCTCCTTTGCCGGTACTCTGGGTCTGGGCAAATTAATCGCCCTGTATGACTCCAATGGTATTTCCATTGATGGTGAGGTTAAGAACTGGTTTGCTGACGACACTGCAAAGCGCTTTGAGTCCTACCACTGGCATGTTCAGGAAGTAGACGGCCACGATGGTGAGGCTATCCGCAAGGCTATTGAGGCTGCCAAGGCTGAGACTGCCCGTCCATCACTGATTATCTGCAATACCACCATTGGTAAGGGTTCACCTAACAAGCAGGGCAAGGAGTCTTCCCACGGTGCACCACTGGGTGATGATGAAATCGCTCTGACCCGTAAGGCTATTGGCTGGGATCACCCACCATTTGTTATTCCTGAGGACATCTACGCCAAGTGGTCTGCCGTTGAGAGCGGTGCCAGCCTCGAGCAGGAGTGGAATGACCTCTTTGCCCGTTACAAGGCTGCCTATCCTGAGATGGCCAGTGAGTTTGAGCGCCGCATGAGCGGTGAGCTGCCTTGCGATCTCAAGGAGAAGGCCATGGCATGGGCTAAGGATCTTCAGGCTAACCCGGCCTCTATCGCTACCCGTAAGGCCGGTCAGAATGCCCTCGATTTCTTTGGTGCCATTCTGCCAGAGCTGGCTGGCGGCTCTGCTGACCTGGCTCCATCCAACCTGACCATGAATAAGGCTTCCAAGTCCTTATTACCTCACGCTATTCAGGGCAACTATGTTCACTGGGGTGTGCGTGAGTTCCTCATGTGCGCAGCCATGAACGGCATGATGCTCCACGGCGGCTTCCGTCCATATGGCGGTACTTTCCTTATCTTCTCCGAGTATGCCCGCAATGCTATCCGCATGTCCGCTCTGATGAAGATCCCAACACTGTTCGTATTCACCCACGACTCTATCGGTGTTGGTGAGGACGGCCCAACCCACGAGCCTATCGAGCAGACCGCTACCTTACGTCTGGTTCCAAATCTCGACACCTGGCGCCCATGTGACCAGGTTGAGACCGCTGTTGCCTGGACTGTTATGGTTGAGCGCCGCTGCGGTCCATCCAACGTTATCCTGTCACGTCAGAACCTCGAGCAGCTGCCACGTACTGACGCTCAGATTGCTGACATTGCAAAGGGTGGTTACATTCTCAAGGACTGCGATGGCACTCCAGACCTTATCTACATTGCTACCGGTTCTGAAGTTTCTCTGGCTTTCCACGCTGCTGAGGAACTGGCCAGGGAAGGCAAGAAGGTACGCGTAGTCTCCATGCCTTGCTGCGAGGTCTTTGACCGTCAGACCCCTGAGTACCGTGAGCAGGTTCTGCCAGCTGCCGTACGCAACCGTGTTGCTGTCGAAGCCGGCTCTACCACCACCTGGTACAAGTATGTGGGTATGGACGGCAAGGTACTGGGTATTGACCACTACGGTGCCTCCGCTCCAGCTGCTGAGCTCTTCAAGCGCTACGGCTTTACCGTTGAGAACACTGTTGCCTTCGGCAAGAGCCTCCTGAACAAGTAAAATATCGCAGAGACCGGCCATACAGTGGCCGCCTCTGCACGCGCAGCGTTTGCGCTGCATGCCCCAAAGGCCCCGGACCTGCTGACGCTGGACTGGGGCCTTTGTCATTATGCCCCGAAAAAAGATCAGCAAAATTCAAACACCAGAATAATACCAGAACCGCTCCTGCCACCCTTTTCACAAAAACAACCGCCGCTCCAGCAGCTGCAGGCAGCCAGCACAAACAGTTGCACAAAATAAGAAAAATAAAACTCAAAGGCACTGACAACACACAACCATGCCATAGTAAAAAATGACAGTTTTCAGGCTGTTCGGAGTGATTTATGACCGTTGTAGGGAGGATTTGAAAGGATTATCAGCAAAAATGGCAATTCAAAGGAAAATTGAAAGCCATCATGAAAGAATGAAATCGCGGCTTTTAGAAAGCATTAATATAAATCCAATAAAAAAGGCGGGTTGCAGCCCGCCTTAAATTAAAGAAAGAGAGAATAAAGGAAATCTAATTAGCCCTGACCTAAGAGGTTAATGGCAATAGTAGGGCGCTGGTTGGCCTGTGCCAGAACGGTCTGGGAAGCCTGCTGAATGATGTTATTCTGGGTCAGCGCTGCAGTCTCTGCTGCGAAATCTGTGTCACGAATTCTTGAGCGGGCATCAGCCTCATTTTCAGAAATGGAAGCCTGGTTACGAATAGTGCTCTCCATTCTATTTTGTAAAGCACCGAGTCCGGCACGCTTTGAATCAACGGCCTGAATTACCTTATCAATATTAGCCAGAGTGTTGGTGGCTAAAGAGGCTGTGGAAATGGTCCAGCGAATCTGTGATTTATTGTTGCCGTCATAAACAATGCCTTGCTTGCCAGCATCCTGAGTTGCTGTCTGCTTAGCCTCATTCAGACCTGCCATCTTAGCAAGACCTGACATAGTAAAAGGATCTTTCCAGTCGAGCTGTAAGGTATCATAGGCATTAGCTCCTACCTGGAAAGTGATGGTGCCGCCTTTGTTTGCAGCGACACTTGGAATAAGGCTGTTAGAGTTCTTAAGCCAGGCACTGCCATTTGTAGTGTCTTTTGGGCCATTGAGAACAGTGGCACCTGCAAAGGTGGTCTGACGGGCGATACGGTTAATTTCTTCGGAGAGCTGAGTTACCTCTTCCTGGAGAGCCTTGCGGTCTGCAGTGGAGTTGGTACCGTTTGCGGCCTGAACTGCGAGCACACGGATGCGCTGCAGCATGTTGGTGGTTTCGTCCAGGGCACCTTCGATGGTCTGGGCCAGGGCAATACCGTCATTGGTGTTGCGGTTACCCTGGTTAAGGCCATTAATCTGGGAAGTCAGTCGATCGGAGATTTGCAGACCGGCTGCGTCGTCTTTGGCAGAATTGATTCTAAGACCTGAGCTCAGTCTCTGGTACGAGGTATTTAAGGCGAGAGTACTGTTTGCAAGTTTGCGTTGAGCATTGATCGAACTGACATTGGTGTTTACGTAAAGTGCCATAGTGATTCTCTCTTCGTTTTATAACGCAGGTTCTGGTGAACCTGCGGAAGACAGTTTAGTTTCAGTCTTAATAAGGTGATACCTGCAATAGAGCATGGGACGTGCCAGGTAGAGCCGGGAATCAGCTAAAAGGGCTTATAAATAAGCCCTGTGCAGATAAATAAAGCATTATGCCGGGAAGAGCTCCATTACATTTTGTGATTTAGCTAACTAAAACACCCAGGAAAGTGTCAAATTTACTTGAACCTGGGGAAGGCAAAAATGGAGAAACTGCCAAAAATTAAACAAAAATGACACAAAACAGCTGAAAACCATCAGAAAATGCAAAATTGAGCCATATTTCTCCGGATTTTGGGCACTCACATAGCTGATTACCTGGCCATAAAAATTACTCGCTAAGAGGACAGATCTGCCATTAACCCAGTAAAGGCAATATACAAAACAAAAAAGGCGGGTTGCAGCCCGCCTTGAATGAAAGAAAGAGAGAATAAAGGAAATCTAATTAGCCCTGACCTAAGAGGTTAATGGCAATAGTAGGGCGCTGGTTGGCCTGTGCCAGAACGGTCTGGGAAGCCTGCTGAATGATGTTATTCTGGGTCAGCGCTGCAGTCTCAGCTGCGAAATCTGTGTCACGAATTCTGCTGCGGGCATCAGCCTCATTTTCAGAAATGGAAGCCTGATTACGGATAGTACTCTCCATTCTGTTCTGTAAAGCGCCAAGTCCGGCACGCTTTGAGTCAACGGCCTGAATTACCTTATCAATATTAGCAAGAGTATTGGTGGCTAAGGCAGCTGTAGAAATAGTCCAGCGAACTTCAGATTTTGCATTGTTATCATAGACAATACCTTCGTTGCCTGCACCTTGGGCTTTGGTTTCCTTAGCTGCGCCAAGTCCGGCCATTTTAGCTAATCCTGACATTGTGAAAGGATCTTTCCACTCGAGCTGTAAGGTATCATAGGCATTAGCGCCTACCTGGAACGTAATAGTGCCGCCTTTATTACCTGCTACGCTTGGGATAAGGCTGTTAGAGTTCTTAAGCCAGGCATCGTTACCTGTAGTAAGTTTAGGACCATTGAGTACTGTAGCACCTGCAAAGGTGGTCTGACGGGCGATACGGTTAATTTCCTGAGAGAGCTGGGTAACTTCTTCCTGGAGAGCTTTGCGGTCGGATTCAGAGTTGGTACCGTTTGCGGCCTGAACTGCGAGCACACGGATGCGCTGCAGCATGTTAGTAGTTTCGTCCAGGGCACCTTCGATGGTCTGGGCCAGGGCAATACCGTCATTGGTGTTGCGGTTACCCTGGTTGAGGCCGTTAATCTGGGAAGTCAGTCGATCGGAGATCTGGAGACCGGCTGCGTCGTCTTTGGCAGAATTGATTCTAAGACCTGAGCTCAGTCTCTGGTATGAGGTATTTAAGGCGAGAGTACTGTTTGCAAGTTTGCGTTGAGCATTGATCGAACTGACATTGGTGTTTACGTAAAGTGCCATAGTAATTCTCTCTTCGTTTTATAACGCAGGTTCTGGTGAACCTGCGGAAGACAGTTTAGTTTCAGTCTTAATAAGGTGATACCTGTAATAGAGCATGGGACGTGCCAGGTGGCGCCGGGGCTTAGCTAAAATGGCTTATAAATAGGCCATGTGCAGATAATTAAAGCATTATGCCAGTAAGAACAGCATTACATTTTGTGATTTAGCTAACTAAAACCATCAGGGAAGTGTCAAATTTACTTGTACCTGGGGATGGCAAAAATGGATAAACTGTCCAAAATTAAACGAAAACGACAGAAAACAGCCGAAAATCATCATAAAACGCAAAAATGAGCCGAATTTCTCCAGATTTTGGGAACTCATATAGCTGATCACCTGGCCATAGAAAATACTCGCTGAGAGTACAGATCTGCCATTAACCCAGTAAAGGCAATGTACAAAACAAAAAAGGCGGGTTGCAGCCCGCCTTGAATTAAAGAAAGAGAGAATAAAGGAAATCGATATTAGCCTTGACCCAAGAGGTTAATGGCAATAGTAGGGCGCTGGTTGGCCTGTGCCAGAACGGTCTGGGAAGCCTGCTGAATGATGTTATTCTGGGTCAGCGCTGCAGTCTCAGCTGCGAAATCTGTGTCACGAATTCTTGAGCGGGCATCAGCCTCATTTTCAGAAATGGAGGCCTGATTACGGATAGTACTCTCCATTCTGTTCTGTAAAGCGCCAAGTGCAGCACGTTTGGAATCTACAGCCTGAATGACCTTATCAATGTTAGCCAGAGTATTGGTGGCTAATGATGCTGTTGAAATTGTCCAGCGAATCTGTGACTTGTTATTTTGATCGTAAACAATGCCTTGCTTGCCTGCATTCTGATTTCCGGTTTTGTCTGCAGCATTAAGTCCAGCCATCTTGGCAAGGCCTGACAGGGTAAAAGGATCTTTCCAGTCAAGTTTCAGAGTGTCGTAAGCATTAGCGCCTACCTGGAATGTGATAGTTCCACCAACATTATTTGCTACGCTTGGGATAAGGCTGTTTGTGTTCTTAAGCCAGGCATCCTGGGCTGTAGTATTCTTTGGGCCATTGAGAATAGTTGCGCCGGCGAAAGTAGTCTGACGGGCAATACGGTTAATTTCTTCGGAGAGCTGAGTTACCTCTTCCTGGAGAGCCTTGCGGTCTGCAGTGGAGTTGGTGCCGTTTGCTGCCTGGACTGCCAGCACACGGATGCGCTGCAGCATGTTAGTGGTTTCATCCAGGGCACCTTCGATGGTCTGGGCCAGGGCAATACCGTCGTTGGTGTTACGGTTACCCTGGTTAAGACCGTTAATCTGAGAGGTCAGACGGTCGGAGATCTGAAGACCGGCTGCGTCATCTTTGGCAGAGTTAATTCTAAGACCAGAGCTCAGGCGCTGATAGGAAGTATTCAGGGCAAGAGTGCTGTTAGCCAGTTTGCGTTGGGCATTGATCGAACTGACATTTGTATTTACATAAAGTGCCATGACGATTCTCTCTTTGTTTTATAACGCAGGTCCTTTCGAGCATGCGAAAACATTTAGTTTCAGTTTAATAATGTTATAGCGGATATAGAGCATGTGGTGTGCCAGGTCGTGCCAGGAGCAATATAAAACGTCTTGTAAATAAGCTGCACTAAGATAAATAACAGAGGACTACCAAACCATGACTCGTAACTGGTCGTGATTTGTCTAACTAAAACAATCAGTGAAGTGTCAAATTTCCACGAGGAAATAAAAACAGCCTGGAAAGAAATTAACCGAAATGGCAGAAATTTGCAGAAAAATCCCAAATATGGCTGAATATTTCAAATTTTTGGCATTTACGGACAGTTTTTGCCTGACAGGTGCAAAGGAACAGACAATAGCTTCATAAATGTTTAGAAATCGTAATTAATTTGCAGGGGAGCTCTACTGTTATGAGCAGGGGACAGCAGGGCATCATGGCGCGGTAGCATGGCAGAAAGGGACAAAATCCGTAAGTAGTCCACATGGCAGGGGTGAATGCTGGGCACAAACAAAAAAGGCGGGTAAAGCCCGCCAGATAATAATTAAGAGAGAAGAATATGTAGCTGGTAAGTCTATTACTGTCCTAAAAGGCTCAGAGCGATAGTAGGACGCTGATTTGCCTGGGCCAGAATAGTCTGAGAAGCCTGCTGAATAATATTGTTCTGGGTAAGAGCTGCAGTCTCTGAGGCGAAGTCCGTGTCACGAATCATAGCCCGGCATTTAAGGATCGCCTTCTAGACATATATTTTTTTTATCGATACGTTGTATCTATGATGCAATTAAAAAAATATTGATAATACTTTTCAACTGTCAAGTATCTATCTGAAAATTGACTATAAATAGAAATATATACATACATGGATAAAATTTGGCAAAAAAAATGCTGTA
>NZ_JALKIL010000037.1 GCF_023051105.1 Anaerobiospirillum sp. NML120449 | reverse complement strand
CTTTTGCACGATGGCACAGCTGCGTCATTTTTAACGCCCATATACGTCTCCTGTATGTTATGGAACATGCAGGAATCTTATATAAATCAGCTAAATCATCACACCCCACACTCAGAAAGTACGTACTTTCTTGCCCGGCATTCCGATCGACAGGCCTGCAGGTCCGGTCCCTGGACATCTGTCACTGGTCATGGACATATGACACTGGTCGTGGACACCTGCAACTTTTCATGGGCATCTGCCATTGGTCATGGACACCTGCCACTTTTCATGGGCATCTGCCATTGGCCCATGGCCAATGGCTAATGACCAGTGGGGCTAACGGTTAGCGGCCACGGTACTTGAAGTTTGGAATGCTGCCCAGGATACCTTTGAGGTAGTCCTCGCGCAGATCTTCGACATTGCGGGACTCAGGGCACTCAATAAGAGGGGTGAGGAAAGTGGCGCCGCCGCTGGAACGGTCAGTAAACCAGATCTCATCAGGGCGAACCACCTCAAAATCCAGCAGCTCGACATCATGGGTTGTCATAACCAGCTGCATGCGGCTGAGCTCTGTGCAGTAAGCAAGGTAGCCCTTAATCATGGAGCGCACCAGCAGCGGATGGAGGCTGTGCTCAAAACCGTCAACCACGTACAGACGGTCGGTTCCCTGGATGCACAGATCAATGAAGGCAGGCAGCAGATTGAGGAGCTGACGGACACCTGAAGATTCCTGGCTGAGCTCAAGGGTAAACTCGCTGCGGCCACGGCCAGCATGTACGGTAACCATACGTCTTAACTGCATAACCCCCTCAGAACGGGTGGCAATGTAGCGCTCATGGCTGGATGCCAGGGCAAAATGCACGTAGCGCCCCTCAGAGGCATCTCTTTCAATCTGATCCTTGAGATTGCCCGGCAGCTGCAGGTTCTCCCATACAGCATCACGAAGGTCAAGACGGACAATGCCGGTGCCCATTACTGACAGGGCCTGGTTCATGGCTGCCAGGAAAGTATCAGCCTCATCGTAAAGAGAGTAGAAAGGCTCGAAAGGACAGTCAGGGGTGAGCAGGATCAGGCTGTCATTGAACCAGTCGTACAGAGGACGCAACACGGAAATGCTCTGCATGACGGTATTGGTGATGAACAGCTGATTGGATCTGGTGCCACGGAAAGCAAAGTTGAGGAAATCAAGCTCGGAGAGCTGATCTGAGAAATGCATTTCACCGTCATAGCGGAAATAAAGAACGCTCTGACGGTCATCGACGGTACGGACCAGCTTTTCCTCGAGAATTTCGCGGGCATTGAGCTTGACGCTGAACTCGTAAAGTACGTCCTTTATGAGCACCTCAATACAAAATGAGGAAGGACGCTGAGTGTACTCGTTATCAGCAAGATAGGGCATCACACCAGTAGCTTCACCGGCACGGGTACCATGCACTACCAGATTCTTCAGAAAACCAAGGGCATGGCAGAAAGCACTTTTACCGGAACTGTTGCTGCCGAAAATGGCTGCAAAAGGAAGAACCCTGGACTCAAAACCAAGGGGCTCAGGAACTCTGTCCAGATGCTGTTCATCTTCACCGGCCACCATGGAAAAGGTGGTTTTGTCACGAAATGACATCCAGTTCTCAACAGTAAAGCTAATTAACAATTCCCGGCTCCTTTCCAGATCCCAAAACCGTGCGGTGATTAATCCTCATATCACGTGTCCGGATCCCGGACACGGCTAAACTTCTATTCTAACCTCAATTGAGCGCCGATCCTATAGGCATATGCTGCAACTCATAGTCACATCACACGACTCCCATATTTATGCCATGCTATAAGACAGATATCATACACAGTCCCGGCTGCCCTGCGCTTTGTAAGGCCCCAGCCCGCCCGAAGCCGCACCTGTCCACGGCGTATTGGCAGCAGCCCTGCCTGCATGGCCACACCATATTCTCCGCTGTCCTGCCTGCATGGCCACACCATATTCTCCGCTGTCCTGCCTGCCCGGCTACACCATATCCGCTGCTGTCCTACGTGCGAGCCCAGTCAAATAAGACATTCCATGGCCCTAATAACACAAAAGGATGCCATAAGGACATCCTTTTGATGTGCAGTTCATGCCTCAGCAGGGCAGGCTCACATTGGCTGACACATGGTATGTTCTGCAGTCCGGCGTATGCCGGTCTCCAGGGGCATCAGGCGGGCATCAGTATAGCCCGCTCAGGCCCTGACACTGGTTGCTCAGCTCATGGTGTCAGGCGCTGATGCATCAGTCCTCTTTGAGGGCCTTGCAGATAACGCCCTTGCCAGGCAGGTCAGGGACGGCGCCCATCTTGCCCTGCAGGTAGCTGGTGCGCAGATCCTTGTCAATCTTCTTGCCCCTGTACTCAAAGACAGTATCAAGATGGGAGGCCCCCTCTTCGTCACGCTCGGCAAGCCAGATTTCGTCGGTACGGAAGAGTTCCTTATCAAGCAGCTCCACATCGTGAGTGGTAAAGAGCAGCTGGCGGCGGCTGTCAGGGCCGCAGTTGAAGAAGAAGAGATTGATAAGGCGGCGCTTTAACAGGGTATGCATGCTGTCAAAGAAGCGGTCAATGACATAGACCTTGTTGCAGTCGGCGTCCATAAGCTCAATAAAGGCAGGCAGCAGATTGATAAGACGCTGCACACCGCCTGATTCCTGATTGAGGTTAAAGACAACCTCGGTGCCATCCGGCTTTTTGTGAGTGCTCTCCAGTCTGATGGCAAAGAGTGAGCCGCCATAATTGTAGACAAAGTAAATCTGACCGTTGGTGCCAGTGTCTACAATGGCAGACCAGTTTTCATGCACAGCCTTGTACAGGCGACCCTTAAGACAGTCGGTAAAATCAACCTGCTCCAGCGGTACTGGCTTGCCTCCGAGGCTGGTAATACCGGTATCAAGCATGCTCAGCAGCTGACTCATACGGGATAACAGGTGCTGACCTTCGCAATTGAAGGCAATAAAAGGATCAAAGCGGGAGTCAGGACGCAACATGACCAGACGGCTGTCAAACCAGCTGTAGACAGGTTTGAACAATTCAAAGTCAGTTTCGCGCAGAGCGTTGAGATAAAGCTGATTACTGCGGGTATTCCTGAATACAGTCATCAGATCATCACTGCCCTGCAGAGCAGAGTCGAGCTTGATCTGATTGCCACGACGGACAAAAAGAGTGTGCAGACCGGTGGCATTTTCCAGTACCAGCTTTTCTTCAATAATTCCGGCTTCACAGGAGGCGCTGAAGCTGTACTCGTAAAATGACTGATCTATCAGCAAAGCGATATGGAAAGTTGACTCTTCCTCTGCTGAGCCACTGTCCAGAAGGAAAGGACAGACGTCTACCCCCTCCTTTTGATCTGTACCCTCTACCACCATGGTCTTAACAAAGTTAAGTGCCTTGAAGAAATTGGTCTTGCCTGAGCCATTGGCGCCAAGCAGGGCACATACCGGTACAACAGCTGTCTCAAAATCCCTGATTTCAGGAATGTGGTTGCGGTGCTGAGTCTCGTCACCGGCTACCAGAGACAGGGTGACAGGGTCACGAAATGACATCCAGTTATCGATCGTAAAACTTACCAGCATATAACCTCCGAACAGCTGTACATGTCTTCCCAATATAGACAGCCCAACTATATGGATCAATTTGTTGGATCACAGTATTGGAATTTAATGTTAGCTGATAAATACGGTTTTTTGCCCCAGAGCACACTCCCGGCTCTTCCCGCTGCTCATTCCGGAGCACACTCCCGGCTACTCCTTCCATTTACACCGGAGCATACTCCCGGCTCTTCCTGCTGCTCATGCCCGGAGCATACTCTCGGCTATTCCTTCCCTTTACACCGGAGCATACTCCCAGCTCTTCCTGCTGCTCATGCCGGAGCACAGTTACGACCTGCCAGCAAACTGTGACCGGATCCTGGTACAGACTTGCCAGTGACCTTAAAAGCGACCTGCTCTCATGACCTGACAATATCTGCTTGCTATGCATGGCTCTGTTCGGGCAGCGAGCTAATGAGCAGTCCCTGATCTCGTGGTGTTACTGCGTCTGGCCTCATTGAGGTCAGGAGCTGTTCTGCTGGTGATACTGTCTCTGGTCCCTGAACCATGGATACATGGTATGCCTGGCAACCATGATCCGTGCACGCTGAACTGTTGTGGACGGATTGCTGACTGGTGACTGGTGAGCTGCATGGGTATGGCCTTAAGCTCTGTTACTGGCAAGGCCGGCCTGTGCAGCTGGTCAGGTCAAGTCTGCAGGCATGGGATGTTCAATTCTTGCTTCAGGCGTGACTTTGGAAGTTAATATTATGCATTTTTAGCAGTTTTATGACTGGTCAAATGTGGACATTTTAAATAGTATGCATTTGGTATGTTTACTGATATCTATGGCTTTTGCCGGAATTTCTGCTAGCTGCAGTATTTGTCTCACCTCACAATTTTGTACTTGTATCAGTCATTTTATGGTTAATACAGTATAGTTTGTGCCATAATCGGCTATCCTGTCAGATTATTTCCTCTGAGGGCCTCGACAGCCTTTATGGAATAAAGATGTGTGGTGGACAATAAAACTGTCATTTATGGCTGACAGGCAAGGTCAGTACAACAGATTAAGAGTGCAGATATGGGCAAAGCAGTCAGCAAAGGCGCTGAAAAAGCCACAGATGCAGGCATGGGCAATGTTTCCGGCCAGCAGGAATACTACGAAGAAGAGTATATGGATCCCGAGCAGGACGAAGAAAGCCGCCCGGACAGCTCACATGCTGATACAGACGACAGTCCGGCCCCTCCTTTTGTTAATGCCGGACGCGATGTCTATGACGATATCAGGATTGCCAACAGCATGGGCTCGGCCAATATCTCAGGCGATGCCCAGGCCGGCAAGGCAGGTACCGGGACCGGGGCTGGTACAGGTGCCGCCGCTGGACGCAGAGGCCATGCCCAGCAGCGCCCGGCCACTCAGGCCATAGGAAAGGGCAAGGCTCAGATCGCTCCAAGCCGCGAGCTCAATGAGCATGTGCGTCATGGCACCTCTGTTTTCCCTTTTGCAGCCTACATATGGGAGCCCCAGAAGTTCCCCTCACGTGTGCCTCTGCACTGGCACAAGGAAATGGAGCTGGTGCGCTTTTCCCGTGGCACTTTCAAGATTTCCGTAGACATGAATGATCTGGTGGTGGAAAACGAAGCTTTCCTGTTGCTGCCAGGTAATGTCATGCACACCTTCGAGCTGCCTCCTGAGTGTGAGGAAAGCGCCATTGTCTTTGATCCGCGCATGCTGGTCATGACTCATTACGATGAAGTACAGTCAGAAATCTTTGATGCCCTGCTGTCATCCAATATCCCTATTCCTCCAGTAATCACTCCTGAGCATCCGGTATTCCGTCGCATTGACAGACTTTACCGCTACTGCGCACGTCATGGAGCTACGCAGAACGCCTCTCACCGTCTGCTCATCAAGGCCAAGCTGCTGGAAATTATTGCTCTGTACCATGAGTATGGCCTGCTTTCCCGAAAAGAAAGTGCTCAGAACACAGTGCAGACCAAGCAGGACAAGCTCAAGGATCTGCTCAACTATATTGATACCCATTTTGCCGGCCCTATGACCATCAAGGACGCCTCCGTGCGCATGGGTGTTACCGATCAGTATTTCTGCCGCTATTTCCGCAGAGTCACTGGCATGTCTTTTACAGAGTACCTTGGTGATTTGCGCCTGCGTCGTGCGGCCAAGGAAATTGAGCTTACCTCAAGGGCCATATCCGATATTGCCTTTGATAACGGCTTTGAAAATGCCGGCTACTTCTTCAAGAGCTTCAAAAACAAATTTGGAGTAACCCCCCTGCGCTACCGCAAGCGTCATATTGAAGAGACCATGGCCCGCAGCAAGGACGAGGAGGTAAGCGCTCAGGATCTTTCTCCATCGCTGAGCTCCACTGACATTAACCACACCTCGGGAGATCAGGGTTCGGACCTCAATGTCACCCGCAGCAGCAAGTCTGTGCGCATGAACAGTGGCCGCCGCAGCGACCACGGAACTATCGATATCCGCACCGGATCAGGTCCAGCTTCTGCTGATGCAGCTGCATCTGCCGCCGCATCACACAGATCCCATGCTTCGTCTGAACCATCCTGTGCAGGCGTCGCTGCAGATGCTGCAGCCACTGCCGCTGCTGGAACAGCTGGCGCAGCCAGCGCAGCTGATTCAGCAAGGACAGGAACTGCAGGTGCCGGGAGCACTTTCTTTGATGACAGCGAGTCTGAAAACCTCTCTTCAGGTCATAAGGCCGGCAAATCTTCATCGTCTGCCCGCAAAGGCCCAGCCAGCGACCAGAAGCAGAGCGCAGCAGCATCAGGAGCCGATGGTGCAGCAGACGCTGCTGCGTCAGCAGGTCAGGCTGCAGCCAGCGGCAGCTCAGACGAGGCCGTAAGCACTCACGATGTCTACAACCCTCTTCAGGACAAGGAGAATCTCAAGGCAGCGCTGCGCAATCACTCCATCAATCATCTTGATGCTCAGGACAACGAAGATGATCTGTATGAAGATGACGAGGACGATACCCGCAATCAGGCAGTCACTGATAAGAGCAGACTTAAGGACAATGCCTCTTCCGATGACTGGGACGACGAAGACGACAGCGATGATGAGGAAGAGGAAACTTACCCTGAGCGCCGTGAAAACTCCATTGCCCGCAGGACTACCTTTGCCCTGCAGGAATGCTTTGACTCAGGCAACTTCGAGCGCCCGCGCACCCGTGTAATGTCTGGACAGAGCCGTATTTCATCGGCCTATAAGAACAACACCGCACATCGCAGTGAGGAAGAAGAGTTCTGGTTTGATGACAATGGCAATCTGCTCTCCCGTGAACGCGGTTCAGACAAGAGCACTGTAAGGGGTCGCACAGTAAGAGCCAGCCGCTCCTCTGGCAGCGCCCGCACCACCCGTTCATCTTCAAAGACAGCAACTAAAACGGTTAAGAGCAGCAAAACTTCAAGGGCAGCATCAGCCGCCGCCGAAGCCATTAAAAACAAACCATCAAGGCCAACCACTCCATCAGAAATCAGAGCCAAAATCGAAGAGCTGGAGCGCCGCCGCAACGATCCTTTTGGTCTGTAGCTCCAATGCTGCTCTGACACACCATTACCATAACACTTTACAAAGCCCGGAGACTTTCATCCTGAGAGATCCGGGCTTTGCTCTTACTGAGCCATTAATCTCACAGCCCACCCATTACCAGCTCCACAAGTTGCCCCGCCATCGCCACCGCCACCGCCACCGCTGCCGCAACCATCGTGCTCAACTGCACCTGCCAGTGAATATTTAATCCTGCATCCTGCCCCTTACCACTTTCCGCCTGACGCCTGCCACCTGCCACCTGCCACCTTGCCCCTGCCACATTCCGCCTGCTTCATTCTGCCAGTGCCCCATTGACCAGGAGCAAAGTTAATATGGTATAGCATCTTAATGACATATCAGTGTTGCTTTGCCACGCTTATATGTCACTTCAATACAGTTTTTACTCAAAAAATCGACTATTTGACCTGAAAATTGTCCAAGATGATCTGGATCAGCTGCAATTCTCCTCATGTGACGCAGATCACTCAATTCCCCGGCACAGACAAATAAATGGTTAATATTGTGTATATTCTGGCCAAAAAGCCATAACAGCTGCACCAGGCCCGCCCCTATAATCTACTCATGGACGGGCCCTTATATCGCATCTTCAATGTGTCCGTCTTACCTGCAATATAACCACGGCCCTGATACGCTTATTCGGCTCTGGCTCCGGCACTGGCTCTGGTAACTGCCTGACAGCCGGCCCCGCCATGGGTAATTGCCCAGCACAGGTCTGCTTTGCGTTGATCATAAAGCTGTCAATGCAGTACAGCTATGGACAGCCATATGGTCAGCGTCCATATGGGCTGCAGCAGTCCTGTCTTTTCAGACAGGGAACAATGGTCAGTTTTACAGCCAGTGGGCGGGTAGTCAGTGATAACAGGTGCAGGCCGTATCGGGATACAGATACGAACATCAGGTGTGTACAGCTCTGGAGAATAATTACTATGCAGCAGAAATGGTGGCACGGAAAGACAGCCTATCAGATTTATCCTCGCAGCTTTAAGGACAGCAATGGCGACGGTGTAGGCGATCTGCCAGGTATTATTGAAAAGATCCCTTATCTTGCTGAGCTTGGCATTGAGTTGCTGTGGATTTCGCCTATTTACAAGTCCCCTTTTGCCGATATGGGCTATGACATATCTGATTATCAGGACATTGACCCTGTATTTGGCTCCATGGAGGACTTCAAACGCCTTAAGGCTGAGGCCGACAAATACGGCATAGGCATCATTATGGATCTGGTGGTCAACCACTGCTCTGATGAGCATGAGTGGTTCAAAAAGGCCTGTGCTGATCCATCATGCAAGGAAGCTTCTTACTTCATTATCCGTGAGGGTAAGGATGGCAAGGTACCTAACAACCTGCGCGCCAACTTTGGCGGCTCAGTGTGGGATAAGCTGCCTGGCCATGACAATCTGTACTACTGCCACTTCTTCCACAAAAAGCAGCCTGACCTTGACTGGTTCAATCCTGAGCTGCGCCAGAAAATCTACGAGATGATGAACTGGTGGCTGGTAGACATGGGTATTGCCGGTTTCCGTGTCGATGCCATCATGTGTATAGGCAAGGATCCTTCCTACCCTCAGTATGAGCCTGATGATGTGGGTGACGGTATGTGCTCCTGCGGTAAGATGAACAGTGACAATGTCGATGTGGCCATCAACTTCCTGCATGAGATGAATGAGCAGACTTTCCGCAAGCATGACAAATTTGCTGTAGGCGAAGTCTTTGGCATCTCAAAGGAAAACGTAGCCGACTTCATCGGTGACAACGGTGTCTTCAGCTCTATCTTCGACTTCTCCGCCCGTGAGGCCCTGACCGGCCACTACTGCTTCTACGGTTTTGAAAAGCTCAGTGTTGCCCGTTACCGTGAGGTGGTATTTGCCGCTCAGGAAACTGCAGGAGACTGCGGCTTTCTGGCCCCGGTAATTGAAAACCACGATGAGCCACGCGGCGTGTCCACCTGGCTGCCTCCTATGTGGCACAACGCAAAGGGAGCCAAGGCACTGGGTACAGTTAACCTTACTCTCAAGGGTATTCCTTTTATCTTCCAGGGTCAGGAGCTGGGCATGCTCAATACCCGCTTTGACAATATTGATGAACTTGATGACTGTCAGAGCAAGGATCAGTATGCCATGTGCAAGGCCCATGGTCTGTCCGAGACAGTGACCATGCAGGTGCTCAATGATCAGGCACGTGATCATGGCCGTGTACCAATGAGCTGGGATGACAGTGAATACGCAGGTTTCTCCACTGTAAAACCATGGATGAAGGTCAACCAGGACAAGGATACGGTCAATGTTGCAACTGAGGCCAAGGACCCTGATTCTGTTCTCAACTACTACCGCAAGCTGATTAAGCTGCGTCGTGATCCTCAGTACAAAGAGATCTTTACCTATGGTGAGTTCGTACCTATGGACGATCCTAACGGTCACACTCTTGCCTATCTGCGCCGTACCAGCGACAGAACCATTATGGTAGTGGCCAACTTCGGTGCCTGGCCTGTGCAATTCCCGGTCAACGAAAGCTCCACCATTCTGCTAAGCTCCGACCGCGTCAAAGTGGAAAACAACCAGCTTACCGTTGCCGAAGGCAGCTCAGCCATAGTCCTGCTCTAACCCGGCAGGTCCGGCAATCACCGGAAAGTCTGCCGGCCAGCATGGGCCGGTCAGCACCGGCCATCCCGGCAGACCATGTAATGCCATGCCCAGGCATGCCCATACCAGGCTAATCCTTCCAGGGCATGGCACAAAATACTGAAGCATGTCTGGCACGCTATCGTCTGGCGCGCCATAGGCAGCAGCATGCCACGGCTTACACTAAACTGAGCTTAAGCTGGTCGGCATGCATTCATGCGCAATGACAACTTCCATACATCATTCTGGACACAAAACTGCTCCAGGGACAGCTCAGGACACACAGATTTACAGCCACAGCAGCAAGGGATGAACAGTCATATTCCCCGGGGTAACCCCAAGCACGGCATCACCATGATGCTCAGTATTAACATGACCCTGACTGTTATGCTCCCTGCCTGCTGACATTACCACGGCGTTATGCCCCCTCAGTTTTGCGTTAAGCCTGAGTAAGTAAATGCCAGACATCCGTCATGCATCGCTTATACAGGCAAATCCAGTTTTCATTTTGCAGTAGCAGGCCTGGGCCGATTTCCGCCCAGGCTTTTCTGTTTGTATGTAAGCCAGTCTTGCTCTCCACATGAGCCTTATCAATGCCCGGAGAGTATCACTTCCTGCTGCAGTGAAGTCCCCGTACCGATTGTCCCCGCGCCTCAGTCATTATCAGCTGTCGCCATCATGACGGCGCCTCGACCTCATCCATCACACGCCAGCGTCAACATCTGAGCTCATCCCGTCCAGCTGATACCTTCAACAGCAGGCACCCTAACAGCGCCCGCCCTGTGTATACACCTTATCGGTGCTTACCTGATTTGCGCCCGTCCACTCTGTCCCCAAAGCGGCAGATACCTGTTATTCCCATGCCTTTATGTCTTCTCACTGGTATACTCCCGAACAGCGCCACTCCTGTGTATACACCTTATCGGTGTTTACCTGATCTGCGCCCGTCCCTTCTGTCCCTGAAGCGGCAGATACCTGTTATTCCCCTGCCTTTATGTCTCCTCACTGGTATGCTCCTGAGCTACGCCCGTCCTGTGTATACACCTTATCGCTGTTTACCTGAGCTGCGCCCGTCACCTCTGTCCCTGAAGCGGCAGATACCTGTTATTCCCCTGCCTTTATGTCTCCTCACTGGCATGCTCCTGACAGCTGCCGCCATGTGTATACACCTTATCGGTGTTTACCTGAGCTGCGCCTTTCACCTATGTCCATGAAGCGACAGATACCTGTTATTCCCCTGCCTTAATGTCTCCTCACTGGTATAGTCCCTAACAGCGCCCGCCCTTTGTATACACCTTATCGGTGCTTACCTGAGCCGCGCCCGTCGCCTCTGTCCCTGAAGCGGCAGATACCTGTTATTCCCCTGCCTTTATGTCTCCTCACTGGCATGCTCCTGACAGCTGCCGCCATGTGTATACACCTTATCGGTGTTTACCTGAGCTGCGCTCGTCCCTTGTGTCCCTGAAGCGGCAGATACCTGTTATTACCCTGCCTTAATGTCTCCTCACTGGTATGCTCCTGAGCTGCGCCCTTCCTGTGTATACACCTTATCGGTGTTTACCTGAGCTGCGCCCGTCCCTTGTGCCCCTGAAGCGGCATATACCTGTTATTCCCCTGCCTTTATGTCTCCTCACTGGTATGCTCCTGACAGCTGCCGCCATGTGTATACACCTTATCGCTGTTTACCTGAGCTGCGCCCGTCCCTTGTGCCCATTTATGAGCGCATGACTTAACCTCATGTGGCAATATTCACAACACAGATCACAGTGTGACTTTAAAGCTCACCTCCAATGCCCTGACTATCCTTCGATCGTGCTCGGCCCCGGCGTCTCTGCGCCCTTACATCAGTCATTCTCGGTCATGATCCTGTACTGGTAATGGCGAGCAATGCCAGGAGAAAATGCACTTATGTCCATGATTGATACTGTGCGCCACCGGGGATCATCATGCGTAACCTGGCAGATAATTCTTGTGCTTTGCCTGAGTAAGCTCAACCGCCTCATGGAGAGACCTGTATGGTTAAGTGTACGGCTTGCTTTCTGGCAAATCGTTCCTGCCGGCGTGTCAGATTTCCTGTATTGAGTGCCATGTGGCCGCTCCTGTCAGGAGGCTTTGCTCAGTACATTCAGACCTGGACGCCCTCAGGCATATACCTGTTTCCAGCTGTCATTTAATGTGATGCGTTTTCGTGCTCAGCATGAAAATGGGTACTGGACGCCAATAAATGACAGTCTAACTGGTTTTTGCAGGTTACTTCCGGCTGCAGTTGCATGAGCCTTGTAATAACTTGCTTAAATTTGCTGTGATGATCCGGGTGAGCACACTTCAGTGTGCCCTGTATAGATGCGACAAATCTCGCTGCAATTTTTCACAAGATTTGCATTTTTTGCATTATTGTTGCAGCAACAGAAAAGGCTTTGATTTTCCCCAGACCGCATACTGCCTTAATCAGAGGCATGTAAAATTTATTTTTACATTAGCCCCGCCGGTAGTTTTCTTTGCAGTAAAGATATTGCATAATCACCAACATAATTTTGCTGACTGATCCAGGTTAAAAGAAATTTACTGCAAACAGTCTGTAAGCCTCATTCATGTTTTGAGCATGTCTGAAAATGCCTGTACATGATGATTTGAAGTGAAAGGCTTTCATGTCAGTTCCGCAACCTGCGGAAGCATGGATGTCACCTGTTACCGTCCCCCCGTCTGCCCAGTGCTGACGGCCCCTGACTGGCAACAGCTGACCGTTTGTGCTCCATGTTCAGTTCAGATTTATAAAAAGGATTTTATCCTGATATTTCTCCAGCGCAGATACCACAGCACTATGCTCTGTATAAACAGCAGTTGTCTTCCATAATGCTGTGCCGGCCTGCGCTATCGTACACCGACAGGTGTACTTGTGGCTCTTGTCCCCTGCCCGTTATTGTTTCCAGCATTCTTCTTTAACTCCCTGCCCTGCTCCCCACATGGAAGCAAGGCTGCGGCTGTATGCCTTTACAAAAGGTTTTATGCAGGACACATATATCCTCAGCACTCTGCATCAGCACTGCTGAACACATGACAACGGCATTATGTCCAGTCAAACTGACACTATGCACGTACAAAAGTTCAGACAGCTGATGGTACAGACAAACAGACAATTTATTTGAGTTCTGAGGCAGGATTGTGCAGCGTGGACAGAGTTATTTCAGAAGAAGCCTGCAGACTGACAGACAGACTGGCAGGGCAGACAGAAACATGGTGACAGGTAAGCAAGCTCAACAAGGTGAAATATCAGTATTCACCGTCTCACGAATGTGAGGTTGGCAGCTTGCCGGGACACTGGTGTACAGGCTCCGGCAGCGATTTAGGGACTTTAGTCCGGCTGACGCCCGAAGCACTTGCGCAGGCTGCCATTCTGCATTTACCGCTTCTGTATCCCGGCAGACTGGCCTGTGCTTATACTGCAAACTTACAGCTCACTGTACATAACACTGTACTGTGTATCTTATTCCATAATAAGTGCACGGATGCTCCAGCTGCAGGCAGTTGCTTTGCCCTGTGATCAGACAGAAAAGAACAGATACATCACTAAAACACGACATATCAGCAAAGCGGCAGCAGAAAAGAGCACAGAGCACACAGCAAAGTCTCTTCTTTACCGCACATAGCCATCATAGTGCATTGATTGCCCCAGGGCATTACTGCAAATTAACACCTCAAAGCCTCATTAAGGCCCGATAGCAGCTGCAAGGACGGCCTGTCTCTTATTATCCCCACCTTACTGCAATGACAGGCAGACAGATGCGCTGCCGCCATACCAGCAGCGCTTTGCCCTCCCCAGGCCTGAGCACTGGCATAAGACCCGGCGTGAGCCTGACCAAAACCCTGAGTGTGCCCCAGGACCTGAGTCTGTCCCTGGCCCTGTTCAGAAGCCAGTACCTGAGTCTGAGCCTGCTACCGTGCCTGTGCCTGTGGCTGGCCTTTAGTCTGAGTCTTTTCCTGTCCCTGTGACTGTGACTGTGCCTGGCCTTTAATCTGAGTCTTTTCCTGTCCCTGTGCCTGCCCCTGCTCCTGTTCTTCAGGAGCATCTCATACCATAACTGTCACACCAGTTTCGCCAGATCCATGTGGCATTTCATACCCGCTCACATGCCTGATGACTCATATCTGATTTTAAGTCCCGATGTTCGTAACTCATTGCAGAGCTCAAGAGGACCACGCTCGTGGCAATGTAAACGCTGGCCGGACAGAGCCTGTGACATTTGCCACCACAATGGCCTTCATGATGCCATCTGCCACTTATGTGCAGCATTCTGAAGAGTGCCAGTTGAGGCGTGCCAGTTATGGCTGCTCAGTCACGATTACGCTACCGGATCGCGTGTACACTAAATTGCGCCTCCAGGTATACACAGCGTAGTATTGCACAGACGATATTAGTCAACAGATTTGGCTTATTTAACACAATGAAAACGTTACCACAGCCAAAAGGCCATATATATGCTGTTTACAGACACAAAATTTATCCCCTGATTCAAACTAAGACCATTGTGATCGTGATCACGCAATTTATGACGTCATATTAAAAAAGTGTATTTTTCTGTTCAAATACTGATTTTTTTTTTTTTTTTACAACTGGCCCCCCGTATAATGCCTCCATACACAGGGAAATAAATCACGCGACTGCGCAGGTGTGGCTGCGCTTTAAGCCATGAACTTAAAACCGGCCGCGAAGGCTTTTGATTATTTAAGCATGGACCTGAGGACCCGGACCTAAATTTTCCGGAGATTACTTCAAACAGGCCCTGTGACTCCAGCGAGGTTAATATCGCAATTTATACTGCAAAACCATCAGGACTGAAGACATAAGCCTTAATGCATCAGGTCACGCTCCCGCTCATGACCGATGCCTTCAGCTCTGTCTGCAATGAAAGCACCTGATGCCAGCCATGGCACTGACCTGCAGTCCGCAGTCCCCTCAATGCCTGACGACCAGAATATTGCACTGCATACCAGCTGATACCATATGTACCGTTGGCACAAATCAGCCACCTGGTATTAACGGGCAAAACATGCTTTATAAAGCAGATAACAGCCCAACACCTCTGTAAGCAGCAGTGTGCAGTGCACTAAAGTACAGCTATGCTAAAAGTCCAGAGCACCAGAGCATACACCCAGAGAATACCTTATCTGCACTGTACGCACTGCCTGCACTGACAGCCGATTTTGCTTTGTCTTCAAATCGCGCCGCTGTATCTGCAATTCATGCAGCGGCGCCCCTGGTTCAGGATAATTCATCCAGGGCTTCCTTATCAGATCGCTTTATAAAAGCATTTAACAAACTGGTTTAAATTCATTCCATATTATTTTATAGACCATTTTAACTGTGTGCGCATACCCTGACTGCGCACTGAGCCCTCTGCGCAAACACCTGCGCCTGCAGGTTTTGAGTATGAGTGCGTCAGCCATAAGAGACAGTACAGCTGCTGCGCAGCTGCAGCTGTGGCGGATCCTGCAATTGCAGGTGGCGTCGCCTGCGCTGTGACAGCAAGTTCTGTACGGATGCAATGCTCGCAAGTATTCTGCTTTTGCCTGTGCCGGAGCTTATGCCGGTGCACGGGACTGTGCCTGACCTGATCCGGGACTGGTGCGAGCCTGCTGCGGCTGCGGTGAGATGCAACAGACTTTCTTTGAAGTCAGCTGATATAAGGAAACATTCATGAGTGACAAGTGGTGGGGCAAGGTTGCCTATCAGATTTATCCTAAATCATTTCAAGACTCCAATGGCGATGGTATTGGTGATCTGCGCGGTATTATCAGCCGCCTTGATTACCTCAAAGATCTGGGTGTTGAGCTGGTATGGCTAAGCCCAATCTTCAAAAGCCCTATGGTGGACCAGGGATATGATATTTCTGACTATCAGGACATCAATCCTCTGTTTGGCACCATGGAAGATTTTGATGAGTTGCTGGCAGGTGCCCGTGAGCGCGGTATCGATATCATTCTTGATCTGGTAATCAACCACTGCTCCAGCGAGCACCCATGGTTCAAAAAGGCCTGTGCTGACCTCAACAGTGAAGAGGCCAAATACTTCTATATCCGTGAGGGCAAGAACGGTCTGCCACCAGACAATCTACGCTCCTACTTTGGCGGTTCAGTATGGTCAAAGCTGCCAGGCCGTGAAGATGAGGACCTGTGGTACCTGCACTATTTCTGCAAGGAGCAGCCTGACCTTAACTGGTATTACGAGCCGCTGCGCAAAAAGCTCTACGATATGATCAATTTCTGGCTGGACAAGGGTGTAGCCGGTTTCCGTATCGACGCCATCATGAACATTGCCAAGGATCTGTCTTTCCCTGGCCTGCCAGCTGATGGTCCTGACGGCATGTGCTCAGCAGGCAAGATGACAGCGAAGCTCTCCGATGAGGCCGCTACCTTCCTGCATGAGATGAACAACGCCACTTTCAAGCCTCACAAGGCTATTTCTGTGGCCGAGGCTTTTGGTGTCAACCAGGCCTCACTGAAGAACTACATTGGTCCTGAGGGCTTTTTCTCCACCATTTTTGATTTCTCAGCCCGTGAGCTCAACGAAATCTATCCTGCTTACTACCGCTTCCGTCCGGTAAGCATTGCCCGCTGGCGCGATACCATTTTTGCCAGCCAGCAGCGCGTCAATGACATTGGCTTTATGTGCCCAATAGTAGAGAACCATGATGAGCCACGTGGCCTGTCCTACTATGTACCGCGCCATGCTCAGACTCCTGAGGGCGCCAAGGTCCTGGGTGCCGTAAATGTCCTGCTGCGCGGCATGCCTTTTATCTACCAGGGCCAGGAAATTGGCATGACCAACACCCGTTTTGACTCCATTTATGAGTTTGACGATGTGGCTGCCCACGACAATTACAAGTCAGCCCTCAAGGCAGGTCTGAGCCCTAAGCAGGCACTGGACATACTCAATATCGAGTCCCGTGATCATGCCCGTACCCCTTTCCTGTGGTCAGCTGAGAAAAATGCCGGCTTCTCCACAGCCTCTGAAACCTGGCTCAAGGTCAATCAGGACTACACCACCATTAATGCTGCTGCACAGATTAATGACGAGCACTCAGTACTGTCTTTCTACAAAAAGCTCATTGCCCTCAAGAAGGACAGCCAGTGGCATGACATTCTGACCGATGGCCGCTTTGTACCGCTCAGTCCTGTGGCTGAATACGAAGTTCCTTTTGCCCGTGAACTGGATGGACGCCAGATTCAGGTGCTGGCCAGCTTTGAAGACTCTGCCATTACCCGCTCAGTGCCTGCAGATGCCAGCATCGTACTGGCCACCGATGGTGTAACACTGAACAATGGTCAGCTGACCCTGCCGGCCACCAGCGTAGCCATCATTGCCTGCTCCGCCCAGTAGCCGCACCACGGCCAGGGCAGGTCCCATAGGACCATGCCCCAGGCAGTACGTCCCGGGCAGAGCTCAAAGGCCCAGGCAGTACGGCCCGGGCAAGACTTCCCGGGCAGTACTGGCAGGTATGAAAGTTAATTGAAACACCACTGCAAGTCTCCACCTTTTAGCTCTACGGCAGTGTGTTTCCACCTCCCTGACCATATCTCAGGTCAGGGAATTCAAGGAGAGTAAGGACAGGGTAAGGTCAGGGCAAGGCATGACACGCCAGGGCTTTGCAATGCTGAGCTTTGCTGTGCATGTCCGCCCCGGGCATTGCCCGATCCTGATATCAGCGCCCGCACCGGCGCTGTCTCAGAGCGCGCTGTTACTGCTAAAACAGCTGCGCCTGATAACTCCCTTATGTGACAGCAGTGCTCATAAACTGTAGTGAGCACTACAGCCACCTGGTGCTCAGGCAGCCTGACCTGTGCAGCCGCTCAGCGGCCGTGCACTGTGCAGACTGTTAGTGTGTGAATCGTCTAAAGTCTCAAACCGGTATTACAGGAATCCTTCCTGCCGGTGCTCAAAAGCAATACACCAGCTGGCAACAGCCAGCAGCAAAACCAGGTCATAGCAGAACCTGAGCCAGGACATTGCCAGAGCCATGGCTATACCATGGCCAGCAGCTCCGGCCTGTCGGCCCTGTCGGCCATGCCATGCAGACTGCGCCTGCCACAGGGCATAACCTGCTTCAGACAGGCCGTAACAAGCCCTGATACCATGACTTCATGTCCATGACCATGGGGCTTCCCGGCTGCTGCAGTCCTGTGTATTTATATCTCCATGGCAACATCAGGCCATCAGGTCACGCTGTCATGGGGACATCAGGTCACAGGGCCATGAGGTCAAGCTGTCATGGGACCATCAGGTCAAAGGGCCATGGTGCCATGAGGCCTGAGTCCAGGAATCTGCCATGTCATGATGACGCTGTGTATGCTCACGAGTATCTGCAGGAAGGCTGCCCTGAGGGCAGATTAAGTGCTGTGCCCGCCTTATGCTACCAGCAGCTGCTGCAGCCATGAGGAAAACAGGAACAGTACCTGCTGCCTTTGCAATACCGGGTGGCAGCCATATGCTGACTGCTCTGCAGTATCCTGCACATGCTGCACCTGACGGCCCGGAGCCTGGTTTTTTACCTGGCTGGCCTGACGGTACGCAGGACTCAAGCGCAGTCTGACATATGCCGACTCTGAGGCTTAAAGGAGTCAGCTGATGTTATTCCCAGCTCTTGCCAACAATCCTCAAAAAGATCCCAAAATAGGCCTGACCGAGCGCTTTTCCTATGGCCTTGGTGACTTTGCATCCCAGATGCTCTATACGCCTACGGGAACCATTCTTATCTACTACTACACCGAATACGTCAATGTGAACATTGCCGTAGTCGCAACCATCATGCTGCTCTCACGCCTGCTCGACGGTGTTTCCGATCTCTTTGTCGGCTGGCTGATTGAAAACACTAAAAGCCCTTACGGCAAGGCCCGTGCCTGGCTGTTGCGCATGCTCATTCCTTTCTTCATAGCCATGGTGGCCATGTTCTCGGTACCACCTGGCCTTGATGACTGGCTTAAGTATGTCTATATCTTTGTCAGCTACAACTTTGCCATTTCCGTGGTCTACACAGCCATTAACCTGCCTTATGGCTCCATGACCACCTCCATGACCAATGACAGCTATCAGCGCTCCATTCTGGTAATTTACCGTATGCTGCTGGCCACTGCCGGTAACACCCTGACTCTTGTCGTTACTCTGCCTATGGTTGAGTTCTTTGGCAATGATCAGGCTGCATGGACCATTACCTTCGTGATTCTTGCCGCCGTAGCCTGCACCTGCTTCTTCCTGACCTTTGCTTTCTGTCATGAGCGCATTGTTACTCCGCCACCTGAGAAGAGCGATCTCAAGACCACCATCAAGGTTATTGGCCGCCTGTTCAAGAACAAATACTGGGTCATGCTCACTCTGGCCATGCTGACCACCTTTACCGCTGACGTGGTGTTCTCAACAGCCAATACCTACTACTGCCGCTACTTCCTTGATAATCCTAACCACATCGGTACCTTTGCCACCATCATGAATATCTTCAAGGTGGGCTGTCTTATCCTGGTGCTGCCAATTATGCTCAAGAAGACAGGCAAGCGTAACTCTCTGATGATCGCCTGCGTCATCATTATCATCGCTGCCATGGTGCGCTTTATTGACCCTTACTCTGCAACAGTTGCCTTTGTCGGTGCAGCTATCTGGGGTTTTGGTCAGGGCTTTACCTACGCCTGCGTCTTTGCCATGCTCCCTGACTGCGTGGAATATGGCGAATACATTGACCACGAGCGCCACGAGGGCATGGTCTACTCAGGCGCCAGCTTCGGCATGAAGCTCGCCGCCGGCCTTGGTGCCGTCATCGCCTCCACAGTGATGCAGGTTGGCGGTTACGTCAACAATGCTCCTGAGCAAACTGATGCCGCCATGAACACCATACTGCTGGCCACCACTGTCTTCCCTGCCATCCTTTTTGCCCTGTGCATTGTCTCCGTACTGGGCTACCGCCTCGACAAAATCTACCCTGATGTTATCAGAGAGCTTCAGCAGCGCCGCACCAGCTCCAATGCCGCCGACGCCTCCGCTCAGACCGATGCCCAGGCTGACAGCAGCAGGGATCAGCAGGCTCAGAGCTAAAGCCACAACCATAAAGGGCTGCAAAGGCTACAGCCAAAACACAGGCTCAGGCCAAATCTGAAGCCAGTGCTCATGCAGCCCCTCCGCCCGGCCAGCTCTGGCCGGGCTCTGACCGGTACCAGAACTCAAACTGGCACCCGGCCCCAAAAGTAATAGCGGGCTGACAACACCAGCCTGCTTTCAATGGCGCCATCGCAGGAGCTGACTGCACAGATGCTTCCGCCCAGGCGCCACCTGCCAAAGAATTACTCCACTTTCCCATTAACCATATATGCTCAGGTATTCCCAGGGACGTCAGCCGGGATCTGCCTGCAGACCCTCCTGGCCTGCTGCAAAGGTCAGCCCCGACCACACCTTAACACCACCCCGACACCGCCCATTAGTCATAACCGTCGCCACCTGCCGAACAGCATACTAATCTGCATAAGCACCGTCACTGACTCTGCAGACACTGGCTGTAGCGCCAAGGCATCAGTACAGGTCCATGTCCGTGCTCATCGCCGGCCAGATGGCCGTGCTGTACAACAGTTTCATTTAGTGCCCAGCAACAGCCTGATGCTCGCGCTGAGCTACAGTTTAATTTCCGTGCTCATCCCCGGCCAGATAGCCGTGATAATCAACAGTTTCATTTCCGTGCTCATCACCGGCTGTAAGCGCTGCAGCAGCGGGCATTAAGTCAGCACTCGGCTGACGCTTTAGCATGAGCATCACTTTTAGCGTGACCGGGATTACGCAGTTAAGACCGGGCACATCCACGATTAACAGGCCTGAACGCGTGACGGCCTGAGTACAGGCAGGCCCACAACCTGCCTGCTTTCTAAGCAAAGATGTGATTAAGGGACAGAGAAAACAGGAAGTAAGAATTAAACAGATACAGGGAGTGCAATACAATCAGGGCAGAGCAACAGACTGAACAGACAGTGATATACAGACATGGTCAGAGAGCAAGACTGACACACAGACAGAGATCTGACAGAGATTAAATTTGAAATTAACAGGCCTGGCCATATGGGGCTCATGGCCAATACAGCTCACAATAATAATAATAATAATAATGCTTTGTAAAGTATTTTATTAACAGGACACTCAGCACGCAGCAGAGTGGGCATGATATACATGCCTTACTAAGGCACAGAGGTGTTTAATGGAAAAGAAATGGTGGCATGGCAAAACAGCCTATCAGATTTATCCTAAATCCTTTCAGGACTCCAATGGTGATGGTATTGGTGATTTGCGGGGTATTATCAGCCGCCTTGATTACCTGAGGGATCTGGGCATTGATCTGCTCTGGCTAAGCCCGATTTATCCTTCGCCTTTTGTCGATCAGGGTTACGATATCAGCGATTATTGCAACATCGCCCCTGTGTTCGGCACTCTTGATGACTTTGATGAGCTTTTGAGCAAGGCCCGCGATCGCGGCATCGATCTCATTATGGATCTGGTGCTCAACCACTGCTCGTCAGAGCATCCATGGTTTAAGAAGGCCTGCGCCGATCCGCTCAGTCCCGAAGCTGACTACTTTTACATCAGAAAAGGCCGTGACGGCCAGCCACCTGACAACCTGCGCTCCTATTTTGGCGGTTCGGTATGGTCAAAGCTGCCAGGTCACGAAGATGAGGATCTGTGGTACTGCCATTACTTTGCCCGTGAACAGCCAGATCTGAACTGGAACAACCCTCAGCTGCGTGAGCAAATCTACTCCCTGGTCAACTTCTGGATAGACCGTGGCGTCAAAGGATTTCGTATCGATGCCATACTTTCCATTGTCAAGGATCTCTCCTTCCCGGGACTGCTACCAGATGCAGCTGGTGATGGCATGAGCCATGCGGCCAATATGAACGCTCTGCTGCTTGACAGAATTGGACCATATCTTAACGAGCTCAAGGAGCGCACCTTTGTCCGTGCTGACTGTTTTACCGTAGGAGAGGTTCTGACTGTTACTGATAAGAGTGTCAGGGAGTTTGCCGGCACAAATGGCTATTTTTCTACCATGTTTGACCTTTCCTGCCGTGCCGTTATCGAGTCAGCTCCCCATTACACCCAGTTTACAACTCTGGGGCCTGATGAGTTTGCATCCTGCGTTTTTGCCACTCAGGAACTTTATCAGCAGGCCGGTGCCATGACAGCTCCAATTCTGGACAATCATGACGAGCCACGCGGCGTGTCCTACTTCATGCCCGAATATCTGCAAAATGCCCAGGGAGCAAGGGCACTGGCTACAGTGCAGCTGACCCTGCGCGGTATTCCCTTTATCTATCAGGGCGATGAACTGGGCATGACCAACACTCATTTTGCCAGCATTGATGAGTTCAACGATCTCTATGCCCTTGATGAATACCGCCATGCACTTGAAAGCGGCCTGAGCGATGAGCAGGCTCTGCGCTGCGTGGCATGGCACAGCCGCGACAATGCCCGTACTCCAATGCTCTGGGATGACAGCGCCAGTGCCGGCTTTACCTCAGGTAAACCATGGCTGCGTCTGCATCAGGACTGGCGTACCGTCAATGTCAAAAATCAGCTCCATGATGAAAATTCAGTACTTCATACCTACAGAAGGCTCACTGCGCTCAAACATGACAGCCGCTGGCATGACGTGCTGGCCTGGGGCGACTTTACCCGCTGCCCGGTCGGCAGTGGCATGATTGCTTTCTGGCGTCACGATGAAAACTGCACCCTGCTGACCATAGTCAACACCAGACAGGATGTCTTTACCATGGATCTGACCCGGGCCCCGGGTGCCGATCTGGCGCTGAGCGCCCCTGACCACCATTGCTGTGACCTGATTTTCGCAGCCAATGGCGTAAGCCTGGTCAACACCATACTTACCCTGGGCTGCGGAGGTGCCGCCGTAATTTGCCTGCGCCACAAAGCCATGGCATAAAGCAGCCCCGCAACCGGCCCAGCCGGATGCGGGCGCACGCACAGCCAAAAGGCAGCCCGCCGCACCTGCAGACACGGCTCAGCCCGCAGTCTTGCCTGATTAAGGTCAGGGACGGCCCCATGATCGCTGCCCCATAAAGAGCAAGGGAGATCTCCGCATGCGCGGGATCTCCCTCTTTTGTCCGCAGCGTCGACCGTACAGAGCGTGCCACAGCTGCCACCATGAGTCTGGCTCTCCTGGCTGCAGGCCGCCGCCGGGCCGTGCGTCAGCTCCTGGCATGACCACCCTGGTCCGGTCGTCCTGAGCCCGGGCAGCCTGAGCCCGGTCGGCCGGGCTGCAGTCAGTAGCAGTCCATATAACTGCGCACCTGATCAAAGCGACCGGCTTTAAGGTCATCCTCATCGATAAAATAATAGATTGCGCCGGCATCACCTATGCAAAGCTGCCATTTTTTAAGGTTTTCATCACAAAATGAACTCTGGGTATAAAGCAGGCGGCACTGCCTGTTTGCAGTATAGTCTCCCTGGATAAACTCTCCCCAGCCCAGAAACTGAGTGGTATCATCCTCAAGCTCTTCATAGCCGTCAGTCCCAGCAAGCTCAGCAAAGAGCTCCTCATAACTGTCATTGATCTGCTCAAGCTGCTCTCTGCTCATGCCCCAGTCTGCATCGCAGTCATCACCTTCTTCAGTATCGAACATGGAGGACCACTCATGAGGGACCTGCCAGCCGGCACGGACCACAATGCGGTGCAGAGGAATCTCCATTCTGTCAGTCTCAAGAACCTTTTCACAAGGAGGATCTGCAGGGCGCTGTGTTACTTTCAGGCTGTACACATCGTCAAAAACATAAATACGGCTGTGCTCTCCATCAAAGCCAAAGGCTTCTCCGCAGCCGAAAATGACCATCAGTCCGTGATCAGGCAGCAGCCCTTCAAGGTCATAGCGGCTGAGCTCCCTCAGGTCATACTGGGCCATAAAGACCAGTGGACGCATGCCCTTTTCCTTGTAGCCATACTCAGCCTCGGGCCAGACAAAGCCCTCAGGCAGGTGAGGCTGACCGCCCAGATGAGACAGTGCAGAGAGCATGGCGCCCTCAGAGTACTGGGCATGAGCCGGACGGGCAAATGCAGGCTCCCCCTTCTTAGCGACCTCCTCAGGATTAACAAAGTCACAGAAAATCGCCTTGCGGGCCAGCGCAGCCAGAGCATTGCTGCACTTAAGTTCCTTGAGCTTAACCTTATCCATAATATCCTCCAAAAGCGCACCACAGCGCCGCCGTCCCGTCCCCAGACTGCGCTCTGTGCCAGGCCATGCCGACGGCTCTGCATGGCCTCCCAGGCACAGCAGCCCCCACAAGAGCCCATCCAGGACCTGTGCCAGGGACTGGATCTGCCATACCATGCAGCGGCCGCAGTTGCGGCAGCGGCAGCAGCTGCTGCACCCATAATTATCTCATAAGTCTGTTGACAGCAAATCCTCATGCTCAGACAGCACAGGATCACCTCGCTGCAGTCACCACGAAAATGATCTACTTCCCATATCTGAAAATTTCTGCCCGGCAGGTGCCATAAAAGCGCTTATTTATGAGCTGATGCTGTTGACATATGCCCCGGAAACTGATTTAAAATATCCATAACCGTAAACTATGCTCAGACCATTTTTCTGATGCATAGAAAAGGGCCCGTGTATATGGCGCTTATTAAGTGGCTGATACACGGGCCTTTTTATTTTTTACGGTCATATAAACAATAGATGTCTGTTATGTCCAGAAACGGACACAACTCAATTGCTTAAAGGTGAGCAGCACAGCGATCAGTTCTGCTCTGAGCAACTGTTACAGGCCAGCAGGAGCCACCTATGAAAACTGATGACACGATCTGCAAAGATAACGCCTCTGAGGCATCAGCCCCTTCTGGAAATACCATGTCGGCAGAGCCCGGCCCGGCCATCCACCATGACACATCTGTATCCGAAGCCTCAGCTGCGGCAGACGCCGCAGCTGAGTGCCGACAGGATGCAGCTGCATCGGCCTCACAGGTCCAGAAATATGTCAGCATCAAGAATGCTGTACATGACGGCAAAGTAATAAAATACGGCTATACCGCTGACGGACTGATGGGTAAGATAGAAATTAAAATTGATTACAGCGTAAAACCGGCCTCCAGGCTGTCTGGTCCGGTCAGTGGCAGTCCACATGACCGCTATGCCAAGATAATGTTTGGCGACCCACATGTTATCTGCTCTATTTTTAACAATTTTATCTATCCGGCACTCTACGATGAGACAGGAACATTAAGACCTGTTGACTTCAGAAAACTGGACAAGGAACTTCTGAGCAAGGACAAGGCTCTCTTTTGTGATTTGCTGTGGAGTTGCGATTCTGAGCATAACTCTCGCGACATTATCGATGTTGAGTTTCAGTCGAGTGTTGATAAAAATATGCCTGAGCGCATCAGACAATACATCGATTCAATCAAATTCAACAATCAGATTATCACAGAGTCACTCAAGGATGGCCGTCATCCTATTGTATCTTCTGTCCTGATATTTACTGGAAACAGTGAATGGGACGGTCTGTACAGTTTGAAGTTTCAGTCTGAACTGGCGCCGAAAAAGCGCATGTTGATTTTCATGTCCCAGCCATTCGTATTCATCTCTCCGCAGCACTATGAGCTTGATGAGCTGCTGGCCATGGACAGCAATCTGGCGGCTGTGATTTTTGCCCTGTACAAACCTCTAACATTAGAGAAAGCTGTAGAAGTGCTTAATAAAGCCGTTAATTTAATTGGGTATCTTCCTGAGCATACAAAACGTGATTTTACTCTCTTTATCAACTATGCTTTAGGTGTAGCAGCTTCTTACATAAAATTCCCAGTATATGAGGATAATCCTATGACAGTTCAGTCACTTCGTGATGCTTCCATGGAAGCTCAGATTCAATGGTCTAAGCAGCAGTATGACCGTGGTTATAATGAGGCAGCTATCATAGTCCGTGACCAGGTACGCGATGAATTACGTGCCGAAGTACGTGCCGAAGTACGTGATGAATTACGTGCCGAAGTACGTGATGAATTACGTGCCGAAGTACGTGATGAAGTACGTAACGAGGTACGTGATGAAGTACGTAACGAGGTACGTGATGAGGTACGTAACGAGGTACGTGATGAAGTACGTAACGAGGTACGTGATGAAGTACGTAACGAGGTACGTGATGAAGTACGTAACGAGGTACGTGATGAAGTACGTAACGAGATACTTGAGGAAATACGTAACGTGGTACGTGATTAAGTACGTAACGTGGTACGTGCCAAGGGCCGCGATCAGGTAATGAAGTTGATTGAAACATGCCGCAGCGAAAACATGAGCGACACGCAGACCCTGCAGCGGATTATTGACATGATGATCGCAAAGGGACATATGCAGTCCAGCTCCAACGGTGGCTGCATTTCCGCTGATGGCAAGTGATCATGTCTAAAGGGCAGCGCCCTCAGCGTACTGATGCCCAGCCATCACTGCACTGTATTGCTTATAGCCTGTGGCTGCAGCCTGTGTGGCTTGCTGTCATGCAGCAGAGTTGCCATACTGTGGGCCGGCTGGGGTCATGCATGAATACCCTGTATATGAGGATAATCCTATGACAGTTCAGTCACTTCGTGATGCTTCCATGGAAGCTCAGATTCAATGGTCTAAGCAGCAGTATGACCGTGGTTATAATGAGGCAGCTATCATAATCCGTGACCAGGTACGTGCCGAAGACCGCGATGAGGTAATGAAGTTGATTGAAACATGCCGCAGCGAAAACATGAGCGACACGCAGACGCTGCAGCGGATTATTGACATGATTAGCTCAAAGATACATATGCAGTCCAGCTCCGACAGTGGCTGCAGTTCCGCTGATGGTAAGTGATCCTGTCTCAAGGGAAACGCCCTCCAGGTACTGAAGCCCAGCCATCACTGCGCTGTATTGCTTATCGCCTGTGGCTGCAGCCTGTGTGGCTTTCTGTCATGCAGCAGAGTTGCCATACTGTGGGCCGGCTGCAGGTATGTGTGCGAATTATCAGAGACTGTCAGGGCTAATCTATATCCTGCTTTCGGTCTGATATCAGCAAATTTTTGAGCCATACAGTTAAAAGGACTGCTCCTTGAATGGATCAGTCCTTTTGATTTTCATCCCTGGCCGTATTACACACTTTGCAAAGGACTGGTGGCCGATCTGATGCCACTCCCGGCCTGGGCCCATGGCAGGGGCCGGGGCCTGCTGAGGTCATGCATAAATACCCTGTATATGAGGATAATCCTATGACAGTTCAGTCGCTTCGTGATGCTTCCATGGAAGCTCAGATTCAATGGTCTAAGCAGCAGTATGACCGTGGTTATAATGAGGCAGCTATCATAATCCGTGACCAGGTACGCGATGAATTACGTGCCGAAGTACGTGATGAATTACGTAACGAGGTACGTGACGAGGTATGTGATGAAGTACGTAACGAGGTACGTGCCGAGGACTGCGCTCAGGTAATGAAGTTGATTGAAACATGCCGCAGCGAAAACATGAGCGACACGCAGACCCTGCAGCGGATTATTGACATGATGAGCTCAAAGGAACATATGCAGTCCAGCTCCAACGGTGGCTGCATTTCCGCTGATGGCAAGTGATCCAGTCTCAAGGGAAACGCCCTCCAGGTACTGAAGCCCAGCCATCACTATACTGCACTGCACTGCACTGCACTGCTTATCGCCTGTGGCTGCAGCCTGTGTGGCTGACTGTCATGCAGCAGAGTTGCCATACTGTGGGCCGGCTGCAGGTATGGGTGCGAATTATCAGAGACTGTCAGGGCTCATCTATATCCTGCTTTCGATCTGATATCAGCAAATGTATGAGCCATAAAGTTAAAAGGACGGATCCAGGAAAGGATCTGTCCTTTTGATTTTACGCACTTTAGGCTGGCCCGCCTGGCACAGGCCTGATGGACGGCATGATGCCCGCCCCGGCCCGGCAACTTGCAGGTGGCTTTCCGGGGCATGGTGGCATCAGGCCGGATTGCGGGCAATGTAGGTGGTGGAGGCGTCGTGGAAGACAGGCTTGAGGCCGTTGATTTCCATGGCGCGTACAACCTGCTCAACGGTGCGGTCGTCGTTGACTGTCCACTGCTCAAGGTGCTGACCCTTGTTGGCATAGCCGCCTGGCTCAGTGGAGCTCTGAGCTGAAATGGCAGTAATGCCGTAAGGAGTGATCATGTCACGGAATTCCTTACTCTCACGGGTGGAGATGGTCAGATCCAGCTCATTATCAAAGATACGCCATGCGGCAATAAGCTGTACCAGCTGAGAGTCGCTTACAGGCATGTGTGGCTCATAGCCGCCGGCTGCAGGACGCAGACGTGGGAAGGAAACGCTCAGACGGGTCTTCCAGTAGTGCTCACGCATGTACATGATGTGCATGGCCAGAGCGCAGCAGTCGACACGCCAGTCATACAGGCCCAGCAGGGCACCCATGCCCACCTTGTCGATACCGGCCTCACCAAGACGCTCCGGTGTTTCCATACGGTAGCGCATGTCCATCTTCTTGCCGGCCAGGTGTACGGCCTTGTAGGTAGGCTGGTGATAGGTTTCCTGATAGACAGAAACGCTGTCCAGACCCAGCTCACGCAGCTCGGCATAGTCCTCAGTGTTCAAAGGCTGAACTTCCATCTGCAGATAGGCTGCATATGGCTTGACTACAGGCAGCACCTGACGGAAATAATCCATACCGCCACGGCGTGAGTTTTCACCTGTTACCAGCAGAATGTTCTGGAAACCAAGATCTCTGATGGCCTTGCACTCAGCCTCAATTTCCTCAAGGGTCAGCACGGTACGGGCAAACTTGTTATCTGATGAGAATCCGCAGTAGGCGCACTTGTTGGAGCACAGATTGGTCAGATAAAGAGGGATGTACATGTTCAGAGTGCGGCCGAATCTCTTGCGGGTCAGCTGCATGGAAGCCATGACCATGTCCTTGAGATAGTGCTTGCGGGCACTTTCTGAAATGAGGGCGGCAAAGTCCTCGATATTAAGAGCTGAACCTTTGGCCAGAGCGCGCTCAACATCAGCATCGGTACGGCTCTCAACCAGCTGGGCAAACCTGTCTACATCAAGCTTGCTGATTTCATCATAAAAACTCATTTTCTAGCCTCTATACCCGCCTTCCATGGCAGGCCTGCCCCTTTACGGGGGCTTGAAAAAATTTTCCGGACAGACAGCAACACCACCCGGCACCTTGGGCACTGCGACGAGAACATCGCCCGGCAATGCGACGGGGTCAGCGCCCGGCAATGCGCCAGGCTCAGCGCCGGGCGCGCTCTGCAGCGCAGCCTGCAGGACGGCAGGTCCTGCCTGCGTGGCAGGGCTTTAGCAGGTATGGTTATTGTCTTACCGGCAGGAGCAGCTCTGCCTGTGACTGGAGGCTGCCCTTTAAGCTGTCTGACGGTGTGCCACTGCTGCACACAGTACCAGGGTTGCGTCGGGTACGACTGCAGCCTCAGTGCTGCTGCAGCGTCATGATAACTGCAAGGTCAGGGCTGCTGCAGCGTACGGGCGACCTTGATGACGCCAGACCCTCAGGCGTCCGGGCTGTGCTTTACTGACCGTGCTTATCAGTCCTTCAGGGAGTTTAAGAACTGCTCCATTGGAGAGGTGGCGCGGGCAGTTTCAAACTGAGATGCCAGACCGGCCTCATAACCAAGACGGCCAGCCTCACAGGCAGCACGGAATGCGCGGGACATGACAACAGGATCACCGGAGGCAGCAATGGCAGTATTGACCATTACAGCAGCTGCACCCATTTCAAGAGAGCGGGCAGCCTCTGAAGGTGCGCCAATACCGGCATCAACAATCACAGGGCAGCGGCACTCCTTTAAGATCAGCTTTAAGAAAGGCTCAGTCTGCAGGCCTTTGGCAGATCCAATAGGGCTGCCCAGTGGCATAACAGCAGCAACACCGAGCTCCTCAAGACCCTTGCACAGGCACAGATCGGCCTGACAGTAGGCAAAGACCTTAAAGCCGTCAGCTACGAGCTGCTTACAGGCCTCATAAGTCTCAATGGTATCTGGAAGCAGATACTTCTGATCAGGGTGGACCTCTACCTTGATCCAGTCAGTGCCCAGGGCCTCGCGGGCCAGGTGGGCGGCATAGACGGCCTCTTTGGCAGTACGGGCACCTGAGGTGTTAGGCATGAGGGTAACACCCAGCTCACGCAGTGGTTTGATGATGTCATCAGTGGCGTGCTCCATATCAACACGCTTTACAGCCATGGTGGCAATCTGGGAGCCGGAAGCCTTAATTGAATCAGCAAGGGCCTGACCACTGGCATATTTGCCTGTACCAACAATCAGTCGGGAATCAAACTCCTGACCTGCCAGAACCAGTTTATCCATGTTTATTAACCTCCTGCTACCAGACTGAAAACTTCAACTTTCATATTGTTCTGTAAAACGAAAGTACCAAAAGTGCTCTTAGGCACAATGGACTCATCTACTGCCACTGCAGTGCCATCAAGGGAGAACTTGAGTTCCTCAAGCAGAGCGCTCAGGGTGGTGTCCGGTGCGATGGTGGTGGCACGGCCATTAACTTCAATGGTAATCATAAATTTCTGAACCGCAGGTAGTCTCAATATCTCTCCGCCATGTCCGAAAGCAGTCCTTTCCAGACTCTGCCAGAACCTTGCAGACTCTGGCAGCCGAGCCGCGCTGTGAAAGCGGTGCACGAAACCGCCGGACAGCTGCACTCAGCTGCCGGAGAAATAACAGGTTATAAAGAAAATCTCAGGGAGGGGCCTGCCGACAGGACCATGGTACTGGCTGCACTGCGGGCCTGCTCTGTAGCAGACCGGCACGCCAGGTCTGGCTGTGCACTGGGCTGCTCTGTAGCAGACCGCTAAGCCGGGTACGGCTGCGGCGGGGCCTGTTGCGCGGGCATCTTTTGCCCTGCAGGGCCTACTGGGCGGCAACCTGCATGATGGCGCAGTCTGGACACTCAGGATCGGCACACAGATTCATCTTGTTCATGGTCATGTGGCGCAGGTCGATGCGAATAAGCTTGCCTCTGTGCTCCTTATTGCCAAGGAGATACTCAAGGGCAACATGAGCGGTCATGGCGGCGCAGCTTTCGGCTATTGGGCCGGTAATACCAACCCTGGTATTAATAGCGGCACCTGATGTCAGGCAGCGGTAGCAGCCTGAAGTGGCGACAAATCCTGGATCGTGATAGGCAAATGTGGCGATCAGAGCTGTATAGGCTGAAACAGCTCCGCTGATAAGGTCGAGCCCGTGATGCAGGGCCAGACGGGAAATGGTCAGACGGCTCTGAGCATTGTCTGAAACATCAAGTAACAGATCGAGGCCATCGGCAAAGGCTTTAAAGTTGCTCTCGTCGATCTTTTCCTTAAAGGCAACAACATTGCACTGACTGTTGCGCGCAAGAATCTCACGGCGGGCAGCTTCTACCTTGGAGTGACCAAGATCACTTTCCTTAAAGAGGATCTGACGATGCAGATTGTGAACTGCCAGGTCATCATAATCGGCAATGCGGATCTGACCAACACCTGCAAGAGCAAGCAGCAGTGAGCTCAGGCCACCAGCACCACCGACGCCGATAAATCCTACCTTCTTTGAGGCCAGTTCTTCCTGACGTCCAGCATACAGTTCCAGCATCTGCTGTCGCAGATAACGTTCATTATTGTCCAAAGTGGTCTCCTCGCTGTAACCTGACACAACAGAGAACGCAGGTTATCAGCCGGCCTTATGGCCTGGTGAGGGTACCTGATTGCAGGAAAATCCTGTCTCTTAAAACAGCAGCTGCTCTACATACTTATCAGTCGGCAGCTCAGCCTGTCCATGCACTTATGAGCATTCGCAGAGGAATACTCACAGGACAGGGAAAAGCTGCTGCTCTGTGAGCTTATGGCTGCATGTAATTCATAACAGCCATATGGTGCCATGCCCCTGACATCAGAGCATATGCCTGAGGTATGTGCTCTGATGTCAGGCCTGAAAGCGGCGGCTTTACTGGCCGCAGCTGATATCAGGAAAGGCTGACCGCAACAGACTGCAGGCGCTGACGCCCGTATCATGAAGATACAGAAACAATGCGCACTGGCGACATCCGGCTCCTGCACGGGCCGGATTTATCTTTACTGCCCGGTCCTGCCGGTGCGATGTGGCTGCCGGCTGGACCGTTGCGGCCGGAACAGGACTTAGTTGAAATAAGGTACCGGGGTCAAATCAAGGTGGGCAAAAGGTACCGGGCCACGGGTTTCCTGCTCGTCCTGACGGCGGTGCCAGGAATGAGGCTCGGCTCCGTAAAGCTCAGACGGGCCGGTGCGGCAAATATCGATCCACTTCTGGGTCTCAAACGCGTAGTTTTCGGCTTTGGTAATAGCGGTAACTACGGCAATGGAGTCGATACCGGCATCAAGAATGTCCTGTGCGTGGTCAAGCTTGATTCCGCCAATGGCTACAGTAGGGATTCTGTCCTTGAGCATGCGGGCCTGTCTTCCCATTCTGGCAATGCCCTGAGGAGCAGATTCCATGTCCTTGGTCGTTGTCGGGAAGACATGACCAATGGCAATGTACGAAGGGTTAAGAGTCAGAACCTTGCATACTTCGTAAATACCGTGGGTGGATACGCCCAGACGCATGCCGGACTCACGGATAAAGTCGAGATCAGCAGTCTGCAGATCTTCCATGCCAAGGTGAACACCATAGGCACCAAAACGGGCTGCCAGACGGTAATGATCGTCGATGAAAACACGGGCACGGAAAGAGCGGCCCAGGAAACAGGCGCGGCGGATTTCGTTGACCAGATGCTCGTTGGACTCGTCGTCATGAACATCGGTCTTGATACGCAGCTGAATGGTCTTGACGCCCAGAGCCAGCAGACGCTCAAGCCAGGCCACGGAATCAACTACAGGGTAGATACCCATGTTGAAAGGACAGCTGGCAAAAGGACCGGCCTTGACCGGGAAGTTCTGCTCAATGATCTCTGGCATGATGTCAATGTCATAAGCAGGGCCGAGGTGCGCAAGTGGTGGACGCTTGTGATCAATGGCCACCTGAGGCTGGAAAATGCCACGGGTGACATAGACCTTGGCCAGTACGGCGGCATCATGAAGAGCATAGCCACGGGCAATCAGGGCAGCCAGAGCTGAAGACAGGGCACAGCCGCCGCCATGAGCACCAAGGCCTTCCTTTCTCTTATTCTTCATGATGAATCTGTGAGTACTGGAGAGGAAAACATCCTGAGCATCATGCTCACTGATGTTGTGACCACCCTTTAAAAGCACGGCATTGGCGCCTTGTTGTACCAGCAGATCACAAAGAGCAAAAGGACCGCCCTTTGCCTCAAGATCCTTTTCACTCCAGCCGGCAAACTCAAGAGCCTCAGGCAGATTTGGGGTAAAAACGGTTACAACCTTGAGGATACGCTTGAGATTGGCCTTGAGATCGGCACTTTCAAGATTACCGGCAGTAGCGGTAAGTACAGGATCCCATACTACAGGAATGCCCTTGAGCTCACCCTCGAGCAGATCCAGCAGTATGTCCAGAATACGGGCATCGGTAACAAGACCGATTTTGATGGCTGAGATCTTCTCCTTCCAGTCATTGACTGCAAGCTTGATGCTTTCCTTGAAAATCTCAGGCTTAACCGGGTCGATCATGGTGACACGCTCAAGGCTCTGGCAGGTCAGGGCAGTAACTACAGGCATGCCCCATGCACCCTGGTCGTGGACGGAGATAATGTCGGCAGTAACACCGGCACCACCGCCGCTGTCCACACCGGCGATCACCAGAACCAATGGTCGAGTTTCCATATCGTGCAAGTTAATTTTGTCCATAAATTGTACCCAAAATCTGTTGAAACGCCTCAGACCGGCACCGGCCCGGGCTGTAACCCCTTTTAAGGACAAGAAAATCTGTTCCTTACAGACACTCCGCAGACGGCTGCAAAATACCGTCTGTTTCTCCCTCCTTACCGAAGCTGCGCCCAAAGCCGGGCATGGCCTCAAAGCCGGGCACGGCCCTGAGCACCGGGCATGGCCCCCAAAAGGCCAGCCCCTTCTTCGGCGGCAGGGGCTGCAGGCAGTGACCTGTCCGTCACTCCCTGCTCCCTGCCAGCTCAAGCTGCGCCATATCCTGGCTGCAGCCCGGATGGTCACCTGCAAAGTATGGCGCCATCGTGCATTTCAACATCATCTCATCCCTGCATATCCATGCCTGTCCCCTCAAGTGCCACCAGGGTACCTACGCCTTCAGAGCGCACTCAGACCTGCGTCTTATAAGAGCTCCGGCTGCCAGCAGCCGCGCTGAAGGCTCCTGCTGCCAGCGGTCGCTCTGCGCGCCAGTGCGGCAGCACAGAGCATCCGGAGACCGCTTTTTGCTGCCTCAGGCAGCTCATTGCGTCAGAGCTTTGCGTTTCAGGACACAGCAAAGGCCTCTGCAGCCACATAAGGGGCAGATAATCCTTGATGTTGTATGAGGGTGGACACGAATCGGGCAGGCCTGACCATGACGGAAGGTCTGCCTCCGGACCATGGTAAGCCTGCAGGTATTACTGCAGATATTGCTGCAATTGTTACTGCAGATATCGCTGCAGCTGTCAGCATGGCTGCAGACCAGGGGGCAGATACAAACTGCCACCAGGCCCGTCATGGACTGACGGTATGCTGCTTATGCTCTTGCAGATGATGCTGGCTGGAGCCTGATAAAGACCACGAAGATCGCAGGCCGCCAGTTCAGATGAAATGTGGAAAGAGAAAATTAATTAAATTTATTAATTATAATCGCATTTGTTCCTGTTACGGGTCACATTCCCGGCCAGATGAACAAAAATTATTGCTCAAAAGCCATGAATAAGGACTCAATCAGCCCTGGGAAATAATGAACCTGTATGACCACTGTGGCCATATCGATTCGCATGAAATCTGTCTGCCTGCACGCAGCGCCCCTGACAAGAGCTTATCTGCTGTCAAATGTCAGCCGGCGTATGAGAAAAATGCAGGTCAGGAAAAATTCATACAGCAGGCCAGACCTGCTGTAAGCTGCCGGGGAACTAAGCCCGGCTGCTCCCGAAACTGATTTCGGGGCTGCCCGGCGCCCTCAGACACCGGCAAGATCAGACCAGGCAGGCTGTGCTCCGGGCCACTGCCGCTGTCAGCTGCAGTCGGCCCTGCGGCACATGCCTGGGTCTGATGGTCACAGGCATAAGCCTGAGGTGACAGGTATTAGCCTGTTAAATGGAGCCGTACCTGGCCTGCAGGCGGCGGTTGAGGCGCATTGGGCAGAAACGTGGGCCGCACATGGAGCAGAAAGCTGCCTCGTGGGTGTGGCACTCGTCCTCGTCCATCTGAGCACGCCATACATCGTAGGCATGCTGCTCGTCAAAGCTCAGGGCGAACTGGTCGAGCCAGCGGAATGATACACGGGCACGGCTCATGGCGTGATCCATGTTGTAGGCCTGCTTGATGCCCTTGGCAAGGTCAGCTGAGTGAGCGGCAATCTTGTAAGTAATAAGACCTACACGTACGTCATCAGGAGTTGGCAGAGCAAGGTGCTCGGATGGAGTTACGTAGCAGAGCATGGCAGTGCCGTGCATGCCGATGGTGGTGGCGCCGATGGCTGAGGTGATGTGGTCAAAGCCGGCACCAACATCGGTTACCAGAGGGCCAAGGGTGTAGAAAGGAGCCTCGTGGCAGTGCTCATCCTCAAGCTTCTGATTCTCCTCAACCAGGTGGAGAGGTACGTGACCAGGACCTTCGATAAAGCACTGTACGCCATGCTCATAGCAGCGCAGGGCCAGCTTGCCGATATTGCGCAGCTCACCGTACTGAGCCTCATCACAGGCATCGTAAATGCCGCCCGGACGCAGACCGTCACCCAGAGACAGAGATACGTCATAACGACGGCAGATCTCCATGAGCTCGTCAAAGTGCTCCCAGGCCATGTTTTCGCAGTCATGCTGCATCATGTGGGAGGCCATAATGGCGCCGCCACGGGAAACAATACCCATGACGCGGTTGGCAGCGTGAGGCAGCAGGTCTTTGGTCAGACCAGCGTGAATGGTGAAGTAGTCAACACCCTGCTTTGCCTGATCTTCAATTACGCCACGGAATACTTCCCAGGACAGAGCATTGGCGTCGCCACCAGCACGGTCCAGAGCCTCGTAAACAGGTACGGTACCGATAGGTACTGGGGAAGCACGTAAGATAGCAGAACGCAGGCCCATCAGATCAGGCAGACCGGTGGAGAGATCCATTACAGTATCAGCACCGTAGCGCAGAGAGGTCTTGAGCTTGCCAATTTCTTCATCGTGACCTGAGGATACGGCAGAGGCGCCGATGTTGGAGTTAACCTTGGTCAGGAAGCGCTTGCCGATAATCATCGGCTCAGACTCAGGGTGGTTGTGGTTGGCTGGGATAACAGCACGACCGGCAGCGATTTCATCGCGTACCATCTCAGGAGTTACCAGCATGTTTTCGCGCTTTAAGCGGATAACGCCGTCACCAAATTCAACGCCCTCAGTGGTGTGGAACTTGTTACCAAACTCGGCCGGATCGGTGATCTGCTCGAGGAAGCAGGCAGACTCACGTAAAGCTACATACTCCATCTCAGGAGTGATGATACCGGCACGGGCATACTCAAGCTGAGTCTTTGGCTCAGAGCCACGGGCAGCAATCCAGGCCTCACGTGCTTTGGCACGCTCAGCAGTGCTGTCGGTATCAAAGTCAACAATGTAGCGGGTGATGGTATCGCCATTGGACAGGCTCAGCTGGGCATATGGAACCTTGACCTCAGAGGAGCCGTCAGCAAATTCAACCATGACCTTGCGCAGTTCAGGACGCTTGAGAGCCTTCTTAGGGGTAGCCACGCCTTCAACAGTCTGGCCCTTTAACTTGGCATTAAGATGAGCTGCCTTGGCAGCTGCCAGATCATCAAAGTGGATACGGGAAATATTCAGAGTCTCACCACCGGCAGCACCGGTCTGATCCTCTGAGCTGGCCGAACACTTGGAAAATTGAGGAAAACGTAGCATCGTCTGGTCCTTGGTCAATGAAAATAAGAGCCTGATTACAGGCTGCCGGCTGCAAAGGCAGCTGGCGCATCCGGTGCACCCGGCGCCTGCCTGCTCCATACCCGGCTATCCTTGCCTTACCTGACAGACATAAAGACATGTCGTGTACAGATACCTGTAAAGGCCCACAGGCCTCAGATACCTGAACGTCCCGTCCATGGGACCAGGCGCTCCATCCCTGGAGCCCCGGCATCATCCTGTGCCGGTGGTATATGCGCTGTCTTAATCACGAAGCCAGCAGGGCAGGCCAGCATAACTGGCTGCATCAGTTCACAGCTCTGTGCTGACCATACTGCAGACCACAGAGCAATCTGCAGGGTCAGCAGTATGGTCATCACAGCACGATGCCTGTGCATCGTCTGGATGTGAGAAAAGGGGGCCGGGAGTAAAAAGTACTGAGCACCAGACTGTTCTTAGCAATGCGCACAGGGCATAACCGCAATAAGCAACATGCCCACATAGCATCACTGCACAGAGCATCATGCTCACATGGCATCACCGCACTGAGCATCATGCTTACGTGGCATCACCGCACCGAGCAACATGCTTACGTGGCATCACCGCACAGAGCATCATGCTCACATGGCATCAGGGCTGGGCGCAAAGGGCACCGCCAATAAGCATATACAGCCGGGGCAGGGCACAAATGACATGCGCAAATGATGCACAGGCCATTTTGCCAGGAGGAACCATCAAAGGGGAGAATGCGATAAGGAGGGAATTACAGTTACTTATGTACGCTTTGTGTTTCGTTTTGGAAAGTGACATGCACATCAGCTCATACAGACCAGATTATGCACGGCTGTCATGCTCAACACGCCAGTCATGCACGGTCTGTCAGGCTGTTTATCAGGCTCATAATATTAATGGGCCCGCGATAATTCATGAAGCTCAGAAAGCTCAAACACATCAGCGTATTCTAAAGCACTGCTCTTTGAGCAAGAGCCTGAAGCAGCACTCGGGAAAATATCCGGCAGCGTAACCGGAACGCAGATTTACACCACATAAAAGCCAGGCTCACAAGCTCAGTGCGGCAGCACAGAGCATCATAATCTGACCTGTTACTCAGTGATAACATCAGCAGAATTTACAGGACAGGTCCTGAAAACTGCCAGCTTCTTTTACTGAGAGTCAGCCACTTTAAGTGATGCTATATCACTGATAAGGGCCGGGGTGTTCTGCAGTATGCTCATAACCATTTTGCTGAAAATGATTCCACAGTCAGGGCGACGGTGGTGAGCCATACAGTGGTAACTGTTAATGGGGCAAATGCCTGTTCCCTTCGCAGGTATTATTCTTCTCAGGTTCGACGGATTTCCCCTCACCTTGATGAGGGCGGTCTCAGCTTTTTACAGCACTCCGACAAGCACACACATTATATGCACTTTTCATCTATGGACCACTGTTTTTTTGTAATCCGGCTCGATAAAAAAGCGCACCCAAAAATTTAATGCAAATTGCCCTCACCCCAGCCCCTCACGATACAACTGCCAAAGCGCTCATATATGCCCTGATGCCCGCCGCCAGGCCATCTTTGCCCGCAAACCTGGTGCTGCCCAAATACGCTTTTGCGGACAAAGTTTATCGCCAACATCACCCCAGACTTCGGGAGCGGGCACCCGCCTGTGTCACTTTTACCAGGACTTTTGGAGCCATGGCATCCTGCACCTTTCCTGGCCGTTCCCAGCACTCCCTTTCATCCCGGCAATGCACCAGTCCCTCAGTGCGGCGCCATTCCTGGCCGGTCCCAGTGCACCCTTTCATCAAGGCAATACAGCAGTCCTTCACTGCGCCACAGCTCCTGTCAGTTCCCTGTCCGTGATGCCCGGCGCCATGGGACAAACCTGACAGCATTAGCTGAGATGAGCTGCCCGGGTATGGTAGCTTGATGGTCATTGCCCCAGATGCGCAGCACATGGGCTGCCCGCCTGACAGATCTTTATGACTATGCCCCTGCAGACGGGCACTCAGTGGCAACGCCAGCATTACTGCTGCACAGGACAGCATCTGACTGCGCGTTTCTGGACAGTTGTGGCGGCGGCTGTCTGTGCCTCTGCCGCGCGCGCTGGCCATGGCGATGACAGCTGCCTCTCAAATGTACTCAAGGGGCGACGTAAAGAGCAAAGCGCTGTACAATGTTTCCTCCGTACTGTTACCGGCAACAGTGCTGTGCCCCTGCCGTGATGCCTGCCATTCCCCTGTCAGATGCTTTTGCCTGCAGGGAATGAGCAGCCCGTGGGACAGGCATGTTAATGCGCCCAGGCCGGTGCCGGCATTGCTGGGTGCGCACTGGCACTAATCAGACAACTTCTCAGGAACAATATCAGGTTATTTATGAAGCTCTTCACCTCACGCAAATTAATTGCTGCTGCTTTGTCTGTTGTCTTTGCAGCAGGCACTATGGCATCGACTGCCAATGGTGATCCCCTGTCGCGCAAGCCTCAGGACAATCTTATCTACGGTTCTGCTCTGGAGCCAACAGGTCTTGATCCGGCCCTGGTAACTGACAGTGACTCGGCCAACATTAATTACAATGTCTATGAGTCCCTGCTGCGCAGCAAGCCAGACAGCACTGACTATGAGCCATGCCTTGCTCAGAGCTGGACCATCAGTGAAGACGGCAAAACCTATACTTTCAAGCTGCGTGAGGGCGTAAAGTTCCACGATGGCGCTCCTTTTAACGCTGAGGCCGTCAAAATCAATATTGAGCGTCAGCTGCCAGCCAACCGTACTCCTAACATGGCCTATTCCCGCCTGATCCTTGATGATATTGAAGAGGTCAAGGTTATTGATGAGTACACTGTGGCCATTATCCTCAAGCAGAGCTCCACTCCGTTTTTGAGCAATATGTCCATTTCTTTTGCTGCTGCCATGGTCTCTCCTGAGGCACTGAAGAAATACAATAACAATCTCTCCGAGCACCCTGCCGGTACCGGCCCTTACAAGCTCGTTACCTGGCAGAAGGGCCAGAATCTGATACTGACCACCAATGAGGATTACTGGGGACCAAAACCACCGGTGCAGAATGTGGTTTACCGCATCATCAAGGAAACCTCAGCCCGTGTAGTTGCCCTGAACAATGGTGAGGTCGATGTTATCAATGGTATAGACTCTTCCGTATTTGACCAGATTAAGAAGGGTGGCTCCAAAATTTTCGAGACCGAGGGCAATCACGTTGACTACATGGTCTTCAACTGCCGCGACGGCTACGCTACTTCTGATCCTGAGGTACGCCGCGCTCTGTCTCAGGCCATCAATGTTCCAGAGATGATTCAGGCTCTGTACAAAGGCTACTCAACTCCTGCTCACTCTTTCTTCCCTGCCCACGTTACCGGTTACAGCAAGGATGTACGTACCCCTGAGTACAATCCTGAAGCTGCCCGCAAGGTACTGGAGAAAAAGGGTATCAAGGAGCTCAGGCTCATGACCTACTCAGGTCCGCGTCTTACCAACTCAGCCGGTGGTCAGGTAGTTGCTGAAGCTGTTCAGGCCTATCTGAGCAAGGTGGGCATCAAGGCCACCATCGACGTATATGACTGGGCTACCTACCGCAGCCGTCTGCTCACTGACAAATGGGATCTTTCCTTTATTGGCTGGATTGGCATCAACGGTGATCCGGACAACTTCATCAAGCCTCTGGCCTCCACAGATGCAGCTTCCAACCCGGGCCTGTGGAACAATGCCGAATTTATTGAAAAAACCACCAGAGCCCAGCATGTCCCTGACGGCCATGAGCGCGTTGCTCTGTACAGCCGTGCCAATGAGCTGGTAACTGAGGACTGTGGTGTTCTTCCTCTGTCCCACGCAAAGACCGTAGCTGCCTATCGACCAAACATTTCAGGTCAGGTCATGCACCCAATTGGCGTCTTCTACTTCAACCAGCTGACCAAGAAATAAGCAGCCGCAATCTGGCAGCCCGCCTGCGGCGGCTGCCGCACGCGTCCTGACCCGGCCGCCCCTGGCATTGTGCAGCTGCGCAGCCCCAAATAAATGGCCTTATTCCCGCAACAACAGGGGATAAGGTCCTTTTTTTCGCCGCTACGTCATGAAGCCACTTCACCTTGCAGCCAGCTAAAGTGGCAGTCCAGCAAAAGCTCCGGGCCGCCTCATGCAGATCTTTGAAGGGAAAGACAGGGAGCGGCCCTCAATCCATGCCGCATGCCAGGATCCTTTCATGGGCTTTGTTCACTTCACACCAGTCAGCAACACATTGCGCAGGAAAATGCCCTGTTGAGGGGCGCACCAATAAAGAGCAGCGCCTTATCACAGTGCACAGTCCTGACCATAAGTCAGGCCACCTCTTGATAATGTCTCCGCAAAAATCTCAAAGATATCACCGGCGCTGCCATGTATTGCAAATGGTGAATTACCCCTGTGACCGGTGCATGCTCCCGTACTTTTACATTCATAAAGCTTACAGTGAACTGCACCATTAACTAATGTATGTACAATCAACTCATAGCGTATCGCTCCTGCTGACAGTTACCCGGACCAGTGCATGTCAGCCGGTCACGGTTCCTACCAGAAAATAACGGCTCAAGCACCCAGCTCCAGGATGCGTAGCAGACAGCTGCACATGAGCGCCCATCAGCATGCATAGGCCTGCTGGCTGGCACCTGGTCATGCCCGCTCAAGGCAATCACCTGGGCATGCCAGTTCAAGGCAGTCCAGCTCCTGGCTGTACCCTGAGCCTGCAGTGCCGTCCCGGCTTATTCAGGCGCCAGGCATATTGTGGTACCTGGCATTGCCCGCAGCATGGGAACTGACTCTGCCGTCAGGGTCGCCAGAACAGATGCCGCCCGGCGTCACACGGAACCAGGGTCTGAGGGATAACCCGGCTGTGCCCGGTTAAGCCGCACATGCTGTGCATATTGTGCACTTGCAGGTGCCACGGGCTCTGGCTGCAGTGAACCTCTCCCAGGCATATGCCCCAGGAACTGGCCGCAAGGAACCTCTCCAAGGTATCCCCTGGGAACTGTCCGTAAGAAACCTGTCCCTGGCTTGGCCTTGCTGCACCCGTGGTGTTAAGCGGGTCTGTCTGCAAGCGGGCAAGGTGGCATGAGCATCAATAATAAATGACATCAATGGAGATCGTCTGTGAAGAAGTTTTTCTCATCAAAGAAGCTGCTGGCTGCAGCTCTTACTCTGGCTTTTGCCGCAGGAACCATGTCTTCAGCTGCTACTGCCGCTTCCCTGTCGCGCAAGCCTCAGGATAACCTGATTATCGGCTCTGCCATTGAGCCTACCGGACTTGATCCTGCCTATGTATCTGATCTCGACTCAGCTACCCTGACCTATAACATTTATGAGTCCCTGCTGCGCAACAAGCCTGACAGCTATGAACTCGAGCCTTGCCTTGCTGAAAGCTGGACCATCAGCGATGACGGCAAGACCTACACTTTCAAACTCCGTCAGGGCGTTAAGTTCCACGATGGCACTCCATTTAACGCCGAGGCTGTAAAGTTCAATATCGACCGTCAGCTGCCTCCAAAGCAGACCCCTCAGATGGCCTATGCCCAGCTCACCCTTACCGATATTGAGTCAGTCAAGGTGATTGATGAGTACACAGTTGAGATTAAACTCAAGCAAAGCTCCACTCCATTCCTGAGCAATATGTCCATTTCTTTTGGTGCCGCCATGATTTCTCCGACTGCCCTTAAGAAGTACAACAACAATGTTTCCAATAATCCTGTAGGCACCGGTCCTTACAAGTTTGTTTCCTGGGACAAGGGCCAGAACCTGGTGCTGACCACCAACGAGGATTACTGGGGTCCAAAGCCAGCCGTTCAGAACGTAATCTTCCGTATTATCAAGGACACCTCTGCCCGTGTAGTAGCCCTGAACAATGGCGAGGTTGACGTTATCAACGGTGTTAACTCCACCCTTTATGACCAGATTAAGAGCGGCGGCTCCAAGATTTACGAAAACGAGAGCAACAACACCGACTACATGGTATTTAACTGCCGTGAGGGCTATGTAACAGCCGATCCTGAGGTACGTAAGGCCATTTCTCAGGCTATTAACGTGCCTGAGCTGGTTGAAACCCTCCACCGTGGTTTCTCCACCCCTGCACACTCCTACTTCCCATCCATTCTTGCCGGTTACAGCAAGGATGTCCGCACCCCTGCCTACGATCCTGAGGCTGCTGCCAGGGTACTGGCTGCCAAGGGTGTAAAGGAGCTCAAGCTCATGGCCTACTCCGGAGCCCGTGCTGCCAACCCTGCCGGTGGTCAGGTTCTGGCCGAAGCCATTCAGGCCTACCTTAAGAAGGCCGGCGTCAAGGTAAATATCGAGGTCTACGACTGGGCCAACTACCGTGCCCGTATGCTCACTGACAAGTGGGATCTGTGCTTTATCGGCTGGATGGGAGACCACGGCGATCCTGACAACTTCATTCAGCCTCTGTCATCTGCTGACCCGGCCACCAACCCAGGTCTGTGGCAGAACGCCGAGTTTATTGAAAAGACCAACAAGGCCCGCCACATGCCTGAAGGCGCTGAGCGTGTAGCACTGTATGCCCGTGCCAATCAGATTGTCACTGAGGACTCCGGCATCCTGCCTCTGTACCACGTCAAGAACGTAGCTGCCTACCGTCCTAACATCTCAGGCCAGATCATTCACCCTATCGGTGTCCTGTTCTTCAACCAGATGAGCAAGAAGTAATTCTACCCTGACAGGTCCGTAAACAGGTCCTGCTCACCACAGTGCAGAGCAGCAATCGCCCCTGAAGGCGCGCCACTCTGCCCATCTCCCGGGCCTTATCCTCACGGATAAGGCCCTTTTTCATGCCCGGCGTCCTGCCAGAAGCGCGCTTCGCCCGTCCAGCACAGAGCAGGCTGCGCCAGCATTGCGGCCATGGCCGCCAGGCGCACAGCGCATCATGGTCATACCTTGCTAACTGCAGAGCCAGGCAGCCTGCAGATCAAAGCAGCATGCATGGTCAGGCCCCATGCAGGACAACGCAGTCTGCAGGAACTGGCATCCTGCAGGTACACGCATCCTGCAGGTACACGCATCCTGCAGATACAGAAGGCCCGGACTTTTGATGAACCTCACAAAGAGAGCAGCTGCCTGAGCTCAATGAGCATAAGTATCAGCAAATGCTAATCTCAGATACTGCGCAGCCAGTAAGATATGGATGTTGTCTGTATAAAAGGAGTCTATTTCATGAACGAAGCCTTAACTCAAAAGGTTATTGAGCGCGCCCGTGCCGCTGCCGCAAAGGACCATCTGGCAGTTTGCATAGCCGTAGTTGATCCCTCAGGTTTGCTGTGCGGTTTTCTGCGCATGGATGACACCCTGCTTGGTTCGATTGATATTTCCATCAAAAAGGCAAGAACAGCCGTACTGTTCAAGAGTGACAGTGCCGACCTTGGCGTCAAGGCGCAGCCAGGCGGTCCGCTGTACTCCCTTGAGAACAGCAATGGCGGCCTGATAAGCTTTGGTGGTGGCATCCTGATACATGACAAGTCAGGTAGAATAATCGGCGCCATTGGCGTATCAGGCGCAGCTGTTGAAGAGGACGAAGCCATTGCCAGGGCTGGCGCCGGTCGCCCATAGCAGCAAGCGGCCCAGCTGAAGCAGGCAGGCAGTGCTCCATGGCTGCAGCGCAGAATTATGCACTGCACTGGCGACTGCGCCGCCCCTGTCGGCAAGGCATTAGCTCAGCGCTCAATGTGTAGCCAAAGGCCTTTTAAAAGGCCTTATCCTCAAGGATAAGGCCTTTTGTATGTATACAGGGCAGTGCGACAATTACCTGTCTGCCTGGCTATGCCCTGATTTGTCGAGCAGATCCCGGGCTCAGTTAGCATCAGGGCAATGATAATTTTGCTTTGTTGCTCAGTGAACTCTCGAGCTCTTTGCCTGCAGCTGTCAGCAGCCATGTCGGCAAATGTCCGGCAGTAAAGCTGGCTGATCCCCGCCTGCATGTCAACAGCAGACGGCGCCTTTTGCAGCTGTTATCAAATATCCATATCCTGGTGGCAGCTGCCATGGCATTGGGCAGATTGGTCAGTGAGCGCTGGTATCTGCGAAAAATATCGGTCACAGGTACATCATGCCCGCCTGAAACAACACGCTGGTACACCCGGGCAGCCGACAGTTCGACACAGCTCAGTCCCACATAAACAAAGTTGACCTCATAGCCGGCAGATGCAGCCTGCTGCATGAGCCTGATTTCACCCATGCCTGTAAGGGTAGTTTCCACAGCAAAGCTGTGTCGGGCAGCAAGATGGTTGCGGCGGAGCTCAAGGGCCAGAGCACCTGCACTGCGATTGCTTACTTCCCGGTCACGGGCAATATTGTCAGGATTGACCACCGCAATTTTGCCCTCAAGGTGCTGCTTTACCAGGGTGGATTTACCTGCACCATTAACCCCGCCAATAATCCACAACACCGGTGAGCTCATGACATAGCCTCCACGAGCTGCTCGCTGCCACTGCTGAAAGAAACCAGCTCCTTACGGCCATCAGGATATTCCTTGATAATGCAGCCCTGAGGGGTATCTTCCTCCAAATAGTACACGGCAATACCCCGGCCAAGAGCACAGCGCACCTCTTCCCCGCCATCATCCTTATGCACAGCATCGTCAAATGACGCACTGAGCTCATCACCGGCCTCAGCTGCACCAGCAGCTGCAGGTGCATGCACAGCCTCAGCCAAACCGGACTCATAACTCTGCGACCTGTCCATTTTACTGACCTCCACTGCAGTCAAGCTGACACAGCTTTCATTATACGCCTGCACTCAGGCCCAGGCCGCAAGCAAGACTGCGCCAGCTGCAGCTGCTGCGGCACCTGCTGCAACAGCAGCTGCGATTGTGGCGTCCCGGCCCACACCACACACTAAGGCAGGCGGGCATAGCATGAGCTGTCCGGGCTGCAACAGAAACTATAGCAGCACGACAGATAGAGTTTTTAGATTACAGGAAAAGACATTGCTTCAGGCGCGTCAGTGTTATTACCGTTTGGGTCACTTTTGAGCCGTTTTTGCCCGTTTTTTCACAATTTTGAGCAGATTTGAGGGGATTTGGGCAGATTTGAGCACGGCAGACTAAAGGATACGACTGCAGACTTCTGTGTTTAACAGTGCAAAGCTCCCAGTAGTTCATATGGCACTTTTGCCCGGTTTTGCAGCAGTTTTCGGGACCTTTTGGTCACTTATGAGCTGTTTTGCCCTGATATTCACGATTTTTAGCAGATTTGAGGAGATTTGAGCACAGCACGCTAAACAATACGACTGCAGACTTCTGTGTTTCACAGTGCAAAGCTCCCAGTAGTTCATATGGCACTTTTGCCCGGTTTTGCAGCAGTTTTCTGGACCTTTTGGGCACTTTTGAGCCGTTTTTGCCCGTTTTTTCACAATTTTGAGCAGATTTGAGGAGATTTAGGCAGATTTGAGCACGGCAGACTAAAGGATACGACTTCAGACTTCTGTGTTTAACAGTGCAAAGCTCCAGTGGCTCATATGGCACTTTTGCCCGGTTTTGCAGCAGTTTTCGGGACCTTTTGGTCACTTATGAGATGTTTTGCCCTGTTATTCACGATTTTTAGCAGATTTGAGGGGATTTGAGCACAGCAGGCTAAAGAATACGACTGCAGACTTCTGTGTTTCACAGTGCGGAGCTCCAGTGGCTTACCCAGTTGCTTAATATGGCACTTTTGCAGCCTTTTCCACGATTTTTATGATTCCGGGATCTTCAGTTAACAGACAGATGTCCTGGCTGAGCACTGCCTTTACAGCAGTGTGCAGCACCTTACCGGCATCGACAGCCGGGCAGGACTCATAATCAATGAGCGTACGCCAGTCGCTGCTCAGGACTGTACGTACGATGTCAGCTCAAGTATGCTGCGAAAAGTGCCTGACTGTCTGATGGGTGTTTTTACAGACTGTCTGATTATTCATGCTGATGTTTAAGCGCGTCTTCAAGGTCTCTCTCGAAGTCCTTGATGCTTTCGACACTGGTGGCCAGAACAATGAATGAAGCCAGGGTATCCGGTGACTTCACTGCATTGAGACGGTTTTTGAGCCTGTCAGTGACATTGCCAAAACGGGTGCACAACTGCTCAATAATCAACTTGCAAACATACTTATTATGTTTTCTGAAAGCATCGGCAATGGCCTCAGCAATGATGCCAGGTTTGGCCTTGGCAATCAGCTGCTCATCGTAGGCTTTCCAGCGCTCGTCGATATATACCATTAAAGACTCCCAATTATTTGAAGTAAGCCATGGTCCAGGTCAGACAGGGCCATATGCTTAAGGTGCCGGGATGAATGCCTGAGGCTGTATGGGCTGACTCAGGAACACTGGAACTGTCATCAGCGCCAGCGGTGAAGGTGTCTTTGTCATGTACAGTTAAGGCAGCCCAGGGCTGCCTTAACTCAAGAGGTCCAGATAGACTGGCCTGATTATTCATGCTGATGTTTAAGCGCGTCTTCAAGGTCTCTCTCGAAGTCCTTGATGCTTTCGACACTGGTGGCCAGAACAATGAATGAAGCCAGGGTATCCGGTGACTTCACTGCATTGAGACGGTTTTTGAGCCTGTCAGTGACATTGCCAAAACGGGTGCACAACTGCTCAATAATCAACTTGCAAACATACTTATTATGTTCTCTGAAAGCATCGGCAATGGCATCGGCAATGATGCCAGCTTTGGCTTCGGCAATGGCTTCAGCAATGATGCCAGGTTTGGCCTTGGCAATGGCATCAGCAATCAGCTGCTCATCATAGGCTTTCCAGCGCTCGTCGATATATACCATTAAAGACTCCCAATTATTTGAAGTAAGCCCCGGTCCAGGTCGGCCGTGGTCATATGGTTAGGCTGTTTAGCTGCGTGTCTTAGGCTGTATGGGCTGGCGCCGGGACACTGGAGCTGTCATCAGCGCCAGCGGTGAAGGTGTCTTTGTCATGTACAGTTAAGGCAGCCCAGGGGCTGCCTTAACTCAAGAGGTCCAGATAGACTGGCCTGATTATGCATGCTGATGTTGAAG
>NZ_JALKIL010000036.1 GCF_023051105.1 Anaerobiospirillum sp. NML120449 | reverse complement strand
CAATTTTCAGATAGATACTTGACAGTTGAAAAGTATTATCAATATTTTTTTAATTGCATCATAGATACAACGTATCGATAAAAAAATATATGTCTAGAAGGCGATCCTTAAATGCCGGGCTATGGTCGCGAATACGGCTGCGGGCGTCAGCCTGGTTTGCTGATACGTTAGCCTGATTGCGAATAGATGATTCTAAACGATTTTGTAAAGCGCCCAGGTTTGCACGCTCGCCGTCGTACTTGCCAATCAGTGCGTCGATCTTAGATAAAAGCTTATCCGGAGCCATCGCTGCATCATTGAAGTCGAAAGCAATAGCGCCATTTGCCCCAATGCCAAAAATAGTTTTGTCATTGGCATCTACCATCTTGGAAAGTGCCAGGTTTTTAAGAGTAAACTGAATAGTATCACCACTGTTAGCACCTACCTGGAAAGTTATTTTTCCATCATCGTGAGCTGCACCATCTGTATAAATACTGTTATCCTGCTTACCGTTAAGAATGGTTTTACCGCCAAAAGTGGTCTTACCGACAACGCGCTGAACCTCTTCAAGAAGTGAGTCTACCTCGGCACTAAGAGCTTTCTTATCATCAGCAGTGTTGGTACCGTTGTTAGCCTGAACTGCAAGGGTACGTACTTTCTGCAGCATGCCAGTGATTTCGTCCATTGCGCCTTCTGCTGTCTGAGCAAAAGCAATTGCGTCATTGGAATTACGGTTACCCTGATTCAGACCGTTAATTTGAGTTGTCAGACGTGAGCTGATCTGCAGGCCTGCAGCATCGTCCTTGGCACTGTTAATTCTCAGGCCAGAGCTCAGTCTCTGGTAGGTAGTAGCAAGCTGATTCTGTACGTTATTAAGATAGCGACGCCCATTGAGTGAGCTTATATTGGTATTTACGTAAATAGCCATTTTGTTTCCCTTTATTCCCACGGCAGGACCTTCTGCAATTGACAGTTAGTCCTGTTCATTTCTGTTAACTCAGCCATATGTGAGATTATGGCTGATACTTATTGGCTAAATTATTTTGTAAAGGATTTAGCCTAACAGAGCAAGGCCAAGCATAGGTCGGGTATTAGCCTGCATCAACATGGAGGTTGCAGCCTGCTGGATAATGGACTGCTGGGAAAGGTTTGCGGACTCTTCTGCGAAGTCTGCGTCGCGAATTCTGCTACGGGCATCTGCCTGGTTGGCAGAAACGTTGGCCTGATTGCGGATAGATGATTCTAAACGGTTTTGGAAAGCGCCCATATTTGCACGCTCCGAATCTATTGCTGCAATATAGGCGTCGATATTTTGTAAAATTTTGTCAGGGGTGCTGTCTGCAGCAGCAAGGTCGACTTTAGCTGATCCGTCTTGTTGAATGCCAAAAATTTTTCCTGCGTCAGCAGTTAATTTTGACATAACGAAATTCTTCATAGTAAAGGAAATAGTATCACCGCTATTTGCCCCTACCTGGAAAGCTATGCTACCGTCATCACCCTTTGTCTTGACCTCATAAATACTGTTATCTTGCTGACCATTTAAAATGGTTTTACCGCCATATGTTGTTTTGGTTACTACACGTTGCGCTTCATTAATCAGCGCGGTCATTTCTGAGCTGAGAGCCTTTTTATCGTCGGCAGTGTTGGTACCGTTATTGGCCTGTACTGCAAGGGTACGCACTTTCTGCAGCATGCCAGTTACTTCATCAAGAGCACCTTCAGCTGTCTGAGCAAAGGCAATACCATCGTTTGCGTTGCGATTACCCTGGTTGAGGCCGTTAATCTGAGTAGTCAGACGGGAGCTGATCTGCAGGCCGGCAGCGTCGTCCTTGGCGCTGTTAATTCTCAGACCTGAACTAAGTCTCTGGTAGGTCGTTGTAAGCTGGTTCTGTACGTTATTGAGATAGCGACGGCCGTTGAGCGAGCTTATGTTGGTGTTAACGTAGATAGCCATGTTTGTTTCCTTCTTCTCGCATGAGGGCTGATAAAAGCACTAATCAGCTCTTCTATGTTTCCTTATGTGCTCAGTCATTTAGCATAGCTTATGACTGAACTGATAATGGCTAAAATGTTTTGTAGATTAGATTAGGTTTAACCTAAGAGTGCAAGGCCGAGCATAGGGCGGGTATTTGCCTGCATAAGCATGGAGGTAGCGGCCTGCTGGATAATAGACTGCTGAGAAAGGTTGGCTGATTCTTCGGCGAAATCTGCGTCGCGAATTCTGCTACGGGCATCTGCCTGGTTGGCAGAAACGTTGGCCTGATTGCGGATAGATGATTCTAAACGGTTTTGGAAAGCACCAAGGGTAGCGCGCTCACCGTCATACAGCGCAATGAGGCCATCAATCTTTTCTAAAACTTTATCTGGAGCGGAGTCAGCCTTAGTAAAGCTGAAATCGATAGTGCCGTTTGCGTTTCCAATGCCAAAAACCTTCAGATCATTAGTGGCAACCACTTTGGACAGACCAAGGTTCTTCATTGTAAGCTCGATAGTGTCACCACTGTTTGCGCCTACTTGAAATGAGATCTTGGCATCGTTGCCTGCAGCACCGCCATTTGCTGCAATACCATAAAGGGAGTTTTTCTGCTGTCCATTAAGGATGCTTTTACCACCAAAAGTGGTCTGCTGGACTACGCGCTGCACTTCTTCAAGAAGTGAATCTACTTCGGCACTAAGAGCCTTTTTATCTTCTGTGGTGTTGGTGCCGTTATTGGCCTGTACTGCAAGGGTACGTACTTTCTGCAGCATGCCAGTAATTTCATCCATGGCACCTTCGGCGGTCTGTGCGAAAGCAATGCCGTCGTTTGCGTTGCGGTTACCCTGATTTAAACCGTTGATCTGAGTGGTCAGACGTGAGCTGATCTGCAAACCAGCAGCATCGTCTTTGGCAGAATTAATTCGAAGACCTGAACTCAGGCGTTGGTAGGTTGTCGTCAGCTGATTCTGTACATTGTTCAGATAGCGACGACCATTGAGGCTGGATATGTTTGTGTTGACATAAATAGCCATGATAACCTCTTGATCTCTCCTGGCAGCGTACGACCTAAGCATGCAACTGTCGATACGTCTGCTCAATTTAAATACTCTCGCATCCTTAACGGACATGATTGCATTGAGTATTTATCGCTCTTCGTTACCTGTAACATATGGATTTTCTTCAGTTAATCTATCAAATATAGATGTGACAATTTTGGCGTAAGACCTTGCGCAAATACCGATATATATGGCTTTTATGCAATATATCTTTATGCTCAATAAGATATTTGCAGTGTCCTCTAATGGTATTTAAATTGGTGTGTTTCTAATCATGTTGAGCGTTTCATAGACAAAATCATGGCTCACTGTATATGGATGAGTTCGTTTGATGCCAATTTAAAATGATTTGTAGAGCGATCATGTTTTTGCATAAGACTATGACTTCCTTGCATGTAATGTAGGCGCAAGGCTCGGCTGATTCTGGTGGGACAGGTTAGGAAAGGTACGGCCGGGCGGCTCTGTGCTGGGCCAGTGCGAAAGGGTACGGTATGCCAGTTCGGTTCAGGGCAGGGCAGGGCAGGACAGGACAGGGGGATTGTAAGTGGCAGGGGCAAAGGCTAAGGGGCAGGGATAAAGATAAAGAAAAATAAAGGCTCACCCGTGAGGGTGAGCCTGTGAAAAACTTGTTTATAAAAGATTTTGAAAGTGTTTTTGGTCAGGTGTTTTTGGCGAAGATACTGATTTTCTTGTGCGTGTGAATCGACATGATGATGCCGAATGTAATCGCCAGAATAATCATGGACGTTCCGCCATATGAGACCATTGGCAACGGTACACCTACTACAGGGAGAATGCCGCTTACCATGCCGATATTGATGAATATATAGAAAGGCAGGGTAAAGGTATAGGTGCCGGCAAGGATACGGTCAAAGTTGCTTCTGGCGTTAAAGCTGATATAGACACAGCGGGCAATGATAAAGAGGTAAATGGACATAAGGATAATAAAGCCTATAAGTCCGGTTTCCTCAGCCAGCACAGCAAAAATAAAGTCGGTATGAGGCTCTGGCAGGAAGTCCAGCTGGGACTGTGAGCCCTGCAGCCAGCCTTTTCCGTAGATACCTCCTGATCCAATAGCAATCTTGGACTGGATGATGTGGTAGCCAGCTCCCAGAGGGTCTCGTTCAGGGTTCAACAGTGTCAGTACGCGCTGTTTCTGGTAGTCGTGAAGCACATAATTCCACATGATAGGCAGCGCCGTAGCACCAAGTACCACGCCTCCACCAATCCACCAGAAGCTCAGGCCTGCAAGGAATATGGCAATAATACCTGAGGTTGCTACCAGAATACCGGTACCAAGGTCAGGCTGCATGGCGATGAGCACTGTAGGAACAGCCACCAGAACAAAGGCAATAATGATATTTATCTTGCGTGGAGGGATGCTCTCGCGGGAGAGGAAAGCTGCAATGGTCAAAGGCATGGTGAGCTTTAGGAACTCAGATGGCTGAATACGCATAAAGCCGATATTAAGCCAGCGCTGTGCGCCTTTGGAGATATCACCAAAGAGCTCCACCATCAGCAGAAAGCCCAGACATACAATGTAGGTATAAAGAGCTGTCTTGGCCAATAATTTAGGCGGTACCTGCGCAACAATCACCATGGCAAGGAAAGCCATGCTGGTACGCACCACCTGACGCTCCAGCATTTCAATATGCTGTCCTGAGGCAGAATACAGGACAAAAAGAGACAGGCCCAGGGTCATAAGCAGGCCAATAAGCAGTGGCAGATCAATATGCCAGCGCACCAGCAGCGGCAGCTTCTTTCCGCCATTGGCTCTCTCAAAAGCGTCAAAATCTGATTTTGCCATTTGTCCTGCCCTCAGTCAGGGGGAGATTAAAAAGGATTAGCAACTGTACTGCATTGGTTACGTGCATTGTTTACATGCATTGTTTACATGCATTGTTACCTGCTCTGACAGCAGATACCAGACGACTGCACGTGATCAGTGGGCCTCGAGCATGAGTTTGCGCTCAGTTGTAAACAGCTGCACTACTTGACCTCTACTGTGCCACCCATGCCAAATTTGATGGTCTGTGGGACCTTTTCGCCCATGTAACCTGATGGGTAGAGCTCAAAGTAGCGGTCCATGATCTTGCGTACTACCGGTGCTGCTACAGAGGAACCGCCACCTTCATTCTCAAGAATGATGCCCACCAGAATACGTGGACGGTAGTAAGGGGCAAAAGCTACAAACAGTGCGTTATCACGGTGCTCGGTCTTCAGGGCGCTGGCGTCATACTTCTCGCCCTGCTTGATGGCCACAATCTGAGCGGTACCGGACTTGCCGGCGGCCTTGTATTCGGTCTTGGCAAAGGCACGGCGACCTGTGCCCTCAGAGCTGTTGATAACAAGGTACATGCCTGCACGAGCCACATCAAAATAACTCTTGTCCTTGACCTTAAGTCTCTTGCCAGTGTCAGGATCTTCAAAGTTATGGATGATGCTCATGCTCTTTGGGTCAACCACATCTTTCATCAGATGCGGGGTAACAAAGCGGCCATGGTTAGCCAGCATGGCATTGGCCTTGACCAGCTGAATAAGAGTAGTGGTCCAGTAGCCCTGTCCGATGCCGATAGGGATAGTATCGCCTATATGCCAACCCTGCTTATAACGGCGGAGTTTCCACTCCTGAGATGGATTGATACCAAGGGACTCTTCATGAATATCGATACCAGAGGCCTTACCAAAGCCATAGAGATCAAGATACTTGTTAATAGTATCAATGGTAGCCCTGTGAGCAAGGTCATAGAAGAAAGTATCGGCCGAAAGAGAAATGGCTCGGTATACGTCCAGCCAGCCGTGACCCCATGCTCTCCAGTCACGGAAGCGATGGGTAGAGCCAGGCAGACTGAAAGATGGTCCACCAAAGAACGAGCTGGTAGGGGTAATAAGACCTTCGTTCAGACCCATGATGGCAAGCAGCGGCTTGATTGTGGAGGCCGGTGAGTAGCCACCCTGAGTAACACGGTTAATAAGAGGTCGTCCCGGGTTATTGAGCAGAGCTGAATACTCACGGGTACGGATACCGCGTACGAACAGATTAGGGTCGTAGGATGGATTGGAGTAGAAAGCCAGAATACCGCCTGTAGCCGGTTCCATGGCTACAATGGCTCCCTTCATGTCACCAAGGAGCTCCTGGGCATAGTACTGAAGACGTATGTCCAGAGTCAGGGTGATGTCGCGTCCATGTACTGGAGGGTTGTACTTGAGAGTACGCAGAATCTGGCCGTGGCTGTTAACCTCAACCTCGCGTGATCCTGTAGTACCGTGAAGCTCATCCTCATAAAAGCGCTCAATACCCAGCTTGCCGATGGCAGAGGTGCCTTCGTAGTTTTCAATTTTGCCCTGCTCGGTCAGCTTTTCCACGTCATCAGCATTGATACGGGAAACATAACCAATAGCATGGGTAGTAGTACTGGAAAAAGGATAGTAACGCTTGAGGTCAGAGGAAATCTGAACGTTAGGGTACTTGTGACGGTTTACTGAGAAAGTGGAGATCTGATCTTCACTGAGAGAGTCGGCAATTTCCACACCCTTGAAACGCTGGCGGGTACGTGACAGAGCCAGAATATTGTCAATGTCAGCCTGAGTAAGGCCAAGCTTCATCAGACGGTCAAGGTTTCTGACCGTATCGAGGGTGGATATTTCCTTGTTTGGAAAGATAATAAGATGGAATACCGGACGGTTTTCGGCCAGTACCACATGATTGCGATCGTAGATAATGCCGCGCTGCGGGACTACTGGCAGTACGCGAATACGGTTTACATTGGAGCGGGTCTGATAGTCCTCGTGGGACATGACCTGAAGATAGTAGAGGTTGCCAAAGAGAATTAAAAAGCACAGAGCTACGACCAGGCAGCCCAGGAATACACGCAGTCTGAAAATGCGGACTTCCTGCTCTTCACTTTTGTCTACGCCTGACTGGGAAGAAGGTCTTTTTACCTTCTCGACCTTTTCCTGGAAAATCGAACGCTTCTTTGGTTTGCGCTTTTTGAACAACACGAAGGCTACCTGAATACACACAAAGGGCTCTGCAGCTGCTTTGGCAGTCAGTCAGAGACGGATTGAAGAGGAAAGAGGGCCTGTACCTAATCCGGGCAATATCATGCAGCCTGCTGGCTGACATGAGCCGCAATATCACAGAACAAATACCCCGCACACCGGCCTGATTGACCTCATGGGGGATAAGCCACTGCCTGGCCGTCCATAACGAAACAGTTCTCTGGTAAGCCGAAGACCTTACCTTATGGCCAGGATATTTATTTTATGACCGCCTGCCACTTTGAAAGTTCAAAGTATCAGGCAGGTTCATCGAAAAACAGACTTACAGACTATGTCAATGATTAACAGACTGACAGACTGATGATAAGGCCTGAACTGCCGCTGTGCCCGCACTTATGCAGACTGAGCATGGGGCCATGGACCGGTTTTGCCGACGCTGTGCCCGCACTTATGCAGACTGAGCATGGGGCCATGGACCGGTTTTGCCGACGCTGTGCCCGCACTTATGCAGACTGAGCATGGGGCCATGGGCCGGTTATGCCTGCGCAGTGCCCGCACTTATGCAGGCTTAGCATGGGGCCATGGACCGGTTATGCCAGCGCTGTGCCCGCACTTATGCTGGCTTAGCATGGGGCCATGGACCGGTTTTGCCAGCGCCGGGTGGCGCGAGTGCATTGTGGCGCGGGCGCTGTAGGCCGTGCTCAGGCGTAGAGTCAGGTCCGGACCTGGGCGGCTTATCTGTCAGGCACGGTGATAAGGCAAGCCAGCGTCTATGCTGTAGGCGCGATAGAGCGTTTCTGCAATGAATACGCGTACCAGCGGATGAGGCAGGGTCAGCTTTGACAGGGAAATGGTTTCATTGGCCCGATCAAGCACCTCACGGGTCAGTCCCTCAGGACCACCAATGATGATAACCACATCGCTGCCCAGCTGCTGGTAGTCATGAATTTTGTCGGCCAGCTCCATTGAGGTGTACTGGCGGCCATGTTCATCAAGTGCTACCACATGGGCACGCTTTGGCAGAGCTTCAAGAATGGCTTTGGCCTCGATTTCCCTGGCCTTGTCCGAGGTGCTCTTGCCTGTACGGCGCACCGGTTCAATCTCCTGAAGAACCAGCTGCATGTGGGGAGGCATACGCTTCTGATACTCGGTAAAACCGGTAGTAATCCAGGCTGGCATTTTGGTGCCTACAGCCAGAAGAATAAATTTCATTGCCGCTGCCGCCTCAGTATCAGGCCTCGTCTTCGGTAAGGCCTGCGGCCATGCACTTGTAGAGGTTTTCCAGCTGATAACGCTGACGCTCACTTTCCTGAAGGATGTGTACCATTACGGTATCGATATCAACAATTACCCACTTGCCTTCCTGCTCACCTGAGACAGATACGCCGTGAATGTCGTGTTTGGCCAGATACTCAACCAGACGGTCTGCCATGGCGCTGACATGACGGTTGGAGGTACCGGTGGTGATTACCATGACATCGGCAATGGAGCAGTGCTCATGAACATCAATATGGACAGTGTCCTGAGCCTTGGAGGAATCAAGAGAGGCAAGGGCAAGCTCAAGGAGCTGCTCAGTGGTGTAATCTTTTGAGCTGTACAAAGAAAATACTTCCTAAATTAATCTTAACTCTCCGGGAACTGTCATCCCGGGATGTCACCGCAGGCATCTTCAGAGTACTTTTCCCTCTGAATTATGTCAGTTTCAGCCAATAAAAGGCCTTTGCAGCCACTGGTGAACAAAATCGATAGTTTATACCCCACAAGGGGCGATTTTGCAAGAGCTTTTGCCATGAATAAGGGCCCCATGGTGCAAGGGCACAACATGAGGTCAGTGCAGCCATAACGTGCAGCGGCCAGAGCCTTGAATCTGTATTAACTGTCATGGACCAGCCAGTAGAGCAGGGGACATGATTATGTCACTGTTGTCCTGGACTGAGCACAGCATAGAGCTTTATAAAACTGCAGTATGACTCATGAGCATGAGTCGGAGCAAAGAAAGAGAGGGGCTGGTCCGTAAATGCAGCCAGGTGCATCTGCCGAATTGATGGTGCAGCTGCAGAGCTATTGCTCTTTAAATGCAGCAGGGCCGGTATAAACCGGCCCTGAGCATGAAGACAGGATCAGACCTGAGCTGCCGCTGCCATTTGTATGGGCTGTCTTATGCCCTGCAGACTGCGCCCCTGAGTGATAATTAGCTGCGTTGCTTACCATGATGGAGACGGCACCAGCTGCTGCTTTGCAGAGGCATGTAATAAAGCCATGCCTACAAATAGCTTATCAGCCTCACATGGCTGTCTTACTGTCTGGTATCAGGTGAGCCTGGCTGTCCTGCTTCCCGGGCATCCATCATTCATGGATACCTGGAATCATGGCTTGCAGCCTGTCAGTCGTGCGTACTGGCGGCATGTCAGTCGTGTGTACGGGCTGTCTGACAGTAGTACGTACGGGCAGTCTGGCAGTGGGACAGCGCGATTATGGCCAGCATGGCAGTCATGCAGTGCGATGGTGGTCTGTTAGTGGTTAGAAGGTCAGTACGCTGAATTCTTCGCACTTGAGGCGGGCCTTGAGGGCCTCGATGAATTTCTCACTGTCTGCTGGCAGGGCCGGGCCACTGTAGTTTGATGGCAGAGCGGTATTGCCCTTTTCATCTTTGAGCTGCTCGGTATGAGTAATGACATGAACCAGATAGCGGAAAGCGTGGTACAGGGCTGTGGCCAGTCTGTCCTTGCTTAAGGCCGGGTCGATAATATGCTCAGTCTCATCCCAGTCTGGCTCTGGCAGCTGCTCGCGCTCATACAGAGTAGGGATATCTCCCTCTTTGTAAGTCCAGTTGCTGATGTTCGAAGCCAGCTCACGAACCAGGTCACTTACTGTGCGGTCATTATCAAGCAGGGCACCCATGCCTATGCTTTCCCAGGTGCCGTCAATTAACAGTGCCAGAGCCGGCTCTTCAAGGAAAAAGGCCTCATCGGCTGCAGCTGAGGTAAATGGCTGTTCTGCTTTGTCAGGACGTACCAGAGTAAGGCGGGAGAACATCATGCCCTGAACAGGACCGCAATCTTTAAGGGCCGAAAGGTCCAGAATCACATTCCAGCATGGCAGTGAGCTCAGTACATCGCAGGTATTGAGCAGGTTGTTGAGGTCGCAGTAGCGGCTGGCATCCTCATTTACCTTAATTACCTGACGGTTAAGAGCTGCAGTCTGCACATGGGTAAAAATACCAATGTTCTCAAAGAGAGTGTCGTGATCTTCACTTTCAGGATTTAAAAACTCACCAAAGAGCTGCTCCTTATCCTTTGTTTCAGTAAAGATACCGGCAAATTCATAGTAATCAGCATAAACACTCTCAGGATGGGATACTTCATCAAGGCTGACAGCAAATGGACGGGCAGAGCCCTTTGCCTTGCCCTTATCCTGAGCATGGGCCTTATCAGCCTGACCACTGCTGTGGCCATTACTGCCTTTTGCACCGGCTTCATGAGCATTGCCTGTGGCCTTGCCATTACCCTTGCCATTAACGTTAACCTTGCCATTACCCTTGCCCTTGGCAGAGCTGTCTGCATCAGCGTCTCGGGCCTTGCTCTTTGCTTTGGCTTTGCCAGAGTTGTTACTGCGGGCGGCGGTCTTTTTCTTATACTGGTCAAGGATAGCGCTGATAACGCGGTTAGCCTCTAGAGCTGCACCGGTAAGCTCTTCACCCTTGTCATTTAATACCGGAGCATTGTCTTCCCTCGCTCCTGACTCGTCGGCATCACTGCCTGAGCGCTCATCTGACACAGGGGTACTGTTTACGGCTGGCAGGGCAGCGCTCATGCGCTCATGGCAGGCAAACAGAGCCGCAAAGTTGTCAGCCAGAGTATCAAACTCACTGATGAGCTCGAGCCTGTCATTGCAATAGTCGATCAGGGAAGTGATAAATTCCTGGTCATGTTTTTCCATGGCTTATTTCCTCTGTCAGGTCCGTTGTCAGACACGTGTAGCGTTACCAGTTAAATGTCAGGCCCATGGGTCTCAGGCTCTGGAGCCAGACATACAGGCCGGCTCAGTAATCAGGGCCTTAACCTTGCCAGTTGTGGCCCGGTCAGCTGGTGAAAATGCGATCGTAATTGTAGCTTAATGCAGCAGTCTCCACAGTGGAGACCGGCATAAGGCTGCGCAGGCGGGTGACACGTCCGGCAAGAGCGCGGCAGTAGTCGCCCAGCAGATTGTTAAGCTGCCTTTCAAACTCAGGACTGTTGAGATCAATCTCCCTTCCGTCAGCAAGGCGCATCATGCAGCGCGGCCGTGCAGTCCTGACCTGACTGTTACCTGCGTCGGCCACTGACTCTTCAAGTTCAGGCTCACTGCCATCGCCAAAGCTCATGCTCATGCCGTCAAGGGCGGCACAGCCAGCTACCCGGCCAGCCATTCCGCAAGCCTCAGTCCCGGAGGCATATGCCTTATCCTCAGCGTCATCAGACGCCGCCACTTCAGCTTTTACAGACTGAGCACGCAGCTGCAGGTAGTCCTGAACACCGCTGTGCTCCCAGTCGATACCGAAGAAGGTGCCAGGTGCTCCAGCTAATGCGCTCATGTTTCCAGTACACGGCCCTGACAGTTCCTCAGTGGCCAGCTCCTGACAAGACGTCTCATGGCAGCAAGCCTCCTGTGAGCCCGTCTTCTCTGTATCGGCTGAGGTGGCGTCAGACCGGTCGGGGCGGGAGCTGTCTTCACTGTCCTCATCGACCTCAGTCAGGCGGCCATGGCAGATATCATCAAGCAGCGGTGGCAGCAGCCATTTTTCCTGATGGATAAGCTCCTGCCCATTAACTACACGCAACAGAGCACAGTCACCAAGCTCTACCAGCAGTCGTATGGAGCCAGGTGGCGGAATATCCAGTGCAGCAGATGTCAGATCGTGAACATAACTTTCATTAGGCAGGGCGTCATCACGGCGCATGCGCAGTCTGATAACGTCATCCTCTACAGCATCGGCCTCACCGGCGGCAATCAGAAAGTCAGCCTCATCACGGTTAAGCGGCATGCAGGGCATACCCGTGAGATCAACAACAAAACAGATTTGCTGCTGCATGGTCATAAGACCGGCAGCAGGTGATCCTGTGCGCCGGCCTGAGACATGCAGGCTGTAATGACGGCGGCTTTGACTGACAGCTTTCATCAGGCTCTCACAGGCAGCATGTTTGCCCTGAGCCTCTTCACCTGAGTGCGAACGGCCCGCAGCCTCAATGCCCAGGTGCACCTCGCGTACGTTGCCACCGCCAGCAGCGCCGCCAGCGGCGCTGTGGCTGCAGCCAGCCGGGCTGTCAGCCTGTACGGCTGCCGTGCCGCGACGTACCATCTCATCAAGCTCACTGCGCCTTACGCCAGCAGGACTGCTCGCTGCCCGACGGGCAGCAGGATGCATTCTGACCACACCCTCAGGCACAACGCCATCAGTTGCCGATTTTGCAGTCAAACCGGCTGCAGCATCAGTCGCCTCCGCCTGAGCAGCAGGCACACGGGACGCAGCTGCGGCTGCAGCGGCTTCCCTGGCTGTGGCGGCAGCGTCAGCTGCTGCGGCGGCAGAAGCTGGCGGGGCTGCCGGTTGCTTTAGCGGAGCCAGGTCATCGTAGGTGCTCTCAAGCAGTGAGCGCAGATTTGGTTTGGCCGGGCGCTCCAGATGAGTGGTGATAAAAAGCGGGCGCGGCGGATCCATGGTGTTGGGAATATGGATACGCGAATTACTTTCGTCCACATAATTGCTGTCATTTACCGCCCTGATATCAGATTCGGCAAAAAATGACTGGGAACCACGGCCCTCGGTGGCCAGCAGATTGGGACCAAAGTAATCACTTGAGGTAGAGTTCATGCGCTCTACCTGCAGTTCGGCATGGGTACCCTGACGGCGCTGCTCATCTTCATCGCGCAGCTTTTCTTCAAGGCGTCGGTAAAAACGCTCCCACAGCCTGCGCTTGCGCAGCAGCTCAAGCTCAGTAAGGTCTACCGAGGGATCAAGCTCGGCACTGCTTTTAAAGCTTCTGTCATGACGGCGCTCACGCAGGTCCTCAGCATCGAGCACCGGAGGCATGCTCTCAAGCAGGCGCTTTTGCTTTTCTGTAGGTCGGTAGCGCAGACGCGAGTTTTCATCCACCACATAGGAGGCATCATTTTCCTCATCATCCTGGAAAAATGAACCAATTCCTATGGGATTGCTGGCCCTGCTGATCGGATCGGAGCCCATTACGGCCTCAAAAGGATCAGGAGCCTCAGCACGGGTGGCCTGAGCTACCCAGCGCTTAATATCCTCCTCAGGCGGTGGTGGCGGCTCTTCAGGCTTGATGCCCTGAGCCATGCGCTTCATGCTCTCAGGCAGACTGTCATAGAGATCAGACTGAGGCAGTGGATCTTTATCTTTTTTCTTACCCTTGCCCGATCCGGCACGGCTGCTCTTTTTCCCGCCCTTGCTGCCAGCGTCACAGGCCTTGTTGCCGGATGCGCCTTTGCTACTGCCTGAGGCGCTTTCACCGGTTGCCGCATCGACGGCTAGAGAGCCTGAATCATCTGCCTCAGCGTCAGTTATGCTCTGATCTTTTGAGCTGCCAGATCCAGAGCGGCTCTTGCCTCTGGTGGCGCGTTTGCCTTTGGCACCCCTGTCTGACTGAGATCTCTGTCCTTTGCCGGACCGGCTTTGAGATGGTTGCTCTTCTTCAGGTTCATCACGGCCAAAGTCACCCTCAAGCCCGGCAAATAGACCGGGCTCAAAGGGCTCTTTGTCATGGCTGTCCTGAGTGTGAGCCGCACAGCCAGTGCCTCTGCCAGTGTCCGCAGCGGCTCGCGAGCTTGCTGCATCTGCGCCAGAGCCGGCGGTGCCGATGACTGCAGATGCCGCGCTGATGCTGGTGTCAGCGTCTGGGGCTGTGGCTGGAGCTGCAGAGGCCCGGGATGACCTGCCGGTTGATTTTCCTGAGGATGCGGAGCGCTTGGACATGGGAAACCGCCTGGTCGAAGAAAAACAAAGGCCCGTAAAGTGCAGCCAGGGGCTGATGCTTCAGGGCCGTAAGGTGCAGCTCAAATGGCTGCATTGTGGACTGGGCGGGCCGCACTGGGGTCGTTATGGTCAGACTGGGGCGCGCCTGGAGGGAGTGGTGTTATGCGGCCTGGCTTATTTGACCCAGGCGCAGAAAGTGTGGTCAGCGCCAAACAGACGCATGCCCTTTTTGGTTTTGGTTGGCTGAGGATTGCCCGGTGCCTTTACGGACTTGCCTGAAGCATCAACGAGACTGCCCATATTGTTGAGCAGGTGCAGATATATGCACAGGGCACGGCGGGCCATTTTATCGTAGGACTGAAGGCTCTCAATAACTGTGGCCTTGTCCTTGTCACTGCATGATTCAGCATCACTACACTCGATAATAATGCCCTTTGTAAACTGCTCGAGGAATTCGTTTACCGTGCCTTTGAAGGTCAGGTCCACAAAAGGTCCCTGCACAAAGGTGCCGTCCTCAAGAATTATTACTGAGCTCAGATTGTTAGGGGCACCGGCAGGCTCACCGTCAACGGCGGAGTCAGCTGCATCGCTGTTTTCCGGAGTCATGATGCCAAAGCTGCGATGGAAGATAATGCCATAAGGCTTTTTATCATCCCAGATCATGTCCTGATTGGTGATGTTGATACACATGGCCCACTGAGGCATATGGGCAAAAGCTGTTGCCGGCACATCAAGCTGACTTTCATCCCACTGGGTTTTCTCCACATGGTAAATACTGCGCAGCTTTTCCCAGGCAAGAACGGCACACAGCTGCTCAGCCTCGTAATATTCTTCAGTTGCGTGTTCCATATAAGGCTCAAGCTGTGGATATTTGAGCCTGTAGTTCATGTAAAAGACGCCATTGATGCACATGTAAACCTGATCATAAGGCCACTTAGGTGCAGGTTTGCCGCTGGCATTCTTAAGGCTGGTAGCGCCAATACGGGCGGCCGTTACCGAGCTCTTAAGTCCCTCGGTAAAAGCGGCATACTCAAGAATAAGGGCGGGCAGTTTCTGATCAAACTCATGTGCTTCCATAGCAAAAACCTAAATTAGACAATTTCACGGGCAGGCCGCCCTCACCTGAGGCCGGCCTGCAGCCATAACGCAAAGCCGCAAGGCCGCGCGGCCGCAGTCTGTGGCCAGCGGCTGGCGGCTTTACTGCGCGGCAGGGCGCTTGCGCCTGTGCTGCAACAGCCGGTCTGGCGGGCAGACAGTGCCGTAATGATAGCACAGGCCACAGGAGGCGCTGTGCCGGTAGCTGTGCCGGGAGGTGTGCCAGGCTGGACTGATATTTATGGGGCAGCAGGGGCAAAAAGGCCCAGCTTCCTGATGGCATTAAGTTCGGAGGGACTGAGATATCTGGACAGCTGTTCTTGCTGCTCAGGGCTCAGATCCAGCTCAGGAGTGTTCAGCAGAGCTCTGAGCTCAGTGGAGCTGATATCAAAGTCGGCATTGTTCATGAAGATAAAGCTGTTGCCCGCAGCGCCATTGCAGCTGTGAGCTGACTGACCATGGTCCATGCCCATGCCCATGCCCATGCCCTTGCCCTTGCCCATGCCCATGCCATTGGCACTGGCAGTGGCTGTCCCAGTGCAAGTGGCAGTGCCTGGGGCTGTGCCATGGCCCGGGTCGGGAGCATGGCTGTCAGGCTGACTGTCAGGCAGACGGTGCTGTGCATGGCGGGCGTTAACTGTATTGATATGCTCGCGCACTGCCGGGGGCAGGTCATTAAGGCTGTAGCCTGGGCGGGTCAGCACGGCAATGGACGCAAGGTCGATAAGGCGGTCCCAGTTTTTCCAGGTATCAAGCTTGAGCAGCGAGTCCATGCCCAGAATAAAGATAAGGTCTGCATCGTGATGAAGCTCTTTGAGGCGTGTCAGAGTGCCATGGGTAAAGTGCTTCATGGTGGGATCATGCTCAACAAGCGAGATGTCCATGCGGGAGGCTGTGCCGGCGTCCTCATCAGCTTTATTGCCTGCAGCGGCGCCACCGACGGCGCTGTCGGCGGTACTGTCGGCGTCGCTGTCATCAATGGCTGGAGATGAGATGGGTGTGCCGTACTGGGAGGACGGGGCGGCTGAGGCTGCGGCCCTGACATCGGCCCTGACATCGGCAAGGGCCAGCTCAAGGAGCTGTACTCTTATCTGGTAGTCAAGATAAAGGGCGCTTTTATGCGGCGGTACGGCATTGGGCATGAAGTAGAGCATGTCCAGCTCCAGCTCTTTTACTGCCTGCTGGGCTGTTCTGATATGGCCCATGTGTACGGGATTAAAAGAGCCACCGTAATAGGCAATGCGTTTCATCAGGCCTCCGCGTGTTCATCATTGCTCTGTCTGTGCCGGGGCTGTAGATGAGCCACGGTATAGTCTCCTGACTTTGTCTGACCTGGTTCGGCTATGGCCCTTGCCATGGCAGGTGGCCATGGCAGGTGGCCATGGCAGGTGGCCATGGCAGGTGGGCTGATCAGGCAAAGGTGGTGTTGAGGCAGTGGGCCTCACGGTGGCGGCCCAGGGCCATGCGCTGCAGGGCCAGGTAGGCGCGCTCCAGATCATAATTGGAGTAGGCCTGGGATGCTTCGGCAAGGCAGCTGGTAAGGAAGTTGAGCATTTCAACCGGCATCTTTCTGATAGCCTTGAGATGGGCGTCCTGAGCCTGACGTACCTTGATATTGTTCTTCATGAAAAAGGCCGTAATGCTGCGATCGTCGGCATTGCCTATGTTTTCCATCTTGCCTCTGTATACGGCATTGAGGCTTTCATCAAGGCGCATGATGAGCAGGTTTAGGGCTGTGTTCAGGCCTGAATTTTCTGCTGAGCAGAATGAGCTGATGATATTGAGGGACTTGAGCGGCTCGGCATTGAGTATGGCTACCGGCAGCTCATAGCCTGTATAGCGGGCATCCTGAGCAAAGTAGGTATCGGCCTCATCAAGAGTAAGCGGGCCTGAGGTGGAGCTTTCCGATCTGAGCAGCTGCATGAGCTGCAGGGACTGGTCTATGACCATAAGATTGTTGTCACAGGCGCTGGCAATGTAATCAAGGGCCTCAGGGCTGATGGTCAGACCGTATTTGCGGGCATCAGTGGTAATCCAGCTCTTAAGCTGCTCGCCCTCAGGCGGATAGATAATTTCAATGCTGGCACCGGCTCCCTTAAGCCAGGCAAGAGCCTCCTTTTTGCGGGCCTCAATGCCGCCACGGGTACCACGGCTCTCTTTCTTTTTCTTGCCGCTGTTCTGTTGCTCAAGAGCGCGGGCACCATCGGAACCGGCCACAAAGCTGGCAAATTTGCGCAGCTCATCAGGGTTTTTAGGCTCGCATTTGTTAAGTGAGGCGTTAATGCGGTTCATTTCCACAATGACAAAGAGGCCGGGACGGAAAGAAGCGGCAATAACCTTAAAGAGCTCTACGGCAGTGGCATCATAGTCCCTGAGCACAATCTTGATAATGCGGTCTCCGCCAAAAAGGCCGGGATCGGCCATTTCCGACTCAATTTCCTTGAGGTTGGGGCCACCGGGCCCGCTGATTTCCGAAAATGTGTAGAGCAGAAACTCGGCATCAGGCATGGCCTTGCGGGCTCTGGTAATCAGGTCCGTAGAGCGCTCCAGCCTGAGCATGGGATCATCACAGCAGATAAGGTAAATATCGCTCTGGGCAGTTTTAGTGGAGGCCATAGTGCTTTTCCTCAGGCTCAGGGGCGCACAGGCGCCTGATGGCAGGTTACACGCTGCGCGCCTGACCTGGTCAGGGCGCGCTGCATGCCTCTTTATGACAGTGAAGCCTGATTGCCAGGCACTTCAGTGCCCGGCACTCAGGCTGGCTCACAATGAATAAATATCACGTACCGGTCGCCGCTGCCTGCGGCAGCGTGTGCTGCCACAGCATGCATAGCCCCATCATGCGCTGACGCGCCTGCAGGAGGTCTCCGGCAGGCGGCACCCTTCTTGCTGCAGGCCTCAGGGGCAGGGCTACGGACGGCCCTCAATGGGGCTGGACATCAGTATGGTGCTACTGGTGCCTTGTGCAGACGCTCAGGGCGCACATCAGGCAGCTCCCACTTGCGGGCCTTGCGTACATGCTCACCAGGATCTCCTGGCAGTGGCGCGCCAACAGGAGCTGCGGTGGCCGGAGTACGGCGCAGCAGGGCATTGCCATTGTCGAGCTGATCGAGGGTCACAACAGTGCCGGTGGCGCTTTCGTAGCTGTCCTGGGACTGCAGCGCCTCAATGAGAGTCATGCCGGTAGAGCGCACGCCCGGATCGATGCTTTCCTCATCGGAAGATAGCAGCTCATAAGGCTGAGGCACGGCCACATCAGGGTCGGTAGAGCGGCCCAGATAGCCAAGACGGAAGACCAGGTCGTCAGCCAGCTGGCTTAAGGTTTCTTCAATAACTGTACTCTTTTCAGTGTCAGCTGCCAGAGACTGACCTGGCTTGTTAAGTACTGAGCGGGTAATGGAGTTGCGCATCACTATAGGACGGTGATTAGGTACGCTCAGGGTGGCGGCCACGTAAATCACAATGGCATTTTCAATGGCCTGGGCACGGGAGTTTACCGATACCACATTGTCGGAAATATCAGGATGAGGAATCATCAGGCTTGGGATGGTGCCGTTATTTTCCGGCTCATAGTCTGACGACTGGGCATGGACACGTACGCCATTGGCCTTAAGGCGCAAAATTACCTTGCGGTAGAAGTCACTGTTGTAATCACCTGTGACTACAATTTCAGGAATAGTTTCATCAAGAGGGGCCTGATTGGGCAGATTAAAGCCACAGCCACTTGCCAGTACTCCGGTGGCGGCGGCCACGGCCAGCATGCGTACAGGCATTGAGGCGGCGCGGCCTGTCATGGCAAAGGCACGCAGCGGCGCAGCAAGGACGCGGCCGAGCACAAAGGCACTGCGACGCAGTGCTGCCGGAGCTGATGAAAAAATTCCTGAGAGCATAGTGGTTTAACTCCACGGTAAAACTGTCTGTGCAGGCCTTCAGGCCTGGCAGGGGTCGGCCATGGCCTGACCATCATGCTGAGCCTGTGGCCACGGCCAGGTGGCCATGTGCCTGGAGCTGCCGCCTGAAGCGCGGCGCCCCAGGGCACTGAGGGGCCGTGAGCCCTGATATATGAATGAGTGCTCATTATAATGCCACATGGGGGCATAAAAAAGCCCGCCATAAAGGCGGGCTGTGGGCATGCAGACGCTGCAGGGGCCGGGCTCTGGCCCGGCGCCAGGTGCAGCGCGGGCACTGTATTAAATTACGATATTGACCAGACGGCCCTTGACGTAAATTACCTTCTTAGGCTCCTTGCCCTCGAGGTTGCGGGCTACGGCCTCATCTGCCAGAGCTGCAGCCTTAATGTCATCTTCTGACATGTTGGCATCAACAGTGATCTTGGCGCGCAGCTTGCCGTTGACCTGAACTACGATAAGCAGATCCTCGGCCTTTAAGGCATCAGGATCGGCAACAGGCCAGGTAGCGGTCTCATCGAGCTCGTCAGTATTACCCAGCATCTCATAGAGCTTGAAGCACATATGAGGAATGATAGGGTAGAGCATGACCACTACAGTGTTGTAAATCTCGTAGCGCAGAGCACGTGCAGTCTCGTCATCACCATCGTAACGGGCAGTCTCATTGAGCAGCTCCATAATGGCGGCAATGGCGGTATTGAAAGTCTGACGACGGCCAATGTCGTCGGTTACTTTCTCAATGGTGGTGTGCAGCATGTGGCGCAGCTTGCGGCCCTTTGCATCGAGCTTGCTCTTATCCAGCTCCACACGTGGACCTGAAGCGATGAGATCGTTTACCTGGTTCCACAGCTTGAGAATGAAGCGGCGGGCACCCTCAACACCGGACTGACGCCACTCGAGGGTCAGCTCGGCAGGGGAGGCAAACATCATGAACAGACGTACGGTGTCAGCGCCGTAGAGCTTGACCATATCCTCAGGATCGATGCCGTTGTTCTTGGACTTGGACATCTTGATCATGCCGGCGTGGGTCAGGGTGTTACCCTCATCATCCACAGCCTCGACAATGTTGCCCTTTTCATCACGGGTAACCTTTGCCTTGAGCGGACTTACCCATACTTTGGTACCGTCCTTGACATAGTAGAAGGCATCAGCCAGCACCATGCCCTGGCAGAGCAGACGCTTGAATGGCTCATCATCCTTAACCAGACCGGCATCACGCATTAACTTGTGGAAGAAGCGTGAGTAGAGCAGGTGCATAACAGCGTGCTCAATACCGCCAATGTACTGATCTACTGGCAGCCAGTAGTTGACCTCGTCATCGACCATGCCAGTGGTGCAGTGAGCAGAGCAGTAGCGGGCATAGTACCAGGAAGACTCCATGAATGTGTCAAAGGTATCGGTCTCGCGACGGGCGGCCTTGCCCTGGTAAGTGGTCATGTACCACTCAGGGTCAGTGGTCAGTGGATTGTTAACGCCGTCGATCTTGACGTTCTCTGGCAGAATTACCGGCAGATTTTCCTCGACCTCAGGTACGAGCTCGCCTGTCTCCTCAACAGTCAGCATTGGGATAGGAGCACCCCAGTAGCGCTGACGGGAGATACACCAGTCACGCAGACGGAAGTTTACGGTACGCTTTGCAATGCCCATGCTCTCGAGCTTGCTGGCTATAGCCTCCCAGGCGCCCTTGAAATCAAGGCCGTCAAACTCACCTGAGTTTACAGTTTTGCCATGCTCAACATAGGCCTCTTTTTGTACGTCGATTTCAGAGCCGTCCAGAGGAGCGATAACCTGCTTGACAGGCAGACCGTACTTGCTGGCAAACTCATGGTCACGCTCATCGTGGCCTGGTACAGCCATAACAGCGCCGGTGCCGTAATCCATGATTACGAAGTTGGCTACCATTAAAGGAACAGGCTGACCGGTTAAAGGATGAATGGCATTAATGCCGGTGGCCATGCCCTTCTTTTCCATGGTGGCAATGTCAGCCTCGGCAAACTTGTGAGTCAGACATTCCTGGCAGAATGCAGCCAGCTCAGGATTGTTCTGAGCAGCACGCTTTGCAACAGGATGACCTGCTGAAATAGCCATGTAGGTTACACCCATGAAGGTATCAGGACGGGTGGTGTAAACCTCTACTGTCTCATCGGAGTTTTCAATGCTGAAGGTGATATTAAGACCCTCAGAGCGGCCAATCCAGTTACGCTGCATGGTGCGTACGCGCTCTGGCCAGCCCTCGAGCTTGTCAATATCGTCAAGCAGCTCCTGGGCATAGTCGGTAATCTTCAGATACCACTGAGGGATTTCACGCAGCTCAACGGCAGTGCCACAGCGCCAGCAGCAGCCGTCTTCTACCTGCTCATTGGCCAGCACGGTCTTGTCGTGTGGACACCAGTTGACGTTGGAAACCTTCTTGTAGGCAAGACCCTTGCGGTACAGGTCGGTAAAGAACTTCTGCTCCCACTTGTAGTACTCAGGAGCACAGGATGGAATCTCACGGGCCCAGTCATAGGACAGACCAAGAGAGACCAGCTGATGCTTCATGTAGTCAATATTGGCGTAGGTCCATTTTGCTGGATGGGTATTGTTCTGAATGGCGGCATTTTCGGCAGGCAGACCAAAGGCGTCCCAGCCCATAGGGTTGATTACATTCTTGCCGTTAAGACGCTGGTAGCGGGCAATTACGTCACCAATGGTGTAGTTACGAACGTGACCCATGTGCAGTCGGCCTGACGGGTATGGCCACATTACAAGACAGTAGAACTTCTCTTTGGCAGAATCTGCCTTCACCTGGAAGGTCTTGTGCTCATCCCAGTACTTCTGTACCTCAGACTCGAGCTCCTGCGGGTTATATGCAACATTGGTGGTTGCCATAGGTACTTGCTCCCAAAATTTCACAAAATCTCGCTGACAGCGGCCGGGCAGTCCATGGGAAGCCCGGCCGGCGCAGCCTTACGTCCCGGTACCTCCGGGACGGCTGTTTCTAAGGCTGAGCTAAGCTAACTTGTCTAGACTGAAACCGCTCCCTGACTGCGTACTGCGGCCCCGTCCGGGCCTGTAAATACGCAACGGGCACAGTGTCAGTGCAGACAACTGAGCTTAGGTACCTGCCCGGGCACGCTCACGGCTGCTGCCGTGTCGTCTGCCGGGGCCACGCCCGGTCCCCTTAATATGGGGGCCAGCAGGGCTGCCGTGGTACTGCTCAACCTTAACTGTTGTTAAGATGGGATATTGTGCCATGATTGCCCAAAAGAATTAAGGGCTATTGCAAAAAGCCACCCGGCCGCAGCTGCCGCCCAGTCGCCGGGCTGTTGCCCCGCTGTCGCTGCACAGTCGCCACAGCAGCGGCCGCGTCTGTAAGGGCCCGGCCGGGAGTACTGTCCGGGCCGTAATGGCGCCGTCCGGCCTGAAGCCTGAGCTGCGCTCCGGCATAGGCCTCTCCGGCTAAAACGCAGGTGAGCGCCGACAAGTCCCAATTATGGTGCATATCAGAGCCTGTGCCTTGCCATAGTGCACAGCCATGCACAGTCATGCACTGCCGCGCGCCGTAAAGGCAGCCGGCACACAAGGCATCCGGGCTGGACCGGATCGGACCGGCTGCAGCGCCGGTCCCATAATGTTTATCCCCGCGCTGTCAGTACCTGTCAGAACCGGGCAGTAGCAGTAAGTCCGGCGGCCGCCCGGGCAGGTGATGAAAATACTCACTGTTACAGCTGACTACCTGGCAGCCCGGACGGCTCCCGCCCTGACAGCCCGGTCGGGCTGGCAGGGCTTAACTGGCCGCAGACAGGCGGCCATGGACTTGCCGTACGTCTGGAGGCCAGGGGCAGTGATGGCGATCACGTGCGGTACCGGGGCCGCGCTCTGACAGTGGAAAAGCGCTTGTATTAAAGATAAGATAGGCTCTTTATGGCTGCATTCACATGCATTTCACTTACCCTGGGGCGCCTTGCAGGGCCCGGTAATGTGATCACCGGCCGGACAGTAAATCAGGTGAGCGGGAGCTCAGAGCACTGCATCCGGCTGCAGAGAAAAGAATTGATATACAGGTAAGAGATTATGTTCAGCTGTTCCTCTTCATGGTCAGATAGAGCCTTTGGCAAAATGGCACTTTCCTGCGCCGCTCTGGTGCTGACAGCCGGCGCCTTTAGTGCCAGTATGAATGCTCATGCAGCTGCCTACCCATATGATGAAAAGACTGTGGTAGTAGGCGAGGACACCACCTATCAGATTGCCCGCAGCGGCACTACCACTCTTGAGTTTGTGGCTTCACGCTATCAGCTGGGCCTGTCCAATCTTATCGAGGCCAATCCTGGCGTCGATCCTATTGTTCCGGTCAATGGCACCAATCTCATCATTCCTCAGCGTGTTATCCTGCCTGACACCCTGCACCAGGGCATTATCGTAAACAGCCCGGAAATGCGCCTGTACTACTATCACAATGATCAGGTAGAGGTGCTGCCAATTGGTATTGGTCAGCTTGGTACCGATACTCCGCTTAACTGGACCACCAGGGTGGAGCGCAAGCGCGCCAATCCAACCTGGACGCCTACAGCAAAAATGCATGCCGAGTACGCCGCCCGTGGTGAAACTCTGCCTAAGGTATGGCCAGCCGGTCCTGACAATCCTATGGGCCTTTTTGCTATCTACATTGGTCGTCTGTACGCAATTCACGGCACCAATGCTGACTTTGGTATCGGCCTGCGCGTAAGTCATGGCTGTGTGCGTCTGCGCAATGAGGACATTGAATACCTGTACAACAATGTCCCTGTAGGTACACGCGTGCAGTTTATCAACGAGCCAATCAAGACAGCCGAAGATGCCGAGGGCAATCTCTATATTGAGGTTCACCAGCCTCTGTCAATGAACGAAGAGGAATTTGAAACTCTGGACAAGAACCTGCCATTTACCTTTACCAAAGAGCAGGAGGAGTTCTTCAAGCGTCCTGAAATCAATCAGGAAATCCTCCAGCAGGCCCTGTCTGAGCGCAGCGGCCGTGTGGTGCTCCTCAACCCGGCCACTTTCTAAAGCGCCTGTCACCGCACGCTCTGCCAGGCTGTGCCCGGCTGGTCATGGCGGCCATGCCGCCCATGGCTTGCTGGCACGACAGCAGACCTTGCCTCAGCCCCAAAGCCCCGTCCGACCATATAAGTCTGACGGGGTTTTAACTTATGGGCTCAGGCCCGCTCAATTAGAAAAAATGGCCATACTGGAGTATGATCCCACAGGTCACAACATGGACCCCAGGATAAGTCATCTCCGGCCCGACAGGTCGCTGCGCAAAGGCCCTGGGACGCCGGCCTTTTCCCAGTACCCGGCATTCCATGCTGAACACATGCTGTCCGCAACGTAAACCTCATCCAGTCAGGCCGTCATATGGCCTGTCTGACGCCGCCAGTCCTGATGCCGTCAGCTGCAGCAACTGAACTGCTGCGACGTCAGCTGCAGCGGACACAGGGGGGGCATGCAGCTTTGGCAAGGCGTAATCGTCCAGCCATGCAGGACACTTCCTTTTGATTTTTGCCTGCGTTTGCGATCTGTCATCAGGACCATTGCTGTACTTAAATAAGAGCTGCGCTGTGTAATCCCGATAATGGTCGGCCGTCAGCAGGCCTGTCGCCAGCTGCCCTGTTGCCGGCGGCGCTGGGGCGAAAGCCTGGCCGGCTTTATGTCCGGCCTGGGCAGCATTTCTTTTACTTATTGGCATCATATTGGAGCCGGAGTGGCCCTGGGCGGCCGGCTTGTTCGAGGTTGGTATGGAACTTTTGCGCTCCTTGCAGAGCACAGTGCGTTATGTTCTTCATGGATCTGAGCGTGCAGCACCTGAGCGTGATGTACTCTCACCATGTGCTGCCCATACCGCCCCGGGCGAAGGGTACGGCAGCAACCGTACCGGGGCCGGTCTGCGCCGCAGCTGTCTGTCACTGGCACTGGCCATGATGCTCAGCAGTCCTGCCGCTCTGGCCATTGATTATGATATCCAGTATGAGGGCACCCATATCAACGATCTCGAGGCTGAGCGTGCTCAGGCACTTGAGCGTGCCCGTGCCAAGGCCCGCAGTGAAATTTCCCGCCAGGCTCAGGTTGCCGCTGACCTCAACCGTCGTACTGCCGAAGGCAAAGATACTGGTGATGACTTTATTGAACCTGCTGAGGGTGAGATAAGTGATCTGAATGCTGTTCATGATTATGAACAGGCCCGCAGTGTCTCAGCTGCAGACGCAGCAGAGGTTGCCGCCAGTGCTGCTGCCGCAGCCAAGGACTCAGCTGCAGGCAACAGCAGTCACATGTCCATGAAGGGATCGCAGAGCCTTGCTGCCCAGCAGGCCCTTATCCGTCTTGAAGAGCAGGCCAGGGAGGCCATGGAGGCCAAGGCTCAGGCCCATGCTCAGGCTCAGGCTCAGGCCCATGCTCAGGCCCAGGCTCAGGCCAATGCTCATGCTCAGGCTCAGGCCAGTGCTGATCTTAAGCAGGCTCAGAAAGCTCAGGACGGACTGCATGAGCGCAATGGAGCCGAGTCCGGCCCTGGACGCGGTCCACTGACCGGAGAGCGTCTTGTGGATGCTGCCTCACGTTCACATGCGGCCAAAAATGATGCCGCCAGTGCCCGTGCTGCTGCCGTTTACTCAGGCAATCAGAACATGCGCGACCCTGTGGCTGAAAAAGACGATCAGCCATCGCTGCTGCGCCGTATCTTCGGCATTGGCATCAACAGGGCTCAGGCCAATCCTGTAGATGATATCAGCGCCGCCAACAGCCGCTATCTCAATTTGCATGTCTTTGGTGATGTGGAAACACTGATGAGCACTGCAGACGGATCTGAGGAGCTGCTTAATATTCTGCCGGGCAAGCTTGATGACAGCATGCTCATTCCTTATGAAAGCCGTCAGCAGGCCATGGCCGAAGAGCTGCACAAAGGCATTTCCTTCCTTGCCTATCTCTTCCACATGTATACCCCTCAGGCATCGAGCTATCGTATTCCTACCTTCTTTATCGATGCCCACAAATTAAGCCAGGAGCGTCCCGGCGTTGCTCTGGGCCGTGGTCCCGATCCTCTCAAGGACGGGGCTGCTGCCAGTGCCAGTGGCAAGGCCCATGCTACGGGTAAAGCCCATGATGCGGGCAAGGCCCCTGCAAATGGCCGGGGCATGGGGGCAGCCGGAGCTGAGAGGAAAAAGCCAGCCAGTGAGTATGGCAATATGGTCAGCCTGACCGGATCAAGCTCTTCCTATCCCCTTTATCATCTGTCCATGGTGCGCGATCGCCTGCATACTGAGGGGGCCTGTGCCGGCCTTAGTTATATTGAGGCCGATCTCAAGGGCAAGTGCCGTGGTGACCAGCAGTACAACGGTATTGTGCTGCTGACCATGCCTATTCCTGATATCCAGAAAGAGGGTATTTATACAGGCGTGCCGCGTCAGATTACCCCTAATGTGCTCAAGGCCAATTTCTTTGCTCAGGGCATGGATACCGGTGCGCGCCTGATTGGCTTTCATTCTGGTTACTCAGGGACTGAGGACGTCTTTACCGCTCCTCTGCACTCCTTTGACCGTCATCTGTATTCCCCGCAGCTCAAGCAGTTTGTCAGGGAGAACACGGGCTATCGAACCATTGCGCCTGACTGCACTCCTTTTTCAGCTGACAGGCGCTGCCAGCTTTACTTTGTCGGTCTTGAGGTCAACCGTCTGTTGAGTCCGGGCAATGAGCTCAGTATGTTCAATCTGCACTCACGCAGTACCCTCAATCTTGGTACGCCTGACGTAAATATCGCTCCTCAGGCTCTTGCCTATGAGGGCGTGGCCCGTGATGCACTGCTGCGTGCTCAGGCAGCAGCTGAGGCCAGCAGGCGCGCCTCTGAGGAGGCCATTAAGGTAAAGCAGCATCAGCAGGCTCAGCTTACCGATCAGCGCGGTATTGATCTGGCTTCTTTAATTCATGGCCATCAGGGCACAGCCTCGCAGCATGTTCCTGATGTGGTGGCCCGTGCCTCACAGTCAACTGAAGTCAATGCAGCATCTGTCGCAGCAGCGACCTCCGCTTCGGCTGCAGGTGCAGATAAGACGGCTGCCAGTGCCGAAGCAGGCGCGGCTGGTGGTGCCGCCACAGGCGCTGCAGCAGGCGCCACCGGCGCAGGCGGCGCCGGCAGCACCGGCGGCTCTGCTGAGGGCAGCACTGTGGATGAGCAGAGCCTCATGGATCTGGCTGCTGACATGGATGTGGTCAGCGGCCATGACCGTCGTGGTGGTGTTGATGAGGACGGCAATTATGTAGCCACAGGCTATGGCATCGACAAGGCCGTCGATCTCTACGGTATTCCTCTGACCTTTACCCGTCTGGGCCGTCCGGTGCTGATGCTGCGTAATACCATTTTGTCAGCCGATCAGTACAAGAATTACACTCTTCCTGTCGAGCTTGAAATGGCACTGCTCTCGGATCTGGGCTACAGCCTCGAACCTCGTGAGTTCTTTGGCAATTCCATTTACAGCTTTGGCACTCCACAGTACCGCATCACCCGTTATGCCCGCCGTCCTTATGCCTTTTATGACCACATGGCCGGTACCTACAATGTCAAGCGCCCATCACGCATGCCTCTTGGTACAGGCGTGCATATTTACGGCTCTTACAATGACGTAGTGCATGATGCCATTGTTTCCTCCATTGGCGAGGGATCAGTTGGAGTGCGTATTGACGGCAGCTCCAATTATTACTGGCAGACCCCGGGGTCATCCATTGTGACCTCAGGTAATGATTCGACAGGTATAGGCTTTACTTACGGCCGTGACAACAGTGCCTATATTTCAGGCTATGTAGGAGCTATGGGCCGCCATGGTGTAGGCATCAAGGTTGACATGGGATCCAATATCTACTCTGATCTCATTGAGTACCGTGGTTCCTGGGCCCGTGTGCGCACTCTTGATTATCTGCATGGTCAGGCTGACGCCCAGGAGGCGGCTACTGTGCCTCTTACCGATGATATCAATGGTCCTGCCGTAAGCGATCTCATTATCGATGGCGTGGTTGAGGGAGCTCAGGCCGCCATTATGATTGACGAGTCCTCCTTTGTGAAGAATATTCACATCACCTCTGAGGCTGTGGTCAATGGCGGCATTTTTTCTTCCTGGAATCCGCGTGCCAATGGCAGGGGCGATATTATTCTCGTTCATGACGGCCGCAACAGTGCTCTTCTTGATGCCGTTCTGCAGTATCCGCGCGATGAAAGCACAGCTGATCTCACGGCCCGAACCATTATCGACCGTCATCTGACTACCAATGTCAATCTGGGCGTACTCCTTGATGAGAACAATCAGCCGTTGATGACCGACCGTCAGCGCAATACCTTCCTTGGTAATGAAAAGTCACGTGTAGTGCTCTCCGGTGATATCTCAGGCTCAACTCTGAATGTACGCAATTTTGCCGGTAAATCTACCGTTCTTGGCAATGTCAGAGCCAACCGTGTCACTGTCTATAACGGCATTCTCAGCCTCAACGGTCCGGCAGGCTCCATCAATCAGATTAAAACACTGATTCTGCGCTCCAACTCCGTGCTTGATTATGTCAATGGCATGACCAGCCACACCTATGTGGAGGGCAATATCCGTCTGGGCCGTAATGTCACTATCCGTGTTGATGCTGATGCCGACGGTACTCCACTTGATGAAATTTCATACAGTGGCAAGTTCTCAGCCTCCAATTATCAGCTGACCATTGAGCCTGGCGTGAGCTATATCGACATGCGCCGTCTGGGCGCTGACCCTAAGGCCCTGATGAATTTCATGGCCAACTTTGTCGATCAGTGCTCGCGTCGCTTTGCTCAGGACGGCATTGTGCTGCGCTTCCCTCACTATCTGTGGGATAATGCCGGCGGTTACGGCCGTGAGATCAAGTGCACCCCTAAGGGCTGTCACTTTGGCAACTTTGCCTCCAGTGACCGCCGCTCCAGCGTCACCGACGTAGAGCCATGGCGCTACTGGGTATCCTTCATTGGCCTTGCCGTGCTCATACTGTGCTTCTACGGGTGGTACTATCTGCACTGGTTCTCACTGAGCTCCAGCCGTAAAAACGACAGCTCCAGCTGATGCCCTGGCCTGACAGCGCGCAGCGCAAGCAGGCAGCACAATGCAGCTGCATGCTGCCGCTGCACGCTGCCGCTGCACGCTGCAGCTGCAACGGCTGCCCGCTGTCAGACTGGCGCCGCAGCGACAGTTTCATCCGCAGCGGCTGCGCAGGCATAAAATAAGCGTCTGAAAAATATCATCCATTGCCCATACCTGTTGCCAGGATATGGGCTTTGTTGTTTTTGGGGGCCGCCCCTTTGACCATGAGCAAAATATACATCTGATTCATATATTAAAGAGCAACGACCTGACAAACATGATAAATAAGCAACAGGTGTGGCTTTTTGCCTGCCTTGATATGGCATTGAATTTTCAGGAGCCTGATGTATGTTGCGTGAACCATGGCTCTATATTTATGGGAAATATCTACAGAGACAGGCAGGATATAACTGTACCTGACCTGGCTACTGCCGACAGGAACTCCAAAGAGGTCTCCGTTTACTACAAAGCCTCGTCTACAACAGACGTCGCCGCTACACAACTGGCCAGCTGCTGCCCAATGGCAATATGTATCCCAATGACAACTTTCGCAGGAACCATGCTGATTAGTGGTAGCAGGCTTATGACCCGGACAACCATCAGGAGCAGATACTTTCTGTTTAACTTTATGCATCATCTTTATCGGTTTTGCCACCTGAGCCACCTGCAAAGCGGGGCCGCCCTGCAGGCAGTAAGAACATGTAAACACAGTAGGGGCAGGCTGATACTGCTTACTGTTTTATAAAGTGACATGTATGAATCATGCTGTTCAGTGACAGTAAGCCAACAGATTAAAAGACATGCAGGTCAGGAAAGATCAGCTCATGGTCCAGGAAAACAATCAGTCCTGATGCGGTGGCATCTGTGGTCACATTCGGGCGGGCAGGTTGGTTCGGTGTCGTGGGCTCCTGTACGGGGCGGCTGGGCCTCATATGGGATGGGCAGATGGTGTGGGGAGGCTGAGTGTGAGTGGATTTTGAGAGCTCTGTAGTGAGGGTTCGTGCGTCGATTGTTGCGCGCTTCATAAAGTCTTATGTGCGATGCCACGGCCATGTGTTTTTGCTGTTATGTTGCCTTTGTGCTCTGTGTTGACGCCTGAGTTTCCGGGATGATCTGCGGGCAACAGACACAAGTGCAAGGCGCATGTGAAATTGTATAGTAAAGTAGCCTGCTCACAATTGGGTCTGGCTTGCTGTAGCTGGAGCTGCTGCTGATGGTGGGGCTGGCTTGCTGGAGCTGGTGCTGAGGCTGCCGGTTCTGGTGGTGGTGGCGCTGATGTTTTGATGTGGCAGCTTTTTGGCGTATTGCCTGTTTTGCTGGTCGAAAGTGCACTCCCGGGATTCGGGCTGCTTCAGACAACAGGCTGTCATGTTAATAGCTGATGTTTACAGCGGGCATTTTTATGGGATAAACGCTCAAAAAGCCGGTATCTATGGGCTTTTTTGAATAAAAACGGCCTGAGTTTTGCAGATATGGCTCTTTGGGCACGTCAGGCTCTACGCTGTGACTGTAACGGGCAGCTTAAGTTTAAGCTCCGATACTCGAGCCTGATTATCAGGGTTAATTCAACATATTTAACTGTGTTGGTGGCAGGGCTTCAAGGTTCCGTCTGAATGTGCTTTATTTTTAAAAATGATAATTTGTTGCAAAAGTGCGGAGGCGCACATTTTGTAAAAATGTTCATGGTCATGAGGCGGCACAGATCTCAAAAGGGGTCAGCTGCAGGCCGGGGCCATACGCCTATGTGCTAAATTAGGTGTAAAACTTTGGATTTGTGCGGCCGGCGGGGATCGGACGGCCTGGTAAACTGGTATTTTCTGGTGAGTGTATGGATAAAGACAGGATTAGAGAATTTCTTTGGGTTGTTGATACTGTCTGCGCCGGAGATGAAAGCAGGCGCAGAGCCATGGTGGCTGCCCTGATCAGAATGCAGGGCCCGGCATCATTTGAGATGATCAGCCTCATGACCGGTCTTAGCGGTGAGCAGATCTCAGCTGGTGAGCGTAAGGTCGAAAGCATTATTGAAAACAAGCTGGCCAAACTGCGCGGCACAGCTGTTGTAGGAGCTCGTCCTGATGGAGCGGTCTGTGTTATTGGTGGACCACGCCAGAGCCGTGTTCGTGTTCCACAGGCTGCTGCTGCCGTGGCTGCCGGAGAGTCTCCTGAGGCCATGACTGCCTCCTACAAGAGCTCTGCAGGTTACGGTATTACTCCAGCTCAGCCGAATCCAACGCGTTATCAGCATGCCCCTGGTGAAGAGCGCGGTCATGTGCAGTCCATATTTGACAAGGTACGTGATCAGATTAAGCGTGAAAATTTCTTCACCGGTACTGCCATGGATACCCTTGATCTGATTCGCGCCCCGGCAGGCAATCGCGATCCTAATCTCATAGGCGCCATTAATCAGATTCTGCAGCGCTCCAGCGGCAGCTCTGACAAAACACCTCTGATGTGGTCCATCATGGATCTGTATGACATAGCCGATAATCTCAAGGCCATGGGTTACGATCAGAGTTTTAAGAGCATCAGAAATATCCTTGCCGAACAGAACTACTTCCTGACCGGCCCTTATGGTATTACCAGCCATCACGATATCATTGCAGGCAACTTTGCTGATATCAACAACAAGGTAGCAAACTACATCAAGCGTGGCGTACCGGTAGTGTACAGCTATGCCCAGAATTTCCTGCTGCCTAACGATGCCTATGAGTCCATTTCAGCTCATAAGCGACTGACCCGTGATCAGCTCAGCCGTACCATGGAGCTGGCTACTGAGCATGAAAACTTTGATTACGAACTCTATCGTCACTCAATTGTTTATCTGGACCGTCAGCGCCTTGATTTTGCCTTTGACACCATTCTCAAGTGGTGGGAAGATGCAGGCTCCAGTGTTTACGGCAATGCCCGTGAGCTGTGCCTGATCTGTAACTGGTTCGTATGCCGTGCCGAAGGTGAGGCAGATTACATCAATGAATGTACCGAAGACCTTATTGAGTTCTTCGGCGAGACCAGCCTTGATCAGGTTCAGATGATGGAAGGCAATTACAAGTGGCAGTGTGTAACCAGCAGCCAGTCCTACTCATTCTCACGTCCGGCAGGTCCTGACAGTACTGCCATGACTGTAATAACCATCCAGACTCTGGGCTAAACAGCCACAGCCAAAAACACCATATCAGCTCCGGTTGCCCTGAGTGTCATGCTGTCACAGCAGCTTTGAGTGCCACGGCTCCCCGATCGGGGCCCTTGACAGACCTGCAGCCTGGAGCTGCATTAAAGCACAATCCATAATCACCTCACAGAGGGAGCATTCGATAAAAAGAGTGCTCCCTCTTTCATTTTATAAAGTGTTATAAAAGCCGGATCTCCAGACTGATCCCTTAAGCATCACCCACCATAAGTGAGGATGACGTGCGCTAATCATGTACTGGAACTAATAAATATTTTATAAAGTATTATCATGCAGGTATGATGTGGAATTAATTCCCGGCTTACGTGTCTCGTGGCAAAGATGAAGCGTGTGTACTCGTGCATCCATCCATCCATACATGTATGCATGAATGAATTAATGAACGCATGGCCTGTGGATAGTTGATTGTCGACAGTTGATTTATGCGCACAGTCAGTTCTCAACCTTAAGCTGCATTTGTCGCCATGCACGCCACTCAATACCATGCCACGCAATGCCATGCGCGCGACGCCACGCAGGCTATGCCATGCACGCGACGCCACGCAGGCTATGCTATGCCGCGTCATGCCATGCTGCGCCACTAATGCCATACTGCGGCATGCCAGGCAAATTTAACTCAGACTGTTGTCAGGCTTTTATGCCAACTGTTATGCAATGCATCTTTGATGCAATGAGTTTTTTGAACATAAGGCAGTAAAAGGTAACGGGCGGCCATATTGAATACGGTGGGCTGATGGCAGGCAGTCATAATTTGGGCTTGAGATGAGTATTGAGGGGAGCAGGCAGTGACAGTAATGACAAAGGTGGCGGCAGCTACGAGCTGTCGCTCATAGAGACGCGTGCCCGTCCTGCACCTGTTCTGGCAAATAATTTATAACTTGTTTTGTAATGAAAAAAGGGCCTGACAGTAATACTGTCAGGCCCTTTGAGCTTGAACCGGATTAACGGTCAGTGCGCATGGAGTTGCGCGATTATTATCAAGACTGTGACCGCTTTATTAGCGTCCACTTTGCTCATATGACTGGCTGCCGTTGTCAGCCGCTTGAGCGGCGGTTGCTGCAGCTGAGCTGGCTGAGCCGGTGGCATACTGTGAGGCCGCGATCATATTGGCATCAGCGTAGGCCTGGTGGCCTGACTGGGCAAGGAAGTCGCGCTCTGCCTGCTCGTTGCTCTTCATAACCTCGTCGCGTACTTCATCCATGACGTCCGAGCTGGACAGGACAAAGGTCTTTGGCAGTTTTCTGGTCCTGAACAGATAGAAAGTACGGGCCAGATAAAGCAGACAGGCTACTGTAAGGGCACAGATAAAGCCAATCCAGAAGCCCTGAGCCGCCATAGGTTCACCAGTCAGACCATAGCCCAGGGTATAGCCCACAGGCATGCCTACAATCCAGTAGGCCACAATGGTGATGATGAAGATAGTGCGTGAGTCCTTAAAGCCGCGCAGAATGCCAATACCAATTACCTGCAGGCTGTCAGGCAGCAGGAAAGCAGCGCAGTACAGCAGCAGAGTGGAGCCCAGCACAAAGACCTCAGGATCATCGGTATACATGTCGATAATAGGGTCGTGGAAGGCAATGACAATGATAAAGCACAGCACGTAGAAGAACAGGCCCATGATGATGGCACCAATGGCGGTGCGCTGAGCACGCAGCCAGTGACCGGCACCCATGGCTTCACCTACACGTATGGTGGTAGCTGAGGCAATGGCCATAGGAATCATGAAGATAATGGCCGACACGTTCATGGCAACTGTATGGCTTGCTACTACTACAGGTCCAAAAGGAGAGAGCAGCACGGCTACCAGGGAGAAGCAGGTTACTTCAATAGTGGTAGACAGAGCCAGAGGGAAACCAAAGTGCAGAAACTCTTTGACCTCTTTGGCTGTGATTTTGAACATGTGCTCGTAAATGCGGTAGCGGGCGTAGAACTTTGAGGTCTTGATGTAGATTAACATGAAGATCACAGAAATATAGATAGCAACAGTGGTTGCTACGCCACAGCCAATACCGCCCAGTTCCGGAGCGCCGAATTTGCCGAAAATAAAGATGTAGTTGAGGGGAACGTTGAGCACCAGGGCAAGGATGCCAAATACTGATGATGGCAGTGTGTTGCCCAGTCCCTCCCAGTAGCCACGCAGAATATTAAACATGGCAAATCCCGGCATACCGAGGGCTACAGCAATGAGATAACCCTGACCTACCCTGACCATTTCCTGGTCAACATCAGGCATAAAACGGTAAATCAGAGGCATAAGGCTGACCATGATGCCGATAATCACCGAAGTTACCAGAATAATCACGGTGGCAAGATGCATCTTGCGGGCAATGAGCTCTGTATGTCCTGATCCGCGCAGCTGAGCTACTGTAGGCTGAATGGCCAGCGACATGCCTACGATAAAGAGCACAGCCGGCAGATAAAAAGAGGTGCCGATAGCCACACCGGCAAGCTGCACTGATCCGGCAATACCCGACATGACAGTGTCGGCCACGGACATGGCAGTAGTAGCAATCTGACCAAGGAAGATAGGCCAGAACAGCTTGAAGGTTCTTCTGATATCCTGGCCATAACCAGGAACAATTTCCATCTGGGCAGCACTGCTGTTGCTGCTGCTCTGAGGCTTAATGGTGTTTTCCATAAATTAATGTCTATCCCGGAAATCAAGTTTTGGACCGATATATTGGCAGCACATGTGCGCAGCCGGCACCCATGAAACCCTCTGGCAGGGTCAGATCATATTCCACAAAAGAGCTGCCCGCAGCACACTCATTAGAGGAAGATGATGAGGAGGACAGGCTGTTAGGTGCGTTGGTTGGTCTGATGCTCTCAGGCCTTGTGTATAAGGACATGGCAAACTCTCCTTTTTCTTAAGATTTCAAAATTGCAGGACAGGTTATGACAGTAGCAGTCCCAGCCTGCATAAGGTTTCCAAATTGCAGGGCATGGCATGGCAGTGTCAGTCCCAGCCTGCATAAGATTTCCAAATTGCAGGGCATGGCATGACAGTCGCAGTCCCAGCCTGCATAAGATTTCCAAATTGCAGGGCGGTACAGGGTGAGGGCCCTGCCTGCTTAACTGGCAATGTTTTCATACTGCTCTGCAGGCTCTGGATGATGCCTCCATGGCAGGCTTCAGGATGTATGGGCCAGGACAGCTGGCTGGCCGGGCTGGCAGCGTCTTGCTTTGGGCATGGCCCGGGCAGGGCAGCATGCCTGGTGGAGCTGTTATTTCATGACTGGATCGGTCATATGGAAGGTGTGCGGCAGCTTCTTGCGGCTAAAAAGATAAATAATGCGTGAGACGTAGAGCACGCAGCCGCAGGTAAGCGCGCTGATAAAGCCTATCCAGAAGCCCTGTGCTCCCAGCTCTTCAGGCCAGGCATAGCCAAAGGCCAGCAGGGCGCCCAGAGGCAGACCGGCTACCCAGTAAATTGCCAGAGTAATAATGAAAATGGTTCTGGTGTCCTTAAAGCCTCGTACTACACCAGAGGCTACAGTCATTATGTTTTCAGGCAGCAGGTAGACAAGGCAGAACATCAGCAGGGTAATACCAAGGTTTACTACCTCAGGATCATTACTGTACAGGGATACTATTTGCTCTCTGAAAGCCAGCAGCACCGAAAAGTAGCCTGCATAGAGCATAAGGCCCAGCACAATGGCGGCGCGGGCGGCCTGACGGGCACGCTGCCAGTGACCAGCCCCCAGAGCTGCACCGGTGCGTATGGCCACTGCTGACGCAAGTGACAGCGGAATCATGTAGATAACGCCCGAGACATTCATGGCAATGGTATGGCCTGATACGGTTACAGCGCCAAATGACGCAAGGAAGAGCGCTACCAGGGAAAAACATGTCATCTCAATGGTGGTAGACAGTGCAAGGGGTACGGACAGGGCCAGATAGTTCTTTATCTGATGCCAGCTTACCGGGTAGGTACGTCCGTAAATACGGGTGCTGGCAAAGCGTGGAGCCCGGCGCACGTAAAAGTACATGAGGATGACAGTAATGTAGACCGTAGCTGTTGTGGCTACACCACAGCCAATACCGCCCAGTTCAGGCGCGCCGAACTTGCCGAAAATAAAGATGTAGTTGAGCGGGATATTAATAAAGAGAGCAAAAAATCCAAAGACCGATGATGGAACTGTAACTCCCAGTCCCTCCCAGTAATTTCTCATCAGGGCAAAGAGGGCAAAGCCCGGAACACCTGCAGCTGTGGAAATCAGATACCATCGTCCTATGTACATCATCTGCTCATCGGCATCAGTAAGCAGGTCAAAGAGCAGAGGCATAAGACTGGTGCCCACGGCCACAATAAATGAGGCGGTCAGCACCACCACAGTGGCAAGCCATACCTGAACCGGTATCTTGTCGAAGTCACCTGATCCGCGCAGATGGGCTACGGTTGGCTGAACAATCAGAGCAAGGCCAATAACAAAAAGAGCAGCCGGCCAGAAGAAGGACGCGCCAATAGCCACACCTGCAAGGTGCACTGAGCCTGCATAACCGGCCATGATGGTATCAACCACACCTGTTGCTGTAGTGGCAATCATGCCCAGGAAAACAGGGCCAAAAAGCTTGAGGGTATCTTTTATCTCATCTTTAAGAGGCGGCACACAGTCATGCTCTGGCACTGTGTCAGCTGCGCCATGAATCTGTTCGTTATTGGACATGGACTAATCCTGTTTTACTGAGGACAGGCGGCGGCAAATGCCACCGTGGCTGGCAATACTCCCAGGTATAAATGCACAGGCCTGAGATTGCCGCCTTATGCCTGACTTTCAGGCTTCTTTTTATCTTTATGACCGGACGTCTTACTGTTGCTGGTCATTGAGACCAGCGGCCGGGAATATATGCGTCCGTATGCATGACTGTACTCGGCTTTGAACCGGGCGTCTTACGCCTTTCCGCCATATTTATGCTTCCACGGGTATTGCCAGGTCTGATATCTGTCATTGCAGCATCATCCTTGGCTGCTCGCAGTATCGTGCTCGAGCCTATAGTGACTGAGCACTGTTCTTACCGTGCAGCAGCAGCTTTAGTATGCAGCTGAGGCTTCAGTACTGGAAAGCTGGCAGCTTATGCGGCTGGACTGTCTTTGCTCGTAGTGCCGGGCGACGGTCTGATTATGTCTGTGGGCATGTGCATTATCTGGACATATGATGCCGTCCACTCATCAATATCGCTGGCTGCAGTGCCAGCACTTATGGGCGTTGAGCCTCATAAGGTCATGATGCATGTGGCGCAAAGCGTGCGCAGTATCAGGTTCCTGAGCTTGACCATCATGGATGGACAGGCCGGACATAAAGCAGCTGAGCCCTGAACGGTACTGCGCCGGACTTCCCGGAGCAGTGAGCAAAGTTCTGCCGGTTATTATTAAAGGGTATTTTCAGGTAGGCAGGAGCCGGGCTGTCACCATGGAGCAATTAACAGGTAACACTACCGGGCCACGGGGCGGGAATACTTATCACTCTGCCTGAAATTCGTATCTTGCACTGAGATGACAGGCAAGTGCCTGATCATCTGTACTCTTTGCTGCACAGGCTGTCTGAAGACAGAGCACTTATCCTATGCAGCTGTGGAGCTGTAATAGAGGCAGGCAGTGGCCTTGCCTTGCGGTGCATTATCTTCAATACAGTTGCGTATATACGCAGGTGGAACAGAGAGTCGGCTGCTGTTGAGCCCTAGCCCATGGGCAGCCAGCTGTACATTGTTCCTACGAATAACAGGAAGTAGTAGATAGCCATAATGTTATGGATCGGTATTCAATAAGTGACTGGTCAGATAATACGGCAGATGGTAAAGGCTGATACTGCCGCAGGACCTGAGCGGTCCGTGAGGATAAGCTGACTGTCTGCACTTAGAGCATACAGCAGCTGACTGACCTTTATGGATGAGTGGCCCTATCATATACCAGAGGCAGGAAAAAGGCTATCTACTCACTGCAGGGTAGAGACAACGACAGAAAGCGATATATATCATATTTATATCCGTGACTGTAAATCGCAATACCCTGCACGCAAATACAGTCAGGGCCCGCATGATCGTGCGCCTGAACTTGCAAGACACACCCCCGGCATATGCCAGTGAACCAGCCTGACGCACATCCATGTATATGCCAGTGAGCCAGCCAGATAAACATCCACACATATGCCTTTGGCATGCCGGAGAGACATGGGGGTATATGGCTGTGAGCATGCCGGACATAAATCCATGCGTATGCATGTGGGGCATGGGTGCGTTCAGGCTGTTGTGATTAGCATGGACAGCCGATCTGGTCATCATTACATCTTATTTGGTGGCACTGTGCATCAGATCGCAAGCAAAGAGCGTCACAAGGAAAGAAGTGGTCCGGGCAACAGGGCATAGAGCCTGGCAGTCTTCATCAGGATCACGAACGAGAGTGCAAGTGTTACGAGCATGCCCGGATGGACTGTCTGCCGACAGCATGCTTATTCTTCTCTGTGCAAAGAGGTTCTGATTCAGAGCACTATCCATTGCCCGGGCCATGTAAAAGACTGTATATGTATAACCATAGGCTGTGAACGGGGCGGGCGCCTGCACAGTTGTAAGGATCTGCGCTCTGTGACTGGATCATGAACGTCGTCTGTGCCTGTGCCTGCAGGGAGTATGTGTATGCATGTTGGCAGGTAACCGGCAGGGAACGAAAGCTCATAAGTGTCGGGTACGCATGCAGAGTCTTTTTCAGGCTTAGGGGAGGGGCTGAGCTGTGTGAGGCAGGCACCATCAACATCGGCCATGACAATATTGAGATCTGATGCCGGGGAAAGTGACCTTGCTATATAAAGCTAAAGGTCTGGGCATGGTGTTACCAGCTCCACTGCTATATGTATGTGGCAAAGCATGAAGCTTAGTGCGGGTATACATGGCGGTAAGGCACAGCTATGACTTCATATGGATCCTGATCCCTGAGCGGGCGGGATTATTAATAATGGGATAACAGGTAATGCTCAGGGGTTAGATGCAGTTTGGCGGTAAGTGTACGTATATTGGTCTGGCTGAAGTGTTTTTGCGGAGTATATGGCGCCGGTGACGGACTAATAGATAAATATTTTCCAAAAATTACAGGGGCGGGCGTTGTTTTAACAATTCTTTAACAATAAAAGCCTGAGGGCCACAGCCATGGGAAATACGCGATAAATATGGCCTTACTGGGATCCTGGTGTATTTTGGGTGATGGGGTGTAGGTTTTCTGTGAAAAAGGCCTGTTTATCAAGCTTACAGCAGGGCGGAGGGCAAAGTGTGAGGATGGTCAAAAAATAGCGGGGTATTTTACAGCCTTTTAACAATTGGGCTTTTTTTATTTAACTTTTGATTTCTACCATAAGCGCATCAAAACCAAGGAGAGTGTTTCCATGAAATTCAACAAGTTATTTGCCGCCCTTTCTGCCAGTGCCATGTTAGCCGCCGCCGCTTTAGCTCCTGCTCACGCTGCCGGCTCTGTTTCCACTGACGGTTCCACTTCCATGGAGTATCTGATTGGTGCTCTGGGTGAGTCCTTCACTGAGAAGAACAAGGACATCAAGTTCACCTACAGCCCAACCGGTTCTGGTGCCGGCATCGCCGCTGCAGCTGAAGGCCGTACCGACATTGGTCTGGCTTCCCGTGGTTTAAAGGGTGATGAGACCAAGACCCTGGATGCTCACGTTGTTGCCCTGGACGGCATCGTAGTTGTTGTTAACCCTAAGAACCCTGTTTCTGACCTCACCCTCGAGCAGATCAAGGACGTTTATACCGGCAAGGTAACCAACTGGAAGCAGGTTGGTGGTGAGGATCACCCAATCGTTCTGATCGGCCGTGAAGCCGGTTCCGGTACCCGTGACGGCTTTGAGACCGTAACTGACACCAAGGATTCCTGCAAGTACCGTCAGGAACTGACCTCCACCGGTGACGTTATGACCACTGTTTCCAAGAACGTTAACGCTGTAGGTTACGCCTCCCTGTCCGCTGTCAGCAAGAAGATTAAGACTGTTTCCGTTGGTGGTGTAGTTGCCAGCGAAGCTACCATCAAGGACGGTTCCTACAAGTTACAGCGTCCATTCTTAATGGTTACCAAGAAGGGTGTCGAGCAGACTGATGCCGTCAAGTCCTTCCTCAAGTACGCTCTGTCACCTGAGGCCTCCGAAATCGTAAAGATGACCGGTGTTGTTCCAGTAGCTGAGTAATAAGCAACTGTAACTTATCTGCCCGGCGGCAGGCTGGTGACAGCCCGGGCAGGAGATAAGGACAGAATAAAGATACAAAAGTGTTCTGTCTCATACTCAGGCCGCACAGTATGCAGCATATGCTGCGCAGCTCTCCTGGGGCCGTCCGTGTCCGACGGCCCTGGAAGGAGATTAAAGACATCACAGGCTGTACTGCTCACGATTAAGACAGTCAACTGCGATGAGGACATCACGGATAACAGAATCCTGTCAGCCACAGGCTGTCGGGACATACCTGGGCCCTGTGTTAATCCGGCTCAGGAGGTTTGTAATCAGACCATGACACCCCGGAGTACTGCATAAGAGCAGTTGCTGTTCTGGGGCGTATCTGCGCAAAGCGCATCGGGCAGCAATGTTTATCTGCCTGAAAACCAGATTGAACTTTTAGCCGAAATGATCAGAACAAAATCCTCCCGCTGGGACATTGAAGAGGCAGCACGCTATTTCTTCCTGTGCTTTGGCCTTATCAACATTGCTCTCGTAATCCTCATCAGTATTTACCTTATCATTGCCGGTCTTCCAGCCATTGCTGAAGTAGGCCTGTACGATTTCCTTTTTGGCGATACCTGGGCTTCTACAGCCGCTGAGCCAAAGTTCGGTATTCTGCCATTCATCCTTACCTCTTTTTACGGCACCGGTGGTGCTATCGTCCTGGGTCTTCCTCTGGGCTTTTTCTGCGCCGTATACCTTGCCAAGATTGCCCCCCGCTCCATTGCCAGTTCTGTAGAACCTTTAATCGATCTGCTGGCCGGTATCCCATCCGTAGTTTACGGTTTTATCGGTATGCTGGTGCTGGTTCCATTCGTTCAGCGCGTGTTCAACCTGCCTGACGGTGCCAGCCTCCTGGCAGCTATCCTGGTGCTGACCATCATGATTCTGCCATCCATCATCAAGGTCTCCATCACTGCCTTACGTGCAGTTCCTGAAGAGTACGAGCTTGGTTCTCTGGCCCTTGGTGCCAACAAGATTGAAACCGTTTTCCGTGTCAGCGTAGTAGCTGCCAAGAGCGGCATCGCCTCAGCAGTTGTTCTGGGCGTAGGTCGTGCCATTGGTGAGGCTATGGCCGTTATGATGGTTGCCGGTAACGTTCCTAACATGCCATCGATTTTCGAGTCCGTACGCTTCCTGACCACTGCCGTGGCATCAGAAATGTCCTATGCTTCAGGTCTGCAGCGTGACGCTCTGTTCTCTATTGCTCTGGTACTGTTCATCTTCATCATGATGATCAATGCCACCCTTAACATGATTCTCAAGAAAGGCCAGAAGTAAGAGCCCGAGAGTCTGTAACGGCCGGGCAGTGACAACATACCAGCTGCCCGATACCAGATTTACTGTCTCCCTGTCACAGACAGGCCAGCAAAAAGCATTAATTCCGGCCCGGTAACAAGATCAGATACAAACGAAAAACTCCCGTAAGGGGCTCAGCGCCGGAAGTCTGAACACCTGTGATTCAGGGGAACACATACTGTGAATAATAAAATGTCTGACACTACTGTTTCCATGTCCGCCTCTTCAGGCAGTAAGAGCTCAGCTAAGAGCCAGTTCCAGACCGGAGCCGTGTTTGCTCCATCCCGTAATGCCTTCCAGCGCAAGATGTACGCTTCTTTGATGAAAGGAATGATGTACCTGTGCACCGGCCTTACCGTATCGCTGGTTTTCTTCCTTATTGGCTACATTCTCATCGAGTCAATTCCACATTTTTCCTGGCAGATCATCTCCACCAAGCCAAGCTATCTGACCCGTTCCATTGGTGTGCTGCCTGATATTCTCAACACCGTTTACATCATTGTAGCCGCCCTGGTACTGGTACTGCCTTTAGGTGTAGGAGCTGCTATCTACTTAAATGAGTATGCCACCTCACGCCGTCTCGTAAATGTCATCGAATATGCCATTGAGACCCTGGCAGGTATTCCATCCATTATCTATGGTCTGGTAGGTATGCTTATTTTCTGTCAGTTCTTCGGTCTGCAGACCTCTCTGCTTGCTGGTGCTCTGACCCTGGTAATCATGACTCTGCCAACCATCATCCGTACCACTCAGGAGAGCCTCAAGACTGTTCCATCCGGTTACCGTGAAGGTGCTTTTGGTCTTGGTGCTGCCAAGTTCCGTGTTATCAAGACTGTTGTTCTGCCTTGCTGCGTAGACGGTATCGTAACCGGCTGTATTCTGGCTGTAGGCCGTATGATGGGTGAGTCCGCTGCTCTGCTGTTCACCGCCGGCTTTGCCCACACCTTAAACGGCTTTATCGATGGTCTGGCCAACTCCGGTTCCACCCTGACTGTAGCTCTGTATGTTTACGCCAAGGAGCAGGGTGAGTTCGAGGTTGCTTTCGTAATCGCCGCTATCCTGCTGATTATGAGCTTCATCATCAACCTCATGGCATCCACCATGGGAGCACGTCTCAAGCGCCGCGCTGGCAAGGCCCGCGTCTAGGACACCATGATGCAGCCCACAGCTGCAACAGGCGCCTGCACAGCCTGGCGCCTCGCAAGATGCCTTAACTGAATACATCTTAACAATACTCAGACATAAGAGAGAGGGTATGGTGCCGCCCTGAGGGCACTGATTGAACTGTTTCCTTAACGCAAAGAATTACATGGCCTCAGGCCACAGCTGCTCAGGCATTTCATGCCGCTGCCACTAAAGAACAGAGAATCACTGGCAGTAAAGGACCAGCAGTGACAGTGACTGTAATACTGTTACTGGTCTTACCCAGCCGGTTAAGACCGGCTATGTGAACATGGTATGAGCCGGCCTGGCAAAGAGCTTACGGCAGCTGATAAAAGCCCATGAGGCAGGAATACAAAAATGAGCGAGATCAATACTGTATCTGACAACCTGGTTTTCAACGTCAGCAACTTCAACCTCTGGTATGGCAATGGCGATCACCACGCCCTCAAGGACATCAACATGCAGATTAAGTCCAATGCCATTACCGCATTCATTGGCCCATCCGGCTGCGGCAAGTCCACCTTCATCAAGACTCTTAACCGCATGAATGACCTGGTTGAAGGTGTTACCACTACCGGTTCCATTGAGTATCAGGGTCAGGAAATTCTCGACAAGTCCATCGATGTATCTGCTCTGCGCAAGGAAGTAGGCATGGTATTCCAGAAGCCAAATCCTTTCCCAATGAGCATTTACGACAATATTGCCTATGGTCCACGTACTCACGGTGTCAAAAACCGCAGTGAGCTTGACGAGATTGTTGAGACCAGCTTAAGACAGGCCGCCATTTTCGATGAGGTCAAGGATCGTCTCAAGACCTCTGCTCTTGGTCTTTCCGGTGGTCAGCAGCAGCGTCTGTGCATTGCCCGCGCTCTGGCCGTACAGCCAAAGGTACTTCTGATGGACGAGCCAACCTCCGCTCTGGATCCTATTTCCACTTCCAAGATTGAGGACCTGGCTGTTGAGCTCAAGGACAAGTACACCATCATCATGGTTACCCACAACATGCAGCAGGCTGTTCGTATCTCCGATGACACTGCTTTCTTCCTGCTGGGCGATCTGGTTGAGTTCAACAATACTGATGAGCTCTTCTCCAAGCCTCAGGACAAGCGTACCGAAGAGTACATCACTGGCCGTTTCGGTTAACAGACCTGCCCGTCATCATATTCCTGCGGCTGTGGTGGCACCACAGGACTGCTACAGCCCAGGCTTTTACGCCGCTTTGCTGCCAGACTGGCACATAGCAGTGTGAAAACAGTGCTATGAACATCAATGCCGACGACTGTGCCTGAATCATCAGGCATTTTGCCGGTAACAAGGTAGATACATGCACTGTCCAACAATGGCTGCAGGCTCTGCTTTATGGGATAGAGGGCAGAGGCGGCCATCGAGGACATGATGACGGATCAGGCTTACTGACATTTGCAAAACCAACGAACTGCGGCCGCGTGTGCTCCTTACAGCGCGCGCACACCATGCACCGCGCGATAAGCGATCACCGTACGCACTGTGCGACGCATACGGCACTGCGTGCCCCATGCACCACACCGACAAGTGCGCCTTAACGCTCGGTATGCCTGACAGAACAACAACCTGGACAGGCAGAGGCAAAGCATTGCCCCCACGCATTTATGAGCTTTACGGCGTTGCGTTTACAGCATATGTCAGCAAACTTTATCAGGCCTGTTTTACCTGCAGAACAAGTATAGGGATAATTCCATGCGTGAACTTTACAACCACCAGCTGCGCAACCTGTGTGACGAAATTGAGTCCATGGGTAAACTGTGCGACAACGCTCTGAACGATGCCATCAAGGCTCTGCAGCAGGGCGATCAGGAGCTGGCCCGCAGCATTTATCAGTCCGATTTCGTGATCGATCAGAAAGAGCGTGAGATTGAAAACCTCTGTCTGAGCATCATCCTTCATCAGCAGCCTATTGCCTCTGATCTGCGTCTGGTCAGTGCCTCCTTAAAGCTCATTACTGATCTGGAGCGTATTGGCGATCAGGCCGGTGACATTGCTGAAATTGTCATGAACCTCGACTACACTGAAAAAAGCAACTTCAAGCTTATCGAGGACATGGCCTTAGCCGCACGTGCCATGGTTAATGACGCTATCAAAGCTTTTGTAACTCAGGATCTGGCACTTGCAAATCAGGTCATCGAACGCGATGACATAGTTGATGATTACCTTGTAAAGGCCCGTGATCAGATGGTTTCGCTGATCACTGAGCAGGGGCACTCACCAGTGACCATTGTGGACCTTATCATGATGGCCAAGTACCTGGAGCGTATTGGCGATCATGCTACCAATGTAGCAAACTGGGTGATTTTCCAGCAGACAGGCGAGCATCCGGACAAGAATACCGGTGCTCTGGGAAGCCTGATGCAGGCCTGATTATCCTCAAGCAGGGCGCTGATACATGCCCTGTACATATGCCATAACGCGCATATACGGGCATTACATGCCACAACACGCCATGACATGCCATGTCATGCTCAGCACGTCTGCGCCGGGTCCTTCGCTGTTAATCGGGCTCAGCTGGCCATGAGGAGTCCAGAAAAAGGACTGCCATGCCACAGCCTGTAATTAAGGCCAAAGCCCGCAGTCATGTCCCGGTATGAAAATTACCGGGAAAGGATTAAAAGTATCTGCATAATATTGTTTATCCCGTATTCATGGGATGTGTAATACACACATATTAAAGGCCATTGAAGGCCATGCCGGTTCAACCGTCCGGCAAGATTGCTATAAGTCAGGAACACAGTCCTGATTTCTTTGCCTGAAACAGTGCATCACTGCAAAAAGTTCCATTTATTAAGGAAGTTCAATCGGTGCGGGGGCCACAAACAGTGTGCCCCCATTTTTATGCCCGCAGCCTCCCTGCAACAAATCCCATCCACCACTTCCCGCAGCGCACATCACCAGTGTCCAGAAGCCACCCGCAACCTGACTCATTCTTTCATGCCACCCGCATTTCACGCAGCTGTAGCAGCACTCCCTATACCGATACAGCAAACACATGAATATCCTGTCGAGCCACAACATGGTAAGCGACGCAAAATACACTATAAAACATAATACAGGCTATATCGATTTAAATGGATTTATACGCGAAATAAAAAGGCGGGTGTTAGCCCGCCTCGATGATAAAAGAGAAAGAAATCTGTAAGAATTAACCGCCTAACAGGCTCAGAGCGATAGTTGGACGCTGGTTAGCCTGGGCCAGTACAGTCTGAGAAGCCTGCTGAATAATATTGTTCTGAGTCAGAGCTGCAGTCTCAGAGGCGAAGTCTGTGTCACGAATTCTGCTGCGTGCATCAGACTGATTTTCAGAGATATTTGCCTGATTGCGAATAGTGCTTTCCATTCTATTTTGTAAAGCACCCAGACCGGCACGCTTGGAGTCTACGGCTTGAATCAGAGAGTCAATGTTTTCTAAAAGGTGGGTTGCGCGTGAGGCAGTAGAAATTGTGAACTGCAGATCATTGCCGTTCTTCATAAAGCCTCTGGTCTTTGTTTGTTTTGCTGTAGGAATGCCAGCCTGATCAGCAATGCCGCTTAGAGTAAAAGCATCAGTCCAGTTAAGAGCCAGGGTATTGCCTGCATTAGCGCCTACCTGGAAGCTCAGTTTGCCGTCGGTAGGAATGAGGCCTTTACCCTTGCCTTGTAGAATAGTCTGGCCGGCGAATGTGGTCTGGTTGGCAATACGGGTAATTTCCTGGGAGAGCTGGGTAACCTCTTCCTGCAGAGCCTTACGGTCGGCTTCGGAGTTGGTACCGTTGGCGGACTGTACGGCCAGTACGCGGATACGCTGGAGCATGTTGGTGGTCTCGTCCAGTGCACCTTCAATAGTCTGGGCCAGGGCAATACCATCATTGGTGTTACGGTTACCCTGATTCAGACCATTAATCTGGGAGGTCAGTCGATCGCTGATCTGAAGACCAGCTGCGTCATCCTTTGCTGAGTTGATACGCAGACCAGAGGACAGTCTCTGATATGAGGTATTTAAGCTCAGGGTTGCATTACTGAGCTTTCTTTGCGCGTTGATTGAGCTGACATTCGTATTAACGTACAGGGCCATAACTTTTCTCCTTTATAAAGCAGAAAGATCGACCTTAAAGACAAGGTCGTTTCACTTTCCAAGGCCTGTCTGCCTTGGGAAGTTGAGCAGACCTTTCTATTGATTTAAAGGAGCTGATAGCAACAGCTATGCCATATTATGAATAAATAAGATACGAGACAGCTGAAATACATTGTGCAGGGGATATATATGGACTTTGATGACTGGAGCTGCTTAAGAGATAGAGATGTGTTTGTATATGTTAAACATTGAATCAAATTAAGGTCGTATCTTTGCAGGAACTCAGGCAGTCCCCGCATACCAGTTGGCGGCTTGAGCCACGGTCATAAGCGGCAATCTTATCCTTGTGCAAGTGCTGCTAATTTGAATGTATTGGCGTTAACTTAAGCTTAGAGGTCAGTTTGATTTAGCTGAAAGGTGACTTGGCATAACACTTAACTTGCACTAATGATGTCTGAAATAATGCTCTATAAAACGAACATTAAGCAAGGCATATTTCACACTATGAAGCTGCTTACATAATGCGTTGTAAAACGTTATGGTATGTAATTAGAAGCATGCGGAAATGAAAAAGGCGGGTGTTAGCCCGCCTCGATGATAATAGAGAAAGAAATCTGTAATAATTAACCGCCTAACAGGCTCAGGGCGATAGTTGGACGCTGGTTAGCCTGTGCCAGAACGCTCTGGGAAGCCTGCTGGATAATGTTGTTCTGTGTTAGAGCTGCAGTCTCAGAGGCGAAGTCTGTGTCTCTTATGCGGCTGCGGGCATCAGACTGATTTTCAGAGATATTAGCCTGATTGCGGATGGTGCTCTCCATTCTATTTTGTAAAGCGCCAAGGCCTGCTCGCTTGGAGTCCACTGCCTGAATCATCTTGTCGATGTTCTCAAGAGTCTTGGTAGAGGTGCTGGCAGAAGAAACGGACCAGCGATACTCATGCTGATTATTACCAGCACCATTATTAATTTTAACAAGACCGTTGTTTTTAGCTTCAGCCTGACCAATTTGAGCCTGTTTTGCAAGACCTGACATGGTAAAAGGGTCTGACCAGTTCATCTCCAGGGTATTACCGGCATTGGCGCCTACCTGGAATGTAAGCTTACCATTTTGAGGTATGAGTCCAACTGGGCCATCAAGAACCTTTTCACCAGCAAAGGTAGTCTGGCGGGCAATACGGGAGATTTCAGCTGACAGCTGGGTAACCTCTTCCTGAAGAGCATCACGGTCTTTCTGGGAGTTGGTGCCGTTGGCGGACTGTACGGCCAGTACGCGGATACGCTGGAGCATGTTGGTGGTCTCGTCCAGTGCACCTTCAATTGTCTGGGCCAGGGCGATACCGTCATTGGTGTTACGGTTACCCTGATTAAGACCATTGATCTGAGAGGTCAGACGATCGCTGATCTGAAGACCGGCAGCGTCATCCTTTGCAGAATTGATACGCAGACCAGAGGACAGTCTCTGATATGAGGTGTTTAAGCTCAGGGTTGCATTACTGAGCTTTCTTTGCGCATTAATTGAGCTGACATTCGTATTAACGTACAGGGCCATAACTTTTCTCCTTTATAAAGCAGAAAGATCGACCTTTAAGACAAGGTCGTTTCACTTTCCAAGGCCTGTCTGCCTTGGGAAGTTGAGCAGACCTTTCTATTGTTACCAGATAACATTTAGCAACAGCTATGCCAGACGTTTAAATCATAGTGTATGAAACATGATTGGGGGCCGTGGATATGATGTATAAGCTGTTTTTATGGAAGATCCTGTGAATCTGTATAGATGCATATGCATTTGTTAAACATTCAATCTATTTGATGTTGTTTGTTAACTGAATTTCAGTCTGAGAGTCCGATATTTAAGGCCGCCGTGGTATGGCCGCAAACGGCAATTTATACGTTAGTTTTGCAATTTTAGTACACTAAATCACTCCCTCCTCAATTTTCCCCGTCTTTTATCTCCTTTTCTTAAAAATTTTTCAAAAAATTTTCAAATTGGGCCTGGTTTTCCAAGATCTTCTGTATTATAATGTAGTGTAGTGACTACACTACATTAATTAAGAGGTCAAAATGCTAATTCCTAGAATGGTTGTACCGGTGCCTAATCTACCTGGAAAGATTGTATTTAAGCGCGAGAAAGACAACACCTATGTCCTTCTTCTGGTAGGTCTTGAGCGCTGCAATACTCAGAAGAGAACCCCTAAGCCTGTAAGAAAGTCCATTGGTCGTCTGATTGATAACGATGATCGCACTCTTATGCAGCCTAATGACTACTATGCAGAGCATTTTGGTCTTGACGAAGCGACATACGATTCAAGACTTTCCTCAAGCATTAAGGTGGGGTCTCATGTTGTCATGAAGAATATTGCTGCCCGCGAAGGTATCAGCGATATGCTGAAGAGAGTCTTTGGAGAGAAGATTGCCTGCAGAATCCTTGATGCATCCGCTTTCTTCATCAACAAAGAGAACAGTGCTATGAGCAGGTTCGACGAGTACTCTCGTGAGTTTCCGCTTTTTGGTCCAGCTCAAATGCCTTACAACAGCAGCTTCTTTTCCCGTATGTTTGCGGATATCGAGCTCTCGCAGGTAGATGAGTTTCTGAGAATGTGGAACGAGTCACATGCCTCTGAAGCAGATTCCGAGGTCGTGATCTCTATTGATCATTCAAATAAGAATTCAAAGGCAGGGGATCTTGAGATTCTGGAGTTTGGACATGCCAAAAAGAACATAGGAGCGCCTATTGTCGGCATTGCACTGGCTATGGACAGCAAGAATAAAGTCCCTCTCGACTTTATGCTTTACCAGGGCTCAATCCCAGATGTAAGTCAGGTCCAGGACCTGATAGCCAGACTGCGCTCTTACGGTTACAAGAAGATTACTGTAGTCATGGACAGGGGCTTTTACTCTGAGAACAACATAATTCAGCTTGATGAGGCAGGCTTTGATTTTGTACTCATGGCAAAGGGCAGCAAGCGCTTTGTAAGGGATCTTGTCATCAACAAGTCTGAGGTCAATTATCATCCTGAATACAGAATCAAAAGCTCAGAGAACCCACTATATGGCGCAACTTTCAAGCATGAGCTTTTTGGCAAGGAAAGGTGGGTTCATGTATTTAAGAGCCCAGCTAAAGTGAGCAGTGAGATTTGCAGTATTGAGGATCGAATCAAGAGCCAGAAACAGGCTTTTGACAAGGCTCTTAACACTGTCAAAGAGTTCCCTCCAGAGTATGAGGAGTATTTTGATCTTAACTACTCCAGCAAAGGAGTGTTTCTCGGGGCAAAAGAGAAAGAGGATGTCGTTGCTGACGGCTTTTTACTGGCTGGCCACTTCTGCATCATAACCTCCAGGAAAATGACAGCTGATCAGGCTTATGCCTTCTACAAGGGACGAGACAGCAATGAGAAGATTTTCAGCTCCAGTAAAACCTTTCTTGGTGGAGAGCAGGTGCGAGTTCATTCCGACAAAAGGCTTGTAGGCAAGGAGTTTGTCATGTTTATAGCACTTATCATCAGATGTGCTATCTACTCCGCTCTTGGCAAAACAAGGCTTAGCAGCTCACGTGGACGTAAACCAGTTTGTGTGCCTAAGGCCATAGCACTGCTGAACATGATTACTATTGACTGTATTCTCCACAAGGGCCGCTATTCATGCCTGCGCAAGCTTTCTAAATCTCAGGCCCTGATACTTTCTTGTTTTGGTCTTGACGAGGAGGCTATGAGGGAGGAATGCAGATTGATAGGCGATAAGTATCTTATTGCTCAGCAGGATAAAGAGACCAGTCTGGATCGCATTCTTAAAAACGAGCCTCAGCTTCCGCAGCAGGATGAGATTGATGATCTGGCTGGCGTTACTGGTATTGAGATAGTCGAGTAGTACGGGGGAATGATGTATGCCAAGGGGTAAGAGTATCCAGGTGCTGGACCGCAAGATCGATGAGGCAAATGCAAAGGCTATTCGCCTTAGAAAGAGGCTGGAGGCAACTCTTGAGGAGCTGGAGCAGCTTAACTATGAACGAGATGAGCTTGTTGGGGCTGTTATTGCTAAAGCAATGCGAGGCAGTAGCAGAACTCTTGA
>NZ_JALKIL010000035.1 GCF_023051105.1 Anaerobiospirillum sp. NML120449 | reverse complement strand
TTGCTGCCCCTGACAAATTGAGTTAGTTGCTACTAAAGCACTCATTATTCTGGAGTTCTGACTCATGAAGTCAGATGCCTTGACAAACCACGCTGTCACAAGATCAGTAAAGCCAAGCTTGTATTTAGGAGGATAAGTTGCTGTTAGCCACTCCCTCTGTTCGGAACTAAGGTATTTACCGCCCACAAATGGCGGATTACCAAGTATGTAAGAGCACTCAGAGGCTGGAAGGATGTCGTTCCAGTCAGTAGTAAGGGCGTTGGCTCTGACTATGGTGGCCGATGACTTCAGGGGGATGGAGGACATGTTGGAGCCCAGGGTGGCATTGGCCTGCTGGTTCATCAGGTGCTGCATCAGCCACATCGAAACGTGTGCAATCTCCACCGGCCAGTCTTCGATTTCAATGCCATAGAACTGGTTTATGTCGATAAAGGACTCGGTCAGTGTGCCCTCACTGATGTACTCGAGAACCTGGTTTTCAAGGGTGCGCAGCTCCTTGTAGGTAACCAGCAGGAAGTTGCCGCAGCCGCAGGCAGGATCAAGGAACTTGAGCTTGCTCATACGCTCAAGAAATTCGTAACACTTCTTCCTGACCGTAGTCATCCTGGTGCCAGAGGCATCTGCTTTCCTTCTGATTTCATGAAACTCCTCGTAAAGAGCATCAAGAAACAGCGGCTTGATGAGCTTGAGGATGTTTTCTTCAGAGGTGTAGTGAGCGCCCATGTTGCGGCGTTCGGCCTTATTCATTGCGCCCTGGAACATGGAGCCAAAGACTGCAGGAGAGATGTCACTCCAGCGCAGGTTTCCGCAGTCAGTGAACTGATTGCGGGTAGCAATGTCAAACTCAGGAATAAAGCCGGTTTGTGCAAACAGTCCTCCGTTCACGTAAGGGAATTGAAGCAGCTCGTTGGCCACCTTGTTTTCGAGGCTCTTCCTGTCTTTTTCAGGCGTATTAAGTACTGTAAACAGGTCTTCAAAAAACTTTCTGGCGTTGGTGCCGTGCATGTCGACCAGTTTGTTGAAGGCATTGGAGAAGACATTTTCGTCTCCCTGGGGGAACACCCCTGTGTCCTCGGCAAAGAAGCAGAACAGTATGCGTACCATGAAACTGTTAAGTTGCTCCATGGAGTCACTGCTGATGTTGTTGTGGTCAGCAAGGGTGTCAAGCAGTCTTGTGAGTTTCAGGCAGGCCTTTCTGTCAGCCTCCTGGCTGGAGACAATACGGGCTCTGCGTCCTTCAAGCAGAGGCAGCATAAAGCTGTAGTAGCCAGGCAGATCCTCGTAGCCAATCACAAGGTTGTCATGCTCGATGGTATCGAACATATGAATGGTGTTAGGTGCAGCGCAGATCAGGTACTGGAACTTGTGTTTTGTTCCGGTTACTTCTTTGAGAGCGCGGACTGACTGCATAGCCGCAGCTGCATCAGCATCGTCTTTGACGAATCTGAAGTAGGCTGACCTGGAAATGGCAATATCCGGGCGTGCCATGGTCTCGTCTACTTCTTTGGAGGCGACATTAAAGCCAGGGGCATCCTGAAGAGCCATCTTAATGGAGTCATTGGCAATTCCGTACATTCTCAGAAGTTCTGCAAAGAGTGTCTCGGGCTCCCATTTGGCGAGCATGCTGTCGCACAGTTCTTTGATTTGAACGGAAAGGTCTTTTGAAGATTTCCTGGCCATGGCGGTTAAATCTCAATAAAAACGGGTGGGTAGGCAGTTGGGCAGAAGATCCCTCCGTATGGAAATGTACTGGCTGTTACATTAAGTCTGGATCTGGCTGCACCGTCGGACTATAAGATATCATTGTATGGTGTGTTTGCAATCTGCGGCATCGCGTTTTTTCTGGGCTCTCACATAATTTGCTCTTTACGACAGAGTACCCCGCAAATAGACTCTGTCAATTATGTTCAGGCTGGTCAAAAGAGGGGCAGATGCTGCCAATTCTGTTGAGGCAATCGTGCAGGTAAGACAATTTTGCAGATGCCAGTTTGACCTCTGAGTCGTGGCATCAGACAGAATTGAGCATGATTGCGGTGCAGCAGCTGTTGTGCAGGCAGTTGTGAGGGCTCTGAAGGCTAAAAGAGTGCAGCTGAGCTTAAGCACTTTGGAGCTGTTTAAGGGTACGGTTACCAGGCGGTGATAACTTGTTGCAAAACTATTGCGGCAATTAATTAATCTTGCTTTAATAATTGCGCCCAGCCGGGATACAGGCCTTTTGCGCGCCGTTACTGAGGCGTTTTGCCAATAGGGGGCATAGTCCTGTGATTGAATATTCCTGGTGTAAGTAAATCTCATAGTCAGAAAAGAAAACACCATGGCACAGACTACCTCTGCGTCAGCTTTATGCTCACACAGGCAGCTTCAGTGAAAGTAATTTCTGATGGCTGTGCTCCCAGTAGCTCCGTTCCCTAATCTGCTTATTAATTCCCGCTGCTGAGGCAGAACGGGAATGCTGTGCATTAGTGAACCTGTTATCTGGATGGATCTGGCCTGTCCTTATAAGCTTCAGACAGACATGATGCTGATCAGTCGGTGCGTGGAAGTGCCTGACTGTAATGTTGTTTAACCGGGGTGTAACTTGAAAGATCTCAATCAACTGCTGATGAGCCACGACATTCGTGAGAAGAACCTTGAGATGGTGCTCAGGACCCTGCACAAGGAGCAGGTATCTACTGCCACCAAGCTCAACAAGCTCACTGGTCTGTCCGTGGTGACCGTAAACAAGCTTTTAAGTCAGCTGGTCCAGTCCGGTCAGGTTCGTCTGGGCGCTCACACCAAGAACCTTAAGGGTCGCCCTGCTACTACCTATCACTTTAACGCTGCCTACAAGCTGGTATTGATCATTTCCTGTTACAAGCGTGGCGGACATGACTACGCCGGTTACTCCATACATGACCTGTTTGGAGAGTGTATTGAACGCCGCGAGGAGCTGCTTCAGGCCGTTCATACTGACGAGTTCCGCGTAGCAATTGAAAACTACATTGAGCGCTTCCCTAAGATTTCCATGATTGGCATCTCCATGCCATCAGATACCATCGGTGGTCGTATGGCTTCGGCTCTGCGCCGTGACCCTATGTCACGCCGTCTGGCCCAGCATCTCAAGAACCGTTTCCGTCTGCCTGTTTTCTTTGAAACAGATATCAATGCAGCAACTCTCGGTGCTTTCAAGCGCCACTCAGGCTACGAGTTCGTCTGCGGTCTTGCTCTGGTTCCAGGTCGCTCCCCTGTATGTTCTTTCTGCTACAACGGATCTCTTATCAGAGGTCGTGACGGCCTTGCAGGTGAGGTTAAGCACTTCCCTATGTATAACAACATAGGCATTCTGCCGCTTGAGCCTGAGGCCGCTGATGATCTGGCTGTACGCACACTGCAGGCTGTTACCTGCGTGCTCAACCCGGCTCTGATTGTTGTGTTTACAGAAAGCCTCAAGTCAGGCCCTGCTCTTGCTGATCGTCTTAAGCGCCGTCTGACCAACGAGGCTGAAATCGTTCTCATGCCTAAGATTGAAGTGACTGACAAGATTCGTGAAGACATTGTGTCAGGCATGATTACCTTGTGTCTGCAGCAGGTTAACAATCCAAGTCAGCCTTAGTAAGCACAGCTGCGCTGCAATCTGAACAGATTTAAAAGAAGCACCACTATTCGTTTTGTAAAGTGGTGCTTTTTTGTTTTGTGCAAATATAAGCTAATGTGACAGTAAGCTCTTGCTGGTAACTGCGATGTGTTCGTCTGATTCAGGCTGGACATAACTGCCTTATGCGATGTAGTCGTATGAATCGGGCTGGGCATAACAGCCTTATGCGATGTGGTCGTCTGCGTCAGGCTTAGCATAACGCCTGATGCTATTTGGCGCCCTTGAGGGCTCAGGCATCTGTAGCGCCCTTTATAAGTGCACTGTTGTGAGCTCAGGAACAGAATATTTATTTTTCATCATTTCTTTTGTGCTCATGCGCCTGGTATTGCTGTTATTCGTATGGACAAAATGTTCGCACACTCTTAACACTGCTGTCAGATGGCTCCTTATACAGTGCATACCTCTGGCTGTTTGTACTTTCTGCAGCTGTGTCTGGTTAATGAAATGCCGTGCAGGTCGGATCCGTCATGCGTTGTTTGTCTATACGGAACAGGCATGTAAACGATATAAAAAATATTTACCCTAAAAATTATTGGTGTTATACTGAACTGGCCATTTCATGGGGTTACCCGTGAGTGTGGACCTGCCCAGGCGCACTCAGAAAGTAAGTTTATTTTCTGAGTACACAGGGTAAGACAGATTTTTAAACTGTCCTGTCCTGAGCCAAAGGGCTTGAGGCTGAGATTCTGGTTGAGCATGACAGGCTGCATTATTCGGTTGCAGTGTGATGGTGCTTTACCGAACTGTTTCAGCTCTGCTGATGGTGATTACAGGCCTCTGTATTGCCGGCTATGAAACACCCTTGCTGACCACAGGTCTATGACCATGGTTGCGCGGGAGCGGTCGGCCAGAGGAAAGATTGCTGCAGCAGGGCTTCAGCATTGGCTGATATGATTAGCAACTTTGGTTGTGATTGTGGCAGGTGCCACCGCCTCCTCAAAATTCATAGAGGTGCTGTCATGTCAGAGTTTCAGCCTGATTAACCCTGCCGGAACAAGATTATCCGACCTGTGGCAAATGGCGGATGTCCGGCCGGGATGACTTTTGAGTCGTCTTTAATAACGACTCTGTACTTTGTGTAAAAAGGATCCACGTGCAAGGGATCCTGTATCAGACCGCTCCGGTTTTTCCGGTCAGGTCGATTCCGCTTTGTCTGCCCGGGCTGGTGTTCTGGCAGACAAAGCACCCCTGCCAATACGGCTCTTTGCGGCTCTGATAACACTACGGTTAAAAAATTTCACGGTATGGACATGCCATTGTGATTCATAAAATGTTTTATGAATGCATCCTCAATATGCGGATAATGGCGCACACCACCACTGTAAATGATGCCGGTGCCATACCATGGCAGAAGCCTTCAGGCCTGCCGCACCTTCCTGTTCTTTCCCTGTTTAGTGAACTTCTTATACCTGTCCCAGCACTTCATGTTCTGTCTGGATATGGGGCTGGTATGAGCGTGTATTAACAGATCACTGGCGTCAGCTGTACAAAGGATGCTGTTATGGAGCCGCTCCGGGGCGTCTCACACGGGGCTGACAGAAAGGTGCATCACTTTCTAACTTTGTTTGATTTTCTGACAGCAGTTCTGGTCCTTTATCTGCCCGGCCAGTGCAAATCACTCTGCAGCTTCGCTACATCATACTGTAGCGTCGCTGTATCATATTGCAGCTTCGCTGCAACTGCTGACAGGAATGCCATAAGCCCGGCATGATCTGATTAAGTAAGTGACCGGATAGCGGTGCTTATTGCCCTGATGTTTTGTGATACTTATCAGGGGGCATCAAAAGAGTCCGCCTGCAGTGCAGTGTCAGGCAGGTATATTTCAGTGTGTAAGTGGACAGTGCCCACGCGGCACGGCAAAGAGTCATAGAGCTTCGACCTTGAGTATGACTTTCTGCACAGATCCTGTGCATACAAGGAAGATAACATGAGAAAAGCTAACGCTTCATCAACATCCAGTGCTGCTTCAGGCTTTGAAAAGAATAACGAGCAGGTGACCACTACTTCAGCTAACTGGGGTCAGCAGCGTCGTCTGGAGTTCATTGACTTTCGTCTGAGCTGCGATGGCCGCCTTAATCGTCGTGACCTGGTGGAGTTTTTTAATATCTCTGTACCACAGGCCTCACTTGATCTGTCCCGATACAATGCTCTGGTTCAGGAGGCATTTCCTCCTCGTAATAACCTTTCCTACGATCGTCATCTGAAGTACTACATCAGAACTGACGACTTCAAGCCACTGTTCCCTGAGCTGAGTTCTCCAAGGGTATATCTCAATGATTTGCTTGGTCTGAACATGGGTACTATTCCAGCCAGCCGTAATATCTTCGGCTATATCCCTGGAATGGCTGTGTCCATGGTTCCTCAGCCACTGAACAACATCGACTCAACCATGCTGTTCAACCTCATTGAGTCTATACGTGAGCGTATGGCTGTTCATATCACCTATATGAACATGGCCTCAGAGAATGATACCGAGCATCTGATAGCTCCGCATGCTTTTGCTTTCGATGGCCGCCGCTGGTATGTACGCGCCTACTGCTACTACCGTCATGGCTTCCGTGACTTTGTGCTTTCCCGTATTGTGCGCTGCGACAGCCCTGATATTCCTGCCCCTAACGATCGCTATGCTGACCCAATGGGTAACGGATTCCGTGAAATGGGTACCGGCCCTGAGGATGATCGCGACTGGAACGAGTTTATTGACCTTGTTCTGCGTGCTAACCCTAGACTGCCGCGCCGTCGTCGCCGCGCTATTGAAATGGATTACGGCATGGAAGAGAACGGCACTCTTACTTTCACCACCCGCCGCTCTCTGGTCTATTACGCACTGGATTACTTCAATCTGGCAGACATGAGCCCTGAAGGCCGTGTTATGCGCGAAAATAACGAATTTATCCTCGACAACGAAATGGAAATTGTCCGTCGCCTTTCTGGCGGCCGCTAAACCATAATTCTGCAGCAGCCTTTTGCTGCCGAGGCTTGTTTACGGCTCTTTGTCTGAGAAATATCTGATTACGATGCGGCTACGGCCGCATTTTTCGTTTCTGGCCGCCTGACAGCAGGTCTCATCGCGTTCAAAGTCTGACTGCCTGGGATCCTGAGGGTATGAAATTATGTCTGGATCCCAGGTTCATTACGAAAGCGTTTTCCTGCCTGAGCACAATACTGTATGTTCCAGGTCACGATATCGGTATTTATGCGGGATTTTGGCTTGCCTGGTATGGTCAATTAAACGATAATGGACCTGGTGATACTGGCATTGGTTTCTGTAACTATGCCATACCCTGCACAGCCTGATTATGGGCTGCGAAAGAATACTGTTCACAAATGCCGTTTTCATCTCTGCCTCCCTGAGATGAAGAGTTGACATCTGTCATCTGACATTCCTGTCTTTAGCCTGAATGTTTATCGCTATGATCAGGCCTGATTTCATATTTTCACTGCTGTTTTCGCTGCTGTAAGCAGCCTCATCTCAGCTAATGACAGAACAAGAATCCTGATACCGGAACCGCTCATTTAAGATGGACTCGCATCAGGACATTAAGGAGACACCTCATGCTTAAATCTGCCATAACAGCTCTGCTGAGCTTTTGTGTGCTGGGCTTAAGTAACGTATCCTCTGCTGCCGAGGACACCCAGATTTCCCTTGAAGATTTTGCATCTCATTTCAAGGATCAGCGCTCCTGCATGCTGGGCGCAGCAGTTGTTCACGAATACCTTTACGTGCTTAAGAATCTACCTGACGAGGGCTGGCAGTCTCTTATCGAAGAGGCTGATGTACGTGTTGATCTGCCTGTCAAGGCTGAGCTGATTAAAAAGCTCTCCACAGATGTACTGCTTGATGAAATAGGCATGGCCCGTTCGGAAATCCTTGTTGTCGGAAGCCTTATTGAGCAGAAGGACGATTACGATCGCATCAACGCCAGCGACTACGACAAAAATTACTGGAACAAGCATTTTGACCATCTCTATGACAAGTGCGAGCTTAAGTTCCAGGAGTTTGAGTACACCGCTGAAGATCTTGAGAAAATCCAGAAAGAAGTATCCAATGGCGCTGCCATGAACAAGCAGAGCAGCTGGGATGACTTTACCGAGCTCTACATTGACTTTGACTGGACTTTGGATGCCCAGGGCAACAAAGTACCTAAGAAACAGTAAGCCACCATGGGACAATAAGGCACCTCGGAAACAGTAAGCTCCCTGTTGATCAATAAGGGCCACGATGAGCATTAAGGCAAAGTCATGAGTGGGCCAGAGCCGTCATTAAGGCTCTGAAATTATGTTCTGAATCCTGATACTTTTAGCTCTCTGCCAGCCACCCGGCCATGCTGCCTGTCACGACCGGGTGGGCTCATGAAAGACTTATTCTTCACATACTAAGGATAATCTTTTATCCACAGATGTTGATGGCTGCTCTGCCCAGCACGTATTACCAAGCGAAATCCTGATTTGTATGAGTGAAAGACATTTTAACCTGCAGCTGCATGACGGTTCTGTCAGCGGTCGTATCACTGTTACTGGCGGTCTGGACAGCAGTGTTGTTGTTATGAAAGTTCCCCGCAGACTTATAGGCAGCTCCGACAGCATCAGATACATTCACAATGCCGGAGCTTACGTGCTGATCGGACCTTCATCAGCTGAGGGTAAAAAGTACTGTGCCTGGGCCGGGTATACCGATGACCTCATCAAGAGGCTCAGACAGCATATAACCATGGCGGACAGGGATTTTTTCACTCATGTTGTCTTCATTACCCATGAAAACAACAGGATGAACCGTGAAGTTATCGCCTGTATGGCAGACAGCCTCAAAGAGCTGATTAAGGCATCTGATCTGTACGAACTGTACAATGCAAGAGAACCTGACAGGGAAGTCATAACCGGGTTCAGCAAGGACTCTGTACAGGACTTCCTGGAAACAGGACTGATCATGTCCTCTCTGGTGGGCTTTAATCTTCTCGACCCGGAAAGTGAACCTGCCACATCTAAATCAGCTTTTAACCATGCGGCTGATCAGGCAACTACTGACCAGACAACCACTGACCAGACAACCTGCAGTACTGACAATACCGGAGCCAGCCAGAAGAGGGCTGACTATACCGAGGCCAGCCAGAATGGTGCTGACATCAGCAAAACGGATAGAGCTGACACCGTCAGTACATACGGTGCTGATACCTGCCAGAAGAAGAGCTCCTGCGGCAATGTGTCTGCACAGCAGTCAGGTGGAGGTGCCGAGCACGGGCAACAGGACCTGCTGGTTAATAAGACTGGCAGTGACTGCACCAGGCAATCTGGAGCGGCCAGTGGAAAGGAGCAGTCTGAAACTGTCAAACGGGCTGAAGAAAGGATTGTTATCACTGATCCCGTCGATGTAATTTCCGGTCATAAGACAGGACGACAGTCCTTTGTAAATGTTGGTCCGGCAAGAGATCTTTCCTTTATTCATCAGGAAGTTCATGGCTGCGACAGCCCTGTTGAGGCATGGGTTGAGAAAACTGACGACGGCTATACCGTGCTTAAAGGCAGTACCATTGTGGTTAATGATGACCCGTTTGTGAACTCATATGATGTCATGTTCAAAAAGCAGATGCTCTGCGATGGTCAGCTCAGTGCTGTGAGCAGAGGATCAGTACTTTATAAACTGGAAAGGAATGTAGATCTTAATTCTGAAGCAGACGTGGGGTGTTTCCTTACCGGAGGCGCTGCCCGTGCCGGTGAACTGGCGCGTACGTGCGTCAGATCCTTTGCCATTACAGGGACTACGAAAAGCAACAGGCGCCTGACCTCCAGAATCTATGCAACCCGGGTATCGAAAAATTACAGTATTGTACTGATCAAAGGATCAGAGATTTTCGTCAGCCTCGCGTCATACATGAAGCCTGTTGTTGTGGATATGAGGAGCAGGTTGCTTAAAAGCGGTGGTCTTTATGACCATGGTGATTACCTGGAGCTGATGGAGGATGTGCTTTTCACATCAGCCTCAACAGCGGCCGAATTTGTCAGGGGCTATTCTGTAAATGGCAGGGAAGCCTGGAAAAATGATAATGGTCAGACCTTCAAAGAGGTCTTTCCCTGATTTGATGCCCGCTCGTCATTTTGCTGATCAATGATGGAGCGGGAAGCAGCCTCTGAGCGCAAGCTCAGGGGCTTTGCTGTATATTGGGCTGTATAATGTCAATGCAGGCTTATTTTCGTTCCTGTATGGACCTGCAGTCAGTCTGTTCATGGCATGTCTGCAGCACGGCAGGCGTTACGGCTGCTACTGCAGCAGGGGCGGCTGTAAACGTTGCGGCAGCTACTGCTGCAGCTCATGCAGCTGCGGCGGCTGCGCAGACAGGCACAAGTGGCCATTGTTTCTTTGGCGTCTGAGTTAATTGAGCTGTTCTTCGGAGTTGTTATGACAGGATTTGGCAATATTGACCCTCAGCAAAACGAGGGTGTTCTCACAGTTTTTTCCTGTCCTGATGGACCTGAGGGTGTGCGCACTTTGTGCAGTAACGGTACTCTCAGTATGACAGTGTTTACTGCAACCATGGACAGTACTGCTGCAAGCGAACAGACAGCTGTCTCCATGGAGCAGCCTGGAATTTACCTGGTATATGGTAACAGTGAGCTGCATGTGGGCTGCACCGACAGCCTCAATGCCGTTCTCAACGCTTTAAAGGACGGTCAAAAGAGCAAAGGCAAAGCCCATGTTAAGCTGCGTGCACCCGATGGGGCCTGGTGCTTTATGGGCATAGCCGCTGCCGGACTTGCCGGTGGACGTGCGACGCTGAGCTGCCTGCTGACCATGATTGTGGATCGTGTTGAGAGCGGGGTGCTGAGTGCATGTGTGCTCAAAAGACATGGAAACTGTTCTTTTGCTCTGGGAGAAGTTCAGTTCAATGCAGCGTATGAGGCCTGTGATACAGCTGTGAGCATGCTCAGCGACCAGCGTCTTTGTGACAGTGATACCCCATGGCTTACATTCACTTCATGTACAGACTATTACCCACGCCTTACTGTATTTAACAGCAAAGTTGCCGGTCATGACATTGTGGCCAGTGGTGAGGTGCTATACGAGCTTGAGGGCAGCAGCACTGTTGCCTTACGAAGGGGATCGCATATATGCAGAGCAGGAGGTCGCGCTTCACCTTTCCAGAGTCTTGATAAGGACTTAAAGGCACGTGAATCTCTGGTTGCCGTTAATGACGAGCCAGGTGTTTATCTGCTAAGAGAGGATGTAGTCCTGAGCTCTTATGAGCTGGCCGCATCATTTATCACCGGAATTGCGGCAGACTCACGTATCGGCTGGGGTGCTGCACCAGCCCTTTTTAGTTTATACAGCTGCAAGTCTGTAGGTCATGACGTCAGGGGGCGCTTGGCAATTCATGAGTCTGAAGGCTGTGAGACTGTTCAGGTCCTCAGAGGCAGTGTTGTCATGGGCCCTGATTTCCCTGGCACCTCCTCACATATTGCAATATTCAAGGAAAAGCTCATTGCTCAGGGCAGCCTTACCTTAAAGGGTGACTATTGCGTTATGGAGGACGATCTTATCTTTAAGAGCCGTACCCAGGCAGGCACTTTTATCACAGGAACAAGAGACCTCAGTCGCGATCTCTGGGACAATGGCGTGGCATCGAGCCAGTCTGTGCAGTAGCCCCCATTTTCAGCCGCATAAATTTTGTGAGCTCGATCCATAATGCTCAGCAATAACTTCTTGAGTAATGCTCCTGTCATCAGGTATGCTGTCCCTGAATATGACAGCAAGTACTGTGCTTTGAAAAGAGCTCGTAAAACGCTTTCTAAAACCTGATATCAATCAATCAACAAACAAACATACAGAAAGTGTTCAATATTTGAGCCTGTAATCATTAAAAGCGGTATCTGAGTTCATAGCAGTAATTCACAGCCGCAAGCAAGGCAGCACAGCAGTACTCAAATCCAGGTACAGTCCCGTACCGAAATGGATGCCATGAGGAAGCGTCAACGCCCAGAATAAGACACAGTCTGCAGCACCCTGCATCACCCGTGCTGCAGCAGCTGACGCCGCCTGAGGCAGTATCATCGCACGGGGTAAGACACAGTCTGCTGCACCCTGCAGCCCCGTGCTGCAGCAGCTGACGCCCCTGAGGCAGTATCATCGCACTGAGTAAGAAACAGTCTGCTGCACCCTGCAGCACCCGTGCTGCAGCAGCTGGTATTGCCCGAGGCAGTATCATCGCACGGAGTAAGACTCAGTCTGCTGCACCCTGCAGCACCCGTGCTGCAGCAGCTGACGCCGCCTGAGGCACAGCCATATAACCAGTACGCCAGCAGCTCTGCGCTGCAGCAAGGGCTGGCAACAGGCATGGACAGTTCTGCCCTGTCCATAAGCTCATCTAAAGAAGCCCAATTCCTGCATCAGGCCCTCTAAGGCCGCGCATTTGCCCGCATCGCCATGGTAAGACTGTTGCTGCTGCATATCAGCCATGATGAGCCGGTCAGCACGAATCTCTGCATGTCAGCAATGATGAACCGGCCAGAGCTAATCTCTGCATGTCAGCAATGATGATCCGGCCAGAGCTAATCTCTGAATGTCGGCACGCTCTCAGGTACAGATGCATGCAGATATCCGGGGCCTGTGGACTGTTGACTGATCGTGGCAGTATTGTGCTTATGCCAATGTCAGTCAGCATGTCCTGTAAGGCAGATAACAGTTAAAACAGTATGGACGGACCTTGAGGTTCGTTGCTTTTAAGAACAGGGCTGCAGCAGGCCCGGCATACAATGGGAGCAGGTAGCATGAGGTTATTTGAGTGGGATTCTGATTACAATAATTTCTTTGACAATCCATGTTTTTCTGACCCGCAGAGATTAAACAGCAGCCTGATCTTTGCTCATTTGCCAAGGGAGCCTGTGCTTCATGCTTTCAGGTACCGCCCGTCAGGTGCTGATGCGGCTCCTGTAGAAGATGCAAGGTTAAAGCAGCCTGGTATTTACTTTATAAACCGCAATGGTGATGTAACTCTTGGGTATTGCGAGAGTCTTCAGGACATGGTGAGCAGCTTTGCGTCCCAGCCCGATCTGGACCGTTTTACCGAGCTGTATGGACTGGCAATTCCTGAGGACAGAGCTCATGAAGATGGCATTAACTGGCTGTGCAATGTGTTTCAGGCTAGTTTGAAGCGTACCAGCAGCAAAGACAATCCCTCCTCCTTTCATTTTTGTAGCAGGGTATTCCGCAAGGGGGCAAAGCTTTTTGCTCTTACCGACTCTGAGCACTTTGCAATGGACGAAGTGTTTGTCAGAGGTCGTAACCTTCTGTTCATGCTCAGTTCCACCCTTTTTAACCTGTGTGATACAGGCTTCCCAGTCAGTAAAGCCTTCGTGGAGGAGGAAGAAGATGATGATGACGACAAAGGATGGGACTGGGATGAAGAAGATGATGATGAATATTATGATGAAGATTATGAATCAGAGTCTGAAGATCGCAGCCAGGACAGCTACGACACAGATTATTATGATTATGTAGATGGCACAGACTTCTGTCACTGCCCTGCTGAAAGGGCCAAAGAGGGGCCTGACACCCCCTACCTCTGCCACAGACCTCTTAAACTGGAGCCCAACAGAATACTGTTCAGACGCAAGGTTGGAGGACATGAGATTATAGCCGGTGGCAGTGAGCTGCACGAGCATAACTGCACCCATGTTACCGTCACCAGAGGCTCGTATGTCTGCAGAGAGAAGAATGAGCTCAAAGGCAGGCTTGCACGTCTTAACAGCAGACTGATAAATAGTCATGCCCTGAAAGAGCATGACTCGGGCAGCAGCATTTTTATCCTTCAGGAGGATGTCATTTTTGAAAATCATGCTGATGCTGCAACCTTTATTACAGGTATCAAAAGTTCAGGCGATGGCGGCTGGAGCAAGCCTGTCGGGATCAGAACTCTTACCCTTATGCACGGGGCTCGTCAGGCACGTGTCGAGGTGGCTCTTCACAGGACAGAGCAGAGCCATACCCTTGAGGTTTTGCCTGGCTCTCAAATACTGGGACCGGAATTTGTCATACACAGCCCTGAAATGGCCCGTCTCAGAGATCTGCTCATCAAAAACAAGTATATAGGCATGACTGACCACTGGACAGGAAAGCTTAATTTCAGCATCTTCTTTACCAGCCTTTCTGACGCAACTGTGTTTCTTTGCTGCAAACGGGAGGCGGCTCATAAAATGCTGGAAGGATTTGAAAAATACCCTTATTACGAAGATGTGATAATTATTGAGTCTCTACGGGTTCAGGCTGAAATCTGAAGAAAACACTTAAGAACGTACCATCTGAGGCTCCTGATACTTAATGAGCCGTACCATTTTGCCCGCTTCTCTTGTAAGGGAGTCTTCGATAAGTCCGGATTGAGTGATAACGCCATTGGCATTACCTGTTGAAGCAACAGAGACTTTTGGTCAATCGTTCGTCAGGCAGTGGGCCGGGCATTTTACGTAAGGCGGAAGTGGACCGGGCATTTTACTGAAGGGCGGGGCGTTTTATTGATGTGTTCCTGTGAGTTTTGTAAAGAAACTTTTCGATTATGTAAATTTGAGCAGAACATTGAAAGACAGCCGCCACAAGGAGAAAGATAATGAAGCTATCTGTTAGCAAAATCTTTGGAGATAAATTTAATCCTCAGGTCAGATGTGCAGTCGGAGATGACGATTCATTTCAGATATGTGCCTCTGGTAAGTGCACTGAATTAATGGCATTTAAGATTGATACAAAAAGTAAATCTTTTGTAAAGCATAAGAAGTTGCTGGATCGTCCGGGACTGATATTTCACATCACAAAAACATACGATTATGTCGGCGGCTCTCCCGATAAAGGCAGAGTCTCAGCAGATAACTTAATCATGCAGGTGCTTTCCTCCATGATTGACGGATCATCTCCTGATAAAGGCAGTGTCTCAGCAGATAACTCAGTCATACAGGAGCTTTTCACCATTATTGACGGATCATCTCCTGATAAAGGCAGTGTCTCAGCAGATAACTCATTCATACAGAAGCTTTTCACGTTTATTGACGGATCATCTCCTGATAAAGACTATCCCACAGTAGACTGCTCAATAAGAGAGATTGATTCCACCATTTGGACAAGCTCGAGTCTTTATGAGGATCTTGAACGTTATTATTCTGATACCAGCAGCAAAGTTCTGTGCCTTGTTGTGGATGAAAGTCTCCTTGACAGCAGAGGACTTGCCTGTCTGGCTGTGACTTTCTGTATAGTGTTAAATGGCGGAGCAGAAACAGAGAGATCCAGTGACTTGATCTGTAGAAAAGCCAGCATAATGTCCGGAGACACATGTTTTTATCTGAGAAATTCTGAGTTTGAGCATGCAGACAAGGTCTATGAATATGCTTTCCAAATGCTTAAGAAATATGACAGTACTGCTTTCGAAGAGCCTTCATTCATGATATGCCCTTCACCTGACATTTTTTTCAAATGCAGATTATTAAGGGTAAGATATTTTGGAAAGGAGATTCTTGCCTCTGTAGAAAATTATATAAAGCATACAGCACCCTATGTTCGTATTCGTAAGGGATCGCTTATTCTGGTCCTTGATAAGGAACAGCCGGCTCAGGTCGATAAAAGGCTCATCTGGGTCCCGCAGCAGATGAACTATCTTATCAGTGATCTTAAGGACAGGAAGATGCTTGTTCCTGTTGACGACAGTCAGCTGCGCAGTTGTGTCTCATTTGTTTCAGAGAAAGCTACTGAGATATCAGATATCAGATATAAGATTTACAGACTGTGTGAGGACGTTGTCTGTAACAGTGAAAACAGAGCTGGTGGGTTCATAAATGGCGGTTTAAATCTCACGTTTGAGCAGTGCTGGACATACGAGGATACTCACTACTTCTACTTAATCAGAAAGGAGACTAACGGACCATCAGGCGATGTCTTTTTCTATCAGCTCTGGGACCAGCAGATTGTCCAGTTGTGTTATGGCTCCAGGATTGACGGTCTAATCGGCCGTAGTGCCGAGCAAAAACAGTATCTAAAAGAGCTTACAGGACAGAAGCGACTTAAAAAGATTCACGGCGGCTTCATGCTGATGGAGGACATGTTCTTTAGCAGTTGCGCTCAGGCTGCATCGTTCATATGTGCAAACGCCACAGACAAAAAGGATCTGTTCGTAAAAAATACCCACAGAATGTTTTATATGTAGTCAGCTGCCTGTAACTGGTACATGGCAATTGCCGTTTTCCTACATGTTCAAATTGAGCGTCAGGCACATAATCAGGCACAAGGGGCACGCTGCCCGGGGGCTCCGGCTCCGTATAGTCCCGATCCCCGGAGCCCAGGCTCCCCATAGTCCCGATCCACGGGGCTCATGCTCTCCGGAGCTCCCGATTCCTGTAGTCCAAATTGCCTGGCGCCTTGTGCACGTACCACTGATACATTGAAGCTCACTGTGATCTGACGCCAGGCGTCCACATACCCAGATGGCCGCAGGTCCCAAATCATGAAGGATGATTGAGATTTAATGGACAGGGCTGCCTTCTGTTATGTGGCCAGTTCATCTCAGCTTTCAATTGCACTTTGCCATTTAGCTTCCATAAGGTTTTATAAATACATCTCATTGAGCATTCGTGCTGAACTGGGCAGGCAAATGCCTGTATCTGGCTGCAGACACTGTGATTAAGCCACCTGAACAGACACTGTGACTGTCCATCCGTTCCTGCCATCCAGGCTGAGCCATTCATAATCAACACGCCTTCTTCCAGCCTCTCTGTCATATCATCCCATGGCATCATGCCGCTCTAAAGCGCAACACTGGCTGACCACAATTTACAGGCAGGCTCAGGAGCAGTATGCAGCAGAGCTGGACGGGGGCAGGGAATCTGCTCTTGCACCATTGTCTTTCACTATCTGCCTCTGGTCAGCATAGCGGTTTGCTGTCAGAGCATGTGGAAAACAATCATCTGCACCGAATTGGCTTTGGTTACGCCATTGCGCTGTCATTATGTGGATCATGCCAGCACAGCACGGTATCTGCACTGCTGTGCGGCATGCCGCGCATCGTCAGTGCAGCTGTCGAGCCATGCAGTGTGGTGACAGACGCCATGTTGTGCGTACATGCAGTGATGCTGATGCTTGATAATTGGCCGGAGCTGGAGCCGGAGGCGGGGTTGGGCATGGTCAGGGTGGCATAATAAGTATGGATTGTGGTCGGGATCGTCTCCCCTTTAAAGGGAAAGTATATGATACTGTTAAGCTAATCATGTTTGCTCAGCCATATTGCTGTAAGATAGAACAGGTTGCAGAGCTGTCTTTTCTGTCAGGTCATTTTGGCGTCAGATCTGTCACAGCTGTAACTTTATGGCAAAGTGTCTGTAAAACGCTGACGCCGCCATGGGATAATGATTTTTCAGTCAAACAGTCACCATACGGTTTACCACAACTGGGCCTGCGTGGGCTTTAGCGTGTTTTGTCTTCGAGGCTTACAGCTGTAAGTAACGTTCCGGTCAGGGGTATTTTATGAGTAATGATAGTAATAACTCCATTCGTGAAGTTTTTCTGCACATGTACAATAACATCTCCCCTGATGCTGTCATGGAGACACATCGTGGAGAGAGCCTGATTTCAGGTAACTTTGCTGATGATGAATTTGGCTTTGCAGGTACCGATGCCGACATCGAGGTGCCCGGCGAGATGTTTGACGGCCAGCCTGAAGGCCGTGATATCGAGACAGCTGATGACAATGATTTGCTCCTGCCTGAATCTCAGGTAAGAGGCAGCAAAGATGACTCTGTCAGCCCAGATGAGTCTGAAGAGCTAAGTCTTGATGATCTTGATGCCAGCCTGATGGATGCTGCCGCAGATCGCATTATTGATATTCTTGAGAACAACAGGCCTGACTTTTCCGCTGAAGAGGGCACTTTCGAATGTGATGGTTCCAGCTCTGGAGCCGCCGGAGGCGCCAGCCAGTGCACTGGTGAGACCAGAGGTGATTCCCTCAGCGTGGAAAGCGACATAATGAGTGATTTGCCTGATGTCAGCGATTTGGGAATTGATTCAGGAATGCTTCTCAACATTGAAGATCCTGATGAGGTAATTTCCCGGCTGCAAAGCATGCGCGCCGGCAAATCATATGATGACGACCAGGAGTTCCGTCTCAATCTGGTTATCCAGCGTATCGAAGAGCTCAAAGCATGGCGTAATAACAGTGTCCCATGGGGCAAGGACATTGACGGTAACAGTTCTGCATATGTTGAGGACTGCAGCTGCAATGCAGGAAGTCAGATGTGCAGCCGCTCAGGTACCTGCATGCCTCAGTGCCCTGACTGTGACCATACTGTAATTGGTACCTCAACTGAACGTGCTGCCGAGACTCTGACTTTCAAGCGCATAAGAGATGAAAAGGAGTATGCAAGTCAGACCCTGATCGGCTCACCGCTTGACTGTGCATTTGTGGCTCAGCAGTCTCCTGATGCTCTGGTAAGTGCAGTACGTATCCCTTTCAGACATAACCTCGATCTGGACATGAGGGAGCTGCTTGATCATGGTGGTATGTTCTTTGTCACCGGTTCAGAGCCTGGTTTCTTCTCATTTACCTCCAATCTGTCAGCTCAGTTTGACAAGTACTGCAACCAGAACTACACCTATAACTGTGTCTTCAATGCTGTAGTGCTGCGTACTGACGTTATTGACCCTGTGGTCAGCAATTATGTTTGCAGAATGCTGACCTACATGTATCTTTTCTATCAGGGTCGCGAGCTGCACCAATACAGCTACCCTTCAAGCTTTGCCCTTACCGGAAACGAATTCCGTGAGGCATCCCGTCTTATTGAGCAGGCCAGAGTGGTACTTAAGACCATCAGACCTGATATCTTTAAAGGCCGTCAGCCATGGAATAAAGAGTTCTGTGCTTCAGGCCGTTCTGTCATCAGCTCCAGCCTCAATCTTCCATATGGCGACAGTGCCGTTAAATGCTGGCGTGAGGACTTTTTCAACCAGACCGGCCCGGCCGTACGTATCCACAAAGGCGCTCAAATCTGGGTGGGCAAGGGCCGTAGACTGCCTGACGAGGTTATTGATCTCTGGCAGCGTCTGCTCTACGAGGGCAACATGGTCAGGTCTCAGGGCCGGGGCCGCCAGTACTACACTCTGCTTGATGACATATATCTGGGCGGAGGCTGGCTGGCCAGCTATTTCCTGGCCGGCAGCCGCCATGATGATGTTGTGCCTGACGTATGGACCAGATGCCGCCGTTATCAGCTGCACAGCCGCCTTGATAAAGCACGCATTGACTGCACCTTTGCCCAGACCATCACCAGAGGGGTAAAAGAAGTCATGCTCTTTGCTGGCAGCAAAGTGGCATCACGTGATGCACCGGGTACTGACACTAAGGTTCAGGCACTCAAGGATGAGCTCATTGCCAGTGGCCGCATGAAAGACAATGGCATCTGCGCTCAGCTCACAGATGATGTGCTTTTTGCCCGCAGTGCCGAGGCTTCAGCTTTCATAGCCGGCAACAAAAAGGACGCTGCCGCCCTGTGGAAGCTCAAAACTGTCCACTCACTCTGACATAACAGGGCCAGGCTTCAGGTCAGGGCCACGGCATCAGCCTGGTCCCTGACTAAGCTGAGCCACGGCATGGCATCAGCCCAGCCCAGCCCTAAGTGCAGCGCCATGGCATCAGCAAGCCTGGGCCTGCAATGCCCTTGGCTAAACTGAGCTGACGCTGCGTACAGCGCAATGACTCAGGCCAGCTGCCCGCTCAGAACATGGTCAGCCTTGCGTATGCGGCAGGTCGTCATGGAAGCTGCTGTAATGGCGGGGCCATGGGCAAAAACCTCAACCTTTTGCAGGTAGCCCATGTGCGTAGTAGCACATATGCGCAGGGCTTACGGGGCGCAGTCATCCGGTCAGGGGGCAGACAGATTTACCTTAAGGAATTGTTTTCCGGACAGGACAACAGACACATAAGCATGCTGCTCATAAAGGGCAGTCAGGAAGGTTAATATGACGAAAAAAGCTGCTACTTACGAGCCGTCAGTCCAGCTTCACATGATAGAGGGGCAGGAAAAGGGCCCTTTTGTGTCTGACTTCGGTCCTGACAGTCCTGTCATTTGCTGTGCATTGCCGCTTGATCAGGAAATTGATGAGTTTCTTGAGAGCGTTCTCAGTGAGGGCGGATTGTGGTTTGTCGACAGCAGCGAGCAGATTGAGCCGGCCTGGGTGCCGAATCTTCTGGACTGCTTTGTCGAGCTGGCCTCATCAGACAGATACAAGGGCAAGACCTTTATCTGCATTGCTGTAAGAACCATAGCCATTGACCCTCAGGTATATTACTACCTGCAGACTGTCTTAAAGCCGCTGGTATGGTTCCACCTTGGCTATCCAATGTATATGGATCAGGTGGAAAACAGCTACGCCCTTACCGGACCTGAGTTTCGTGAGGGGCAGAAGCTGATCAGATGGGTACAGGAGGAGCTCAATACCTTCTGGAAGAATTTTATGGGCGGTCTGCAGCCTGTACAGCTCTTTCAGTCTCATAAGAGCCTGTGCCGCCAGTATTCCTTTATCAATGAGGGAGGCATCAAGGCATGGTATGAAGAGTTCTTCAATCATGTATCCTATGCCACCCGCATTCAAAAGGGTTCCATCATCTGCCTTGATGATGCCAGGGTGGAGTGCAAAATAACCGCCGGTCTGCGTCAGCGTGTTATTGATAATGGTCTGGCCTCCCATATTGAGGGCGGATGCGGCAATCTGTACATGCTGCTTGATGATGTCTATCTGGCCTCCTACTCCATGGCCGCCCCTTTTATGGCCGGTGATGAAAAGGGTGAAACCCTGCTGTGGTCAAGTGAGCCATGTTCTACATGGTATCTGGCTCAGAGCGTGGGCAATGTCTGGCTGGACTGCGAGTTCTCTCTGACCAGGGGAACAGGCCTGAAAAAAGTAATGCTCCACAAGGGCAGCATGGTCACCTCTCCAGATGATCCGGCCTGCTCTGATAAGATAAGGGAGCTCAAGAAGACCATGGTCAAAGAAGGACGTCTTAGTGACTATGGAACAGGTGCCACCCTGACCGATGATGTAGCCTTCGAGCGCCAGTCTGATGCTGCCGCATTTATCGCAGGCAACCTGTCAGCAGGCCGTACCCTGTGGCGCAAAAAGTGGAAGGTAGCCCTGCGCTGATCTGCTCCTCTGCTCAAACACCCCGGCATCGTGCTGAAAATGCAGCTGCACGCTGCCAGCACTCATCATGGTCGCCATTCATGCCCTCAGCCCCTGACCTTGTCAGGGGCTGAGCCATATCTGGCCTGCACAATCGTCCTCAGGTCGCTGCAGGCTGGACTGAGGCAGCGCATCTTTGGCCCAGCTCCTGCCAGTGTCATAACACCCCGGCCCTGCATCATTCATTATGGCAGCCACAGTCAGGACATGAGGGGGCCATTGAGATCTGTATCAGGCTCGACTTCGGCTCAGCCCCCTGGTTGCTCTCAAGCATGGCGACAATTAATTTTTCGTCGACAGGTGACTGCCTGCAGATCATATTTGAGGCAATATTCTTATCTGGTAACTGGGATCTATGGCATAGATGTGCGAATTTGCTGCACATGCCCGATAATTAGCGCCCTGATGGTGATAACATGTTAAATGTTATCACCACAGGGGCCGACCGCAGGCCGGAGTCCTGTGTTTGTCCTGTCCGTTTGCCAGGTGCCTCAGTCACCATCAACATGGCAGACAGGGCCATACAAAGACAATGGTCTGATGCCCGAGCAGAAGGCATCAAAGCGCGCAGCGCCAGGTGCAGGCATCATGTATGCCACGCTGTCTTATGCTGTTTGAGCATGCTTGCCAGCTTGCCTGTTTGCCATTTCGTCAGTTTGTCTGTCCGTCAGCAATCCTGAAAGGCTTTGTTGTGTGCAGGACCAGCATATAACGGTCAGCCAGTGACTTTACTGCTGTAAGTATGGGGATGGGACATAAGCACTGACCTGCGCAGGATCTGTCACAGGACGCACTGACTGATAAGTCATTGATGTCACCGTCTGTATTGTTTCTTCCTGCTGTTTTCTTTTTGGCTGCCCGCATGCTGCAGCGCTTTGTCAGGCGCTCATTAAAAAGCTGTACCGGCGGCTGTGCCCTTGACAGAACTCAAGCTGTCTGGGCCGACACATGCTTTATAAGGCGGTTATGCCCTTTTAGGGGAGGAGCCGTCAGTTTTTTTAATCAGATAAACTTCCTGTCAACAAAATTATCCACCTCTGCCATGGGCCAGTCCAAAACCTCATTGGTAAAAGGCTCAGGGCTCTGTTAATGTCCACATCCGGTCCCTGACCTGTGTATCCCATACAGCAAGGTGCTTTGCTGTAAGCTATATACTGCACCGCTGTAATTATGCCAGGAATTGTCGTGCTTGTGATCCGGCCAGTCTGACCGGGCGGGACATGACGTTTGCGCCAGTGCATCACAGCCGTGGCATTGCTGCGCCTGTATGCCCCGGCTGCACTGTCAGTGCTGCAGCAGCATCAGGCGGGAGCTGGCAGTCAGGAGGGAAGGAGCAATTAACAGCTGACTGTGTTTCAGGCAGACAGGTCATCCCGCAACTTTAGGAGTGCGACAGGAGATAAGTTAATTTCCGGCCGGGACCGCAACAGTCCGGCTGACGATCCTGTACTACGTAAGGTGATTCTATGCAACTGAGCGGAAATTCCATCAATCTCGTCTGTGATGACTACAATGCCACCATTGTGACCATGGGTGGTGCTGTGGCCAGTCTCAGATACATGGGCCATCACATTATCATGCCATTCAAGCCTGATGTTATTCCTGCAGGCCATATGGGCAAGGTGCTGGCTCCATGGCCGGATCGCCTCGTCGATGGCCGTTATCTCTTTGAAAACAAGTACTATCAGGTACCTGTAGATGACATTGAGAATATGACAGCCAATCACGGTCTGGTTGCCTGGAAAGAGTGGCACATTTCATCAATTTCTCCTACCGCTCTGGTACTTAAGACCTATGTAAGCCCTATTTATGGCTATCCTTTCCTCATTGACCTGTCCGTAAACTATGAGGTAATCAACGGCATGGGCCTGAAAGTGGATATCACTGCCACCAACATTGGAAAGATAGACGCTCCTTACGGCGTAGGCATGCATCCATATCTGACCTGTGAGGGGGAGACTATTGATACCTGCCGTCTGACCATGCCATACAAGGAGGTATATACCCTAAACGAGCGCAAGATCGCCGACAGGCTGGTGCCTGTTGATGACCTGGGATTTAACTTCACATCCGAGCGCGTCATTGGCGATACTCAGATGGACCATACCTTCGCCTCTCCTGATGCTACTCATATGAACACAGTGCTGCTGGAGAACCGTGACCTCAAGGTCTACTGTAAGACCAATGCGCCTTACATGCAGATCTTTACTCCGCCTTTCCTCAATCGCAAGTGCCTTGCAGTAGCACCAATGAGCTGTCCATCCAATGCCTTTAACAATGGCACCGGACTTATCGTGCTCAAGCCACGTCAGTACCACACCCTGACCTACATCATTGGCGCTCTCAAGCAGGTGGTATAACTGCAGCATCATGAGCCATCCCTTAAGGCTGCAGACCAGACTTTGCAGCTTCAGCTGCAGCTGCAGCCGAAACTGCAGCTGAAACTGCAGCCACAGCCGCAGCTCAAACTGCGACCTGAGTGTCAGCGGCCGCCGGGTGGATGATGCACCTGGCTCAGCTCTCAGAGCGTGAGTTACCTGCAGTAGTACTTCCATCCAGCCAGCCTGGCGCCTTATGGCTGTCTGCTGGCAGAAAAAACAAAGCCCCGCAATCTTTGCAGATTACGGGGCTTTGTATTATTGAAAATCGCAGAATGAGCTGACCTTAAAGTACAGGACGGAAAAGACAGTCATTTGATGATGACGATGACCATTGATCTGCCGGATCTGCAGGTCTTATCTCACCATACATAGCTGATATGTGTCAATCAACTTTATATTCAGTTTTGTAAAGAAAAATGAAGTCAGAATCCGTTCCTGTCTGCCAGGCTGACTGCAGCCTGCAGCCTGCAGGCAGCCAGTTGCTGGTTCTGCAGGTCAGGCTACAGCCGTAATTTAGACTGTCAGAAAAGGACGGTCGAGCTCATAAACCTTTACGTCGCGAATGGCAGCAGTGCCATTGGTGGCATAGAGGGAAACATTATGATCAGCGCCGAAGAAATTGGTGGTCATGACGTCATGACCATGATCGACGAATACCTCAATTGATGAGCTGTCGATGAAGATATGCAGCTCGTGTTCTTTATCCCACTCAAGCGGCAGAGCACGATATGAAGTAGCATTCAGATCAGTGCGGAACATAGTCAGAGTACGGGTCTGACGATCAACAAAGAGGCGTATGGAATTGCCTATGGCCAGACCATACTGCTCAGCATCATTATCAGAAGGCTTGAATTTCATCAGGAGTTCGAGAGCTGAGCTGTTGTTAATATGCTTAACAGTGCTGGTAAGTCTGGTAGCACTGTTATCAAAGCTGTACTCCTTAAGACGCAGACTCTTTGTTTCTTCTACTGGCTGCTGGTAAAGGTGACCATCCTTCCAGGTGATTACGCGTGGCAGGGTCAGAGCTCCACACCAGCGATCCGGTGCGGAAAGATATGGCAGACGCCACATGTTCATCCAGGCAATTACCACGCGGCGGCCATCAGGAGTGGCAGTGGACTGGGTGGCATAGAAGTCATGGCCACGGTCAACCTCATACAGCTTTGAATCTGGAACAAAGTTGAGGCCATCAAAGGAGCCTGACTGCCATGAATTTACTGAAGTATTCTGGCGGGTATAGCCCTCAGGTGCCTGACCCATTGGTGAAGTAGCAAGCACCCATTTATTATCATTGACCTCAAAGAAGTCTGGGCACTCATACATAAAGGCCTGATCTTCCATCTCTTTGATGATGGAGATCTGCTTCCAGTTCTTGAGATCTTCAGAGACATACTGTCTGATTTCACCGGCGCCCTGCAGATTGGTAACGCCAAAAACTACATGGAACTGGCCTTTGTCGTCTTTCCATACCTTTGGATCACGGAAATTAGTAATGCCATCTTCAGGCTCGATAACAGTACCCAGCTTGGTAAAGTTGATGCCGTCTTCAGATACGGCAAGTGCCTGAACCTCACGGACCTGAGAGTTGTCACCTTCAGCTCCGGTAACCACATGGCCTGTATACATAAGATAAAGCTTACCGTCATGCTCGATAGCAGAGCCTGAAAAGCATCCGTCCTTGTCAAAGTCCTCAGAAGGTGCAAGGGCAACTGGTACATGCTCCCAGTGAATCAGGTCGTCAGATACTGCATGGCCCCAGTGCATTGGTCCCCATTGAGCATCGTATGGGTAGAACTGATAGAAGATGTGATATTTGCCCAGAGCATAGCAAAAGCCATTAGGGTCATTAATCCATCCGGTGCGTGCTGCCAGGTGATAGCCAGGGTACAGACGACGATTTACCTCATTAGAGTGGGATTCGATGTACTCATTGGCTTTGTTTACGAGTTCCTGATGTCTCTTATGATCCATTTTCAAACCTCTGATCTAAGCTGTTTAATCTGTGCTTTACCGCCATTTGCCTTTTCAGGACATGCCTTTGTAACTTTGTAATGCAGTTGCTGTGTTATCAGGAGCAACCTGGCTCCAGGGGCACTCAGCCCACTGCCAGGTTCGGATCAGCCTGTCCAGGATCTGTCCTGCAGCGACAGGCAGGGAGCCCCTACAGTGCAGCCAGAGCGACGGCTCTGAGCTTATTCAGGCCCGACCTTGCCTGGTCTGCCCAGCCCAGCCCTGACTGGCAAGGCGCCAGCCATCTGTGCTCAGCTCTCTCCTGTTGTTCATATGAACAGGCATGGTTTCATCATCTGACTGATTTCAGTCATTCGTCAGTCAGTAAGTCAGTAATTAAGTCAGTTACTGGACTGACAGCTCTGACCTGACCTCTACAATGGCGTAAAGATATGAAATTAAATTCAAAACAGGAGCAGGTCGCAGGCAACGCTGGAGGCCCGCTGTCTGCCTGTTTTAAGAAATACTTTATAAAACGGCAAATGAACCGTACAAACCTGTGCCATAACTGTTTATTAATCATACAGCTGGATGTATGAGAGTGAAAGGTCAGACACAGTGATGAGTTAATTATACTCAGCAAGCGTCACCACTCTATTTGAAGCCCGGCCCGGCTACTGAGCAGCATGCAGCATCAGTTTCACTGGCTGCAGCATATGCTGCCACGGCAGCCGCATACGTTGCCACTGGCAGCCGCATACGTTGCCTGGTTTCTACATACGCTGCCACCGGCAACCGCATACGTTGTGCCGGCGGCTGGGGCAGATACAGCCTATGGGGGCAGCATCTGACTCATCACTGTCTGCAGCTTCAGCTGCAGACCATGGCGAGTCTCAGGGCTGGCTCAGCCATATGTTTTTATACAGTTGCTGGTTTATTTGATGCTCTTCTCGCTGGTACCTTCCAGAGTCTTACTGGTCAGCAGGAAGATGGAAAGAACAGTGGTTACTGCCACCAGTGCCGACATCATAAGGTAGGTCTGAGAGAATCCAATGGTGTCGTACAGATAGCCGGCAGCTGGTGCCAGTGCTGCACCGATAATCTGACCAATCATGACAAAGGCTACCAGGTATACAGTTGCTGAAAGGGCTGGATTGAAGCGGGTAGTGATGTATTTAAAGAATGATATAAGCACCATCGGAACTTCAGGAGCATGCAGAAGCTTTACTGCTGAGATGGCCCATGGGCTGTCGACCAGTCCTGAACCGCCAATACGGACAAACATAATGCAGCCGGCAACGATAAGGCCATTTTTAGCACCTATTTTGTTAACGACAAAAGGTGCTGCAAATGTGCATGCTGCCTCGAGAAACACCTGAGTAGAGTTAAGGAATCCATACATGCGAGTGCCTTCGGCAGCGTCTTCAAACTTGGATACAAAGTACACCATAAACTGCTGGTCGTAGACGCCGTATATGGATGCTCCCAGAACATAAACAATTACTGCCCAGAATGAGCCCATACGTGCAAGACGGCCAATTTCAGAGAAAGATGCCTTTGACTGAGCACTTTCCTGGTAGTTATCCAGCATCTTCTTTGAGTAGTCCTTAGCCGAATTGAGCATGAAGAGCAGTATGAGGAAGATGATGCCGGCGATTGATGAGATGATGAAGTTGTAGTGCGGGTTGATATTAATCAGGATGCCTGTAACAGCTACTGCAGAGGCCCAGCCCAGAGCACCAAAGGTTCTGGCAAAGCCAAACTCAAAGCCGGCAACACGACCAAAGCGCTCGGTATAAGATTCAAGGGCACCTACACCTGCATTGAAAGTAAAGCCCATGAAAATACCGATGGCTACACCGCCAAGAATTACACTTCTCTCAAGAGCCGGCTCAACTATGAATATGTAGTAAGGACCGGCCAGGGCCATAAGAATACCTACAAAGGCCAGCAGATTGCGGCGCAGAATCAGACGATCCTGAATCATGCCATATACAGGGGAGAGGCAAAGAGCGGTCACAGAGAATACAGCATAGGCAAATCCGATTTCTGAACCACTGAGCTTAAAGAACTCCTTGAGCCATACTGCCAGTAATGAGTAACAGCCAGCCCAGGAAATGAAGAAGAAATAGAGCATAAGGGAAAGAAGGTAGAATTCTTTACCCATACTGCGCATAGTGCTCAGAAAAGACTTATCGCTCATAGCATATTTTCCATTTTGCAGAGTACCTCCTGAAGTGTTGCTGCCATGCGTAGTTGAGCTCGGCTTTGAATGAAGCACGCCAATGAATTGCAGCAATGTAATGCATCATTCATCAATCATGGAGGCAAGTTTGCAGACATACATGTTAAACATGGCTAAGTCCTGATTGCTCTGGCCGTTGGCTAACCTCAGTAGAGTGGCCGCCGTAAAGCATGGCTTCACCGCAAGGAACAACTGCTTAAGGCCTGATAATGTAAGGACGAAACCGCAGGACTAATGGTTCAGGGGTAAAAGCAGGGGGCGTTTATGTCATCGTCTAAGCCGCATCCTGATTTCTGACCTGTGATTACTTTTGCGCATATCAATGCAACAAATGCAAAAAGTACTGCAACAATGAAAATATAATGCAAAATTTGCATAAAATCGCGCAATGCTTTTTCAATAAAATGTGAAGTGCATCAAATAATTTTCCAGAGAAAAACGCTGCCAAATACAGCTATAAGTGTATAAAAGTCTTTTATATAAGCCATTCTTGAACCATTTAGACATGACCTGGATCATGCGTAAGCAGTTATGTTTCAAGCAGCGATAAAATAATGCGAATAAAAACACTGCCTTAGGCAAAAATGCCTAATCTAGATAAGATAACGACCGGGTTCTTGTGGTTAGCGTGAGCTTACTTGAGATAACGTTACTGGTAAAATCTTGCTCTAAATAGTGATATATCAATGCAACAAATTTCAGTTGTATGCAACAAATCGGTCAATTCTGCAAATAATGCAAAATTTGCAGTAAACCGGTATGTTGAGCGGTCTTCAATATAATGACAGACTGGGCCAATGCCTGATTGTTAAGGCTGTTTCAGCTCAATGGCCTGCTTAGCTCCTGAGCAGATCTGCTGGCAGGTCAGGAAGTAGAAAGGCACAGCTTAAGGAAATGATAAGCATCCTTCAAAAAGGACGGTCATCTTATGCTTACAGCCTTATTCAGGCGGGCAGCGATGTCCAGGCAAACTCAACATCAGAGCGTGACTTACGAATGGTAATGGATATGAAGTACTAAAGCCGAGCGGGTATGCTCACTGTGCAAGTAAGCAGTAGCAGTTGAGCCTTCTGACTTTATTGTAATGCACACAACAGATCAACACCTGCGTTTGGCTCCAGCCCCTGCCATGTTTCAGGCCAGTTGATGCTTTATGCCTGCTGACCATTATGGCATGTCAGACTGAATGCTGAAGAAGTCAGCACTGCACATCCATATCCCGTAGAGCCAGGCATGCACAGCCAGGCGAGGACCATCAGAACTTTACGGCCTGATGCCAGACGGTAAGGCCTGCATTGGCCTTATGCCAGGATGTGTAAAGTGTATGGACGGATGCGGGAGCTCATAACCGCGCGGCCTGATGGCCGACTGCCATTCCTGCATTGGCCGTATGCCGGGATGTGTAAAGTGTATGGACGGATGCCGGAAGCTCATAACCACACTGCCTGATATCGGACGGTAAGGCATGCATTGGCCTTATGCCAGGATGTGTAAAGTGCACAGACGGATGCCGGGAGTTCATGGCCGCACTGCCTGGAGCGAGACGATAGAACGGCCTCGACAAAAGTTGTAAGGTCAGGCCTGCATGGCCAGATGCGTGGCATCTGCACAGTACGGTCTGATGCCGGAATGGCAGGACCTCATGGGACGAATGCCGCAGGGACAGGACTGCATGGGGCGAATGCCGCAGGGGCAGGACCTCATGGGGCGAATACCGTGAGGCCTGTATTGCAGATGAGGTATTACAGTAAGCAAGGATTGTATGTACCGATGTCATGCCGCAGCTCTGCGTGGCAGTAGTCAGGCCAGGTGAGGCGATCTGATGTGTGGTGAAGCTGGCGCTGGAGGGCGTTGACAGTCTGTGCAAGGTTAAGGAGTCTTAACAGCAGCTTTACACACAGTAGAACGTTTACATTCACAGACGTGTCTGTACAAACAAATCATGCGTAATGTGATGCAGGTTGAAAAACAGGGGGTCAAAAAGTTCCCTGATCATGCAAAATTTTTTTTCAAAGTCAGTTGTTGTCTTTATTTTGTCCATGTCTGAGGCAGATATGGCCTGAGAGCATTTAATGGCTGCAAATCCTTATGGAGCCTGGTTTTAAGGGCTTTTTATGACCTGAGTGCTTTCAGGCAATAATGTGATGCATCTCGTGAATCAGAGATCTTCTATGGAAGAAGTGGCGGTTGTCAGACAAGCTGGCGTTTAAAAATCGATAAACGGCTAAATATGGAAGTCCTGCAAAGCCCTTAAATAGCCCGTTGTCACTCAGAAAATTCAGGCTGTGAAAAATAATTGAATTTTCCATAGAAATTAAGCACCGTTTGTGAGAAAGTATATATACGATCTCGTGAGTATGGGAGTGCGACGACCGTCTGGTCACCTCATTACTAAGAGGGTTTTGAGGCCTGGACAGTTCTGAACACGTTTGCACTGTGCGATCGGGTCCAGGAGGGGAAGTTCGCTTTCTTTCCGATTTCTATAAAGCCTCTTCACTGGCCTTCCTTTATTGGGAGGCTAACAGGCCGTTTAGAGTGCAACGCGAGTCATGCTCAGGTATGTGCGTAAGCCTGGTATGATCAAGTGCTTCAAAGTCGGAGCTCTAGCGGTTTGGTCTTGGTCTGGAGATGAGCAGTGCCTTAGCCTCTATGGTGGAGGAAGTGGTGCTGTATAAAGGCAGAACATTCGTATCGACGAAGCCAAAAGGAAAGTACTAGCCTTGCGGGGGAAGCGATATGCCTGATGTATAGTCTTTTCATATACATGCCAGGACAGGAGGCTTTATCGAAGCAATTTGATAAAGCCTCAATTGTCTGCATGTCACATTCGACCTATAGCTTGTACTTTAACGATACTACGGTTTTACCAGGTACTCTTAGCAAAGATTTCTCTCTCATCCATCATGCTTGAGCACATTCTGACTCAGCAGAAGAGCAAGACCAATCCCCCTGATTAAGCAGATCAAGGAGACAAACTTAATAAAAGGACATCAAACAGGATATCACACATAAAATCAGAGCTGCGGCTCTTTTTTTATGCCTGTAAAATATACCTAGTCTCCCAGTTCCGGCCCACATCCCCAACTCAATCCCTTCTTCAACCCAGCCTTGTCAGGCCATACCTGACCCGCTTCGCAGCCACACGTTTGACATCACCAGGGCACCTGACCTCCCCTTATCTATCCAGGCCTTGGCGGAAGCTTCAGCGGCACGCTCAAACTGCTATGCCATTTTTATCAGCATAGGTTTTGTCCCGGCAATTTAGACAGGGCAGATCCGTCAACAGCCAGAGCATGGCGTCTGTCCGCAGCCAGACCATGGCGTTCTGTCCACAGCCAGAGCATGGCGTTCTGTCCCCAGCCAGACCATGGCAGAACGGCTTTCAGGCAGACCATGAACGTCATGGCCTAAGTCAGAGCATGACTGGGGCAGCTCCACTACCACTTTTCATATGCCACGAAAGCAAGTCCAGATTAATAAGAGCACGACAACCACCTGCAGATCAAAGCACCGTATCCATGCTCGTCTAATACCGCCACTGAGCTTCAGGTCATCACCATCACTTCAGCCCACGACTTAATTCTCACCAGTCATTAAGGTCATACCCATGTCTTGTTCTGGCTTGTTATCAGACCAGCACGACAACCGTACTATGGGCAGCATGACCGGGGTTATTCCGTTATCAAACCAGCTCCATTGGCCAGTAAGCGCCCTTGCTCAGCCAGCATCCCCATAAGCTGAGATACACCGGAGCAGGACAGGTTCCGATGTTTCCGCGTATACAGGGATTGGATTTGCGCTCTTCTCCAGTCTAAAACGGTATGCAGGGGCATAGGTCAGGGCAGCATGGCAGGAGGGCTGCAGGACAGCGGGGGCCTGCATAACAGGACTGCAGATCAGAACTTGCAACTACAGCGAGGCCCGGCTGACTGTGTTGAATGGTACTCTTCGTTCTGAAGCAGACATCAAGCCACAAAAAGTTCCTCACCTGGTGACTGAAACAGCTGGCTGTGAACACGCATACTCAATCTTGGTGGAGATCAGAGAGTGCTCTTCAGTCTGTAGTCTGTCTTATGGCTGGAAGTGACAGAGCAGTATGGATTAAGGTAGCATGATGGCGAGGTAAGGTGTGGTGTACGGCAAACCGTTTGGATATTTGTACCATGGCCTCAGACAAAAGCATGAGTACTACTCAACCAGTTCATGACAGTAATTAGACACTTTATAAACCGATTTGTATCGTTTCATATGATCCGGCCGGTTTGAGCTCGGAGTTGGACGGGTAACAGAATTTTCTGTCTGTGCTCATCAGCTTCACGAAGCATGCCGCCAGCATAAAATCGTCTTGCTGCCATCACATGACATGAATCATCGGCCTTTGAGATGGTGTTGATAAATATACTTTCCAAAGTAAATTATAAAGAAAATATATTTAGGAGAGCTGGTGCAGTCCTTACATGCCCATGAACTGTGACTGCCTGGCAACTGAGTTGAGTCATGATCCTCCTGCATTGATTGTCCTGTGTATAACCTCTGGCATAAACTTGAGCTGCCCTGGCCATGTCCAGACCATAATTGCATCAGCCAGATTACCCTTGAAGATGGCAGAATATTGGAGCACTGCTCAGCAAGGGACTGGGCGTTTAATTAAGGCTTTTATGCAGTCCATCCTCGGTACGGAACTGTAGGGCCTTTCCAGGTTTGAATCTGTATGGGCATAATGTCGTAATGAAACCAGCCTCAGGTATTGATGGTATGGCAGTCCAGGCGGAGGCCATAGCAGCAGCCAGTGCTGCAGCCTGGGCTGCAGCCAAAGCAGCAGCCTTTGATGCTGCATGGGCTGCGGCGAGTGCTGCAGGATCTTACTGGGCTGGCTGTGTATGGCAGGATATTGTTTCTGGCTATATCTTAAAGGCTCAATTTGAAGGGGTACTGGTAAGGACAGTTGTGGGCACTGTGTAGAGTGCGGCACTGGAGATGCTGCAGGATAATTTATTTGATATCCACTTATATCCTTATATTTATCGATATATCTGCAGATCAGAAGGACAAATTGCCTGTTTGAAAAAATCCGCCATATAGATAGATAAATATCAATATGTATGGACGAACGGAAAAGGTAATGGGGTACAGGATGTCTGGTTTGAAGATGTTGGGAGATGGATGGGATTGATGGGAGTGGTTTGGGGTGCCGTTGCGGCGGGGGGGTGAAGTGAGATGGGGCTGGTTTGTGAGAGAAACCAGGAACTCCCGATACCTAACCTACAGAGTACCGGGAGACCATAGATGGGGCCCAGCCGAATCCGGACTTCCATCTTGTGGGCTGTACAGCTGGTGTGGTCTGCACAGCCCGGAAGGCGTAAATGCTCGTGTATTCGCCGATTGAGGTGTCGAGCGCCTCGAAAGTCTGATATTGACACTGTAATCAGCAGCCACCTGTGGGGCTGCCTCTTATTGAACGGCTCTGGGCGCGAAGCTTCAGGCCTGTATTAAATAAGAACTTTACCTTTCATAAACAGCAACAACCGGTCTCCTGAGATTACATAGAGGAGGAATGACACGGTTTTATGGGAGCGCATTGATCCGGTACGCTTCCAAACAACCTCTTTCTGGATATCGACGCTGCGCTATGCAGCTGTCTAAGGCAAGCAGGTTCAGAAAGCAGATTGCGGGCAAAGTTCATACAGTGTGTATCAGTGCTGAACATTGATTACAGAACCGGCCATTGAATGTCCTGTGTTAGTCGAATACCTTAACTGTTCCTCAGGCTGCCCGGTCAGCTCCTCAGGAACTCACCGGGAGGTGTACTGAGGGGCTGGCGGTCGGGGCCAGATACGAGGTGTAAGGCAACGGCTAATGCAGACGACAGACAACAAACTTTTTACCATCAGCCTGCAGTGCACCATGACCGGCCCTGTTTCAGGCTTGAGAGTCAGACTCTGCTCGAAATGAGGAGCAACGCCGGAGCATGATTAAATCCACGATGCTAACTGCCAGGCAGCTTGCCAGACCGTAGAGGTCAGGGACTTACTTTCAGCTGAGGTTCAAAGTTTAGTTCTTGTGCCCATCACAAAGCCTCAATAAGTGATGCCGCACGAATCAAAGTCAACGGGATAGAAATCCTAAAATAGCTTGCTCTGCATTTAGGATTTCCTGGCAGCACGGACTGCCAACAGCAGTTTAACGTACCAGTTCCGGGGACGGGCTGTGCAGAAACCTGCTGTCAGCTTCAACATCCTGAGTCTGTCGACATCTGCAGTGTCTGTGACAACTGGAGTCCGACTCCTTTTGGACATCTCTCCTGACAGTACAAGGTGTACTGTATCTGCCCCAACACATCATTATCATAGCTCTGCCCTACACCAGATACCGCTCTGCTTGAGATTACGGCGTCCCATAATGCCCCTTTGAACTTCATGCAGCTTTGCTGCACGAACAGGGCAAGTGGCATAGTTGATAATACTGCTGACAGGATAATCCGCTCTTTAGTAATTTGAGCAGATACCTCCCGGGCTGGCATGGAAGCTGTCTTTAACACAGCAGGTCAGGTAATGGCCCTGGCCAGAGCGCCGATAAAGACGGTCTTCCTGTGCGTTAGATTTGCCAATTGTGTATTTGGACGGGGGCATATAGCAAAAGTTCCAGCAAACGTAAAAAATTTTTTACACTTTGCAGATCATCATGTTTTTGCCCCATTTAAGCGCTTTTAGCAGGTTAACCCATGACTGCGGATAACTGGCTGTTAGCTGGCAGCTGCCGCATATTCATCAGGTTAATCATAAAGACATACCTGCGCACCTTGAGCTTGATGTTCCCATGAACGGTTCTGGACTTATCAAACCCTGGGATTAAGAAGCTGCAGCTCTGAAGCTGAGCTTTGAAGCCGCAGCTTTTAAGCACCGTGCCAGGCACCAGCATCAGGTACAGTAACCGACCTGCGGTGGCGCAATAGCAGCGGCATGACCGTAAAAGCTGTGAGCACGTTGCAACAAATGTGCCCCGTTCCCCACAGCTACGGGCTTTTACAAAAGGAAAGGCAAATAAAAGGCATTTGTGAAGTGCCAGCCCGGAGCGTCATGAGCGCTTAGTGTCAGAATTGCGTACTCAGGTAAACTACGCCTCCCAAGCGCCCTGACAGCGATAATTTTCAGCCTGCCATTGACCTCAAAGTGCTGCATGAAAAGGAGCATTGCTGCATGAAAAGGCGCAAGACTTTGCAAACAGCGCGCTGTTGGCCCTGCACCTGTCCAGACATAGAATTGAGCGTGTTCCTGTATTTATCGGGATTATGTGGGGTCGTAATGCCATGTACTGTACCGTCAGGCCCTGTTTAGGCTCAGTTGCTGTACCGGTCGTAAACGGTTACGGTTATTTTCCTGGTGGGCTGGAGACTTCAATCCTGTCCTGTCCAGCCCATGGTTCTATGCCGGGCTGAAGCAGTGAGTTTTCAGCCTTACAGAGTGCATGGGAGCGCCATGCGCTGAATGCTTGTATGGACTGCCGGTATGGTGTCAGGCAGGGCCGACTGGACACAGGCAGTGCAGACTGATGACAGGTAAAGCGGGCCTGGGACAGGCTATCCTGGATGGAGCTGATTACCGAAACGATAAGGTGGTAGCAAGGGCAGGGTACATGTCTTGCTCATAGAATCATTTATGGTGCATTTAGCTGTTATGCAGAAAAATCCGGTCTGAATAACATCCACAAATAATTCAGTATGGGAGCCTAATATCAAAAGTTGTGTAATGAAAACAAAAGCATGAGTGCGGTTACACAAACTGAATGGGGCACTTGGATATGAAAGCGTTTATGTGGTATTGTTAAAGCGCACTACTATGAAGATGCTTACTGCAATAAGGATGAGGGTATTTTTTCGCTTACGGCCCGTCTCCGGTAACCTGCAGTGAGGGGCTGTCCAGCCAGGCAGATTCAGGGCACAAGCCCTGGGGAACCTGGCAGTACGGGCGGTTTCTTAAGGGATATGCAGGATGCTGTAATGCTCTTCTTAGACAACCTTGAGAGTTCCTGAGCCTTAGTTCAGGACAGATAGGGATAGCTGTCCTGACCAGAGGGGGCTGATGAACTGCAGCTACGATTGAGCTGCAGGCGTCGCGAAGGTCCCCTTTGCAGACGGCAAGCAACTAATAATCCGGGGGCTGTCCGATCAGCCGGTTTTTGTCGGCGACCAGGCAGGGGCTGATGTAAAAAGCAGCAATCCCCGGTATCGTTTCGTGTGCTTGGGCATTCTCAAGGTTAGTGCCCCTCAATGATAAAGTGCAGTCTGGTCACATGTCTGAGTGATTGGCTTTTTATGCTCAGAAATGACTTTTGCTGTAACATCATACCGGGCCACAGACCCGTGCATCTCAGTCTGCGGAGATGCAGGGCAAGTCCCTGGTACTACGGCAGGGCAGGGCTTTCAGTACCTGTATCAGACTGACGGCTTTATTCTGGTTTATGAGCTGCTACACAGTGCAGTTTCATTCTCTCTTATTCGGTTTCAGGTCATGTTCTGTATTAACAGCAGAACCGCAACTCAATTACGATCCTGAACCAGCTCAGCAGAAGTCTGAATATCAGTTTTCTGCTGTCTGCTTGCATGACCCGATAACAGAGTTAAAAGCTAAGCTACCCCTTGATTAAAGATTCGGCATATTCCCTTGCTGGATTCACACAGGCCCTGCAGAGCCTGTCTGATATTTGATTGCGCTGTTTTCAAGAGGCGTGTTGTCAATATCACAAGCAATGACCAGGCTTTGACCTGGTTTTGTTTTTATGGGGCTATATATAATGCCTCATAAGTAGCTGGAAAGGATCTGACCTTCCCTGGTGTCTTTCCTGCAAACCAGTTTGATTTTGCAAACAGCAGCTGTTTAATCGGCTATTACGTATGTCAGCGTTACCTGAGCGTTCTTCAGTTGACAGGTTCACATAACCTCTTCAAATTGATAAAAGATGAATTAACAGGAACAGAACAACACCTGAGTGCAGGCGCTCACAGTTTTAACCAGGGATATCAATGCTGCTGGCCAGATCACGACGTAATATGCCCAAGGCATGAGGGCACGCTGGCCTGAAAGCAGTTTCTGCCATGACAAAGGATGGCAGCTGTAAATAGCAGGATTCTGCTCTGTAAGCTGTTTACTTACGGGCAAGGAGCCGGGTGCATACTGTAAGCAGGACCATGGTTAAGGTCCGGGTCAGTTAGATTAATAGTATTGTCAGAGGTCGTTTAGATGGGCAAGGTTTCTCAGATTGCCAAAGAGCTTGGTATTTCAGCAGCTACCGTTTCACGAGCAATGTCTCGTCCCGAGATGGTTGCCAGAGCAACCCGTGAACGTATTCTCGACAAGGCCAAGGAGCTGGGCATAGATGTGCCAATGGCGCGCAGCATCAGCCAGGGCCAGCGACTTCTGGGTATTATCGTTGCTGATCTGAGTAACAACTTCTCTGCAGGCATCCTCAAATCTGTTACTGAACTTGCTCAGGCTGACGGTCTGCAGATTCTCCTTGGTGTAACCAATGAAAGCCCTACTGTTGAGCGCAAGATTATTTCTGATCTCAATCAGTTCTCCTTAAATGGTCTGATTGCCATGCCTACAGGTATCAGTACCGTACCTCTCATCGAGTGCCGCAATGTCGTTGCCGTCGATCGTCCTTTTATTGGCCGGGAGACCAAGTGTGCTCTGATTAACAATCAGAAGGTGGTTCAGATTGCAGTTGAGCATCTGCACTCCAGGGGGCACAAGCATATTGTCTATCTGTCAGGCAAATCCTCTCTGTACACCTTCAAGGAGCGCCTTGCAGCTGCTCAGTCATACGACAATGTAGAATGCATTGAGCTTGATGCGCTGGAGTACAACGATCTGTACACCAAGGCTTTTGAAATAGCCAACATCATGCTTACCCGCCACTCCAATCGTCCTACAGCTATCCTGACTGCCAATAACGCCATCACCTCAGGTGTAGCCTATGCCCTGAGCCTGAGAAATGTTCCAATGCCTAAGGACATGGCGCTGGTATCAATTGGCGATCCTGAGTGGTGCCGCTTCTTCCCAACCCCTGTTACTACAGTCAAGCTGCCTGAGGAGGAGCTCGGCTCTCTTGCCTACGAGATGCTCAAGCGCAATGACCACCGCGTGCGCTTCATTGAGCCAATGCTGCTGCCACGCGCTTCCAGCTGATTGAGTCCGCGCCGCTGCCACGTACATCCAGCTGATTGAGTCCGCGCCGCTGCCACGCACATCCAGCTGATTGAGTCCGCGCCGCTGCCACGCACATCCAGCTGATTGAGCAGGTGCCGCTGCCACACACCTCCAGCTGATTGAGCCGGTGCCGCTGCCACGCACCTCCAGCTGATTGAGACGGTGTTACAGCGACGCGCCTGCGGTTAATCACAGCTGTACGGTATTAAGCTTTGCAGGAATAGCTGAGCTCTCTTTTGTCTCTTCCAATAGCGATGGTGGCTGGGAACACAGGCCGCTCAGTGTCAGCATGCCACACCGCAGGAGAGCCTGTCTGATCCAGGCATTGAGATGACAGGTCGTCACAACCATTGAGGTAACATGATTTAAATCGGTTGTGGGCGATGGAAGCGCCTGTTAATCAGAATGGTGTTAAAGATCATCAAACGTTTTGGATCGCAATTGTTTTGCGTGCATTTGCAGGAAGCTCCACGACTTTTACAAATGATCGGAAGCTTGTATACAGCCCCCAAAAGAGGTCTCTCTGCTGGGGGTTTTGTCATTTTTAAGGCCAGCCCCCTGATCAGATGTTCACTGTTTTTGTGAAAATTTAACAGTGTGCACTTTTGCGAAAAGGCACGGTTTGCTGTGCCCCTATAAAAAATTTTTAAATACCTGATTGAATTTTTCTTGAATATCAGGCGTTTTATAATTATCATATATACAACATCAACAATCGTAATTCTATGCAACCGTTTGCATTAGTTCACGTAAATGCTGAAGCTGGGATCCCAAAAACCAGCAATCTTGTATATAATGCGAAATCATTGACTACCATACCAGTGTTTCAGTCAAAGCACAGTCTATGGGCCTGCAGGGCGCAGGAAGTCAATGTGTACACTGAGCGTCCTGTTTACGCCTGTGTAAGGATACCTATCTAACGGATCTTTCGGATTTAATCCGTATCACACACCGTTTCCCGTACAGAGTTCGAGCACCTTCCGGTATCAAATCGTCCCTGACCACCACAGCAGCTCAAAAACCTGCTAAGGTACTTCCAAAAAGGCCATGCAATGCCCTGACTGTATACAGACCGCATTATTGTGGTCCGGAAATTTCAGGCAGGCAATCCTTTAGGGACAGATGATCAAGGTCAATATCAGGACCTGACATTATGCCTCAGGGCATCAATGTTATCTGGAAAGTGTATAGCTCCCCGCCATACCTTAAGCTCAAAACAAAGCCTGCCAGAATTCCTTAATTGCCCCTGAGATTATTCCCGGTCAGTGGCCGTCTCCTTATACTTTGTTTCAAATTTCTTTGTACTTCTGGCAGTAAAGCAGTCTGCTCGTGTGAGATCAGCCTGCAGAACAAAATGATTCTCTGATTAAGCTCAGTAACCAGATTTAAGACAGTCGGTTACCGGATATTGTAGTTGGTCCTTTCAGAACAGTTCCTGTATTTTCAGCTGTTAACAGCCAGACACGAATAAATAAGCCTTTAAATTAAGTACTTTTGAGGCTTGGACCTGTATGCATCCAGTGCCTCTGAGCATAAGGTTCTGCTCCGGTCCACTAACAGCCTGCACTCAGCTGTTTTCTGCCAGATAACGAGTGATGATTTATGCAAGAAAGTTCTGACAAGAAGTCAGCCGCTGTCGAAAATAACAGCGATCAGTCTGTATCAGGCCAGTCATCTGACAGAATCAGCAACAACGGCAGCTCCAGTGCTTCAGCTGCCCAGGACATGCCTGGCAAGGTTAACAAACTCAGTGTGGGAGGCATTATCCTCCTTGGAATGCTGGCCGCCTTTGGTCCTGTTACAACAGACCTCTATCTTCCGGCCATTCCTGAGATTACCCGTGATCTGGCAACAGACGCCGCAAGTATGCAGCTTACCCTGACCACCTCCTTTCTGGGACTTGCTCTGGGACAGCTGATTATCGGACCGCTTTCAGATGCTTATGGTCGCAGAGTACCGCTGCTTACCTCCCTGGTAGTTTTCGTTATTTCATCTGTCTGGTGTGCCTTTGCCGCTGATGTTCATCAGCTGATCACCGCCAGATTTTTCCAGGGTCTTGCAGGAGCCGGAGGCATTGTTCTTTGCCGTACCATTGCCTGTGACCTTTACAGCGGAGCCGATCTGCCCCGTTTTATGTCACTGCTTATGACCATCAATGCACTGGCGCCTATTCTTGGACCAATAGCCGGCTCAGGCATTGTAGCTGTTTTTACCTGGCCTGCTGTTTTCGTATTCCTTGCCCTGTGGGGTGTTGCTCTGATAGGAGGTACGGTTAAGAACGTACCTGAAACTCTGCCAAAGGAGATACGATCAAGCCATCTGCTGGCTACTTTAAAAGAAATGCTCAATGAGCTTACCAATGGCCGTTTCCTGCTTTACTCCATGGCACTGTCTTTCATCATGGGCTCATTTTTCGCCTATCTGGCAGCTTCGCCATTTGTCTTTCAGTCTATCTTTGGACTGAGCCCTTCAGGCTACTCACTGGTATTTGGTATCAATGCTTTTGCCATTACCGTGGCAGCCAATATTGCCGGTCGCGCAGTACGCTTTGTAAAAGAAAGAGCTATTGTTACTACAGCCATTGTCGTTCAGTTTATTTGCTGCCTGGTCTTTGCAGGCCTCCTGATTACCTCATATGCCGATATCTATAACATTGCTGCTGTCTTTGGTGTATTCGTGTCCATGATGGGCGTTGCACAGACGGCCGGTTTCGGCATAGTAATGGGCTCTCGCTCTGGAGGTTCGGGCTCTGCAGCAGGAATTTTTGGTGTTCTTACCTTCTTCTTTGGTGCTCTGACCACACCTCTGGTGGGTCTGATGGGAGAGGACTCTATGGTGCCGACACTGTTGACCATGTTTGTCTGCACCATCATGGCTTACGTATGCTTCATCACTGCAAGCCGCTGCAAGAACAGTTCTCTTGCTGATCACGAGGCTGAAATCGAGGCCCGTGATCGCGCCCAGGCTGCCGCAGCAGCCGAGGCCGCAGCTGACTGTGTGCCAGCCGACGCAGTTCCGGCCTGCGCCACTGTTGAGGCCGAAGCTCAGGACGCTCAGCGCCAGAACAGAATATAGGTAAAACCTCACAGATTGACCTTAACAGGCACCTCGCCACTGCCTCCTGAAATGGCAATGTACAGCCCGGCCGGCTGACCTGTCGGCCAGCCAGGCCAGGCTCATGGGCCCAGCGCCCGGCAGCAATGCCAGCCAGTTCAGGGTTTTACCTGTGCAGCAGCTGCAGCTGAGCAGGAAGAGGTGCTTACAGTTTTTACAGTGCTAAAAGCATTAACATCAACACTAAAACTGAAACTAAAAGAGTTTGAAAAGCTCTTTTATGGCTCAGCCATGCTGCCAGACATTCAGCCATTGATCTTTCCGGTCATGCCTCGCTATGCAATGCCATGTCATGCCGTGCCCTGTAACGCAGGGCCGTGCTGTCAAATGCCATGACATGCCGTGAACCGCCATGCCGGGAGCGAAGTCTTGGTCACGCATATTCTGAGCAGGTGAACAATTATAAGGATACGGTCTGTTCCGGTTTAAGAATTAAGATTTGTTAATGACCTCACCAGCACTCCAGTAATCCTGGCTCAAAGCAGGGCCACTGGAGCAAGTAAGGGCCCAGCATAGGCCCACCGCCTGACCTTACAGGCAATTTTCCTGGTGATAAAACGTTAATACAAGTTTCTGATAAGAAGACAAAGCAAAGCCATCTTGGTACATCAGTGCCAAGGTGGCTTTTTCTTTGTGGCCACCTCAAACCGGGATCCGTTCCCAGACCCATCCCGGATCGAAATCGCACCGCCACCGGGTAACCTGTGCCCACAACTCATCAGCTCAGCCCACAACCTGCATCCTCCTGATCATCTACTGTAAGCCGCCTGGCCAGCCATACCTGCCTTGCTGCAAGGCCTGACCTCATTAGAGCATGAAAAGATGAGCTGCATTGTCAGGTATGAGCTTTAATCCCATTTAGAAAGCAAGTCAAAATACACTACAGCAAAATTACTTCCGCTGTGGGCACCTGCTGCTGTCGGACAAATACTTTACAAATACTTATCTTTGTCAGTTTGCTTTGAAGGACATGTGATTTTGCTTGTGCTTTACAGAACGTAGCATAACTCATTGTTCCTGGTTGATGTTTTGTCGAAAACTGATCGAAGTGCAGGCGATTTTGTCTTTTGCCATCATAAGTATGAATCTGCCGTACATGTAAACAAGTTGCCACTTAGGCGGCCAACTGTGCCTTTAAAGCCCGATAAGTGGCCAGTCAGAGGCATGTCTAAGCCGCTTTGCGCAGTCTTTGACGCATTTGCTCACAATGATTACCGTTATGGCGCATGCCTGTCCGGCAGGGGCATAATCTGGTAACACGATACAATTATTTTTGACAGCTGAAGTGGTACAGATCTGAATGCTCACTAAAACAAATGAAGTAAATATGCTGTTTTATAAATTATTTTTCAGGTGTGGCACGCCGGCTGCAATATGTCCTTATGTTGATGTGGGGATAACCCATTTGTTTTAGTTGTTAGTTATCAGTCGTCAGGACGATTTGCAAAACCGTTTAGGTAAGCCTGACATGAGAGAAGAATCATGGCTTTATACGTAAATACCAATGTCAGCTCCATCAATGCTCAGCGTAAATTAGCAAACTCGACCCTTGCACTTAACACCAGCTACCAGAGACTGAGCTCAGGTCTGCGCATTAATTCAGCCAAGGATGATGCCGCTGGTCTTCAGATCTCTGACCGACTGACCTCCCAGATTAATGGTCTTAATCAGGGTAACCGTAATACTAACGATGCCATTGCTCTGGCCCAGACCATTGAAGGTGCTCTGGACGAAACCACAGCAATGCTCCAGCGTATCCGTGTGCTGGCCGTACAGTCTGCTAACGGTACCAACTCTGCCAGTGACCGCGCTGCACTTCAGGAAGAAGTAAGCCAGCTGTCCCAGGAAATTACCCGTATTGCCAAGCAGACCACCTTTGCCGGCAAGGAAATCCTCGACGGCGCCAAGACCGGCCTCATCCCGGCCGATGGTGTCCTTAAGTTCCAGGTAGGCGCTAACGCATACGACACCCTGCAGATGCACTGGTCCCAGGCCTTCACCATGACTGGCCTCATCTCCCAGGTTCTTAGTCAAACAGCTGTAGTGGCTGGAACTCACGGACTAAACAAGTCCAATGGTCAGTATGTTTGGACCATTTCCACTGCTGCTCTGGCAACTGCTACCCTCGATAATATTGACAAGTACATTCAGGCTGTAGACTCCAAGCGTGCTGAGCTTGGTGCTTTACAAAACAGAATGGAAAGTACTATCCGTAATCAGGCTTCTATCTCTGAAAATGAAGCTGATGCACGTTCAAGAATCAGAGACACAGACTTCGCTGCTGAGACTGCTGCCCTTACTCAGAACAATATTATCCAGCAGGCTTCTCAGACCGTACTGGCCCAGGCAAACCAGCGTCCTACTATCGCTATCAATCTGCTCAGCGCAGGCCAGTAATTCATACCAGTTTCTTCTTCTCTCTTAATCTCGAGGCGGGTCAGTTGACCCGCCTTTCTTATTTGTACGCAGGTAACTCAGACTTACGTGCACCTGGGGTACGTGCACCTGGGTACGAGCACGCGCGCTTATGAAAACGTTTGCGGTTACTGTTCGCATAATGTCATATTTTTGATTTTGCAAGTATGGGGATGCTGTGCAGTTGCCGTAGCTACGGGCTTTTTGCCGCCTGTGGCAAGGGTTGATAGATATAAGTTGTATGGAAGTGCAGACCGCTTTCAGGCAGGTGATTTATATCGTGTTTATGTGCATTGGCACGCTAAGTGCTAAATAGAGAGCAGGAGAGTCTCGTACTCTCACAGTATTAATATTTGCGGGTCAGGGCTCTGCAAAGATCCCGTTAAAGGACACCTGATCAAGAGAGAAGCAATATGGCCTTATATGTAAACACGAATGTAAGCTCAATTAATGCCCAAAGAAAGCTGAGCAATGCAACCCTGAGCCTGAATACAAGCTACCAGCGCCTCTCCTCAGGCCTGAGAATTAACTCTGCCAAGGACGACGCAGCCGGTCTTCAGATCTCCGACCGTCTGACCTCCCAGATCAACGGCCTTAACCAGGGCAACCGTAACACCAACGACGGTATCGCTCTGGCCCAGACCATCGAAGGCGCCCTGGACGAAACCACCAACATGCTGCAGCGTATCCGTGTGCTGGCTGTTCAGTCTGCCAACGGTACCAACTCAGCATCCGACCGTAAGGCCCTCCAGGAAGAAGTTACCCAGCTCTCCCAGGAAATCAACCGTATCGCCCGCCAGACCACTTTCGCAGGCGCTACTGTTATCAATGGTAAGAACAATCCTCAGGGTCAGGGCCACTTAAAGGTCGAAAACAGTCTTATTCCGACCGATGGAAAGATGGTTTTCCAGGTTGGTGCCAATGCTCACGATACTCTTACCCTCAACTGGGCCGATCCATTCACTTTGTCTGGCCTGGCTAAAATGGCTGGCCTTCAGGAAGCCAAAGATATTGGTCAAAATAAAGCAGCAGCTGAGGGTATTGTAATTGATGGCACTGCTAAGTCACAGGTGCGCTGGACTATTTCCTCAGCATCATTAGCTACCAACACCCTGGCAAACATCGACAAGGTAATCCAGGCTGTAGATTCACGTCGTGCCGAGCTGGGTGCTTTACAAAACAGAATGGAAAGTACTATCCGTAACCAGGCTTCCATCTCTGAAAATGAGGCTGATGCCCGCAGCAGAATTCGCGACACAGACTTCGCCTCTGAGACCGCTGCCCTGACTCAGAATAACATTATTCAGCAGGCCTCCCAGACTGTTCTGGCTCAGGCCAACCAGCGACCAACTATCGCTCTGAGCCTCTTAGGCCAGTAATCCCCAGGGAAAATTACTTTTCTCTTGGCAATAAGGCGGACCCCAGGTCCGCCTTTTCGCGTTTCAGGGCCAGTAAATTAACAACTGGACTGGGTCAACCTGTTATTTGCTGTCAGACACGGGGCGCGTCTGGCAGGGCCGTGATGCTGTTTCTTTTGGCAGGGGAGGCGTTAGTCAGGTTTGCTGGAGTTACGGTTTTATCGGGCTTAATTGTGCAGCTGTGCCTGTGCTGTCCAATCGGTGTTAAGCTCTTCGGGCAGTCCTGGCATTGGTGCTGGTGCGGCAGTGCTGGACTTTCTGGCGTGTGCAGTGCACAAAGTGCACCTTTTGGCATTAAGACTGTAGAAACAACAGCCCAATGGTGATAATTTAGAGGGCACGGTTTTTTAAATAGGGGTAGTTATGCTCAAGTTCTCCAGCTCCAAGAAAGTTTTATCCACTGCTGCTGCATGCATGGCCGCTTCAGCCCTGCTCAGCTTTTCTCCATTAAGTCACGCTGCTGAAGAGCCTTTTACTGCAGAGCAGAAAAAGGCAATTGAGACCATGGTGCATGAGTATATCGTGTCCCATCCTGAAGTTCTGGTCGAGGCTGCTCAGGCTCTGGAGTCACGCAAGATGGCAAGCCAGGAGCAGGCTCTTGATGCTGCCATTGCCCACTTCCGTAATGACAAGAACACTCCTGTCCGTGGTGACCGCAAGTCTCCGCACTACCTCATTGAGTTCTTTGATTACAACTGCGGCTACTGCAAGGTAGTACGTCCATTTACCAAGAAGCTCCAGGAAAAGTACAAGGTAGCAATTCATTATGTTGAGCTTCCTATACTTTCTCCTATGAGTATGCGTGCCTCTGCCATTGGTCTTGCTCTTTACAAGCAGGATCCTGAGAAGTACCTCATCTATCAGGATGAGCTTATGAATCCCAAGTCACGCATCACCTCTGAAGATCAGCTCAAGGCTGCTGTAAAGAAGGCCGGTGCTGACTATGACAAGATCAACGCCATAGCCACTGACGATCCTGCTGTTGGTGACACTCTGCGCAAGAACATGGAAATCAGCCAGCAGATCGGTCTGCAGGGCACTCCATTCTTTATTCTTGATGGCAAGGTTATCCGTGGTGCTGTAAAGGACTTCTCAGTCTTTGAGGAGATCATCAAGCAGGCTGAAAATGAGGCCAAAAGCAAGTAACTACAGGCCAGGTCCCTGAATTTGCGGCCTGCGTACCCTGTGTTCTGTCGGCGCATCAGGCGCCGCATGCCTGGCAGATGTTCCTGCGTCGCCCCGTTTGACTGGCGTTTATGAGGCTGCTCAATGGGCGGCGCCCGCGCTCAATGAAAATTAAGGAGTTGTCGTGAACTGGTTGCTTATCCTTGCCATAGCAGTACCTTTTCTCTTTGTCATAGGCGTTATCAATAACGCCGTCAAAGACCAGCGCAAGCTGGAAAAGGGCAAGCTGCAGGGCTTTCTAGAGAAAAGGGCCGGTATGACTCCTGAGCCTTATGATGATGAAGATGAAGACTGGGGACAGACCCGTCACGATCTCAAAAAGGCAGTTGAGCAGACGTCCCCTGAGGCTCAGCAGGGCGCTGCAGAACGCGCCATCAAGGAGGCCCAGGAAGAAGTGCTGCGCACTGAGGCTGAAAAGCAGGCTGCTGTTGCAGCCGCCGCAGCAGCTGCAGTGGCCGCCCGCGAAGCTGCAGCTGCTGGCAGGGATACTCCTGTTGCTGCAGGCGCGGCCACAGGTACCTCTGGCGGCAGAAGCGTGGCAGATGAGCTCAATGGCAATAATCCGGCGCTCAAGGCCACTCAGGTTCATCATGAACCTCTGGGCAATACTGAGGCATCTGATGCCAGCTCTTACTTCTCACGTTACTACAAGCAGTAGCCATTCAGGCATGTCAATGACCTGCAAACAGTCAGGGCTCCTCTCCATACGGGAAAGGAGCCCTGACTGTTTTGGGACGCTGGTAAAGACTGCACTTGCAATTATGGGATTGCGACCGGTCTGCACGTATCCTCCGTGGTACGGCCGGCTGCATCCCTTCTGTACGGTTTCTTACAGTCGCAGCGCTGTGGCAGGCACGCTCTTACTCTTTTACCTTTGGCCTGTATGCTCTTACTCTGGTGCCTGTGTCATGGTGGCAGCAATCAGACTGGTAAGGGCCTTGATATGGGGCAGTTCTGCCTTGCGCTGCGGGTGCTCGCTGCCAATGATGGTAAGCAAATGACTCTTACCGGGCATCTGAACTTGCCAGGCATGAGCGCAGTAGCTGTCCCAGAGCTCCACTGCTGCAAAGTGATCATTGAGATTAGAGCCTGGATGCCAGCATTTAATCAGTCCCTTAACAAAGGGATCATACCAGCTGGATCCTGCCAGCATTATCAAGTGAGTAGGACTTAGCAGATCCAGCTCGCATTTGAGTATCTGCAGGCAGTCAGCAAAGATAAGGCTCTTCATTCCTGGAGGTGGATTGCCAGACATGGGGGCTGCTTTATACAGGTTGGTCCAGCCTGTGTGATGAGACCAGGTAAGGCCGTCATCAGGATCCGGGGCAGAGTAAAAGTGCCCGGCTGTAGCACTGATAACACGCCAGAATGGCGAGCTGTTGCATCGGTAATTTCCTGCACTGCGCTTACAGTTGCTGCGCATATCCCTCTCAACCCATGTTATCTGACTGGGCAAATTAAAGATGCAGTCAGGGCCGTACTCTGTATCAAACAGCGCCTCAGGATCAAGGCAGCTTGTTAACCAGCCATTGGTTGCCCGTCCACAAAACAGCAGACGCGGCCTCACCGTCTGATTGCCTGTCCGGTCCTTATTTTGGACACAGCTGTAAGCTCCCGCCTCTGTACCCGTACCTGCATCTGCTGTGTTTGCTGCCCCGGCACCATATGCTGCGGCCCAGTGCGCAGCATCAGCGCCCGCACCATACTCTGTGGCATCGTGCGCAGCATAAGCGTCAGCACACTGGTCTGCAGCCCTGTACACACCATCGGCGCCAGCAGCATAAGCACCCGCACCATACTCTGTGGCCCTGTGCGCAGCATCAGCGCCCACACCACAAGTCGCCCCAGATAACCCATAAGTATGCAGTGCAGTACCATTAGCAGGTATGAGTCCCTTTCCCCACTGCATGACAAAAGGACAAACATCCATGCTGCTGTCAGCCTGATAGCGCTCAAGCTTAGCCAGCATTGGCTCATAGACCTGCATAAGAGCACTGCGTGCCATGCCGGTCCAGTTACCGTCTGGCTTATTAATGTCTTTGGTCATGTTCCGGTCCCTTTATTGAGCTCAGGCTGATGCGCCCCTGTGCTGAGCTTGCCCCGTTCGTGAGGCAGCGTTGTGAGTGTATCATATGCCGTCCCACCGGACGGCTTGCGGATATCAGCCTACGTAGCAGAAGCATCTGAGACGATAACAAACATTTAGGCATTACCGTGCTTCGTCAGCAATGCTATGGAGAAGTATGCTCGTGCGTGGGGATAATGCCTGAAATGCTTTAGATGCTCTTCTGTAGTGCCCGGCTATGGTTCTGTCGCTACGCCTGGTGAACCCTTCAGTTGCTGCTTGCCAGGGAGGCTTCAGGCCGGCTTTTGGGTGGTTGAGTGAAAATGGATCTGATTTGGGGTGTTTTCCTGTTGTTTTTGCAGCTTTACTGCAATTTTGTGCCTGATTGAAGTGCATTCATCGTGCAGTACTGGATCAAAAAGGTGATATACGCCTGTGTAGCGTATTTATTTTGTGCAGTGCCACACTTCTATACAAGAATGTATTGAGGCCCGGACTGTTTCCCGGCAAACTGTATCCCGTTATCAACGGCCATGCTGCCCAGTATTGATGTGCCTATCGGTACAGACAGTACTTCCGGCTGCCCCCGCCTGCTCCTTACCGGGAGCCTGGCAACCGGATTTTCGCATTTACCCCCTGCGCGAAATTGCAGCGTCAGTTGAGAGCATTGTGAGGCCACCGGCCTTAAGCTGGAAAGACCGTAAGGATCTGTCCGGTAACAATGCTCGGGCAGACAGATACTTTGTTTCTGCTTTCTGATATGGCTGTTGGGGACAAGGCTGTTATTTTTCCAGATATCGGCCGGTGCGGCTCACCGGTTTGCGGAAAATGTCCGCCCTGATCCTTTAACAGTGAGGCCTCTCTGGCCCCATGGGCGCTTCGACCTCACTGCCATGTGCTTTTTGCTCAGAACAATCCCTGATCTTCCTTTTCAGCCGGCCTGTAATAACGGGACAGGATACCTGTCTCCAATTGATACACGGTGCCAGCTGCAGCTCTGTCCCGTGGCGATGACGGTGTCCTGGTCTGGTTTATGGCTGAACCGTCCGGAGGAACTGAGGTATTTCAGAGGCTCATCATGCAAAAGCATATGGCAGCGAGGCTGAAAACCGACCCCAGGTCAGCCAGAGTGTTGCCGGATATGACTGCATTATTGCTGTTAAGCCCTCCTGCGTTCATCATTGCGCAGTCAGCGCATTGTTGCCCTGGCAGTGCTGCCCGGAGGCATGCTGCAGGCTTTATCAGTCATATCAGCTGGGGGTGGGGCAGTCACAGACAAAAAGACATTTGACCGACAGAACGGAGCTCATTCCCTGCGTAAAGCTGCCAGAGACAATGCAGCGGCACGGGACACCGGCATGGGAGTTTTCTGCCATGACTGGCTCATTACTGTTTTGTATGTGTCTGGCGTATTTTGTAGTTGCCTACTACATCTACGGCGGATTCTTATCTCGTGTTTTCAAGGTAGACCCACAGCGTCCAGTTCCAGCTGAGACCAATTACGATGGCGTGGACTATGTTCCAACCCCAGCCATTGTGCTCTTTGGCCACCACTTTGCCTCCATTGCAGGTCCTGGCCCTATTGTAGGCCCTATCATGGCCGCCTACTTTGGCTTCCTGCCAGCCCTGATCTGGATCCTGGTAGGCTGCGTCTTTACCGGCGCTTTCCACGACTTTGCCTCCCTGGTAATGTCCGTGCGTAACCGTGGCCGCAGTATTTCTTTCCTCATGGAAAAGCTTATGGGCTTTACCGGACGTCAGCTGTTCTTAATCTTCTGCATTGCCTGCCTTATTCTCGTCGTTGGTATCTTCACCATTCTGATTGCCGGCATGTTCGTACAGCTTCCAGAGGTTGCCACCGCTTCAGTGCTCTTTATCCTTATGGCCCCGGTCTTTGCTTTCTGCACCATGAAGCTGGGCATGAGACTTACTCACGGCTCCCTGATTTTCGTTCCTCTGGTGTTCTTAAGTGTTTACCTCGGTGCCCTTTTCCCTCTGGACATGACCGCCCTCTTTGGCATGAGCACTGAAAGTGCCCGTCTGTTCTGGCTTGCTGTGCTGGCTGTCTATATCTTTGCCGCCTCCATCGTACCGGTACAGTGGCTGCTCCAGCCTCGTGACTACCTCAACAGCTATCTGCTCTACGGCATGCTGGCTCTGGGCTTCCTGTCCATTATCTTCTACAACCCTGAGATTAAGATGCCTGCCTTTGAAGGCTGGCAGGCTGTGACTGCTGACGGTCAGATGACCGATATGATTCCGGCTCTGTTCATCTTTGTAGCCTGCGGTGCCTGTTCAGGTTTCCACTCTCTGGTAGCTTCAGGTACCACATCCAAGCAGATCCGCTCTGAAAAGGACATGCTCAAGATTGGCTATGGCTCCATGATTATGGAAGGCGTACTGGGCGTTATGGCTCTGGTAGCCGTAATGGGTCTGGACCCTGCCGTATTCAAGCAGATCGGTACCAACCAGCCAATGGCCTTTGCTACTGCTATCGGCTCCTTCTCTACCGCTCTGGGCATTAACGAGACCTACGCCCGTGTGTTCATATCCCTGGCCATCTCAGCTTTCATGATGACCTCTCTGGACACAGCTACCCGTCTGGGCCGCTTCTTATGGCAGGAAATCTTCCTCCCACGCTCCCTTGACAAGGATGGTCATGAGATTGAGGTAGATACCAGTAAGCTGTCAGCCTGGCGCAAGCAGATCACCAATCCTTATGTTGCCGCCATTATCGTAGTAGGTACCTCCCTGTTAATGGCTGTTACCGGCTCAGCCGGCTCTATCTGGCCAATCTTTGGTGCCTCCAACCAGCTGATGGCAGCCCTGACCCTGCTGGGCATTACTATCTACCTGCTGGCCAAGGGCTCACGCTGGTACATTGCCTTTGTCCCAATGCTTTTCATGATGGTCATGAGCGTCTGGGGCGTTATCCAGGTAGTAGGCCAGCAGTGGGGCAAGAACTACATCCTGGTCATCTCCGGCATGTTCCTGCTGGTAATGGCTGTGCTGATGATTGCTCTTGGTCTGTCCATCATGAGCCACTACTTCAAGGCTCACAGGCGCGGCCTGAACATCGAGCTTGAGGTCTAAAACCATAATCCACGAGGCCCTCACCACATAGCGCAGCATCACCTTGCGCTGCCCGCACTCCCTGCCTCACTGCACAACAGATTTTTTCTGCACAGAAGCGAGGCCGGGGCCAGCACCTGCGCCAGCAGTCACTGCCAGCCGTCAGCGCCAGGTCATGGTCACAAGGCACCAGCATGCTGATGGGCATGCCCGGCCTTATCCACTGGCAAAGGCCAGGAGGCTGCAGGACAGACAGCAGTCATGCTGACTGTATAAGCAGTAACAAAGAGTCGTGACAGTTTCAGGCAGCATTGCCGGTCACACTGTCAGTTAGGGTCTGGTCACAGAGTTCATATAAGCAAAAAGCGTTAGCGCTCACGCAAGCCAAAGAGCGCTACTCTGATTATTCATCGTCTTAAATGGGGATCATCGCTGATCCCCATTTTTTTATGTCTTTTGATATATAAAAACACAACCGAGCAGCAGGTATTATTCTTTCAAGAACTCTGGAAATATCTGTCTGAAATAAATTACATTTTGTGTTTTATTCTGTCGCTAAATTGCAGGCAATACTGTCATAAAGCCTGTATATAAGCTGTATTTAGAAACTTAAAGACTCAGAGTTTCTGTTTATAGTTTCGTAAGCAATAAATTAAAATGTGCTGTATTTCGTGCATTGAACAATGTTTCTTTGCAAACAATCCATATAGACGGACAATGTTTACGTAGAAGCCCTAAACAATAGATGTTTATAAATGTATGTGATTTACATAGCAGGTTAATATAGTGTAGTTTTGGAAGAAAGTTAGCAGGGGGTCATGATGGTAAAT
>NZ_JALKIL010000034.1 GCF_023051105.1 Anaerobiospirillum sp. NML120449 | reverse complement strand
ATTGAGGAGATTAAGGAGCTCTGCTTCACAAGCCCTGATTACATAAAATCCCTTGATGAGTTCGATCATGCCAGAGATTCAATCAGTTCATCTGACTTCTGGACAATTGCTGGCCTTGCAGCAGTTAAGATGGCATCACCGTCAACTATGTGCAGGTTCTGCAAAAAATACACGGCACAGTAAGGCGTCCATCTGGCTCCTGCTGCTTCAGTGCTGAACACGACTATGAGGATGAGATGGCCAGTATTCATAGAGCGCTCTGCACAGTGACAGAAGATGATGATGATGAAAACACCAGGGGTGGATGGCTGGCAATGCCTCTTTGGCAGTCAGTGCCTCTGTTGCATGCAATGCCTCTGTGGCAGGCTGATGCAGCTGGTGCGTGATGCAGCTGGTGCGGCGGCAGGAACGCAGGTGCTTATGGGTTTAAGGCAGTAACCTGCCTGTGCAGGCCGGTCAGGGGTTTTCCGCAAAATACGTTAGGATTCTGAAAGGCTTGTGGTGTGCACTTGAGGCCTTTGCGGAACTTACTGACAGAGCAAAGAATGCAAAGCACTGACATGTCAGGCTGTGCTTTTGTGCCTGTGCCTGCATCAGCAAAGAGCAAAGATCTGCCCTTTAACTGATTACTGGTATGCCAGTGTGCTATTTTGCACGGCCAGCTCACAAATTCGGGGGCAGGCGCGCTTGTATGAAAAGACTTATGACCTATAATAGATATCGCCAGGTTAATGGAGCGCAATTTTTATCAAAGACATAATTTAATTAATGCAAGTACTTTGATGAAAATAAATGCTCATATTGTGAGCTGCATTTCACCGTTCAGTGAAAAACCTGGTCAGCTGTCAAACTTGGGGGACAGATGCTAGTCTTTTACCCTGAGTTGCGATATGCTTAAAGAGTTCAGAACTAAAGAACTCTGAATGCGCCTCACTGCTGTAATAGTAAGATGCGGTTTTACCATGGCTCTCGAGTTTTCTCAGGGCTTTTTTTCCGTTGTCTGAAGCAGGCAGAAATTCAGATTTTGCTCATATTTTGTTGCGCAAAGGCATACAGCCGTAAACAGGGCACTGTCCCTGGCAGGGCAGTAAACCCTGCGGGGGCATGAAATCCTGGAGAGGCACATAGCCTTAAAAGTATCTCATGGTCATAAAGTGGTGGACAGAATCATTGTCCATGGTGCTTCAACTGTTGAGTTTTAAGGGCGCGTCCAGTTTTTAGAAGGTACAGGTGTCCATAAAGGTCACATTTGCAGGTTCTTGCAGAAGAATTTGTTAACTGTAATTAATAATGAGGTTAACAAAAAGAGCCGGAATGCGACTTTAATGAGACATGACAGGGTTCTCCGGGGACAGACAGAGGCCTTAGCATACAAGTCACCTGTTGACAGCCAGCTGCTTATTTAAGGCATGCTTAAGACAAGTTGAGGATAGCCATGCAAAACCAAGATTCGGTATACAGTCAGATCGGCGATCTTACCGAAGAAACCGTACAAAAGCTTGAGCAGAGCGGCTTACGCATGACAGTGCAGAGACGCCACATCATTGATATCCTTACCAAGAGCCAGTGCACCTCTCCAAAAGAGCTCTGGTATGAGGCCAGACAGTATGTTCCTGATCTCGGTATTGCTACCGTTTACCGCCTGATCAACCGACTCGAGCAGATTGGCGTACTGGCCAAGACCCGTAACCTGGGTATCAACCGTGTTCTGCCACAGCTGGGCGTTATTACTGATGCCAACGGTCAGGTAGTGCGCAGCCGTACCAACCTTCAGCTCTCTGAGCTTATTCGTCTGGGCCTGATTTCCTGTGGTGTTATCGGCACCAATAACAAGATTGATATCTCCCTGGTGGGCGAGAGCATCAATATTGTTATCACTTCCTAGTCAGATGCCGGGTCTGATCCCAGCACGCTGACTTTGTTTTAATGAGGGCCTTTAAGGCCCTTATTTATTTTAAGCAGCCACCTGGTTCGAGCCGGCAGTGCCCGGCCCCGGCCAGGCAGGGCCTTGCGGCCCGAGGCTGCCGGCCTCCTGCCTGCTGTCCGCCAGGCAGCGTCAGGGCTGTCCTGCCGGGCGGATATGCCGGTGGCTGTGCCCTGGGGCCGCTGCAGGTAATGATGTTTATTCAGGCATGAATATGAGCCTGAAATGAACATTAATATCCTTGATCGCAGCGGGTTAAATATGGATACTAACCTGAATTTGCCCTGAGCGGGCGCTGCCTGCAGGCCATGCATATAACGCTCAAACACCTGCCTGGGCAGCGGTGCAGCCATGCATACCTCTGACAGTACCATGAGGCAGGACCGGTCATGTGACAGGACCTGTCTGCCTTGTCAGCAGGGGCTGCAGTAAGTGTCCTTTTTCTGGCAGTTGCAATAAGCGCTGTGGTCCCACGGTGTTTTGATTAATTTTCGAGGAAGTTTCATGACTAACGGTGTTAAGGTTGATTTAGAAAAACCAACTCCATTAACATTTTTAAATGCTGTCCCAGAAGTTCCGACCAAGGGAACAACCGAGTATGGCATTGCCGAGTCTGGTGAGACCTACCTTGAGGCCATTTTGCTTATCAAAGAGCGCACCCAGAGCGGTCTGGTACGTGCTGTTGATATTGCCAATGAGCTGGGCTTTTCCAAGCCAAGCGTGTCACGTGCCTTAAGCCAGCTTAAGGAAAAGGGTCTTATCAATATCGAATCCTCAGGCGCCATTATCTTCACCCCTGAGGGCCTTGCCTACGCCAAAAAGGTCTTCCAGCGCCACCGTATTCTTACCTATTTCCTGCGCTATGTGCTGGAGATTCCAGCTACTCAGGCTGAGCAGGATGCCTGTCGCATGGAACACGTAATTTCCGACCTCACCCTCGAGCACATCATTGCCTATCTGGAAAAGAAGGACATGCTGCCTGATGACTTTGTCATCGAGAAGTAGACACCAGAGTTCAGGTGGCGTGAGCTTACCACCCTGGCAGCACCTGCCTGATCGCAGCTCAGGTCAGAGCTGCAGCAGGCAGCAGGGCTCAAAATCCCGCCACGTATGGAGTCTGAGGGCATACGCATCGCGCCGTGAGGCATAAACAACAGGGCCTGGCACTGCATGGCAGTGACCAGGCCCTGTTGCATCTTAAGGACTGAAATTGCGCCCTGGAGCAGGCCCGGCTGTCTGCCTGTAATCCTGCAAGCCCCTGGGGCGTGCGGGGCGTGCCGGGCAGCCTGATGCTCGTGCCGGGATGCCTGTGGCGCTGGGGCGCCACGGGTCAGCGCAGCAGGGAGTGATGGAAGCTCATGCCTGGACGGTCGCGGCGTGGGCGCTTGATATAGTCGACCTCGGCATCGACATCAGCAAAGCTGTTGCCATACTCGTCATCAGTGTCTATCTCATGCTCATTTTCACCCAGTGGTCCTTTCTTGAAAAAGCGTGAGAAGATATTGTACTTTTCGCCATTTTCGAAGATCTTCAGATAGCGCTCGATGAAAAGAAAAGACAGCACCTGAGCCTGCTGAGCTGCTGCAATATCATCAGAGGCCGCTGCGGCAGCTGCGGTATTTGTTGCGGTGCCGCCCATATTCATGGAGGCGGTACGGCTGCGGCGGGTGATCTCAATCAGGTCATAAAGCTTTTGCAGCATACCAACTGAAATCATTACTGAGGGCTGCAGGGCTGCAGCCTGAGTGGCGCTGATGGTGCGCGACATGGCCATAACCTGCTGCATGATTACGCTTTGCTGGCCTCCGAGCAGCCTGAAGTCATTAAGGCTTGAGCCTGAGATGAGATTACCCGTGGCGTTAAAGGTCGCACCGGCAATGACTTTGCCTGCAGCTGTGGTCGACCCTGAGCTTATTGAAGAGCCACTCTGATTATGCCCCTGTCCCTGGTTCTGCCCAGGCAGACCTGAATTGCTGCCGCCCTGACCGCTCGAGCCGTCCGGGTTGACACTGGTGCCTGGCTGGCCTGTGCCTGAGCTGCCCGGATTGCCGGGAGTGCCCGGTGCCTGAGCATTTGGTCCTGCAGGAATAGTAACAGGCTGATTGCCCTGGACTTGCTGCATGGCACGATTGAAGGCAGATCCATCCTTACCGGAGTTTTGATTCATGCTCTGATCAAGCTGTCTGAGCATCTCCAGGGTATGGGAGTTAATTGTGGAACTCATGGTTATACCTCACATAAGGTCATGGATCATCACATCAGGCCCGGGCTGCGCCTCCCGAGCGGCCGTGCCCGGCCAGCAGCGCAGGGCCATGCCCGGCCGGTTGAGCAGGGGCGCAAAAACGGGGGCTCACAGGGCGCACAAAGCCTGTTTACTCACGGCAAACAGGCCATTAATACCTTAAATAAGGCAATTTGCATACCACAATCCCCAGGCTGCAGGTACGCTTATACGGCCCGGTCAGGCCAGATTGTGGGGGCTGCCATTTTGCCGCTGTTGGGCCATATATCTGGTAGCAGCAGTACAGCTGTGAGGAGCCATGGGGGACAGATGTGATGGGGCCATGGGGGACAGATGTGATGGAGCCATGGAGGACAGATGTGATGGAGCCATGTAGGTCTGCTGTGTCATGAGCCGTGAGGTAAATCGGGGAAGCAGGCTGCAGGCCGTTTGCAGGCATTTGCAGCCGTTTGCTGGCTTTTATGTGCTGAGCCTTGTGGGCAGTGGCACGGGCACGGCAGTGGCGCCGCCTCCTTTTATGGCAGTTGCGGCAGCGGCAGGGAGCGCATGCACGTGGGGCTTTGCGTAATGGGCAGGAACTGTGATTGACAGGTGCATTGTGGCGGGGCTGGCTGTGCCCGTGCCAGTCAGATCTGCTTTGTCCTGGGGACGGGAAAATTGATTTGCTGTGGGGCTGTTGTGGGGGCGGAGCATATTGGGGAGGGACCGTGGCTGTGCATTATTTTGATGCATGTTTGCTCCGCCGGGAGGCGCGATTTCACCGCATGGGGGCTTTCTTGACTTTGCCTGATAAAACAAATGACAATAGTCCCACCTTATCAGGCCCCGATTTGGGGCAGTGCTGCAGGTCGCGTCAGTGGCGGCCACGGGCATTTATCTGGTACAGGAATTTACAGCCAGTGATATAGCCTGTCGCCATGGCTGAGCGACAGGGGTCTAAGTTTTTACCGGGCACTTCTCCGTATCATTTGCCGGTCGTATAAGAGCTTTATAAAGGAGGCTCTCAGGCGCCGGCCTAAAGCCCTAAGAGGTCAGACCACGGTCTGTTTCAGGCCATGGGCCGGCCGGGCTTTGTGAACACAATGACAGATACGGCGTGTGCCTGTTTCTTTTAGTGGAGTAGCTTTATGCGAGTCTTAAAATTTGGTGGAACTTCTGTTGCAGATGCTCAGCGTGTAGTAAATGTCTCTGAGATTGCCATTAACACTGCAATGCAAGTTCAGACTGCTTTAGTTCTGTCTGCTCCAGCCGGAGTCACCAATATTCTGGTCTCCATGGTAAAAAGCGCTCTTGCCGGAAGTGACTGTAAAAACGAGTTCAGCGCCTTAGACCAGATCGTTCGCCCACTGATTAACAATCTTGCCTCCCAGTACCCTCGTTTTGACGGTGAGCTGGTAATGGCTTTTTACGAAGAGACTGTTTCCGAGCTGCGACGCCGCGTGTCCGGAATCACCCTGCTCGGTTCCTGTCCTGATCCTGTTGCCGCCTTTATCGAGTGCCGTGGTGAGGCCATTTCCATTGCCGTAATGAGCGAGCTGTTACGTGCCCGCGAGCACGAGGTCCAGGTAATAGATCCTGTGGACATCCTGGTCTGTGACGGCAAATATCTGGAAAGCTCTGTAGATATTGAGGCCTCAATCGAGCGCTTCAAGCGTATTAAGATCAATGAAAATGCCATAGTGCTCATGTCCGGCTTCTGTGGCGGTAACCGTCAGGGCGAGCTGGTGCTGCTTGGCCGTAACGGCTCTGACTACTCAGCTGCCTGTCTGGCTGCCGTAGCTCACGCCCAGTGCTGTGAGATCTGGACTGACGTGGACGGCGTATACAGCTGTGATCCGCGTGCTGTTCCTGATGCCGTGCTGCTGCGCCGCATGTCCTATAAGGAGGCCATGGAGCTGTCCTACTTTGGCGCCAAGGTACTCCACCCTCGTACCATTTCCCCTATTGCCCAGTACCGCATTCCATGCCTTATCAAGAACACTCTCAATCCTCAGGGAGAGGGCACTCTTATTTCCGAGGAATCCGACCGCAATATGATCACCAAGGGCATTTCTGATCTCAAGAATGTCTCCATGATCAATGTCTCCGGTCCTGGTATGAAGGGCATGGTAGGCATGGCCGGACGTCTGTTTACCTGTATTTCCCGTGCCAATGTCTCCATTGTGCTCATTACCCAGTCATCATCAGAGTACTCCATTACCTTCTGCGTACACACTGAGGACGCCTTTGCTGCCCGTGCTGCCATTGAAGAAGAGTTCAAACTCGAACTGAATGCCCATCTGCTTGATCCTGTTGAGATTCAGGACAGGAAGGCCATTATTTCCGTAGTGGGTGAGGGCATGAGAACAGCCAAGGGCGTGTCCTCCAAGTTCTTCCGCGCTCTGGCTCAGGCCAATATCAATGTTAATGCCATTGCCCAGGGCAGCTCAGAGCGCTCCATTTCCGCTGTTATTGACGCCAACAAGGTATCTGAAGCCGTATTCAGCTGTCACACTGCATTCTTCAGCGGTCGCCAGATTATCGATCTCATCATCGTCGGTGTAGGCGGTGTGGGTGCTGCTCTGCTCAGACAGATTGAAAAGCAGCGCGATGAGCTGCAAAAGCGCAACGGTATTGAGATTCGCGTTATCTGCGTGGCCAATTCCCATACCTTTATCAAGGATCCAAGGGGACTTAAGCCTGAGGCTGTTACTGATCTGCTGAAGAACAGTCAGAACGGCAAGTTCACTATTGATGAGGCCAAGCGTCTTGTTGATGACTCTCATCTGGTCAATCCTGTATTTGTTGACTGTACTTCCTCAGATGACATTGCTCTTACCTATCTTGAGCTTATGCAGGCCGGCTATCACGTGGTTACTCCAAACAAAAAGGCCAATACCTCAACCCTTGAGTACTACACCAGTCTGCGTGACATTGCCCGTATCTGCCACCGCAAGTTCTACTATGAGGCTACTGTAGGTGCAGGCCTGCCTGTTATCAATACTCTGCAGAATCTGCTGGCTGCAGGCGACCGTCTTATTGAATTCAATGGCATCATGTCCGGAACTCTGTCCTATATCTTTGGCCTCGTAGACGAGGGCAAGAGCCTGTCTGAGGCTACCCGCGACGCTTATGAGCGCGGCTTTAGTGAGCCTAATCCACGTGATGATCTTGAGGGTATGGATGTTGCCCGCAAGCTGCTTATTCTGGCCCGTGAGTGCGGCTACAGGCTCAATCTTGATGATATCCAGGTGGAGTGCCCGGTAGATGCAAAGTATCTGCAGGGTGAGAATGCTCAGGAAGTGCTTGAGAACCTCAAGGGCGCTGATGAGGAATTTGCCCGCCGTGCTGCCGCTGCCCGTGCCGAGGGCAAGGTGCTGCGTTACGTGGCAACCATTAAGGATGGTGGCAAGTGCTCATGCGGCATTAAGGCCGTAGGTCCTGAGGATCCTTTATTCAAGGTAACAGGAGGCGAAAATGCCCTGTCCTTTACCTCTGCCTATTACCAGCCAATCCCGCTGGTAATCCGTGGCTACGGTGCCGGTACTGATGTAACTGCTGCCGGTGTATTCTCCGATATTCTGCGTCTGCAGAACTGGACCCGTGAGGCATAAGGAGGCTGTCATGACCAGAGTTTTTTCCGCTTACGCCCCGGCTTCCTCAGCCAACCTTTCTGTGGGCTTTGATCTGCTGGGCATAGCTGTACGCCCTGTCAGCGGTCAGCCCCTGGGCGACTTTGTCACAGCACGTGAGCTGGGAGCTGACGAGCAGGGCAATGCCGGTCCTGATCTGCTGTTAAAGACCGAGGGCCGCTACAGCGCCCGCCTGCCGGCAGACCCAAAGCGCAATATTGTCTGCGATGCCTATGAGCTCTATGGCCAGTTTCTCAGGGAAAAAGGCATGGATATCAAGCGCCTTGAGCTTACTTTGCAGAAGAATCTGCCTGTGTGCTCAGGCCTTGGCTCTTCAGCCTCTTCGGTAGTGGCTGCAGTAATGGCCCTTGATGCCGTTCATGGCGTTATTTTTGGTGAGGAGGGCTGTCTTGAGATGATGGGCCAGCTGGAGGGCAAAATCTCAGGCTCCATTCACTATGATAATGTTGCCCCATGCTTCTATGGCGGTATGCAGCTTATCATCAATGAAGGTGAGATCATCTCTCAGAGCATTCCTCATTTTGATAACTGGTACTGGGTGCTGTGCTTCCCGGGCATCAAGGTCTCCACCTCTGAGGCCCGTGCCATTTTGCCAGCTCAGTATCTGCGTCAGGATGTCATTACCTTTGGCCGCCGTCTGAGCACCTTTGTTCATGCCTCCTACAGCAAAAATGAGAGGCTTGCCGCCTCCTGTCTGGTAGATGTGGTGGCTGAACCTTACCGTGCCTCTCTGATTCCGGGCTTTGTTGAAGCCCGTGAGCATGGCAGGGCCATTGGTGCGCTGTCCACAGGTATTTCCGGCTCCGGATCCACCATTTTCTCCATTTTCACCGATGAATCTGCCGCTGTGCAGATGAAGGAATATCTCGAGCGCCAGTTTATTGCCAATGAAGACGGCTTCTGCCACGTATGTAAGGTAGATCCGCGCGGCGCCTTTGTCCAAAGCAAAGAGATCTGACGGCCAGCACCACCTGCCGCCCGTGCCGTGCGCGGCACCGGTCAGGCTCCGCCCCGGCCGCCCAGGCGCGCTGCCAGGGAGCCTGGGCAGCGGCAGCCTGGGCTGAAGGCCAGACAGAGGCAATATTAAGCACAGAATTAACCAGGTACCATAACCTGCAGGAATGATCGGGCAGCAATAGACGCTGCCGGCAGCAGGTCATGGTACCGTACAAGATAGAGAGCGCCTCAGGGCGCGAGGACTGTAGTAGTGGAATTAGTAAATTTAAAAGACTCCTCAGAGCGTGTTTCTTTCTCCCAGGCTGTCAGACAGGGTATTGGCCGTGAGCAGGGCCTGTTCTTTATGGAAAAGGTCGAGCCTTTTACCCCTGAGCAGATTAAGGATCTGCTGGCCATGGATCTGGTAACCCGCTCCCAGAAGGTATTACGTCATCTGATTGGCTCTGATGAAATGCCGGAGCTGGAGGCTATTATTGCTGATGCCTTCAACTTTAAAGCTCCTCTGGTAAAGGCCGATGACCGTACTTTCTGCCTTGAGCTTTTCCATGGTCCTTCCCTTGCTTTCAAGGATTTTGGCGCCCGTTTCATGGCCCGTGTGCTCTCATCTGTTATTGGTGATGAGCGCTGCACCATTCTCACCGCCACCTCCGGTGATACCGGCGCGGCTGTAGCTGATGCTTTCTACCGTCAGGACAAGATTAACGTAGTAGTGCTCTATCCAAAGGGCATGGTATCTCCGCTGCAGGAGAGCCTGATTGCTACTTTAGGTGAGAACATCCATGCCGTTGAGGTCAGCTCTCCTTTTGACAACTGTCAGGACATGGTCAAGACTGCATTTGATGATCTGGACTTCAAGAAGGCTGTAGGACTTAACAGCGCCAATTCCATCAACATCAGCCGTCTGCTGGCTCAGGTATGCTACTACTTCGAGGCAGTAGCTCAGCTTGATGAAGCCCATCGTGACAAGGTTGTCTTTGCTGTACCTTGCGGTAACTTCGGTAATATTACTGCAGGTCTGATTGCCCGTGCTCTGGGCCTCAAGTCCCGCTTTGTCATTGCCTGCAATGCCAATGACACTGTGCCACGCTACCTTAAGAGCGGTAACTGGGAGCCACACAAGACCATTGCCACCATTTCCAATGCCATGGACATCAGCCGTCCAAACAACTGGCCACGTGTTGAGGCCCTGTGCAGGCTCATGGGCTGGTCCTTAAGCGAGTTTGACTGCGGATCCGTATCTGATGATGAAACCCGCGCCAATATGAAGGCCCTGTATCAGAGCACTGGCTATATTCTTGAGCCTCATGCCTCTGTTGCTCACAAGGTCTTAAGCTCCAGTCTCAAGGACGGTGAGGTCGGTATCTTCCTGGGTACTGCACATCCTGCCAAGTTCAAGGAAGAAGTCGACGCCACCCTGGGCATTGATCTGCCTCTGCCAAAAGCCCTTGCTGACCGCATGAACCTTGAGCGTCACAAGAAGCTCATGGAGGCTGATTTTGCCACCCTGAAGAGCTATATGCTCGACGAGCTCAAGCTGGCCCGCTAATCTGCGCCAGCTCTCAGGCCACACCTGAGGCGACCCATCAGGCACAGCTCAGCCCATCTGAGGTAACCCCTGAGGCCGCACCTCAGCCCAACTGAGGTAACCCCTGAGGCCGCACCTCAGCCCATGATGCCCTGAGCAGCAAAACAGCAGGCCCGGTCTCCCCCAAAGGGGACCGGGCCTGCCTGTACCTGTGTCTGGTAATAAGGTGCTCTGCCCGGTGCCGCCGCCAGCCGCCCCAGGCAGCCTGCTGCGGCCTGCATGCTGCAGGCTGCCTCTGGAGGCAGATGCTGCGGGCACAAAGGGCCTGTTTATGGCAGCTGCAGTCATAATAGGGTACAATTTCCGGGATTGAGTTCCGTACTGTCCGGTATGGATCGACTTTGGTATTTGAGCAAGGACAGGGTAATGATCAAAGTACTCTTTGTATGTCATGGCAATATCTGCAGATCTCCCATGGCAGAGTTTCTTTTTAAGAAGATGACTGCTGACAGGGGCCAGAGCAAGCTCTTTGAGATTGCCTCGGCTGCTACTTCTCAGGAGGAAATCGGCAGCAAGGTCTATCCACCTGTCTATGCCATGCTTGAGTCCATGGGCATTGATCCGTCAAAGAAAAGAGCCCGTCAGATTACCCGCAAGGACATGGACAATTACGATTTCATCATTGTCATGGACAATAACAATCTGCGTAATCTGGACCGCCTCTTCAATGGCTATGGCGAGGAAAAGGTACACAAGTGCCTGGACTTCTCCAGCCGCATGGGCTGTGAGGTGGCAGATCCATGGTATACCCGAGATTTTGAAACCTGCCGTGACGACATCACCGAAGGTCTTGAGGCCTTCTACCAGACCCTGATTGAAAACGGCATGGTTCCGGAAAAGTAACTGTCTGCTGTCAGGACACCTGGGCTCATCATTTACGGGCACAGGCCTGACAGACGATGATGCCGGGCTTCAGGCAACCTGCTGGCAGACAAAACAGCTTCACATCATGAACTGCAGTGACCTGAGGCATGACAGGGATTGATGCTGCATAGCAGCGGCTGCTGCACTGCACCAGCTTCTGTGTAATCATAAGAGCAAAAATAAAGGCACCTGCCTGCTGGCAAGGTGCCTTTATTTTTGCGCAGCATGGCGCAGCTGCCATGACGGCCCGGCCGCAGGACCTTGGCCTGCAGGGCCGGACAGGCAGGCCCTGTCGGCCAGCCTGCCTTGCCGGCGGGCGAGCGGGCGCTGCAGGGGATTGCGAGGTGTTTAGCCGCGCACGTAAGGGTTGGAGCTCTTTTCCTGGCCAATGGTGGTATCACCCATATGGCCGCACATGACGTCGGTGCTCTCAGGCAGGGTGTAAAGGCGGGTTTTAATGGAGTTCTCAAGGTCAGCAAAATTGCCGCGCGGAAAGTCAGTACGGCCAATGGAGCCCGGGAACAGGGTGTCACCTACCAGCACGAAGTTCTCCTCTTCACAGTAGAAGCATACGCCGCCTGGGGTATGTCCCGGAGTGTGCAGTACCTTAAATGAGGCGTCAGGAAAGAGTTTAAGCACCTCATTGTCACCCACATATTCGCACTCAAAGGAGCCTGAGTTTTCAATGCCGAACATGGCGGCCTGCTGAGCAAGTGTAGTCAGCAGGAATTCGTCATCACGGTGCGGGCCATAGACCTTTACCTCAGGAAATTTATCCAGCAGTGCTCTGGTACCGCCTACATGGTCAAGATGTCCATGGGTAAGCAAAATGGCCTTGAGCTTAAGTCCCTGCTGCTCGAGTGCGCCAATAATCACCTGAGCATCGCCACCAGGGTCTACCACAACAGCATCACTGGTTTCCTGATGGGCCAGGATGCGGCACTCCTGTGCAAAAGGGGTAACGGGAATAGCCATAATGTCGAGCATGCCAGAACTCCTGAATAAAAGCGTCAAGAAAGCGGAAAACTGAGCACATCATACAGCAGCCATGCGCATTGCATCAATATTTCACCACGAGCCAATGCGGCCTGCACCACCGCCGCCCGGCATGCTCATGTGACCTGCCATACCATCAGCCAGGGGGAGCCTCCTGCAGCACTAACAGGCGGTTGACAGCCCTTCCAGCAGCCCCATGTCCGGATCCACCTGCACTGCTTCCCCGCGCTGAGGGGGAAACAGGTATGGCCATATGGCATATGTACAGGGGCAGTGGCAGCTGCACAGGCAGGAGCAGGTGCATGGGCAGGAGCAGCTGCACGGACAGGTGACGCTCAAAGCCAGCTTTTGAGCCTGACGTGCCTTACGTGCACAAAGTGTGCGTTGTGTGCACCATATGTGCATATATGTGCACATATGCACGTCTGCTTTTTGTTTTTAGTCTCCTGAGTGCAGTTTAATGTGCTGAACGGCTGCCTGAGCTGCAGGGCAGGGCATGCATGGCTTGCTTGGCAGGGTAGTGCAGGGCTGAGGTCCGATGGCTGTGTTATATGACCATGCATGGCGTGAGGTTAAAACTGGACGGCTGGGAGAGGCCTTTGAACGTACCGGCGTGCGCAGACCGGCATGAACAGTCCTGCCTGAGTGCCTTGTATGAGTAGAGTTGACTGACTGGATGAGGGGAAAGTGATGGAGATGGTCAGTACAGCTTATGAGTACAGTTAAGGCATGTTTATTTGTGTGTATTTGCCCTGATTCTGCGTTTTTGAGGCTGCATAGCCAGATTTTGGGAGCTGGTGGAGGGGCATGATCAAAGTGTGTCTGGCGGGCCAGATGTGGGGGATAAAGTGTAGTGGCGGTGAGCAGAACAGGCGTAAAAATGGGCGTTGTGACTGTGTGTGGGATAATTTGCGGTGGTTAAAGATTTTTCCTTTCTGATAAAAATTAAAAAATATGTAACGCAGATCACAAAATCAACAAAATGCTAAATGAGGGTTTTGCTGCCTTAAATCCTGAATTGAGGTTAATCGGCTGGACAGTTTTGTCTGTGGGCGGCTCAGGTTAAGATACAGATTTTTTAGTCCTTTCATAGTGCTGCTCAAGGCCGCCGTGTGCCGGTAATTTCAGGGGTAAAATGCCTTAATTATGGTGATTTTTCTGGAGGTCAATGCCTGTGGCGGTGCCTTGTTGTCAGGATAATACAGTGTAGTTTTTTATGATAATGATTTGTGGTGATACGCTCTTGCCAGTGATTTTTTGCTCTGATAAGCTGAATTTGCATGTGTAAAGTTGTACTCAACGAACCACAGGCAGGCATCATACTGTTTTCGTATGTGCTTATGGGTATGACCCGGGATACAGCCGTATTCTGCGCGGTCACGCTCAATGGCGTTAGCCCTCTGAGGCCTTTTCATGTAAGAAGTTCCGTGAAACCCTGAGGATAACTAACACCGCAGCCCCCTGGGCTTTAACAGGTTCGTCTCGCCTGACCTGTCAAACTCTCAAAAAGCCCAGCTTCTTTTCGACCAATGTCAAAGCGGCATACCACTTCCTGATCTGCAGTGGTACTTTTCTCAGCCGCTGCGGGCCGTGTCAACGCCTCTGTCTGACTGAACCAGTGGTCACCATGACCATTCAGCCATCGCTTAGACTTTATGCCGTGGTTGCAGACGTTTATTCAGGCAGCATCTCAAAAAGTCTGAACTCTAACTTAGCAAGTAATACCAGGCGCAGTTAGTCATCAGAATCATCTTTCTTTGCCGTGGTAACCTGCTTAAGCTTGAGCATCTGGCTCTTTGCCCTGCGCATCGTGCGCAGCGAAATTACAATTCAAGTTTGCAGTTGTGATTTTCCGTGGCAGGGAACAGTTCAGGATCCACAAAATCTGCTCAGCACTGACAGTCTGAAATTTCAGCAGTGTTGATTCTCTCTTCCTGTGTTTTTCAGCTTCAGTCTGGCTTTTGCCCCTGGACCGCTCTGAGTGCGTTCGCATCCTGAATGACCATCCCTCCGGCAGCCAAAGCAAAATAATCTGAACATACCTGAGCTAAATAAAATCCAGCCTGTGCTTAACGGTACAGGTCATCAGGCACAACTGTATCCAGCTTTTATGCCTGATTTTGAGCAAAGCCGCCGCCTGAGACTTATGCAGTCAATACTCCTGTGGCAGTGTCGCGTCCCTGGACTCATGCTGAGAGTGCTCCTGTGGCAGTGCCGCCTCCGGATCTGAGGCGCGCAGCGCCGTAGGGCCGTAAGGTCAGGCGCAGGCACATACGCTGACACATACGCTGACTCCGCAGGTCTTTCAGGGAGCTTGTGGCTGTGCTCAAAGGAAGAAAGTTACAGGTCAGTTATGGGAAGACATTTTGCTCCAGCTGACGGGCTGAAAGGCGCTACGACAGTTCATCTCTCTGTCCGGCTTCAGCCCGGATATCAATCTTAAGCACGTCCACAAATGTACCTTCACAGGTACAGCCAGGTTTAAAAGGCCTGAGTCTGTCAGCAGTGCGCATATCCTGCCTCCTGCTGTGCCGCGCTCAGCCCTTTTAGTCCAGCTTTGTATATGCTGACTGAACCGGACAATATCACCGGTGCGTGCCTGCCAGACTGCCCCTGGTCCAGCCTGTCCCGTCAGTCTGACCTCAGGCAGGTTTTCCCTGTCGGGGTGACCTGAGGCTGGTCTTCCCTGTCGGGGGACCTTAAGCCAGCCTGCCCGGTGCCACGCCTCTGGTCCTGCTTGCTTACCAACTTGCTTTACAAACAAGGAGGTTAAGTATGAGCAAGATTATTTCCTCTCCAGCAGTCCGTGCTGTCAAAGACAAGCGCTCAGGGGCTCTTCAGGCCCGTTCCTGCACCGCTGTTGTCGGTAACTCCAGCCTGGTGGCTCCCAATGTCAAAACAAGGGCTTACAAAAATCAGGTAAAAGCAGCTCTGTCTTCAGCCAGTGCTGGCAGCGCTCCCAACAGCGCAGTTAACAAGCCTGCCCCAGCATCTCAGGACGCTCTCAAATCTGCAGCTCCTGAGGTGCGGATAGTGGCTGACGACCACGGCTTACGTGTGGTCGGGGCCGACGTTGACACCACCAGATCATCATCCCTTTCCCCATCTGCCTCAAATGATGAGGCTCAGAATCAGACCGGCGCGTCCGCTACGGCTGAAGCCACGGCTGCAAACCTTACTGCAGCTGCAGGTTCTGCTGCAGTAGCGGCTGATGCCGCTGCGGCCACCGTGGGCGCTGAGGCTGGCAGTGACTGTGTTGAGTCAGCCGCCTGTGCCGAAAGTACTGCTGTTCAAAGAGTCGGTGCGGCCGATGGTGCAGGTGCTGAAAGTGCCGCTGTGGTGGCTGAGCCTGAGCAGCTTGCTGTGGCCGCAGCCGTGGCCGCTGATAAGAGCAGTACTGTCAGGGCGGGCGCTCCCGTATCCCGCAAAGCCAGCAGTGCCTGCATTGAGAGCGCTGATGCCCAGTTCCACTCTGATCTTCATACTGTCAGGGCTCTGAGCGGAGCTGACAGGGATCTGAAGGGAGCAGACAGAGTAGCTTGTGAGGCTGCCTTTGATGTCAATGCTACAGGTGCTGAGCTCAATCTGGTAAAGCCCGGTGCTGACAGGTCAGCTGCGGTGGTCAAGGCTGCAGCCCGTGCGGCTGTGGTTACAGCCACTGTGGCAGGCAAAGCCGGCAAGGTTACCGCCAGTGCCGCCTCTCAGGCAGGTCAGGCAACAGCCCGTGTGGCTGCCAAAGCTGCAGCTGTCGCCAGTAATGTTGCGGTAAAAGCCGCCCAGAAGGCCGCCAGCTCTGCTCCGGTAAAGAAACTGGCTAAGCGTACTTTCTTTGCTCAAATTGTTCACACCCTTTCCCTGTTCCTGCCACTGTTCATGGGGCAGCTGGCCGCAACCTCCATGGGCGTGGTGGATACAGTAATGGCCGGTGCCGCCGGCACTCTGGAACTTTCCGGTGTAGCAATCGGATCCTCTATTTTCTGGCCATCAGAGCTCTTTGTTGTGGGTATGGCTCTGGCCATTCATCCTCTGATTGCCAATCTGGCAGGCAATGGTGATCTGCACAAGGTAGCGCTGCGTATGCAGATTGCCACTGTCTGCTGTGTGGCTCTGGCCGTAATCACAGGCATCATCATCATGCTGGTGCCGCTGGTTTACCGCATGTTCCCAGGTGTTGATCAGGACATGGTCAGCATTGGTCAGTGGTATCTGGTGGCTGTAGGCCTTGCCATGCCGGGCTTTGCCATGTTCAACGTGCTGCGTGCCTACTGGGAGGGACTGGGCAAGACAGGTCCTACCCTGATGTTTGGCTGCATGGCCCTCATTTTAAATATCCCGCTTAATTACATCTTTATCTTTGGTCATCTTGGTATGCCTGCCCTGGGTGGCGTGGGCTGTGGTGTAGCTACCGCTCTGTCCATTTATCTCACTGTTGTGGGCATGCTTTATTACGTAAGAAAGAGTCCAACCTTTGCCAGAGTACGTATTTACACCCGCTGGGAGCCGGTAACTTTCTCCCAGTGCCTGGCTTTCCTCAAGCTGGCTCTGCCACTTGGTATTGCCGGCATGATTGAGACTCTGTGTTTCTCCCTGGTTGCCATCATGCTCAGTCCTTTTGGTCCTGTAGTAGTGGCCAGCCATACCATTGCCATGAACGTATCAGGTCTGCTGGCCATAGTGCCAATTGCCCTGAGCTCCACCGCTTCAATTGAGGTAGGTGAGGCCATGGGTACCAACAGCTGGTCCCAAGCCCGCAAACGCGCCTTAAGTTCAACCAGCCTTGCTGTAGCCTTCTATGTCATTGGCGCCTCAGTGCTCTTTTTCATGGGCGAGCAGATTGCGGCCCTGTACTCAGATGATGCTGAAGTGCTCCTGCTGGCCCCGGTACTGATGATGTACTGCGTGGTGTTCTTCTTCCCTGAGACCCTGCAGGTTATGGCTGTCGGTATCTTACGTGGCTTCAAGGATTCGCGCACCATATTCCTTGTGACTATTGTGGCCTACTGGATTGTCGGTATGCCTGTCGGTTACTCCCTTGGTTATGGCTATCTGGGGGATGCCCTTGAGGGAGCCGAAGGCTTCTGGCTGGGGTTTATCTTCTCGCTGTCCTGCGCCAGCATTCTGCTGGGCGGCCGCCTGCTCTATCTGTTTATCAAGGAGAAAAATCCGGACACCACAGCCCGCTCCTTCTGATAACAGCATTTCGGTTCATGGCTTGCCCGCCATGCATGAGCACTGTTCCATGCCTGGCCAGCCATGCCATGGGGGCCGTGCTCGCCACGCCATGAGGGCGATGCCAGCCAGGCCATGGGGCCATCCCCGCCAGGCATGTTGGCGATGCCAGCCAGGCCATGGGGGCCATCCCCGCCTGGCATGTTGGCGATGCCAGCAAGGTCATGAGACAGGAGCTTAAATCCGTTCACACTGCTGCAAAACCAGGATCTGCACGGCAGCTTGCCTGCTGACAGGACAGTATCCGGTGAGCAGAACACAAAGAACAGTTAACTGACTTGCTGCACCGGCACGTGCAGCCCCTGCAGCATAGCCTGAATGCGCAGCCCCTGAAGTACCTGCACCTGCAGGTACAAAGGCCTGGCATTGAGAGGCAAAGCTCAACTGTCAGCGGCATATTCTTGAACTTCTCCATTGCCTGAGGCAGTGATGACAACAAGTCAGTTTCTACCTTTTAGCTTAGGTAGGCCCCGCCCTGGGGCCATAAGTAATGCCCTGCCGTACGGCGGGGCTTTTTTTTGGCCAGGTGAGGCCCACTTTCATCTGAAAAGGCAGAAAACACGGCTTTCAATCGCGCCCTGAGGGTAGTGCTGATTACCGGCCTGACATCTGGTACAGGCCATGGCTTAAATACTGGTGGGCCGCTCCGGAGACCGGTGACTCCCGAATAATCATGGCCGCCCTGAATGGACCTTAACCTCCAGTAAATGCATGGCCGGGCCGACGACATCCACTGTAAAGACATGTGGACGGGCAGTGCGTGAAGTAGGCGCGCCGGCTGAAGTGCCGGCACAGTGATGTCTTAAGAGCAGGTATGACCAGTCCTGGAACATATTTGAGCTGCAGCCTGTTTTCGTGAGGCACCTGGGACAGGCAAGGGCGGACCACTTTGTCTCAACGGGCAGATACAGAACAAAAAGCCCCGGCATCTTGCGATACCAGGGCTCAGTGCCGGTTATGAATCATAAATACCGATCGTGTTGAAAAGTGCCTGGCTGTCGTGCTAACGACCATAAGCAGGCATTACATGGAGGCTACTGTCTCGGGGCGGAGCGGTCAGTTCCTGAGGCCTGGTTATGGCGGCGGATATCACGGGCCAGTTCTGTCTGAACCTGAGAGATTACTTTGACTGCCATATCATTGAGCGACAGGTTGCGGCTGTCACGTGTTGTCTGTCCGGCGGCGCCAGCAGCTGCAGCCTCGGCAGCAGCGCCTGCAGCGCATGTGGCGCCGGCTGCGGCTGCGGCAGCTGACGAAGCCGATGAGCAGGTTGAACCTTGAGCTGTGCCTTGATTGAGGCTTTGACTGTTGCACTGCTCAGCTGTATCTGTGGTGCACTGAGGGCTGTAAGGAGAGCAGTCAGTTGCAAGGTCACCCGGCCAGTCAGATACAGTGGCTGAGCTGGTGCCGGAGGTGTTGCCATGGGCACGGGCTGCCACGGCAGCGGCAGCAGCATCGGCTGCCATCTGAGAGCTGAACATGGAGCGGGCGCAGGCAGTGATATCACTGGCGGTATGGCTGTTGAGCCCGGCAGTGGCGCTGTGGTCAAGGCCGGCTGGCATATCAGCATGTGCTCGTGCATGGCGGCGGGAGAGCTTTTCATTGGCAGCATCAATATGACGGAATGCGGCCACAAACATCTCAGGCATAAGCTTGATGTGAATGTGAGGCAGCTGGCTGTCCCACAGGCATGGGGACGAGCCCTTGCCATCATGAGTTGTGCTCTGAGCTCGTCTTTGCTCGCGGGCCTGCTGGGTACGCGCGCGGGAATTAAAGTAGGCTGATGCCGAGGTAAAGCTTGAAGGATCAGGCTCGGCCACAGTCTGAGCAGCTGCAGGGGCGCCTGCTGCAGGCTCCTGGCTGTCAGCTGCAACAGCTGCTGGATCAGCAGCAGCTGCAGAGGTTGAATGTGGGGAGCCCCTGACATGTGACGGCCCTGGTAACGACTCATGATGAGGCTGAATTTCATCAGGGTCATTGCTGCGGGAGCGATGAAAGAAGTCGCTTACCAGGTTTATCACCTTAATACTGTCACGAATGGTCTTGTCGGCCTTTTTAATGCCATGGGCAGCCATATCTGCAGGAACCTTTTCGAGGCTGCGGGCAAGTCTTGAAATACCGGCACTGGTAAGCAAAGTGTCCCGGTCAGAGGCATAGGAAAAATGAGTGAGCGCTCCGGCCGGTGCTGATTCAGATCCATGGGCTGCGTCTGATCCTGTAAGTGAGCTGCTCATGCTCTCAAAGCCTGAGTAGTCTGTTGTTGCCGGGCTGCCCGGAGCTGTCAGCCTGTCTGAGTTCAGGCGGTCCGTCTGGCCGTCAGTTTTTGCAGCAGGGGCGCTCAGGCCGGGGAGGCTGCCTGCTGGGGCGGCGGTGAGGGCGGCGCCGGCATGCGCTGCAGATGCTTCAGCTGCAGCCTGCAGGGCTGCATCGACCGAACCATGGGCCGCTGCATAGCCAGGAGCATGGCGATCGGCCGTAGCTCCGGCTCCGGCAACAGCCATGGCCGGATTAAAGTCGTTGTCCATAGATGAGGTGTAGAACCTGATGCCCAGCTTGTTACTGATATTGTTGATGGCGTCAGCTGAAAAGCTCAGGGAGCTGGCGAGCAGACTGGTAATGCCATTGTGCTTGCGCTGAGCCCACTGGGCATATTCACTTGAAAGCTGGGAGGCTGTGGTAATAAGGGTGGCCAGATTAACTATGCCATTGCGGCTGGTGCCGAAAAAGTCCTCACTTATCTCACGGGCACGCAGCTGAGGATCGCGGGCGCGCTCCTCCTGGGCATTGATACGGGCCAGAGCCTGATCAAGGGCACTGGGGTCGTCAAAGACAATTTTAAGGCAGCCTTTGAGAAAGTCTGATTTCTGGAAGATGGAGTAGAAGGGAATAATGGTCAGGATAAGGTTATCGACCTGACGGGAGTTTTCCACTCCGTCAATGCACCAGTTAACGAAGTGTTCACAGTTGCGGGTCAGCAGATTGTAGTGGTTTTCACCAAGGCGCATCATGCCGCGCTGCACCGCTTCCATACCGCTGTAGCGGGCATTGTGGTGCTCACGAATAAAGATTTCATGGCCATGAGCAAAGGCCTCGATATCTACAATCTTGACGCCGTCATGCTGCAGATACTCAAGAACATTGCCATCACCAAGGTACAGGCCGTGATGGGTATAGCCAAAACGACGTGCAATCAGGTGATCTCCGCATTTGAGCAGAGGATTAACTGGAGCCATAAAAATGTCCTTCTGCCTTAACTGGTGAATGGAAATATGCACAGCTGACTGACCTGCATCATATAAAGATGCACTGCAGGCAAAGTGCGGCTGTACTGTCATTCTACATGGTAGCAGCAAGCTGAAAAATCAAGCACGCTCACAGCTTCAGCCATTAGTCACTAATCGAGCAGCCATGGACTTCCCCACCACCACAGCATCTCCCCACCACCAAAGCATCTCCGCAGAAACGCCGCCGATCAGCATCCCCGCCGCAAAAGCATGCACAGTCCGTATCAGTGCTCAACCTCAATGGTGTCGGGCACTGTGCGTCAGAGGGCAAAATCTGCTCTTTTCCCACACCAAAACAGCACACCCAGGCACCTTACCAACCCCTGACAGGGCTGCATTTAGCAGCAAAATTCTCACTTTAAATCTCAGATTCGTAAACTGCATCAGCCATGACCTGACAACAGCCACAGGCTTACATCTGCTTGTGCCCGGCCAGCAACGACCAATGCAAGCTCAGTCCCCGCAGTGTCTGCCGTCAGCTGCGTAGCACAATTGAGCAGGGCGAACAGTGAGGGGCAGACTCTGCATTAGCAAAAAAGGGGAATGGCCTGTGGTCGCGGAGTATTTCATTGCCTGGCATTTTTTAATAGCCGGGGCTGGTCTGAGCCATCTTGGGCAGGGAATTCACATAATTGCCCAAAATACCTTTATGCTGATATATATCATATTCGTGCCTTACTGTGTACTTTTAAAAATATTGCACAGTAAGGCACGGGAAAGGCACGCGTTTTGGCGCATTTGAGCGCACTTATGGCATGCAAGGTATGCCAGATTAGCCATACAGCACAGCACCTGAACGCTCCCTTATGCTGCGATATTGCTCCACAGCGAGGACTGGCAGGCTCACATGCTGGTGCTGCAAAGTCTCAGATTTTTACCGTACGGTAAAACTGCGGTCTTGCTGGTGTGGTGCGTAAGCCAAGGCATCATTAATCAAAGAGCAGGGCTTTCAATATTGGCGGGTGCAGATGCAGGGGCAAGAGACAGCACAGGCATGGGATGTATGCCTGAAAGGACTGTGTCCGGGATATGACTGGCCTTTATACATCTGGACGTTAACTGCCTGATTGCATTGCAGGGAGTCACCTGTCTGGTGATTAGGGTAACTGACATGTAAAGAGCGCACAGACAGTAGGCATAACATACGTCCTGGTGGCTGGTGTGTGAAAGTCAGAAATCGGAGGTGAGCCGGGACCGAGGTTGAGGCTTAGGCTGACTCTGAGGCTCAAGCCTGGTCTGAGCCGTAATCAGCTGGCCTGGTCTGGTATGGCTTTAAGGAGAGTAGGGGAAAAGAGAAAATGGGGGAGGAAATCATGGGAAATCAAGGGAAAACAGTGCACCATTTTTCACCGTACTGTAAAACTTCAAATAATTTCACCGTACGGTAAAACACTTGAATGAAGGTATATGCAAGTGAGGTATTTATGTATCTGGTTATATAAGTGCTGCTCATGACCTGAGTAAAGTCAGGCAATAATTATGGTTATGGCTAAGGCACTAATCCCTGGACAAAACCGACATCCATATTCACCCCGTCACACTGACTATCCCAGCCCCTCAAATACCTGCCACTCCTCCCAGCCCCAGCCACCTTGCTCAGGCCCCAGTACCCTGCCGCAGCCATGCTCCCGGCAGCTCTCAGACGTGTTTTACTTCAATCTACATAGAGGCAAACGAGCACGGGCGCCACTTGAGAGCGGCCAAATGGTGAAACCGACAGCACAGAGATGATAAGCCGCCAGGAACTGTTACTTAGCCGCTATACCCGCAGTCCAGACACCAGACCACCGAGCCGCCAAAGTGCCGAACCAATCTGCCTGACCATCAAGGTCTGAGCTGTTCGGTCAAACTGCCCGATCCCAAAATGCTGAGGGCAGCCCCTGCCATGCAGGAGCTGCCCTCGCATTAATAAAAGCACTACAGTGAAACAGGCAGTAGCTACAAGGACCGCACCTCGCCACTATGCCATCGGCGCATCAGGTAGCATCAAAACCATGCCTCAGCTTGCTGGGCACATCCATGACTGTTGCTCATACCGGGGATAGTGGCCAGGAGCTGGCAAACACAGAGACCAATTGCAGCCCATGCCCATATCCAGAGCCTGGGTCATGCTTTTTCTCATGCTTAGCCACCCACTCACAGTCACGCATGACTCCTGCCGGCCTCTTAGTAGGCAATCAGCACCAGGTCGGTAAGGGGCAGGCAGATGGAGCTGCGACGCACCTGGAAACGGTAGCCCAGGTTGAGGCTCTCAATATAGCTCTTGAGCTCATAGAACTCTTCGGGGGTGTGATAGAAAGCCAGTACCAGTACTGGGTGACTCTTTTTGATGGTCTCCAGTGCGCCCCTGATAACCTCTGGCTCAAAGCCCTCAACATCTACCTTGATAAGGCCCACATCAAGGTTATGCTCCCTGACGTAATCATCAAGGGTAATAACCTCCACATCCTCATAGAAGTCATCGCCCTTATGGTAGTCAATGGCCATGGAGGCAGTAGCATCCGGTATGCTTCTGGTCCTGCTCAGTCTGATGGTGCCCGGCTTTTCACCAAGGCCTTTCTTATGAGCAAGGATATTGCCTGCCTTAATATCATCAGCCAGCATGTTGCTCAGTTGCTTGTAGCTCAGGTCACCAGGCTCAAAGCTGTGCAGCTTTGAGTTGCCAAACAGTGCCTTGAACAGCAGCAGGGTATCGCCTACAAAACCACCAGCATCGATAATGTCCCTGCCATTAAGAGAGGCCAGCATGCCCGCTGGCAGGTCGTACAGACCATAAAGATTGGTAAAGCTCGATCCCCAGTCCTGAGCTACCTGCCTGAGGAAAGGCGGGTTGTCCGCTTCCTTTTTCTGTATGTAGTTATCCATCAGAGCACGGTCAACATTTGTCCAGGCATAGCTTTCCTTTACCAGGATGGCACTGTCGGAACGGGCAAGCTCTACCAGTCGCTCATGCAGGTCTATGTACTCACATGAGACCTCATCAAGACCATCCTTGAGTCTGCCCAGCACTTCAGCCATGACATGATGATCACGGTAATGTACGAGATTCTTATCACTATTGATCAAGCTCACATATCGAGAGTTACCGATAAAACCTTAAATACAGTTATGCTACCGCCAGACTGGTTCTATCAGGAAATTTGAGTGAACGGCTAAAATGCCTAAATCAGTACTTCTCCTCAATTTTCATAAACTGTGATCCAGGTCAATAGTGATAAGAATCTCGTACGGTAATGAGCAAACTGCTCGGTCCACATGAAATTGAGATTTCTGTAGTTGCTGCAAACGTAATTGCCGAATGCCTCGGCATTCATAGGCACATTCTTTCCGTTGATGTTTAAGGTCGCAACGATCTTTGACTGTTCGTTTGAGGCCGCCATTAGGTCCATCTCCTGCCTGCATGATTAGATTTTTGCCCAGTATTATACGCTTTTGCCCACCTCAGCATCAGATACACATGCCTGAAGCCGATGAACTGGCTGTGGAACCCGCCGAAGCCGAAGACGAGGATGAGCTTATCAATGAGCTCATATGCAGCTGCAGCTGTAGCTGTGGCAATCAAGAGTTTGGTACAGCTTTCACAAGCAGCAATGCTTTTGCTCAGAAGTGGGGAGCTAACCCGGATGATTTACGTATGTTTATCAGCACCACATCATTACGTGAGTTGTCACCAGGAAAGGTAAATCCTGAAATTGCTGACTGTCAGAGCTGTAGAGCAGCAGGAGGAGAGCTGGCAAAAACAGCATTTATGCGCCAGTTTCGTGATGCAGTAGTGTCCTGTGTCAATGGTTAGTGTATTCCTCTGACCAGGCGCTGATCTTTGCCATTGCTTTGCACTGTAAAGCTCATAGCACTTTGCAGCTCATACCTTTGATCCATGAAGGCAAACTCAGGCTGCTTTTGCTACTTCTGGACTATTAATCTGAAGTCATTGGTATAGCCTTTCGGTATAAGGCTGGTAATGGATTTACAGGTAACTAATTGGGCAGCGCTGCAGATTCAGCCTGATTACCGATGGAGGTCTTAGTACGGGAGCTGCAGCCGCAGGCCGGGACTGCGGCCGTGCGGTCAGTTGATGAGGATTTCAAAGCCCTTGAGGTAGAAGGTTTCAGGGCATGGCAGGGATACCAGGTGGTCAATGTCCTGGCGCAGGGTGGTGACTATCTGAGCTTCAACTTTGGCCTCCAGGGCAGCATCAGCAATAATCTTCTGGAAGAGCTCTTCAGTCATGAGGCCAGAGCAGGAGAAAGTAAGCAGTCGTCCGCCTGGACGTACCAGCTGCATGCCAAGACGGTTGATGTCCTGATAGCCACGGCAGCCGCTGTTGAGGTTGCTGCGGTTTTCAATAAACTTTGGCGGGTCAAGAATGACAATATCGAATTTGGTTCCGGCTGCCACCTGCTCACGAAGATATTCAAAGACATCCTTTTTGATGAACTTGCAGCGGCCTGGATCGAGATGATTCTCCACCACACCCTCACGGGCTGCATTAAGAGCATGCTCGGAAACATCCACGTTATAAACAGCACCGGCTCCGCCCTTCAGGGCCAGCAGACCAAAACCGCCGGTGTAGGAGAAGCAGTTAAGTACGCTCGGACCCTTCTTGCAATTCTCGCTCATGGTCTTAAAGGTACGGCACAGCTCATAGGTGTGGTAGCGGCTCTGACGCTGGTCCAGGTAGCCGCCGGTCTTATGACCGTTTTTAACATCAATAGGGATGTGTACCAGCCCACGTTCCTGAACAAAGAGAGTATCAGGAACGGCCTCATCAAGCTCGATAAACTCTGATCCACCCTCGCCATCGTCGATGCGGCGTACCCTGGAAATCTGACGTGAGTCTTTAAGGGCATTGCCCTGACCGTCCCTGAGGTTATAAGCGCGGCTCAGGTCCTCAGGATCTACAAGGCCGGCACGCAGCGGCAGATTCTCCTTGCGGCGCGATTTGGCATCAGAACGCTCGTACAGATAGCAGTCAGGCTCCAGCTCATGCAGAGCGCGGAAGATATGCTCATAAAGAGCCTCCATACCGGCAGATGACAGGGCAGCGCAGATAACATTATTGAAGCGGTCAACAATCAGGCCAGGCATGAAATCGCCTTCGGCTGCCACAAGGCGGATACCGTGATCGCCCCGGGCCACCAGAGGAGCTCTGCGGGCAATGGCGGCACGCAGGCGCTCTTTGACAAAATCGTAGTCTATGCGGTCTTCTTCATTAAAAGAAATGGCGCGCAGCACTATCTGAGAGCTTGGTGACCAGTGGGCATAACAAAGGAATTTGCCATCGCTGGAAACAACCTTGCACAGGGTGCCTGATTTAACCTTGTCCATATCTGCAGGCTGGCCGGTCTTGCTGTCCTGAGCATGGGAAACAGCCTTGGAGAAAATCCACGGATGACGGCGCAGCAGTGATTTTTCACGGCCTTGATGAAGCACAAAGGAGATCATAGATAGGGGCGCTCCTGACAGATATGGGTATAAATCAAAAATGGAATGATGAATTATAACCAAAAGGGTCTGCAAAGATTCAGCTCTGTGAGCATAAGCACAGCCCAAAGCACATATTGATGCCCTTGCAATGGCAGTAAGACAGCCCGGATCTGCACCTCTTCAGACAGCAATGACGAGGCAGGGGTTACAGTGATGATGAGCAGGGATTACAGTTATCATGAGCAGGGATTGCAGGGAGGCCTGGTAGCTCATTGACAGAAATCATATGAGCTGAGTCACTGATATCAGGATACAGGTATGAAAGAGATCAGGGCAGTGGGAGGACAGAGATCAGATGAGCTGGATGACTGACAGCAGGAGACAGGAATGACATAGTTCATGGTACCGGGATGACAGAGATCGGGATAGATGTATGACAGAGAGCATGAGACAGAAATGACCTGGATCAGGGTACCGGGATGACATAGATCGGGTTATCTGTGTGACAGATAGCATGCGACAGAAATGACCAGGATCAGGGCAGTGGGATGGCCGGGAAAAATTTGTATCTTGCTATGTCTGCGCTGTGTTTTGCTCTTGTATGCTAGTAGTGCCATAAAGACTGACAGTATGGGATTATTAACCACTTTCACATTGGCTTATGTTGTAAGTTGTTTGAGTAGTTAGCTAAGGATAATTTTTTTGATAAAATCCCACCTTCAAAATAATTCAGGTGTATGAGTTTTGCCATCCAGCTGGCCTGATACAGGTACTGCCTCCGGTACTGGCCACTGTAATGAGCCCGGTCCTGTGTCCAGGATCATCTGTGCTCACTTCCTGAAGAGATTGCCTCAGTCATGGCGCCGTATGCCATAAGGTGTGCATGCGGCAACCTGAGCGAATTATTTATCCCCTGCCCGGGTCATGGCACAACGGATTAGTCCTGGCAGTACACCTCCAGCCAGGCTGGTCTGATATTGTCTTTTTCAGGGCGCAAGGCCCTCAGTGCCCTCAGTGCTTTATATTAATGAATCTGCACTGCAATCAGGACAATGATTTTCCATCTTTCAGGGTTTTATTTCTGGTTTCTGACCGTCCCCTGCGAATATGCTTTTCCGGCAATGGACGTGCAGTGTCAACAGCCCCGTCCGTACGCCTGTTGTGAGGCTGTTTATCAGTCGTGCGTCCACAGGCTGCTGGTGGCATTGCGTCATTGCCGGTATTACCATGATTGCGGGAATAACTTTGCCCGGGGCTGGTATGACAGCGTGTTTGCACGAAGCAGTCAGGTGACGGGGCATAACAGTGCTCAGCCCGGATTGACGAGGCAGGGCCTGATGCTTCTGACACTTGTTGTAGTTCTTTCTTGTGAGTTTTTTGATGAAAAAAGACAGGTTGATCAAATACGGAGTGCTTGGAGCAGCTGCCCTGGTGCTGCTGGGCTGGGCAGGATGGAGTGCCTTTAAGGTTGATCCTCCATCCTATATGACTGCTATGCCTGCAGTTCGCGATATTGAGCAAAAGGTCTATGCTACCGGTACTATTGCCGGCAAGGTGTCAGTAGACGTTGGCGCCCAGGTATCAGGTCAGATTAAAAAGCTCTATGTCTCACGAGGCGACAGAGTAAGTGAGGGTGACCTCCTGGCTGAGATTGACCCTGACATTCAGGAAAACAATCTCAAGCGAGCTCAGGCTGAAGAGAGTCTGATTGCAGCTCAGATACGCTCGAAAAAGGCTCAGCTGGTAATGCTCAGGGCTGAAAATACCCGTCAGAAGAATCTGCTCAAAAAGCAGGCAACCTCAGAGCAGAGTGCGCAGCAGGCAGCTGCCCAGTATGAAATGGCCCTTGCTGACCTCGATGCTCTCAATGCCCAGTATGAGCAGGCAAAGATTTCTGTAGCTGATGCCGCAACCAATCTTGGATATACCCGTATTCTTGCTCCAATGGACGGTACAGTCTTCGCCCTGCCTGTAGAGGAAGGTCAGACTGTAAACGCCAATCAGACCACACCTACCATTGTCCGTCTTGCTGATCTGCAGACCATGACTGTTGAAGCTGAGATTTCTGAGGCAGATGTGGTTAAGGTGGCTCCGGGCATGGACTGCCGTTTTACCATCATGGGCCTGCCAGATCGCTACTTTGAGGCAAGGCTGCGTTCCATTGATCCGGCTCCGGCATCAGCTGAAAGCTCAACTGCATCCGGTGCTGCATCTACAGGCGGCATGTCATCAACAGCAATTTACTACAATGCACTGCTTGATGTGGATAACAGTGAAGGCATATTGCGTATCGACATGACAGCCGAGGTTGAAATTACCATTGCCAGAGCAAAGCAGGTCAAAGCCGTGCCGCTGGCTGCGTTAAAGACACGTGCTGGCAGCTCTGAGGCTACTGTTTACCAGCTGGTAGATGAGGAAGTTGTACCGGTTACGATTAAAACAGGCATTAAGGATGATCAGTACATCGAGGTCCTTGACAGTAATTTTGATACCTCAATTCCTCTCATCATTGGCGATGATGTCGCAACTGCAGCATATTCAGCTTCCCAAAACCGCCGTCGCGGCCCGCCAATGTTCTAAACGCCTGGCGTCATGAGCCGTGCACCATATGCAGGATATAAGTTGCAAAGCAACATGCCAGTGCTGCACGAGCAAAGCGACATGCCAGTGCTGCACGCGCAATGCGACATGCCAGTGCTGCACGCGCAATGCGACATGCCAGTGCTGCACGCGCAATGCGAAATGCCAGGGATGAATGTGCAAGGCTGCATAGGAAAGGCGCAAGGCTGCACGCTCAATACGCCTGACAAAAGGTGCCATAAGCCGCAGGCGTTGAGGGGCGGTCCCTGGATTTGAGTACGGTACGCTATCTCAGTGACATGACCGGTCAGTAGAGGAGAATGTGAGTGGAAACCGAGGTTTTGCTGGAACTTAAAGATGTACGCCGCTCCTATCAGTCAGGTACATCAACAGTAGAGGTGCTTCATGGCATCAACCTTACCGTACAGGCAGGGGAGATGCTGGCCATTATTGGTCCGTCAGGTTCGGGCAAGTCAACCTTGATGAATATCATTGGCTGCCTTGATAACCCAAGTGCCGGCAGCTACCGCGTAATGGGGCAGGATACGCTCAATATGGAGCCTGATGAGCTGGCCGCACTGCGTCGTGATTTCTTTGGCTTTATCTTCCAGCGCTATCATCTGCTGGGCCATCTGTGTGCCCGGGAAAATGTCCAGGTGCCGGCTGTATATGCCGGTGTGCGTAAAGGCAAAAGAGATGAGCGTGCCCGCATGCTCCTTGAAACTCTGGGACTGGCCGAACGTACTGAATACCGTCCCTCTCAGCTCTCTGGCGGTCAGCAGCAGCGCGTATCCATTGCCCGTGCTCTGATGAACGGCGGTCAGATTATTCTGGCTGACGAGCCTACAGGCGCTCTTGATACCAGATCAGGTCAGGATGTAATGCGCACCCTGCAGGAGCTCAATGCCCTTGGTCATACCGTAATTATCGTCACCCATGATCCGCGCATTGCAGCCTGTGCCCGCCGCGTTATCGCCATTGAAGATGGCAACATCAAGTCAGATACCATCAATGAGCATGTGGCATCTGCTTCATCTTTAAGAGGCTCTTCTGACAGTCATGATGAGACTCATGAGGCAGGCTCCTCGGCAGCATCCACTAATGAAACATCAGACAGTCATGCACAACAAGGCTCCCAGGCCGGAGTCTCTTCAGGAGCGGGCGCTGCAGCAGGTTCAGCAGCAGGTGCCGTAGCCGGTACAGGAGCGGGCGCCGCAGCAGGGGCAGCAGCTGCTGGTGTCGCCGGGGCCGGTGGTGCTGCAGCATCTGGTGCAGCTGATGTTGCCAGTGGCGGTATAGCAGCTGGTCACGGTGCCAGTGGCACTCTGGTAAAGAATCATTGGTCGCGCACCTGGAGCTCGTATCTGGATCGCTTCAAGGAAGCATTTGTCATGGCCTATAGAGCCATGCTTTCCAACCGTATGCGTACCCTGCTTACCATGCTGGGCATCATTATCGGCATTATGGCCGTGGTATCAGTTGTAGCGCTGGCACGAGGCGCTTCGGACCGTATCATTGCCAATATCGCTGCTATGGGTACCAATACCATTACCATTTATCCGGGTACACGTTTTGGCGATGTGCGATCAGGAAGAGTACGCTCGCTCACACCGCGTGATCTGTCGGTGCTCAAAGGACAGCCTTTTGTCGACTCGGTCTCGGCCACCATTATGACCAGCAGTCTGCTGCGCCGTGGCTCTGAAGAGTCCAATGCCTCTGTTCAGGGCGTTTCCCAGGATCTGTTCCGTGTCTATGGACTGACTCTCAAAGATGGACGTATCTTTTCAGAGCAGGAGCTTGATGGCAGGGAGCAGGTAGCCGTAATTGACAACAATGCTGCAAAGCTGTTCTTCCCGTATGAAGAACCTGTGGGCAAGACCCTGATAGTGGGCAATATTGCTGTAAAGATTATTGGCGTACTGGCACCTTCTGACTCCTGGATTGTCAGAGGAGAGAATCCCAATGTCTTTATGCCATATACCTCGGTTATGGCCCGTCTGGTCAACCAGGACTATCTGTCATCAATTGTGGTACGTATCAAGGAGGGCTTTGCAGCTCCAGTAGCCGAAAGTTCAATCAAATCTACCCTGGCTGCCCGTCATGGACGTGTGGATTTCTTCATGCAGTCATCAGACACCATCATGAAGTCCATTGAGAGTGCCACCTCCACCTTTACTCTGATGATTTCAGCCATTGCCGTAATCTCCCTTGTGGTAGGCGGTATCGGTGTTATGAACATCATGCTGGTCTCAGTAACTGAAAGAACCAGGGAGATTGGCATACGTATGGCTGTAGGCGCACGTCAGTCTGACATTCTCACCCAGTTCCTGATTGAGGCTGTCATGGTCTGTATGCTCGGTGGTCTGCTCGGTGTAATTCTCTCGTATGTGACAGGCCAGCTACTCATGCACTTTATACCGGCCATCACTTTGTCATACTCGGTCTTTTCCATTGTTGCAGCCGTAGTGACCTCTTCGGTAATTGGTATTGCCTTTGGCTTCATGCCGGCCCGCTCAGCCTCCCGCCTTAATCCTATAGAGGCTCTGGCACGTGAGTAGTCATGGCAGGTGCTCATGCGCAGGAAAATGAGCGTTCCAGAAAATGACTGACCTGACCGGGTGCAGTGATCAGTAACAGCCAAAAATAACAGCCGGCCGGGCTTTCCAGCTGGCTGTTTTTTTCTGTAACCTCGGTGGGGAAGACCCAGGACATAGTCTTGCTGATGCCGGAATGGCGGGAGGCAGGTCATTACCTGTGGCGTTCGGCAGTTCATTACAGTTGGCGGGCGGCATGTCATTACCTGTGGCGTGCGTCAGTTCATTGCCGGTGGCGTGGGTATGAAACTGCAGGGAGGTCTTGTATGAGGCAGCTGGGAGGTCAGGTAGCGCCACGGGCTGTCCATGGCTGATATTGCCCTTTGAGTGAGCACCTGGTCTTATAAGCCCATAATTTTTGTTATCGGAGTGTCATATCAGGGATCTGAGCTGTGCCATAAGATAGAATAGGGGCCAGATTATTTTCTGCAGCCATTAGCGTTTGTGGCTGTCAGGGCGGGCGCTGCCCTCAGAGGCAGCTGTAGTCAGCAGTATGCAGGGCGCGTCCCTGTCAAACCAGGAGCACACAGTTATGCAAAAAGGCGATATCGAGGCATTAAAAGAAAAGATGCAGACAGATGATCTGCTCAAGTTTTTTATTGAACTGCTCGAATTTGATACCAGAGCTGACTTTACCAGTCAGGAAAAGCCTTCCAGCGCAGGTCAGCTCAGACTGGGCGCCCGTCTGTTAAACATCCTTTCCAACCTCAAGCTCTCACCTGTACAGACCAGGGAAGGTGTGATTATTGCCCGCATTCCTGCCACTGCAGGCTACGAGAACAAGGAGCGTCTCTGCCTGCTGGCTCACCTGGACACCGCTCCTGATGCCTCATCTGCCAATGTCAAACCATCTCTGGTAACTGACTATGCAGGTCGCGGTATTGAGCTGGCCTCTGGTGATGTAATTGACCACGAGCTCTCTCCTGAGCTGGCTGGTCATATTGGCGAGGACATTGTGGTAACCGACGGTACCACTTTGCTCGGTGGTGATGACAAGGCCGGTATTGCTGTCATCATGCACCTGATCAAGCACATGGTCGATGATCGCGTGGTCCATGGTCCTGTCACTGCCGTGTTCTCAGTTGATGAGGAAATTGGCCGCTCTACCCGCTATCTTGACCTTGATGTTATTGACTGCGATTTTGCCGTAACCATCGATGGATGTGAGCGTGGTGAGCTTGATGTTGCTACTTTCAATGCCGAGGGTGCCAAGATTATCTTCAAGGGCAAGGTGGTTCACACTGCAGTTGCCTGCGGCAAGATGAAGAATGCCCTCAAGATGATGAGCGATTTCATCAGCATGCTCCCTGGCAATGAGGCTCCTGAGACCACTACCGGTCGTGACGGCTTCTACCATGTACATGATGTCATGGGTAATGTCGAGCAGGCTGAGCTCATGATGATTCTGCGTGACTTTGAAAAGGATGGTCTGATGCGCCGCCACAATTTTGTGGAGCACCTGGTAGATGAGATCAATGCCCGCTACGGCATCAATTCCTGTGAGGCTGTTTTCGTCAAGCAGTACGAGAATATGGAAACTGTACTCAAGGAAAACCCTAAGATCGTCAACTACTGCCGCAAGGCCTTTGAGCGCGCCGGTATTGAGCTTACTGAAATGTACGTTCGCGGCGGTACTGACGGCGCCAACCTCAGCTGTCGTGGCCTGCCTTGCCCAAATATCTTTGCAGGTCCTCTCAACTGTCATGGCATTTACGAGTGCCTCCCGGTACCGTCACTGCATGCCAGCTATGAGGTAACCAAAGCCCTGGTAGAGCAGGTAGCTCTGGGCGAGGACAAGTAAGCACATTCGGTGCTATCCAGCATCCTGCATCCATCATGAATGAACCGGCAGTGTGATACTGTCGTGCGTGGCTGTCGTAATATTGCATCGCATGCAGGCCAGCCCCATGGGGGCAACCCCATGCAGGGGCCGCTGCTGGCATGACTTCAGCTCAGTACGCTGAGTCCGAGGTGAGCGGGCAGACGGGCGAGATTGCGGCAGGGCTGCGGAGCGAGATGGCGGCAGGGCTGCGGGGCGGGATGGCATCAGGTTGATATGAGATTACGGGCTGGCGCAAGTCAGCCCTTTATTTTGATTTTTCAGGACAGCAATTATGGCCAGGATATTTTTGACCGGCGCAAATGGTCAGGTGGGCAAGGATGTTGAGCTGGCTCTGCTCAGGCAGGGACACACAGTAATTGCCGCAAATCACAGAACTCTGGATATTACCGAAGCTGACAGAGTTATGAGTGCTATCTGCGACAGCATGCCGGATCTGGTGATTAATGCTGCAGCCTATACCAATGTGGAGAAGGCCGAGGACGAGCCGTCAGCTGCCCTCAACGTCAATGCTCTTGGTCCGCGCAATATTGCCAAGGCCTGCGCAGCCTGCAACATTCCGCTGATTCACATCTCTACAGACTACGTGTTTTCTGACGTCAAGCGCCGTGAACACCGCGAGACCGATCCGGTAAAGCCAGAATGTGAGTACGGCCGCAGTAAGCTTGAGGGTGAAAACTGCATCATCAACTCTGGCTGCCGCCACATCATAGTTCGTACCTCATGGCTCTTTGGCGCCTTTGGCCGCAACTTCGTCAAGATCATGCTTTCCATGGTTCAGGAGCGCAGTGAAATTGCAGTTGTCTGCGATCAGCTGGGCAATCCAACCCCGGTACGACCTCTTGCCGAAGCCCTGGTAATCATGGCTCAGCGCATCCTTGAGGATAAGGACTTTGCTGATTACGGCATCTATCACTTCTGTGGCTATGAACCTACTACCTGGGATAACTTTGCCCGCACCATCTTTGCCCGTGCTATCCCTATGGGGCTGCTCCATCACGATGTCAACGTGCTCTCCATTACCAGTGAGGAGTTCCGCAGCAAGGCTAAACGTCCACGTGACAGCCGCCTCAACTGCGACCGCATCCGTGAAGTCTTCGGCATTGAACCACCATACTGGGAGGATTACCTGGGCGAGGTTATGCATGCCTGGGGCCGTGAGCGTCAGGGCCTGACTCCAGTTGAAGATTATGACCATACCATCAGCATTATGGACAGAATCACCAATCCTGAGGATCTGCAGCTGCTGGCTAAAAGCATGCAGGAGTCCGATCAGCAGGAGCAGCAACAGCTGCAGTCCCGGCAGCCTGATCAGCAGGTCCAGCAAAGCTGACCTGCTCGGGGATCACCACAGGTAACCTCGATTCCTGAATTACAGCAAAAAGCCCTCTGACAAAGAGGGCTTTTTGCTGGCTGGCACGCCAGTTTCAGACTGCATGGCTGCACATTGGCGCGCAGGCTTCCTTAACGCTTACATATTTATGATTATCTTGGGTAAAACAGTGCCATGCGATCAGGGGTTATGCCGCATGGCAGGCCCAAGGCCGCCTGACAAAAGGCTTGTCCGCTGACATGTGGCCTGCAAACCAGGCAGCCCTGACTGCTGGACGACCAGTGACCGGATGGACGGCAAGCCAGGCAGCACTGACCGCTGGCACGGCCGGTGGCCTGCGGTCGGCAAGCCAGCAGGATGGGACAGTGGGAGCTTTCAGCCTTTTCTGCGACAGCTTTGATGTCGTTATGTCATAGGCTGCATGTGGCGATCCGCAAGCGGTGGGAGCCGTCGATTCTCTGGTTACTTGTTTATCATAGGCTCTGACGGTAAGGGGGCTCATACGGGCCATAAAAGGCTGAGTAGCATAAACATTAATGAAGGTTGAAATAAGCTGAGCCTCAGTCCGATTTCCGGACTGAGGCTCAGCTGGGGATACTTTAGAGTATCAAGGGACCTGGTGTGCTCCGGGCAAGGTCCAGACACTACCGTGAGCAATTAATGGCCATGTCCAGCTGACGCTGGACATGGCCTGGGTCTTGGAGAGTAATCCTGCACAGTGATTTCGGAATCTGAGACCACAATCAAATGTCTGCTGCCAAACATTTGATTGGAGACTGAAATTAACGAATCCATGGTGGCGTTCTAATCTCAAGCGTCACTAAATCTGTTGACACGCGTCGTGAGAGGATGACATAGCGGCACTCCCATTATGAGGACAAAAGGCGATCTGCCTAAGCAGCAGCTAATAACTCAGTCTGATAATTGTTGATGAGTGCAGAGGGCTGCACTCAGTAAGTTCACGTACAGAGCTCTAAAGTTATCTGACCTCCGGTCCAGATGGACTGGATACAGCAAACAGACCATTAAAGCCTTGCAACTGTCGCAACCTGTCCCCATATCTTTCTTATCGGGGGGCTTAATGTCAGTTCGATGACCGGGCTGGCCCGGCATGGCCGACGGGCCTGGTGAGTCGGAGAGGCCGGCAGGCCTGGTGAGCTGGTGAGACTGGCAGGCTTGAGAGCCGGGCCGGGGCTTGCCGGCAGGTCGGCGGCAGGGGCTGATGAGATTACCTTAAACAGGTGCAGGCGCATGATGCGCCTGCAGGCTCAGCGTGCGGTAATGGCATTTTTCAGAAGGATTAGAGTGTGGATTTATCTAAGAATAAAGGATTGAGCAGCACATTGCTGGCACTTAGCTGTCTGCTCCTGAGCTCATGCTCCATTAATGAAACTGAGTATGAAAATGCCATTCGTGCTCCACAGGGCTATGGCATGGACAGGCAGCGGTACACGTGCTCAACCGGTACCAGCATGCAGCCTGAAGGAACAGATCCTCGTCTGTGCGGGCCGATTGGGGGCGGGGCACAGTTGTTTTCAGGTGCACAGAACAGATCCGGGACGCAGGCCGGTTCCGATGCCCGCAGCGATGATGCGGCCAGTACCAGCAGTCGCTATGCTCATAAGGCTGACAGTGATAACCCACTGGAAGCGGACTTTTACCGTGTCTTTAATGATGACAATCTCAGTGCTGTGATTGATGGCGCCCTGAAAAACAATTACGACATCAATACTGCCTGGCTCAATCTTAAAAAGGCTCAAAGTGATTATGGCCTTGCCCGCACAGCTCTGCATCCTACAGTTACAGCTGCTCTGTCATCGGGAAGCCGCAAGGATTTAAGCCGCAGCTCCCAGAGTACCAGGTCATCATCAGGCAATTTCGGCCTTTCTTATGAGCTGGATCTCTTTGGCCGCCTCGATGCTGCATCGCGTTCAGGATGGGAGTCTTTCCGTGCCAGTGCCTTTGATTACCGGGCAATGCGTCTTAGCATTATTCAGCGTACCAGTCAGTATTACTGGAGTTATGCCTTTGCCCGTGAGGCTCTTGATCTTGCTGAAGATCAGCTTGAGGCATCCTATAAGCGTCTGGCTCTGATTAAGGAAAAGCAGCTTCAGGGCGCTGCCGACGGTCTTGAATATGATCAGGCCCTGGTGAACCACAAGAATGTAGAGCAGAGTGTCTATCAGCGCAGCTATGAGCTTACCGCAGCACGTAATGCGCTTAACACTCTTCTTGGAGCTTTTGCTGACAGCAATATAGACAGTGCAGTAACTGACAAGGCCCTGCAGAACACAGTCTGCCCTTCAGTACCGGTCAACATGCCTGCCTCACTGTTAAAGAACCGACCTGATCTCATGGCCAGCGAAGCCCGTGTCCGCGCTGCCTTTGCCAATGTGGACGAGGCCCGCGCCAGTTTCTACCCTCAGTTCAATCTCAATGCTGCGGTTGCAACAGGTTCGGCTGCCTCGCTTGGCAACTTCCTGCTTGATCCTGTGGGCACGCTTGGGGCAGCTCTGACTTTCCCGTTCTTCAACTACAATCAGCTGTCCCTGCAAAAGGAAAGTGCTCTGGTCTCCCGCGATAAGGCACGCCTTGATTTTGCCAACAACTTTATTACTGCTGTACAGGAAGTCTCAGACGGTCTCAACAGCCTGCGCTATCAGGAACAGATGATTGGCAGTACAGCTCTTGAATACGAGCTTGCCGGCAAGAACTATGACCGTATGACTGAGCGCTACCGTTACGGCAGCGCCGCCTTAAGTGAGGTGCTTGATGCCTCAGATACCTTAAGAAGTGCCCAGAGCAAGCTACTGTCAGCAAGACGTGATTTGCTCAATGCCTCAATGAATGTCATGGTAGCGCTAGGAGGAGACGGTCTTGCAGGCCTTGACGGCAGTGCCATTGCTGATGCCGATGACCCGGCTGCTGCAGTAGCTGCTGGCAAGCATGGAGCAGCGGGCAATCACCAGTCTCCGGCCAGTGCAGCCGATGGGGCAGCCAGTGGCAGCCAGTCAATGCAGGTTGTCTCAGGAGCCGAGCTTCCTTACATGCTTCTTGAGAACGCCGGCATATCCTCAGATCATGTCTGACAGCTAACCTCAACTGCAACAGACTTAGCCTGACCTTCTCAAACCAGCCAGCCCCTCCAAAAATCTTACATCGGCAGCCATAAGCTGCCCAGGCATGGCATGGCATGGCAGTGCCGGGCTAAGCAGGCAGGAGAGCCTGCCTGCCTGAATCAGGTTGCAGATGAGCTGCTCTGAGTTTAGTTGGATATTGTTTTCACAAAGCAAAAAACCGGTGCTCGCCTGGTATGGTGGGCACCGGTTTTTTGATGGGGGCAATTATTGCCGCCGGTAAATTAAGGCAAGCCACATGGATAACAGTCAAGTTCTTGTTAAGTGAGTGTAAAGAACTTGATAAATAAGCCTGTCTTTTTAATTTGAAATTAATAATTTCGGCACAATTTTTTATAAATTAATCTCAAAAATTTGAAGCAGATCACAAATACGGGAAAAATAATCCAAAATGTTCATGGAACTTTTAATCAAGGGATTAAATTATGATAAATAAGCGGTTATTGGGCATAAATTTATTTAAATAGGTGGGGGTAAAACGAAAATATCAAGGCTTGTCAGACAAGTTTGCACAATTTTGGAATCCTTGTGTGTCTGATAAATGTGACATAGTGCACATCAGAGTAAACCGCGTATATATCATGATTGCGTGACAGTGATCACCCATGGTCAACAGGATGGATAATCGTATCTAGTTACCAAAAGTGTCAGAAATGGCAAAAAGCATTTTAATAGTGGTATATTTACCCCAGCACAAACATTCGTGCTGACTCTTTAGTTTTAAAGAATTTTTGGGATAGAAAATCACTATGAAGAAGTCCTATTTAGCTTTAGCTGTTGCTGCTTTAGCTGCTACTTCAATCGCTTCAACCGCTTCTGCCGCCACTGTTTATGACAAGGATGGCAACTCTTTAGCCGTTTACGGCCGTGTTCAGTCTGTAATCTACTCTGACAAGACTGGCAACGTATCCAACGAAGAGACCACCCTGATGACCTCCGGCCGTCTCGGTGTCGACATGCGTTCCCAGATCACCAACGGCGTTGCTGCTTTTGCCAAGGCCGAGTGGGAAGCTGCTAACGGCGACGCTCACGGTCAGGACACTTTCTCTGCCCGTTACCTCTGGGTAGGTCTGGACTTTGGTCAGTTCGGTTCTTTCAAGGCCGGTCGTTTTGAGCCTGCCATGAAGTATGCCATCTCCCAGACTGATATCTTCGACGACTGGGGCTGCACCGGTCTGGCTGGTAACGACGACAAGCGCGACGGTACCTTCCAGTACATGTGGTCCGGCAATGGCCTCGACATCATCGCTTCCTTATCCTTAGCCAAGGATGGTACTCACATCGACGGCGCTTACGCCAACGGTGAGACTGCCGACATGAGCAACACCTTCTCCTTCGCTGCCGGCTACACCTCTCCAGATGTAGTATTTGGCCCAATCGCTGTACGCGCCGGCTTCGAGCACGGCACTTTTGCTGACGGCGAAGTCATGAACAATGTTGCCGGTTACCAGAACCAGATCAAGGGCACTCAGCTTCGCTATGACGACTACAACCAGTATGCTGTTGGTCTGTCATGGGGTTCCCTGGACTTAGGTCCATATGTAGCTGGTGTTTACCAGTCACGTGATTTCTCCACCTCTGCTGTTCCTACTGCTCCACAGGGTACTGAGACTGTTGACCTGACTGTTTCCGGTTATGAGTTTGTAGTTGGTTATGCCTTACCTAACGGCATCGCCCTGCGCACCGGTTACCTGACCAAGGAGTATGAGGTAGGTTCTGACAAGGTTAAGGCCGCTACCGTTCCTGTATATGCCAACTGGCAGCTCAACCCACAGTTCAACGTATGGGCTGAGGCTCGCTTCGACGCCGGTACCGACAACGACCTGACTGATGGCAAGAACTTTGCCCGCGCTACTGGTGAAGCCTACGACGAGAACGTATTCTCTGCCGGTATGCGTTACGTATTCTAATTGCACCGCAGCTGAGGCTGCATGCAGTTAAAGATACATTTCATGATTTTAACCGGGTCGTTTTCCGGCCCGGCTGATACGAAATTGATTTTACAGGGCTAAACTGCCTTAGCATTGCTCAGAATGCTTGCCGTCGGCACCCGGTGCCGAAATTCTCTATCCCACATAAGCCTGGTTATAGACTTTGAGCAGGGATGGACTTGAGCATCAGAGGTATGTTTAACCCATCCTGGCGCAATATGCGCTGCTAGAGCGGTTCGACCCTGTATTATCAATGTTGATCAGCTCAGATCATGTGAAAATAAAACAGACCGTGAGGTCTGTTTTATTTTGCCCCTGTAGTTAGCTATAGCTAACTTAAGAGGTGAACGTCCTCATAAATCAGCCTTTCATTGAACCATTGGGACCATCATACGACTGTGCTTAAGCCCGAGGTTCATACATCCTGATCATGTAACAGCCCGGGCTGTCTGAAGCTCTGTCTGCAATTGTGGTCACGGACATCACATCTCCATATCCATCCTGCCAACATCCATCTCCATCTATGCGATTATACCCATGGAAAAGCTCAGGTTCAGATCCACGTCTGTGCTCATGGATAAATCAGATTCAGTTCCCATGGGCAAATCAGTCCCGGATCAGGTCGCTGGAACATGGCTGGCGAGTCCCAGCGAAATATTCACGCGGTATTTTTCTAAAATTTTGCCTGCAGTAGGTAGGGAAAGATTCATCATGATGATCACACTCATCAGTATTTCCAGTAACGATTACCTTTCAGCAGAATGATCTGCATGCGTGCATGCATGCACGCACGCAATATCGCACAATGGGAAGTATCAGGGCAGTGGCCTTTCATTGAAGCAGACAAGGGCCGGGTATTTTCATTGAATCAGACAGATGACGTAGCTTGTGATCTGCTCTGGAGCTCTCTTACCTTAGCTGCAGTATTGTGTTGGGTATTAACGGGGGTGTTGACTGCGTATCATGATGCCGTGCATACCTTTAGGCAGATTGTGTTCTGGGAGTGATTGAGTGCTGCTTTGCGGGGAAGAGCCAGGTGGGGCCAGGGAAAAGGTTTACCGTCTGCTCAGATATTTTCCGTGTCATAACGGTTGTTCATGCTGTTTTATTTTTGGTGCATAGTGACAAACATGTGAACGTGGTGATATAGTTTGTACTATTAGTTAGCTATAGCTAATCTTATTTAGCTTTGGCTAATCAGGGTGGCCCCGATCTGTGCTCGTATTTTCGTGGTGCTGCACCAAGTAGTGAGTTTTTGGCGGTTAAAGATTTATTTATGTTTCTGGCTGACAGCCCTGGTGCTTCAGTTCCGCCTTTTATAGATTAGTGAGTTTTTCATGAAGAAGACAAATCTGGTCCTGGCAGTCGCTGGTGCCATTGTTGCTCTTTCAACCATGGCTTCATCTGCCCATGCTGCAGTTGTATATGACAAGGATGGCAATTCTCTGGAGGTTTACGGCCGCGTTCAGTCCGTACTGTATTCAGGCAAGGTATCAGGTGTTTCTAACGAAGAAACATCCATGAGCACCTCTGGCCGTCTTGGTCTGAACATGCGCTCAGCTCTGACCTCTGATGTTGCGGCCTTTGCCAATGCAGAGTGGGAGGCAGCCAATGGTGACAGTGAGGAGACCTTCTCGGCACGTTATCTTTTCGTTGGTCTGGACTTCGGTCAGTTCGGCCTTATCAAGGCAGGTAAGTTTGAGCCAGCCATGAAGTATGCCATCAGCCAGACAGATATCTTTTAGGACTGGGGTGCTGTCGGTCTTACCGGTGCTGATGACCGCCGCAACGGTGTAGTTCAGTATGAGTGGTCAGGTGCAGGTTTTGACGTTCTGTTCTCCTACGCTTTTGCCAAGGATGGCGATCCTGTTGGCGGTGCATGGGATCTGGGTGAAGCTGCAGATATTCAGAGCTCAGTATCAGCTGCTGCTGGTTACACCTCTCCTGATGTGCTATTTGGTCCAGTAGCCGTACGTTTTGGCTTTGAGTCTGGTCAGTTTGCTGATGGTATGGTCGATGATGGCACAGGTAAGCTTACAGAGCAGAATGCAACAGGTCAGCACCGCTTTGATGACTACAGGCAGTTTGCTGCCGGCCTGTCATGGGGATCAGCTGACCTTGGTCCTTACTTTGCCGCCAAGTACCAGCAGCGCAAGTTCAACCTCGCCTCCATGGCAGCCGGTGTTTCAGATTGTTGATTACAAGGTCACAGGTCTTGAGTTTGTTGCCAGCTATGCTCTGGAAAACGGCCTGACTGCCAGCACTGGCTATCTGACCACTGAAACAGAAACTGAAGGTGATAAGATCAAAGCTGCAGTAGTACCTGTATTTGTAAACTACCAGGTTAACGACCAGTTCAATGTCTGGGCTGAAGCACGCTTTGATGCCGATACCGACAATACCAGCGAGAAGAATTACGACCTTGCCATGGGCACCAACTTCTCCGAGAACGCTTTCTCCGCCGGTATGCGCTACGCATTTTAGTCATTGAGCTGTCAGGCAAGGGTAATACCCGGCTGTCACAACTGACGTAACCGTTGCAACTGTCGCAACTGTCAGTGATGACCATGCCCCTGCATCCATGCCGGTGCCGCGCATACCTCAGCCGCCTGCTCCCTTTGTAAGGGGAGTCGCTCTCTGTCTTTCCCAAATCTGCACTTACTGGTACTGATTTGTTCAGGAGTGCCTGCCTTGAGCATACCCTGTCTCTGAAGCTCCGGTTCTGTCCATTGGGTCAGCCATCCCTCTGACCTCAGGACCTTGTGCAGCGTAAGCACAGACAGTTGGGCTTCAGGTGCAGCTGGTGCAGCCATCTACACAATGATTACAGCCCACTTGCCATAATGGGGGTAATCGGTAGCCCGGGCCAGTTAAGATAAGTGAAAATCTATGTTCTTAGTAACATGGAGGTGCCCTGTACCTGAGCCGTGCCTGTTCTTGACTACCCAGTCATGGCTGTCCGGGACTTGCCAGCTCCGGCCTTGCGTGGCCTTGCCAGCCTTGGCCTTGCCAGCCATGGACTTGCATAGCCTGGCCGGCTCTGAATGTGCTGATCTGGTTAATGGAGGCCGTATGATACAGGCCAGCATTGACCTGACTGATTCGGTATGCACGCCGCTATGAATACGGTTCAGATTAAGATTTTCAGTGAAAAAATGAGGACTCTAATTTTCATATAAGTTTTGACTGATATTCTGACCACACTTCATACAGTTGTTACCGGTATCGGTGCTTTTTGCATTAAAGACGACAGTCACTGCTGATATTATCTATCCCGCTTTCAGCAGGATCCGAACAGCTGTGCATAATCCTTTCAGGTCTTGTCCTGTGCATTTCGACTCAGTCAGCAACCGGAAGTCGAAAAGGCATAACCTGATATGGCAGCATTCTGAGCTGTCAGGGTCAAAGTTCAGCTCCTGTTCCTTTTGAGCACAGTTGACCCGAGCCTGACTAATGCCGTCGTTATATTGTGGCGACGGCATCAGCGGCCCTCCACCTCCACTCCCACTCCTTCTTACACCCTCCACTCCAACTCCGGCTCACACCCCACTTACCTTAATTCTTTCCCGTCTCAATAAGCTTCCAGGTAACGTAATGGCATCAAGCCCGTTTGCCATATTTGTACTTTTACATTAATCAATGGTTTGGCGGCCCACCTCCGCAAGCCTGCACATCTGATTTCTGCGCCCTAATTTCATCTTTAAGCCTTAGCCCGTCGTTTGACCTGTCTTTGGGGCTGAGCCCGTAGTTTGCCCCGCCTTTGGGGCTGAGCCCGTAGCTATGCCTGCCTTTGGTGCTGAGCCCGTAGCTATGCCTGCCTTTGGGGCTGAGCCCGTAGCTATGCCTGCCTTTGAGCCTTGCCCCGTAGTTTGCCCCGTCTTTGGGCCTTGCTCACATGGCCAACGCCTTCTGTCCGCGCCAGGAGTCCACCCTGGTGCCAGACCGCCATGGTGTCAGTGAATGCTGATTTGCCTTGTTAAAGCCCTTTTTTGCAGTGGTTTGCTGCAGTGCTCTCAAATTACTATATTATAGGGACGTGTTATCTATAGATGATCTTTAACCCTTGTACTACCCGGCTTTCTTCGCATGCAGGCAGACTTAACAACCAAAGTAACAGTCAACAATCTAAGCAGCTCAATCAGGCATCTCATCAATGAGCTTTATCTATACAAGAAGCTGTAATGGCTGCAGCAGCGCAGCAGCGCGTTACTGCAGCAGCGCAGCAGCGCGTTACTGCAGCAGCGCAGCAGCGCGACACTGCAGCATCGGCAGCACGCCTCTGCAGAAGCATGGCAGTGCGCCTCTGCAGCATCGCAGCATAGGAACAGAGCATCAGCCCTGTCTGGGAAGGTGCGCAGGCAAACTGTGCAACGATGTTTCTCTGCACCTTAAGTCACAGCTTACAGTAATTTCAATACATTCAGTCAACGACACAAGGTCCGAACGGCTCACGGTGTTAAGGGCCCTATGCCCCAGGGCATGAATCAGAATCAAACAGACCGTAAAAGTGCGCTATGGCGCAGCAGGATAAGTAACATGCCTCTTAATCCATCCTCTGACAATCTCAGTCACTTTTCCCATAATTCATCCCGTTTTAACAGCCGCACCGCTGACAGTAGTATCTCATCGAGTGAGGTACGCACCAGTACTGCCTCAAGTATTGACAGGATTCGCCATACTGCAGGCAATGGCATGAGCCAAACTGCAGGTGATGGATTGCAGTACAGCGCAGGTGAGGGCAAGTATGAAAGCGGTATGGAAAGACTGCGCAGGACGGGCACTGAGGCTATTGCTGCACGGGCTGCATCAGCTGCACAGTCAGGCACGGGGCTGCATGGAGATAATGGTTCTCATGATGGCAGGGGCAGGAAAAAGCGTTCAGCTGGCAGGATAATTTTGATGGCGGCTGCCGGAATTTTTGCTTTCAGCCTGGTGGCCAATGTGACCATGAGCCTTATGGGCATCTACATCAATGTCAGTCCGTCATTGCCTTATGGCTTTTATAAGGTTGAGTACCGCGATGGCATTGATTACGGTCTGTTTGGCTTCAGCGGTGTAGAGGATGCTGATCTGGGGAATCTTATCGACCCTAAAGGTGTGTCACGTGAGCAGGAGCTGCGTTTTGCCCGTCGTACCATCTATGCCGGCAGTGTTTCCGGTCCGGCACCTGCCCCGGGCACTGAGGACGCCTTTGGTACAGCTGCAGGTGTTCTTACCCGTGAAGTGTCATCTGAAGAGCCGGTCACAGACAGTGGCCTGCCTGCTGTGCCATCCACTGTAAAGGCAAGAACTCTGGAGGTGAAAAGGGGAGAGCTTGTTCTGGCCTGCCTTGAGACCAGGATGGCCCGTTTTGGATATGAGCGCGGCTATCTTACCGCAGGCAAATGCCCAGGTGGCATAGCTCCTGTAGGCAAGTATGTAGCTGCAGTAACCGGTGACAAGATTGATTACAACTGTCAGGGAGTGCTCGTCAATGACAGACTGATTTCCAATACAGCCTCAGTAAAGAGAGATGGTGCAGGACGTCCTATGCCATTGTATGCTGAGCCAGGCAGCTACTTTACCCTGGAAGAAGATGAGGTAATGCTGCTCAACGAAAAGGTCTTCAGCTATGACAGCCGTTACTTTGGTCCGGTACGCTCCTACTTCATCATTGCAAGGCTCAGACCCCTGCTGACCTTCTAGGCCGTAGACGAAGGTCAGAGCACCGTTGTACCGTGTCGTGCCACTTGCCTGCAAGTAAGTTCCGGCGGATCCGGGCTGCAGTACATGATCCGGGAGCAGAGCCTGATCCGGGGGCAGAGCTTGATCCGGATGAAGTGACAGAGCCGCAAAGACAACAAAGCCCGGACAGGTTTTCCTGTTCGGGCTTTGTGGTGCCGTCACGTCAGTCTGACAGACGTGACGGCTGGCCGGGAAAAAGCTGGCAGCTGTGTGTCTGCGTAACGGCGTTGGTGGCTGCCTGCTGTGACTCTTGCTGTGATTACATCTTGACCATGCTTAAGGCAGCATCGTCGGCAACAAGTACTACATTAGGGTGCAGCTGTAAAACTGAGGCTGGAACCTCAGGGGTAACAGGACCCCAGAATGACTTGTAGATAGCTTCGGCCTTATCCTCACCGGAGGCAATCAGTAATACCCGACGGGCGTGCATGATGGAGCGGATACCCATGGTGTAGGCCTGACGTGGTACATCATCGATGGAGGCAAAGAAGCGCTTGTTGGCTTCAATGGTGCTCTCGGTCAGATCAACACAGTGGGTGTTCTTCTCAAAGGCAGTGCCTGGCTCGTTAAAGCCGATGTGACCGTTACGGCCGATACCCAGCAGCTGGATGTCGATGCCGCCCAGGTCTTCAATTACCTTGTCATAGCGGGCGCACTCAGCAACTGCATCAGGGTTCTTGCCATCAGGGATGTTGATGCTCTCCGGCTTGATGTTGATGTGATCAAAGAAGTTGTGGTGCATGAAGTAAACATAGCTCTGGTCACTTTCCTTGCCAAGGCCACGGTACTCATCGAGGTTAACGCTCTTGACCTCGGAGAAGTCGAGATCGCCCTTGTTGTACCACTCGATTAACTGCTTGTAAGTGCCAATTGGGCTGGAACCGGTTGCCAGACCAAGAACGCAGTCAGGCTTGATGATTACCTGAGCGGAAATGATGTTGGCAGCTTTACGGCTTAACTCCTGATAGTTATGGGCACGGTAAATACGCATGTGGCTCTCCTAAAGAAAGTTTTCTCAGCAGCCTGCCTTAAACCATGACCTGAGGGCATGAGAGTGGACCAGAGGGATAGCAGTGCGGCTGCCTGAGCTGTTGCGCCGGGGCGCTGAAGAACAAATATTCATGACCTGACCCGTCGGGCCTTTAGACAGGCAGCGGGCTGAAAGCTGAAGCATTATGAGCTCAGTTATCCTGGGAAGAAGGATTGAGCTGAGGGCATACAGGAGGCTCGCTTTCCAGCAGCTCCTTTTTGAAATCCGGGGTGCACATTACAGCAAGGGCTTTACTGGTCTTGTGCTTGGTGTCTACTGCCTTCTGTCCGAGCATCTTGCACAGCTCAGTAAAGATCAGATCGACTATGAAATAAACGGCTGTTTTGGAGTAGATGGAGCCTGAATCAAGGCAGGTCTCTTTAACCGAGTACAGCAGGCTGTCATTGGCAATTTTGCACAGATCACTCGATGACTCTGCGGTAATGCCTATTACCTTTGCCTGTTCCTGACGGGCCAGGTTTACGGCCTTGATAATTTCAGGAGTGGAACCTGAGTTTGAAAAGGCTACTACTACGTCCTTTTTGTCCAGCAGGGAACACAGCACCAGCATTTCATGGCTATCAATAATGGCCCTTGAATCAATGCCAATGCGGTTGAATTTGAAAGCTGTGTCCAGAGCCACAAAACCGCTGTTTCCCTTGCCTATGAACAGTACTCTTCGGGCATTGGAAAGAACACGGGTAATACGGGCAAGGCTTTGATGATTGACGCTTTGAGCAGTCTGAACAATGGTTGAGGCAATCAGTTGAGAGAGCTTTGCGGCTGTCTGTCGTGAGTCCTCGTCATAAGAGATGGATACGGAGATAAGATCGCCCAGGTCACTGGTCATGCCAATTTCCTGAGCCAGGGCAATTTTGAATGACTGCAGGGAATCGTAGCCAAATTTGCGTGCAAAGCGGGTCACAGTGGCATGCGAAACGCCACAGTTGCGGGCAATTTCCGAGATAGGGGCGTTGCACACGTCAAGGCCTCGATCTCTGATGTATTTGAGCAGAGCAAGGTCAGCTTTCGTAAGATTCTTCTGATCTCCGTTAAGCCTGTCTAATATACCCATATGCTTTGACATCCCATGTGCTAACCAGTCGCCAGCATGTGTGCGATCCAGGTAAAGAAAAGCTTTTCCTAAGAACCTGATAATTATAGATCGTATCCATGGAATTTTTTTTCAATATTTTAGCCTATATTAAAACTTTGCTCTACATCACAAACTAAAAAAGTCCCCATGCCCCTGACAGTGCTCATAAATAACTGCATCCTGAACCAGGCTGCCCATGGCTCAAAGTAAGCCCAGAGCCTCCATCCCCTGATCTTTATAGATTGTCATGTCTCTATAAGTATCCAGCCAGCAGTCATGTCAGCACTCCCGGAAGCACTCCCGGCAGCATGCCAGGCAACAGCTTTCTTATCAGCCCTTACTCATAATCACTCTACGCCCCTGGAGTAAGTTATGGCATGTAATCTCATGATGAGCTGAGACTGTGGGGTATTCGTTGATCAATCACACAAGTAGCATCAAACCCTGGACAGAATAGTGGGGACCGCTATTGTTGAGGCAGTGGCTCTTGTGGTTGCTGCCTGGGATGGGTATTGCTGGGGCTGTTGTGGTTGCTGCCTGGTGCAGTTGGCTTCGGAAGGTGTTCAGGATCTGGTCAGGGGTATGGCAGTGTTATGGTATGGCATGGTACGGCATGGCATTGCAGGTGTGTCAGGAGCTGTTTTCATGCGGCTGCAGCAGCCTTGCTGCTGACAGCTTCGGCAGGGCGTAATCAGGCCGGCAGCTGCCGGGATGGGGGCCTGGTTCAGTGCTGCAAAGCCATCACTTGTATGGTAAGGTATTAAGTATTAACAGAATTATCAGGTCCGTGTATACGACCGTAAGATACGGTGACAAGTGCCGTGTTTATCCATGAGTTGCTCGCATAATCTGCCAGTATGGTCATAACTCAACACAGTTACATGCTTTTCAACTGGCCGGAGCCGTGCTGCCTGTAAAATGGCTTTACCGTTGCCATAATCCAGGGGCGTTGCGCATGCTGACAGCAGGTTCATTTCTGTATTACTGGATGGTGCTCTCAGGTCATGACTTAGGTCATATTGTCTTTATGGCCATGCGGGAGAGTTGATCTTTCCTCCAGATATCCTTGCATTAATGTGTTTTCTCCAAGGGGGCTTGTGACAGCGGGGCCTCTTTTTATCCTGGCCACCGATGCCAGGCATGCTCACCTGTGAGTGCTGTCTTCCATTAGTTTCCCGTCTGCATTATCAGGACATACTCCCGCCGTGTTACCTGCCGGGAGCGGCTGTCCTGTATGACTGGTGCTTCGTTTCGTCCGCTGCGAGGTTTTTTAATGAAGGTTACTCTCAAGGGAATTAAGGACAGGGACGCCTTTGACAAGGCTGGTATTGCTCTTCCTGACTATGATGTTGCCCGGGTACAGGCTACCAGCCGCAATAACCCCGTATGGCTGCATTTTGGTGCCGGCAATATCTTTCGTGGCTACATTGCATCTCTTCAGCATGACCTGTTAAGCAGCCGCAGCCAGACCTCAGGCATTATTACCCTGTCTACCCATGATGGAGCCGAGGTAGATCGTGTGCTCAGCCCTCATGACCGTCTTGCTCTTGAGACCACAGTGTTGCGCGATGGCACTCTGAATCTGCGCGTTACTGCCGCCATTGCCAACAGCTACAAGCTCAACGGCAGCTCGCCTGCAGATGAGTATGATGTGCGAGCCCTTGCACCCCGTCCATCCATACAGATGATCAGCTATACCATTACGGAAAAGGGCTATGTCATCAGGGATATCAAGGGCAATTTTCTTCCTGAGATTAAAAAGGACATTGAGTCCGGTCCGGTAGCACCATGCCATACTGTTTCCTGGACTGCAGCTTTGCTGTGGGAACGCTGGCAGGCCGGTGCTGCTCCGGTTGCCATGGTGTCTTTTGACAACTGCTCAGAAAATGGCAACCTGCTCAGAGATGCAGTTCTGACCATTGCCCGTGAGTGGGAGAGCAGAGGCTTTGTCAATCAGGCCTTTATCAGGTACCTGTCTGATGAGGATTCAGTGACCTTCCCTAACACCATGATTGACCGTATCACCCCTTACCCTGATCGTGACATTGCGGCCCGCCTGACCGCTATGGGCATTGAAGATATGGAGGTCTATACCAGCAAAAAGGGCGCTCACATGGCCCCTTTTGTGAACATGGAGAAGTCACGTTACCTGGTAATTGAGGACAAGTTCCCAAATGGCCGTCCTCAGCTTGAGAAGGTGGGAGTACTCTTTACTACTGCCAGAGGTGTACAGCTCTTTGAGCGCATGAAGGTATCAGCATGCCTCAACCCTCTGCAAACGGCTCTGGCTCTTTATGGCTGTATTTTTGGCTATGAGCACATCAGCGATGCCATGAATGACAGACAGCTGATTAACTTAATCAGGCGTCTTGGCTATGAAGAGTGCCTGCGTGTAGTCGACAGTCCTATGATTGTGACCCCACGAGAATATCTCAATGAGATTTTCAAAGAGCGCCTTACCAACAGAGCTCTGCCCGACACCCCGGCACGTATCGCTACAGATACCTCCCAGAAAATCAGAATGCGTTTTGGCTATACCATCAGTGCCTATCAGAAGCGTGGCTACGCTCTGACTTCACTGGTAGCTCTGCCGCTTGCTCTGGCCGGATGGCTGCGCTATCTCATGGCCATAGACGATAATGGCCATACCATGAAGATTTCCGACGATCCTATGCTCAGTGAGCTCAGCAGAAGAATGTCTGAGATCATCTTTACCCGTCCTGACAGCGTGGAGCGCACATTGCGTCCTCTGCTGTCCAATGAGACTGTCTTTGGCCAGAACCTGTATGAGGCAGGCATTGGTCAGACAGTAGAGAACCTGTTCAAGGAAATGATTACAGGTCCGGGAGCTGTAAGAGCAACTCTGATACGCTACATGGGATAGCTGCCAGTTCAGGACAACTGCTGTTTACTGGCTCCCTGTCCCTGGCGCCATGAATTGCCGTGCCGGGGGCCTATGTTCATGCCTGATTATAAGAACATGGCGACAGGACAAAAAAGAGGACCCGACAAAAGTCGGGTCCTCTTTTTTCAGCACTGCATGCTCAAAGCAGAGCGCATGCTACTTATCTGGCTCAATCAGGCCGCCCTTGGTGTAATAGGTCCATGGCAGGGACTTTGATTCGAGTACCTTATAGTAAAGGCCTGGGGTCCATTTGCGGAACTCTTTGAGGCGGTAGAAGCTCTGAGCCTTGAGATTGAGGGCAGCTACCATTTCACGGCCTGGATAGGTAACAGTGACGCCCTGTTCCTGCATATTCTTGAGGGCCTGATATTCATTGGCTTCACGTACTACATTGTAGAAGCTGGATGCCTTGATGCAGGTTCTGGTCAGAGCTTCTCTTTGCTCAGTAGTCAGACTGTTCCAGAACTCCTCTCCGGTAATAATGCTGGTAACGGTATAGACATGGCCTGTCATCAGCAGGTACTTGGCAGCATTATGGAAGCCGGCACCGTACATACGGGTAACAGGAAGATCTACAGCATCAAGCTCCTTGTCTCTGAAAGCCTGCATGATCATTGATGGAGGCAGTTCTTTTGGTTCTGCACCGTAAATCTTCCAGGTGTTGTTCTGAATTTCATTATTGTCCACTCTGATTCTCAGGCCATCCAGTTCGCTGATCCTGGTAATTGGACGTGTGGAGAGAATATGACGCAGGCCGAACTGCCAGGTTGAGGAAATAATATGCAGGCCTTGCTTTTCTGACAGACGCTTGTTCTGTTCCTGATACCACTTGCTGCGGGTCAGATGAAAAGCTTCGTCCCAGCTCTTGAAAAGATATGGACTAAAGCAGATGCCTATGTCGTAAGCACCACGGCTGTAAAGATCAGCTGCATCAGCAGTGGAAATGATTTTTTCACCATTGATCATGCGCTCCATCAGAGCCTGCTCATCGCCAAGCTCATCTTCAGGATAAAGCTCGAGAATGATTGCTCCACCGGTCTCTTTTGCAAGCTCATCTCTCCAGCGCTTCATGCCCATATCAAAAGGCTCACCTCGTGAGTTTTCATAGCCAACTTTGATAACCAGATCAGCCTTGTGGTTAGCGTTCATTGATGGGCCGGAGGTAATGTCAGCAGCGGCAGTTTCATCTGGTTTCTGAGCACCGCAGCCGCTTAATCCCACCATGACAAAGGAGAAGCCAAGTGTAGTGAAAACTCCTTTAATCACAGATTTGATCTTGCTTTTTATGAGTGAGTCCATAGCACATTTCCTCATACAACAAGTGCAGGTCCAGCTGACCGGACCGGCACTTTGGGAAGGGCAGATAAGATTCCGCCTAAAGCTGCTCCCTGCAGCATGTCAGAGGCTCTGTAACCTCTGTTCTGATAAGCATACATTCAAGGCATCCATGGACCATATAAAGGCATATCTGGTGCACAGTCTGTATGTTCCCACTAACTTTCACCGGCTGATGCAAAAGCTGGTTATCAAGGTGTTTCAGCTCAGCCAGGGCATCAGCCATCAGGGGATCGATTGACCTGAGAATTTCAGTAAATAATCTAAGTATATCCCTGATATTGCCCGGCGGATAATCGCCTGAGGCAATTGCACGTCAATTACATATAGTCGGACAATGTTTTGGAGGACGCACATTCCATTGGACCTTTTGAACCATGAAAAAAAAATTTTTCTTCAAAAAGTCTACAGGATTGACCTGTAATGTAGCTTCAGCTACCGCCTATTTGC